>NZ_JBXVWA010000001.1:0-942260 GCF_057219735.1 Phenylobacterium sp. T106 | reverse complement strand
GAAGAACCGCACCTTGATCCGCGGACCCGAGGTGGCGAACGTCTCCTTGCGCCGCAGCGCCGCATAGATGGCGTCGCGGCTGTTCTCCTCCGCCCAGACACCCGCCAGGCCCGAGGCGCCCCACGTCTGGAACACCGGCGGGTTGGCCGCCGCCTCGCCCGTGAGCGCCGACCAGTCCCTCGCGCCGCCCGGCGGGACCGAGCCGCGCAGTTCCGGCATGCCGTCACGGCGTCCCGTCTTGGAGAAGTAGTTGGGCTCCTCGACGCTGCCGGGGGCGGCGTTGTGGGTGTCGGACGAGCCGATGAAGCCGAACTTGAACGGGTTCGCGCCGATCTTCTCGCGGAAGATGATCCCGTCCTGCAGCGCACGGCGCACATAGCCGCCGGCGAACTTCGTCACGGCGATGTTGGAGCCGATGTACTTCTCCATGATCTCGAAGTTCGCCCACTCGTCGTTGGGCGACAGCGAGGGATGGGTGTCGGAGGTCCCTTTGATCTGGGTGATCTCGACCAGCGGCTCGTTGCGCGTGCGCAGCTCGGCGTAGGCCTTGTCGACGGGCTGGCCGTTCAGCCGCACGCTGTCGAACATCAGGCCGTCCGAGCCGTTCGAGTTGTGCGGGATGGCCAGGGCCTCGACGCCCCGGGCGCGCCAGCCGTCCATGGCCTTCCAGAGGTTCTCCGGATCGTTCGAGTCGCTGGCGGAGTAGGGCGCCGCGGGGACGTTCGAGCTCTTGAAGATGACGTTGCGGTGCAGGTTCCGCCGCTGCGGCGCCGAGGTGTACTCGTACCCGATGAAGGTGGTGAAGCGCCCGGGCTGATAGTGCCGCGCGGCCGCATCCTGCGTCTCGCGCCAGGCCCGCGAGATGATCGACGGATCCGCGAACTCCTTGGGCAGGGTGCCGTCGCGCCGCGCCTGGTTGAAGCTGTCGAAGGCCTTCTGGATCTGCGCGGGATCGGGGCTCATCAGGCCCTGGCTGAACGGCAGCTTGGAGAGCGGGCTCTGGGGATTCCCCGCCTCGCGGATCGCCGACATGAACTCGGCGTGGTCGGTGACGCCGACGAAGTCCAGCGGGCCGCCGGCCAGGCGGACCAGATAGCCGGACGCATGGCCGATCGTCTCGCCGCGGGCGAAGCGGTAGGCGTCGTCGGGCGTCCTGCGGACGTTGAAGATGTAGGCGTCGTTCGAGATCTGGGTGTGGACGTGCAGGTCGCCGAAATAGGCGTTGCGGTCCGGGTTGTGGCCGGGCAGGCGCACGGCCGGAGACCCCGCCGCGGTGGCCGCAGCGGGCTTCGCCGCCCGGGTCGCCGACGGGGCGGCTTCACCGCGCAGGGCCTGGGCGGCGATGGCGCCGCCGCCCACGAGCAGCCCGACCGCGGCGGCCGGGATCACGTATCGGGCGAGTTCCCGCCTCTTGTGCGTCGTCATCGGCAATCGTCTCCCCACGAAATCGATATCCCGGTTCCGGTTCTGGGCGCCAGAAGCTGGAGGGCTATGGCGCTGTCGACCCGAGGCATGGGCCGGGCCTTAGCCGCTAGCGGTACTCGGGCTCCTGCCATTCGGGCCACAGGTCCGGCAGGCCGTTCGAGACCTTGTCGGGGAAAGCCGGCGCCCGCTTCTCCAGGAAGGCCGCGATCCCCTCGCGCGCATCGTCGGAGGCGCCCCGCATCCGCATCGACCGGCTGTCGGCGCGGTGAGCCTCCATCGGATGGTCGGCCACGAGCCCCCGCCAGATGAGCTGTCGGGTGACGGCCATGGACATGGGCGCCGCGTTCTCGGTGAAGCTTCTAGCGAGGGCGCGGGCGGCCGGGAGGAGGTCTTCGGGCGCGTGCAGGCCCTGCACCAGTCCCTTGGCGTGCGCCTCCTCGGCGGTGAACACCCGCCCCGAGTAGCACCACTCCAGCGCGGTCGGCGCGCCCACGAGGCGCGGCAGGAACCAGGAGGAGCAGGCCTCCATCGCGATGCCGCGCCGGGCGAAGACGAAGCCGAACTTCGCGTCGGTCGAGGCCAGCCGCATGTCCATCGGCAGCTGCATGGTGACGCCCACGCCGACCGCCGCGCCGTTCACCGCCGCGATGACCGGCTTCAGGCTCTGGAAGATGCGCAGCGAGACGCGGCCGCCGCCGTCGCGGGTCACGTCGCCGGTGTCGCCGGCCGCGCGTCGCTCGGCCTCCCGCGCGCCCTGGTCGAAGGTGCCGCCGCCGGCCCCCAGGTCGGCTCCGGCGCAGAACCCGCGCCCGGCGCCGGTGACGATCACCGCCTTCACCGAGTCGTCGGCGTCGGTGGCGTCGAAGGCGGCGATCATGTCCAGCATCATCTTCGGCGTGAAGGCGTTCAGCCGGTCGGGCCGGTTCAGGGTGATCGTCGCGATCCCGTCTTCCACGTCGTAGAGCAGGGTCTCGAAAGTCGGCTGGGACACGGGGCAGGCTCCTAGGGCGCGGTGATCTCGAACCAGAGGTCGAACCGGTCGAGCAGGGAAACGAGGCGGGCGAGCTCAGCGGCGCCGTCGCCGGCGACGCCGGCCTCCGCGACGGTCTTCGCGCCGGTGACCAGGTCCACGAGGTCGCCTCGCGAAAGCTCGGCTGCCGGGCCGCCTTCGCCCGCACGGTGGTGCAGCACGGCGTTCTCGACGCGCACGGCGAACCGTTCGCCGGTATCCGTGAACGCGACCGTGAGGCCGATCGTCTCCGCCCCGGCCGCGAGCCCGTTCAGCCGCACCGACAGGGCGTCCAGCAGGTTGTCCGCGGGCAGGGTCCGCAGCTGGCCGGCCGAGGCCTGGCGCGGCGTGTCCGACTTCGGTCGCGGCTTCCGAAGCTCCTGGGCGCCGGTGAGGTAGAAGTCCCGCCACGGCCCGGACTCGGCCTGGTACCCCATCTGCTCCAGCGCATCGGCCTGCAGGGCGCGCGCGGCCTCATGCGCGGGGTCGGCGAAGACCAGGTGTCCCACGATCTCGGCGGTCCAGCGGTAGTCCCCCGCCTCGAAGGCGCGGCGCCCCTCGGCGAGCACGCGCTCCGGGCCGCCCATCGCGTCCACGTAGCGCCGGCCGGCGGCCTCGGGCGGGTGCTTGTTCAGGTTGGCCGGGTTGCCGTCGAACCAGCCGAGGTACTTCTGGTACACGGCCTTGGCGTTGTGGCTGAGCGTTCCGTAGTAGCTGCGGGTGTGCCACTCGGCCTCCAGCGTCGGGGGCAGCCTCAGCACCTCGGCGATCTCGGGGCCGTTCATCCCGTGGTTCGCCATGCGCAGCGTCTGGTCGTGGATATACTTGTAGAGGTCGCGCTGCTTGGCCAGGAACGCGCGGATCGGGTCCTCTCCCCAACGCGGCCAGTGGTGGCTCGCGAACATCACGTCCGACGCGCCGGCGAACATCTCCAGCGCCTCGTCGATGTAGAAGCTCCAGGCCTTGGCGTCGCGCACCTGCGCCCCGCGGGGCGTGTAGAGGTTGTGCAGGTGGCAGGTGCAGTTCTCGGCCATGCAGAGCGCGCCGAACTGCGGGAAGTGGAAGTTCATCTCCGCCGGCGCCTCGGTGTCGGGCGTCACCTGGAAGACGATCTCGACGCCGTCCAGCGTCAGCACCTGCCCCGTGTGGGTGACCGAGACGTTGGGCGCCACCAGCGCCACCTTGCCGGTGGAGGTTCCCTTGCCGAGGCCCGAGTCCACATGCCCCCTGGGGTCCTTGGGCAGGAGGCCGCCGTACATGTAGGTCGCCCGGCGGCTCATGACGTTGCCCGCCAGCACGTTCTCGGCGACGGCGGCCTGCAGGAAGCCCTCGGGCGCCACGATCGGCACGCCGCGGGCGATATCGTCGGGCGAGAGCACGCCCATGACCCCGCCGTAGTGGTCGACGTGGCTGTGCGTGTAGATCACCGCCGTCACCGGGCGGTCGCCCTTGGTGTCGCGCAGCAGCTGCAGCGCCGCGGCGGCGGGCTGGGCCGAGGTCAGCGGGTCGATGACGATCCAGCCCTCGCGGCCTTCGACGAAGGTGATGTTCGAGATGTCGAAGCCGCGCACCTGGTAGACGCCCGGGGTGACCTCGAAGAGGCCGTGCAGCGCGTTCAGGCGCGCCTGCCGCCAGAGGCTGGGGTTGATGGTGTCGGGGCGCTCGGCGTCGAGGAAGGCGAACGGCCGCTGGCTCCAGGCGCCTGGAACGTCGGCGTCGGGGATCGAGCGGATGAAGCCGCGCCGGGCCAGTTCGAAGGCGCCGTCGTCGGCCGGCAGGGTCCGGGCCACGGCCTCGTGGGCGGCGCGGGTCGCCGCCGTGGCGTCCTTGCGCGCATCGGCGTTCGCTTCCGACATGCCTCCCCCCGTCCGGCCGTTCATTGCGGTCTCCGCTAGACGCTAAGCGCGCGCCTTGGCGGCTTCAACTGCAAATGTTCCGGATCGGTATCAAATTGCTGCGTCCGGCGTTGACGGCGCGGGGCGTTCGGCCCACTTTTGTTACCAAGGCGGATCAAAAGCGTCGGATGGGGGAGAGCTGATGGACCTGCAGGACAAGGTCGTGGTGATCACGGGCGGGGGCAGCGGCATCGGCAAGGCGATGGCCGAGCGCTTCCGGCGTGCGGGCGCCGCCGGGCTCGTGATCGCGGACCTGGACGGCGATGCGGCCGAGGCCGTCGCGCGGTCGGTCGGGGGAGTCTCGATCCGGGTCGACGTGGCGGTCGAAGCCGACGTCCAGCGGATGGTCGCCCTGGCCGAGGAGCGCTTCGGCCGGATCGACCTGGTGTGCTCCAACGCCGGCGTGTCCGTCCGCGACCCCGACTTCAACAACGCGACGTCCGCGTCGAACGACACCTGGATGCTCGGCTGGAACGTCAACGTCATGGCGCACGTCTATGCGGCGCGCGCGGCCCTGCCGGGGATGATCGCGCGCGGCGGCGGCTACTTCCTGCACACCGTGTCGGCCGCGGGCCTCCTGAGCCAGCCGGGCAGCCCCGTCTACGCCACCACCAAGCACGCGGCGGTCGGTTTCGCCGAATCGCTGGCGATCACCCACCGCAGCCAGAACATCCGCGTCTCGATCCTCTGCCCGCAGGCGGTGGACACGCCGATGATCCGCGGCGCCAGGGGCTCGCAGGCGGTGGACGGCGTCATGGCCCCGGCGGACGTGGCCGACTGCGTCGTCGATGGCCTGGCGGCCGAGACGTTCCTGATCCTGCCGCACCCGCAGGTGGCCACCTACATGCAGCGCAAGACCGGCGACTACGACCGCTGGATCGCCGGCATGGTGCGCCTGCGCGACCGCATCGCCCAGCCGTCGGCCGGCTGAACGCCATGACCGCCGCCGCCGACGCCGGCCAGGGGCATATCCACGGCTACGGGACGCGCCCGTACCGCACCTATGTGCTCACGGCGCTGCTCTTCATCTTCATCCTGAACTTCATGGACCGCACGCTGCTGTCGGTCGTGGCGCCGCAGATGAAGCCCGAGCTGGGGATCTCCGACACGGGCTTCGGGCTGCTCACCGGCTTCGGCTTCGCCCTGCTCTACACGATCGTCGGCGTCCCGCTGGCCCAGCTGGCCGAGACGCGCCACCGCGTGTGGATCATGACGATCTGCATCGCCCTCTGGTCGCTCATGACCGCGATGTGCGGGCTGGCCGCCGAGATCACCATCGGCTCCATCACCATCGGCGCCTTCTGGGTGCTGCTGACCTGCCGCGTCGGCGTGGGCATCGGCGAGGCGGGCTGCACGCCGCAGGCCAATTCCCTCATCGCCGACTACTACCCGCCGCGCACGCGCTCCACCGCCCTGGGCTACTACGCCATGGGCGTCACGCTCGGCACCATGCTGGCCAACGTCATCGGCGGCCCGATCACGGATGCGCTGGGCTGGCGCTGGGCCTTCTTCATCCTGGGCGTGCCGGGCCTGCTGGTGGCGCTGGTCTTCAAGCTCACGGTGCGCGAACCGCCGCGCGGCTACACCGATCCGCCCGGCACGCCGCGGCGCGAGGTCGTGCGCTTCATGGACGGCCTGCGCGAGATCGCCTCGAAGAAGTCGTTCTGGTCGATGACCACGGCGGCCACCATCGCCGCCTTCTGCGGCTACGGGATCTCGTCGTTCCAGTCGCTGTTCATCAACCGCACCTTCGGCCTCACGGCCGGCGAGGCGGCGCTGATGATCAATGTGCCGGTGGCCATCGCCTCGTCGCTGGGCACGCTGGGCACCGGCTGGCTCGCGGAGAAGATCGGGCCGCGAAGCGTCAGCGCCATCGCCTGGCTGCCGGCTGCGGGCATGGCGATCTCGGTGCCGTTCTACGTGCTGGCGTTCACCACCCAGGACCTGTGGCTCTGCCTCGCCGGGCTCGTGATCGGCGGCGGCGCCAAGTACGGCTACCTCGCCGCCCAGTACACCATCGGCCAGGGCGTGGTGTCGGCCCAGACCCGCGCGCTGTCGACCGCCGTGCTGATGTTCATGCTGAACCTCCTGGGCTACGGCCTGGGCCCGCTGTTCATCGGCTGGCTCAGCGACGTGCTCTTCAAGTCGCAGGCGGCGGCGCTGGGCGCGGCGGACCTGGCCCGCAGCGCCTGCGAGGGGGCGGCCCGCGCCGGCCTGCCCGCCAGGCTCGAGGCCGTATGCGCCCAGGCCCACCCGCAGAGCCTGCAGCAGTCGCTGCTGGTGACGGCGAGCCTCTACGCGCTGAGCGGCGCGTTCTTCCTGCTCACCTGCCGCTGGCTGAAGCAGGACCTTGTGGCGAAGTGACGCCGGGGCGGTCCGCGGGCCGGCCTTCACGCTGATTTGACGCGCGCGCGAGGGGGCGTCGCGTCTCGCAGGACGTGCGCCAATTCCGCTCAGGCTGGAAGCTTATGCCCCCACCGCGATGCGAGGGGCATCGACACGGGTGGGTTTTGCCGCTTAAAGGCGCGCTGAAAGCACGTACGGCCGCCCCTCAGGTCGGCCGCGTTGGTTTGTGCTTGGACGAGAGAGACGATGCGACTGCCTGAGCGACAGGGCCTGTACGATCCCCGGAACGAGCACGATGCGTGCGGCGTGGGCTTCGTCGCGAATATCAAAGGCCGCAAGTCGCACGAGGTCATCCAGTCCGGCCTGCAGATTCTGCTGAACATCGACCATCGCGGCGCGGTGGGCGCGGACCCGCTCGTGGGCGACGGCGCCGGCTGCCTGATCCAGATCCCGGACCGCCTCTATCGCGACTGGGCGAAGGCCGAGGGCGTCGACCTGCCGCCGGCCGGCGAATACGCCGTGGCCATGTGCTTCCTGCCGCAGGACGCGCTGACCCGCGCGGCCGCCATGGAGCAGTTCGAGCACTTCCTGCGCGTCGAGAAGCAGCCCCTGATCGGCTGGCGCGACGTGCCGGTGGACACCACGGGCCTCGGCAAGGCCGTGCTCGCGTCGATGCCGGTGATCCGCCAGGCCTTCATCGGCCGCGGCCCCAACGTGAAGGACCAGGACGCCCACGAGCGGAAGATCCTGGCGGTCCGCAAGCAGTTCCAGAACCCCCTGGCCGAACTGGCCGAGAAGCGCGGCCTGCCGGACCTGACGCAGGTCTACATGCCGTCGTTCTCGACCCGCACGGTGGTCTACAAGGGCCTCCTGCTCGCGGGCCAGGTCGGCAGCTTCTACAAGGACCTGCAGGACGAGCGCTGCGAGAGCGCGCTCGCGCTCGTGCACCAGCGGTTCTCCACCAACACCTTCCCGTCGTGGAAGCTGGCCCACCCCTACCGGTTCATCGCCCACAACGGCGAGATCAACACCGTCCGCGGCAACGTGAACTGGATGAACGCGCGCCGGCGCACGCTGGAAAGCGACCTGCTGGGGCCCGACCTCAACAAGATGTGGCCGCTGATCCCGCACGGGCAGTCGGACACCGCTTGCCTGGACAACGCGCTGGAACTGCTGGTCGCCGGCGGCATCCCGCTGGTCCACGCCATGATGATGCTGATCCCGGAAGCCTGGGCCGGGAACCCGCTCATGGACGCCAAGCGGCGCGCCTTCTACGAGTACCACGCGGCCCTGATGGAGCCGTGGGACGGTCCGGCGGCGGTGGCCTTCACCGACGGCCGCCAGATCGGCGCGACCCTCGACCGCAACGGCCTGCGCCCGGCCCGCTTCGTGATCACCGACCAGGACCATGTGATCATGGCCTCGGAAGTCGGCGTGCTCGACGTTCCTGAGGAGCGCATCGTCAGGAAGTGGCGGCTCCAGCCCGGCAAGATGCTGCTCATCGACATGGAGCAGGGGCGCATCATCGAGGACGAGGAGATCAAGAAGACCCTCGCCGAGGCCGAGCCCTACGAGGAATGGCTGGCCGAGACCCAGTTCAAGCTGGAGGAGCTGAAGCTCGACGAGGTCCGGGGCGAGGCGCCCGCGAACGACCCGCAGGTGCTGCTCGATCGCCAGCAGGCGTTCGGCTACACCCAGGAAGACCTTCAGTTCTTCCTCGAGCCGATGGGCAAGGACGGGGACGATCCGATCGGCTCCATGGGCCACGACACGCCCATCGCCGTGCTCTCGGACCGCTCGAAGCTGCTCTACGAGTACTTCAAGCAGAACTTCGCGCAGGTCACGAACCCGCCCATCGACCCGATCCGCGAGGAACTGGTCATGAGCCTGGTGTCGATGATCGGTCCGCGCCCGAACCTGCTGGGCCGCCAGGCCGGCACGCACAAGCGCCTGGAGGTGGCCCAGCCCATCCTCACCGACGAGGACCTGGCGAAGATCCGCGCGGTCAACGAGCTGCTCGACGGCGCCTTCCGCACAGCCACGATCGACATCACCTGGCCCATGGCCGAGGGCGCGGCCGGGCTCGAGGCCGCGATCCAGCGGATCTGCCGCGAGGCGACGGACGCCGTCCTGGCCGACATGAACATCCTGATCCTGTCGGATCGGGAGGTTTCGGTGGAGCGCATCCCGATCCCGGCGGCGCTCGCCACCGCGGCCGTGCACCACCACCTGATCCGCCAGGGCCTGCGCATGCAGACGGGCCTCGTCATCGAGACGGGCGAGGCTCGCGAGGTGCACCATTTCTGCGTGCTGGCCGGCTACGGCGCCGAGGCGGTGAACCCCTACCTGGCGTTCCAGACGCTGGAGCAGCTGCGGGTCAAGAACGGCCTGTCGCTGTCGGCGTACGAGGTCCGCAAGAACTACATCAAGGCCGTGGGCAAGGGCATCATGAAGGTGATGTCCAAGATGGGCATCTCCACCTACCAGTCCTACTGCGGCGCGCAGATCTTCGACGCCGTGGGCCTGTCGTCCGAGCTGATCGACAAGTACTTCACCGGCACGGCCACGACGATCGAGGGCGTGGGCCTCGCCGAGATCGCCGAGGAGACGGTCCGCCGCCACCGCGACGCGTACGGCGACAACCCGATCTACCGGTCCATGCTCGACGTGGGCGGCCAGTACGCCTGGCGCCTGCGGGGCGAGGCGCACGCCTGGACGCCCGAATCCATCTCGGGCCTGCAGCATGCGGTGCGCGGCAACCTGCCCGCCGAGTACGAGAAGTTCGCCAACGCGATCAACGAGCAGTCCGAGCGCCTGCTCACCCTGCGCGGGCTGATGCGGCTGAAGCCCGCGGACCAGCCGGTCCCGCTCGAGGAGGTGGAGCCGGCGGCCGAGATCGTGAAGCGGTTCTCGACCGGCGCCATGTCCTTCGGCTCGATCAGCCGCGAGGCGCACACGACGCTCGCCATCGCGATGAACCGCATCGGCGGCCGCTCGAACACCGGGGAGGGGGGCGAGGAGCCCGACCGCTTCAAGCCGCTCCCCAACGGCGACTCCATGCGCTCGGCCATCAAGCAGGTGGCGTCGGGCCGGTTCGGCGTCACCACCGAGTACTTGGTCAACGCCGACGACATCCAGATCAAGATGGCCCAGGGCGCCAAGCCCGGGGAAGGCGGCCAGCTGCCCGGCCACAAGGTGGACAAGAACATCGCCCGCGTCCGCCACTCGACGCCGGGCGTGGGCCTCATCAGCCCGCCGCCGCACCACGACATCTACTCGATCGAGGATCTGGCCCAGCTCATCCACGACCTGAAGAACGTCAACCCGGTCGCCCGCATCTCGGTGAAGCTGGTCTCCGAGGTCGGCGTGGGCACCGTGGCCGCCGGCGTCGCCAAGGCGCGGGCCGACCACGTGACCATCTCGGGCTTCGAGGGGGGAACCGGCGCCTCGCCGCTGACCTCGCTGACGCACGCCGGCTCGCCGTGGGAGATCGGCCTGGCCGAGACCCAGCAGACGCTGCTGCTGAACGGCCTGCGCACGCGCATCGCGGTGCAGGTGGACGGCGGCCTGCGTACGGGCCGCGACGTGGCGGTCGGCGCGCTCTTGGGGGCCGACGAGTTCGGCTTCGCCACGGCGCCGCTGATCGCGGCCGGCTGCATCATGATGCGCAAGTGCCACCTGAACACCTGCCCCGTCGGGGTGGCGACCCAGGACCCGGTGCTGCGCGCGCGCTTCACCGGCCAGCCCGAGCACGTGATCAACTACTTCTTCTTCGTGGCCGAGGAGCTGCGCCAGATCATGGCGCAGATGGGCTTCCGCACGCTGAACGAGATGATCGGGCGCGTGGACCGCATCGACATGAAGGACGCGCTCGACCACTGGAAGGCGCGGGGCGTGGACCTCTCCCGGATCCTCTACGCCGCCCCGGCCGAGGGCGCGAAGGGCCTGTGGAACCAGGACCGCCAGGACCACGGCCTGGACAAGGCGCTGGACCACCAGTTCATCGCCGACGCGCGTCCGGCGCTCGAGAAGGGCGAACCGGTGCGGGCCGAGTACCGCATCCGCAACGTCAACCGCACCGCCGGCGCGATGCTGTCGGGCGAGGTGGCCAAGCGCTACGGCCACGCGGGCCTGCCCGAGGACACCATCGCGCTCACCCTGCGCGGCACCGCCGGGCAGAGCTTCGGGGCCTTCCTGGCGCGCGGCGTGAGCCTGACGCTGATCGGCGACGCCAACGACTATGTCGGCAAGGGCCTGTCGGGCGGCCGCGTGGTGGTGCGTCAGCCGCCGGAAGCGCGGCGTGACCCGACCCGCAACATCATCGTCGGCAACACGGTGCTCTACGGCGCCATCGCCGGCGAGGCCTACTTCGAGGGCGTGGCGGGCGAACGGTTCGCCGTGCGCAACTCGGGCGCCGTGGCGGTGGTCGAAGGCGTGGGCGACCACGGCTGCGAGTACATGACCGGCGGCGTCGTGGTGGTGCTGGGCGACACCGGCCGCAACTTCGCGGCCGGGATGAGCGGGGGCGTCGCGTACGTCTACGACCCGCGCAAGCGCTTCGAGCCGCTGTGCAACAAGGCGATGGTCGACCTGGGCCCGGTCGAGGCGGCTCCGGTCGGCGCCGACGAGGCCGGCCGCCCGAGCCAGCGCTCGGTCTCGGCCGAGAACAGCGGCATGGGCGACATGCTGTCGTTCGACGCCGAGCGCCTGCGCATCCTCATCGAGCGGCACCACCTGCACACCGGCAGCCGCCGGGCGGCCGAGATCCTGGAGAACTGGGATCAGGTGCTGCCGTCGTTCGTGAAGGTGATGCCGCGCGACTACCGCCGCGCGCTCACCGATCTGGCCCGCGAACGCGCCGCCGCGGCGGCCGTCGCGGCCGAGTAAGCTTCAGGGTTCAGGGGACAACCATGGGCAAGCCGACCGGCTTTCTCGAGATCGAGCGTCACGACCGCGGCTATGCGCCGGTCGCCGAGCGCCTGAAGCACTGGCGGGAGTTCGTCGCGCCCCTGCCGCAGCCCGAGCTGCAGGCGCAGGCGTCGCGCTGCATGAGCTGCGGCATCCCGTTCTGTCACCAGGGCTGCCCGGTCAACAACCAGATCCCGGACTTCAACGAGCTGGTCTACCGGGACCAGTGGCGCGAGGCGCTGGAGAACCTCCAGTCCACGAACAACTTCCCGGAGTTCACGGGCCGCATCTGCCCCGCGCCGTGCGAGGCCAGCTGCACGCTGAACATCCCGGACACCCCGGTCACCATCAAGACGATCGAATGCCAGATCATCGATCGCGGCTGGGAGGAAGGCTGGATCGCGCCGCGGCCCAGCCCGCGCGGCACCGGCAAGCGCGTGGCGATCGTCGGCTCCGGCCCCGCCGGACTGGCCTGCGCCCAGCAGCTGGCCCGCGCCGGCCACGCCACGACCGTGTTCGAGAAGAACGACCGCGTCGGCGGCCTGCTGCGCTACGGCATCCCCGACTTCAAGATGGAGAAGCACCTCATCGACCGGCGCATCCGGCAGATGGAGGCCGAGGGCGTGATCTTCCGCACCAACTTCGAGGTGGGCTCGATGGTGTCGGTGCAGCGCCTGCTGGACGACTACGACGTCCTGGTGATGGCCTGCGGGGCCGAGGATCCCCGCAACCTGGAGGTCCCGGGCCGGGAGCTCGACGGCGTGCACTACGCCATGGAGTTCCTGACCCAGCAGAACAAGCGCAACGCCGGCGACGACGAGGCCGTGGCGGCTCCGACCGGAACCCTCTCGGCGAAGGGCAAGCACGTCGTGGTCATCGGCGGCGGCGACACCGGCTCGGACTGCATCGGCACGTCGAACCGTCAGGGCGCGGCCTCGGTCACCCAGCTCGAGATCATGCCGGCCCCGCCCGAGCACGAGAACAAGGCCCTGACCTGGCCCGACTGGCCGCTGAAGATGCGCACCTCGTCCTCGCAGGCCGAGGGCGTCGAGCGGGACTTCGCGGTGGTGACCAAGCGCGCCATCGGCAAGGACGGCAAGGTGACGGCGCTGGAGTGCGCCCGCGTCGAGTGGGTCGACGGCCGGATGCGCGAGATCGAGGGCTCGACCTTCGAGCTCAAGGCCGACCTGGTGCTGCTGGCCATGGGCTTCGTCGGACCCCGCAAGGCGGGCGTGGTGGAACAGAGCGGCGTCGACCTGGATCCGCGCGGCAACCTCAAGGCCAGCGTCGCCGACTACCGCACCTCGGACGGCCGGATCTTCGCCTGCGGCGACGCGCGTCGCGGCCAGTCCCTGGTCGTCTGGGCGATCCGCGAGGGCCGCCAGTGCGCCCGCGCCGTGGACCTGCACCTGATGGGAACCTCCACCCTCCCGCGCTGACGGAGGCGACGGGTTCCCCCCGCAGGGAAGCCGGACGGGACGCGCACGCCCCCACGCTGTCATCCCGGTTTCGCCTCAGGCGAAGACCGGGACCCATACGCGCCCGATGGCCGTGGCGGCCCGCGGGCGGCGCCGCTGCGCCTCATCCGGACCCACGGAGTCTATGGGTCCCGGTCTTCCGCTGCGCGGAAACCGGGATGACAGCGGTTCTTGGAGACAGGGCATTGCGGGGCGCCTGAGCCCCCGCGAGGCGTGACGGGCCGCGTGGACCGTGGCTAGATGGAGTCGCGCCGTCCAATAACCAGATCAAGGCGCGCACGGGGCGGGGAGGGCCCGGGCATGTCGATCCAGGTGCGCCTGTTCGTGATGATGGTGCTCCAGCTCGCCGTCTGGGGGGCCTGGGCGCCGAAGCTGTTCCCCTACATGGGCATGCTGGGGTTCGCGCCGTGGCAGCAGGCCCTGGTGGGCAGCGCCTGGGGCGTCGCCTCGCTGGCCGGGATCTTCTTCTCGAACCAGTTCGCCGACCGCAACTTCGCCGCTGAGAGGTTCCTGGCCGCGAGCCATGCGCTCTCCGGCGTCGCCCTGCTGGGCGTGGCCTTCTCGGATGCGTTCTGGCCGTTCTTCGGGGCCTACCTGCTCTACAGCCTGCTCTACGTGCCGACGCTCTCGGTCTCGAACTCCATCGCCTTCGCCAACCTCAAGGATCCGGCCCGGCAGTTCGGCACGGTGCGCATGGGCGGGACCGTCGGCTGGATGCTGGTCTCCTGGCCCTTCGTCTTCCTCCTGTCGGCGCATGCGACGGCGGCCGAGGTGCGCTCGATCTTCTTCGTGGCCGCGGCGGTTTCGTTCGCGCTGGCGCTCTATTCGCTGACGCTGCCGCACACCCCGCCGAAGCGCGGCGGCGAGGCCGCCGATCCGCTGGCCTGGCGCGAGGCGATCGGCCTGCTGAAGGTCCCCTTCATCGCGGTCCTGTTCCTGGTCACCTTCATCGACAGCGTCATCCACAACGGCTACTTCGTGATGGCCGACGCCTTCCTGACCAACCGCGTGGGCATCGCCGGCAACCTGTCGATGGTGGTGCTCAGCCTGGGCCAGCTGGCCGAGATCCTCACCATGGTCGTGCTCGGCGCGGTGCTGGTCCGCCTGGGCTGGAAGGTCACCATGATCGTCGGGATCCTGGGCCACGCCGCGCGCTTCGCGGTGTTCGCCTTCTTCGCCGACAGCATGCCCGTGATCGTCGCCGTGCAGCTGCTGCACGGCGTCTGCTACGCGTTCTTCTTCGCCAGCGTGTACATCTTCGTCGACCACGCCTTCCCGAAGGACGTCAGGTCCAGCGGCCAGGGACTGTTCAACCTGCTGATCCTGGGGGTCGGCAACGTCGTGGCCAGCTTCCTCTTCCCGGCGCTGATCGCCCGGCTGACCGACCCGGCGACCCAGGCGGTGGACTACCGCACGCTGTTCCTCGCGCCCACCGGCATGGCGCTCGTCGCCGTGCTCCTGCTCGCCCTCTTCTTCCGGCCGCCTGACCGCGGGCCCGCCGTCGTCGAGCACGCCGAGGAGAAGGCGCCGATGATGCCCGAGGGCGGCGTGCCGTCGCCGCCATGACCACAAGGGGACCTACATGCGACCACTTCATCGCCGGGCGCTGCTTGCCGCCGCCGTCGGGCTGGGCGCGGGCGTGAGCGGCGCCGCCCAGGCCCAGGCGCGGCCGTTCTTCCGCCGCCATGGACTGCCGATCGGCATCCAGCTCTACACCCTCGGCCCCGAGGCGGCCCGCGACCTGGAGGGCACGCTCGCCGCCGTGGCGGGCATCGGCTTCCGCACCGTCGAACTCGCCGGCTTCTATGGCCGCTCGCCGCAGGACCTGCGCGCGGCGCTCGACAAGGCGGGCCTGAAGGCCACCAGCGCCCACATCCAGCCGCGCGGCGCGCCCGGCGCGTCGTTCGACGGCGACGTGGGCAAGGTCGCCGAGGCGCTGAACGTCGTCGGGGCCACCCATGCGGTGATGCCGATTCCGCGCATCCCCGAGCGGCTCGGGCTGGTCCCCGCCGCCGGCGAGGATTTCGTCGGTTACCTCCGCCGCGTCTTCAGCCAGATGACCGCCGACGACTGGCGGGCCAACGCCCAGTTCCTCAACGAGAAGGGCGCGGCGCTGGCCCGGTCCGGCATCCGCGTGGGCTATCACAACCACAACATGGAGTTCGCGCCGCTGGGCGGCGTGAGCGGCATGGAAATCCTGCTGGCCGAGACCGATCCGAAGCTCGTCACCTTCGAGGCCGACGTGGGCTGGATCGCCGCGAGCGGCCAGGACCCGGCGGACCTGCTGACGCGCCACAAGGGCCGGTTCACGCTGATGCACGTGAAGGACCTGAAGGCGTCCACGCAGCCCAACTTCACGCTCGCCATGGACCCCTCCGACATCGGCGCCGGCCGGATCGAGTGGAAGCGGCTGCTGCCGGCGGCGCACGCCGCGGGCGTGCGGCACTTCTTCCTCGAGCAGGAGCCGCCGTTCCCCGGACCCCGCATCGACTCCGCCCGCGCCGGTCACGACTTCCTGGCCGGCCTCGTCGCGTGAGCCGGCGCGTCCGCATGGCCATGGTGGGCGGCGGGCCGGGGTCGTTCATCGGCCCCGTCCACCGCATGGCGGCCGAGCTGGACGCGAGGATCGAGCTGGTGGCCGGCGCCTTCAGCCGCGACGCCGGGCGATCGGCGGCGGCGGCGGCGGCCTGGGGCGTGCGCGGCTATGGCGACTGGCGCGAGATGCTGGCGGCCGAGCGCGCGCGGCCCGACGGCGCCGAGATGGTCTGCGTGGTCACGCCCAACGACCTGCACCTGGAGGTCTCGGCGGCGGCGCTGGGCGCCGGCTTCCACGTGATGAGCGACAAGCCCGCCACGCGCGACCTGGCCGAGGCGCGGACCCTCGCCGACGCCGTGGCCCGCTCGGGCCGCCTCTACGGCCTGACCCACACCTACACCGGCTATCCCATGGTGCGCGAGGCGCGCGACATCGTGGCCCGCGGCGACCTCGGAGCGGTCCGCAAGGTGGTGGTGGAGTACTCACAGGGCTGGCTGTCGGCTCCGGTCGACAACAAGCAGGCGGCCTGGCGCGGCGACCCGGGGCGGGCGGGCGTCGGCGGGTGCCTGGGCGACATCGGAACGCACGCGTTCAACCTCGCGGAGTTCGTCAGCGGCCGCCGGGTGGACCGGCTGTGCGCGGACGTGGCCACGGTCGTGCCGGGCCGGGCGCTGGACGACGACGCCAACGTCCTGCTGCGCTTCCAGGGCGGGGCGCGCGGCGTGCTGATCTCGAGCCAGATCTCGGCCGGCGCCCGCAACGGGCTGCGCATCAGCGTCTACGGCGAGAGGGGCGGCGTCTCGTGGAGCCACGAGCGGGCCGCGGAGCTGACGCTCGACTGGCTGGACCGGCCCAGCCAGGTGCTGCACGCCGGCTCCGGATACCTGGGCGGCGCGGCCCAGGCCGCGGCCCGGCTGCCCGCGGGGCATCCCGAGGGTTTCATCGAGGCGTTCGCCAACCTCTACCGCGACTTCGCCGAGGCCATTGTCGCCGGCCGCGCCGACGCGGCGCCGACGCCGGGCATAGAAGAAGGCGTGCGGGGCATGGCCTTCGTCGAGACCGCCGTCCGCGCCAGCGGGGCGGGCTGGGTCGAGCTTTCGGGAGACGGCGCGTGCGTACGTTGAAGGGGCCAGGGATCTTCCTCGCCCAGTTCGTGGGGCCCGAGCCGCCCTTCGACCGGCTGGACACCATCGCGGCCTGGGCCGCGTCGCTGGGCTACGTCGGCTTGCAGATGCCCACGGGGCCGGGCGCGTTCTTCGACGTGGAGAAGGGCGCCGAGAGCCAGGCCTACTGCGACGACATCGCGGGCGTGCTGGCCGAGCACGGGCTCCGGATCACCGAGCTGTCGACCCATCTGCAGGGCCAGCTCGTGGCCGTGCATCCCGCCTACGACGCCCTGTTCGACGGGTTGGCCGCTCCGGAGGTCCGGGGCAGGCCACAGGCCCGGCAGGCGTGGGCGGTGAGCCAGCTCAAGGCGGCGGCGAAGGCCAGCCGGCGGCTGGGCCTGGACGCGCACGCCACCTTCTCGGGCGCCCTGGCCTGGCCCTACCTCTATCCCTGGCCGCAGCGGCCGGCCGGCCTGGTGGAAGAGGCCTTCGCCGAGCTCGGGCGCCGCTGGCGGCCCATCCTGGACGCCTTCGACGAGGCCGGCGTCGACGTCTGCTACGAGATCCACCCCGGCGAGGACCTGCACGACGGGGCGACCTACGAGCGGTTCCTGGACGAGGTGGGCGGCCATCCGCGCGCCTGCCTGCTCTACGACCCCAGCCACTTCGTCCTGCAGCAGCTGGACTACCTCGACTACATCGACCGCTACCACGAGCGCATCCGGGCCTTCCACGTGAAGGACGCCGAGTTCCGGCCCACCGGGCGATCGGGCGTCTACGGCGGCTACCAGGGCTGGGTCGACCGGCCGGGCCGATTCCGCTCGCTGGGCGACGGGCAGGTCGACTTCGGCGCGATCTTCTCGAAGCTGGCCGCCTACGACTATCCCGGCTGGGCCGTGCTGGAGTGGGAGTGCGCGATCAAGCATCCCGAGGACGGCGCCCGCGAGGGCGCCCCCTTCATCCGCGATCACATCATCCGCGTCACCGAGCGCGCCTTCGACGACTTCGCCGCCTCGGGCGTCGACGCGGCGAGGAACCGCCAGATCCTGGGGCTGTAAGCGATGGCGAACCTCAACACCAAGGCCCGGGCCGAGCACACCTACGACGCCATCGTGGTGGGCAGCGGCATCTCGGGCGGCTGGGCGGCCAAGGAGCTGACGGAGCGCGGCCTGAACACCCTGGTCCTCGAGCGCGGCGGGCCCGTCCCGCACATCGAGGGGTATCCGACCGCCCAGACCCACCCGTGGGAAACGAAGTATCCGCGCGGGCGCCTCCCCGCGGCCGAGATGGCGACGCGCTACAAGGCCCAGCAGCGGACGGGCTATGCGCTGACCGAGTACACGCAGCACTTCTTCGTCCGCGACGACGAGCACCCCTACAGCGAGACCCAGCGCTTCGACTGGATCCGCGGCTATCACGTGGGCGGCCGCTCCCTACTGTGGGCGCGACAAAGCTATCGCTGGTCCGACCTCGACTTCGAGGCCAACGCCAAGGAGGGCGTCGGCGTCGACTGGCCCCTCCGCTACGCCGACCTCGCGCCCTGGTACGACTATGTGGAGCGGTTCGTGGGCGTCTCGGGCCAGGCCGAGGGGCTGCCGCACCTGCCGGACGGGGTCTTCCAGCCCCCGATGGAGATGAACTGCGTCGAGAAGGCCTTCAAGGCGAAGTCCGAGGCGCGCTTCCCCGACCGCCGCATCACCATCGGCCGCACCGCCAACCTGACCGCGCCCACCGAGGAGCAGCTCGCGCTCGGCCGCGGGAAGTGCCAGTTCCGGAACCTCTGCATCCGGGGCTGCCCCTTCGGCGCCTATTTCAGCTCCAACGCCGCGACCCTCGTGGCCGCCGAGCGCACGGGGCGGCTGAAGATCCGGCCGAACTCGATCGTCACCGAAGTCATCTTCGACGAGAAGCTGAACAAGGCCTCGGGCGTGCGTGTCCTCGATGCGCAGACGGGGGAGACCACCGAGTTCTACGCGCGGATCGTCTTCCTCAACGCCTCCGCCCTCAACTCCGCCTGGATCCTTTTGAACTCCCGGAGCCGCCGGCACCCGAACGGCCTGGGCAACGGCTCGGACCAGGTGGGCCGCAACATAATGGACCACCACCTGGGCGTCGGCGCGATGGCCGAAGCGCCGGGCTACGAGGAGATGTACTACTCGGGCCGGCGTCCGAACGGCATCTACATCCCCCGCTTCCGGAACCTCGGCGACGCCGCCTCGCGCCGCGACTACCTGCGTGGGTTCGGATACCAGGGCGGGGCCGGCCGCCCGGGTTGGGATCGCGACGTGCCGGGGGTCGGCGCCGAGCGGAAGGCGGCGCTGACGCAGCCGGGGCCGTGGATGGTTCGCATCGGCGGGTTCGGCGAGATCCTGCCCTACGCCGACAACCGCATGACGCTGAACCACGAGGTGAAGGACAAGCACGGCCTGCCGACGCTCACCTTCGACGTCTCCATCCGCGACAACGAGCGGAAGATGCGCAAGGACATGGCCGCGGCGGGCGCCGAGATGCTCGAGGCCGCCGGCTTCCGCAACGTGCGGTCCTACGACGGCGACTACGGGCCGGGCCTGGGCATCCACGAGATGGGAACCGCCCGGATGGGCCGCGACCCCAAGACCTCGGTCCTCAATGACCGAAACCAGCTCTGGGAGTGCCGCAACGTGTTCGTGACCGACGGCGCGGCGATGACCTCGTCCAGCTGCGTGAACCCGTCGCTGACCTACATGGCGCTCACCGCGCGCGCGGCGGCCTATGCGGTCGACGCCGGCAAGAAGGGGGACCTCTGATGCTCAGGCTCACCCGCCGCGACGCCTTCCTCGGCCTGGCCGCCGCCAGCGGCTGGAACGCCCTGGCCGTGGCGCAGACCCCGGCGTCGGCCCCTCCGGCCTGGACGCCGCGCGCGCTCACCGCGGCCCAGGCCCGCGTGCTCACCGCCGCGGCCGAGCGGATCATCCCGGCCACCGACACGCCGGGCGCGGTCGAGGCCGGCGTGCCGCAGTATGTCGATCGCGCCATCGCGACCTGGTGCGCGCCCGATCAGGCGCAGCGGCTGAAGGCTGGCCTCGACCAGCTCGATGCGGACGCAAGGTCCGCCCACGGCGCGCCCTTCGCCGCACTCGCGGCGCCGCTGCAGACCGGGATGCTGTCGTCGCTCGACGCCGAGTCCCGGACGCGCCGGCCGCACTTCTTCGCCGAGCTGAAGGAGCTGGTCACCGCCGGCTACTTCACCTCCGAGCCGGGGGCCACGCGCGCGCTCCGCTACGACCCGGTGCCGGGCGATTACCGCGGCTGCGTCCCCCTGTCCGAGATCGGCCGCGCCTGGGCGACCTGAGACGGGGCCCCTGCGGGTGGGGCGTGAAGATGGCTCGTCCTGCGGGGCGACGGCAGTGCTGGTCCTCCCCTGCAAGGGGAGGGGAACCCTGCAAAGCAGGGTGGAGGGGTCGCTTGGCGCCGTGGATCGGCCCCCTCCACCGCCTTCGGCGGTCCCCCTCCCCCTGCGGGGGAGGACGTGAAACTCGGTCGCCTGTGGAATCCGCCAGGCCGAGCCGCCCCCCCTCCACCGCCTTCCCTGCGGAGGTCCGGCCCGGCGACGCGGGAGCCAGCTTAGCCCGCTGGACGTGGCCCGCCGCGCCGGGTGATCCTGGGGCGATGGACCGTCTCCTGAGCCCGCTTAACGTGGTCGAGGCCTCGCGTGGCGTGGCCGTGAGGTTCTGCGGCCGCCTGTTTGCGCAGATGGGCGCCGCGGTCGTCCGGGCGCCCGGGGGCGACGACGCGGCCATCGGCTACGGCGGCGCGGCGGGCGAGGCGTACGGCCGCTGGCTCGACGCCGGCAAGCGGTCGGAACCGCCCGGCGCCGCTGTCGACCTCGTGATCGCGGGCCAGGACGCCCAGGGCGTCGCCGAAGGCGAGGCGCTGGCCGCCCGGCTTCCGGGCCAGCCCGTGCTCCTCGCTGTCCGCTGGTTCCACGCCGATGGACCCTATGCCGACTGGCGCGGGACCGACGAGATCGTCCAGGCGCTCAGCGGGCTCGCCTATTCGCTGGGGCCTCCCGAGGGGCCGCCGACCTTGGCCCAGGGCCATGGACCGCAGATCGCCGCGGGCCTGGCCGGCTTCAACGCCGCGCTGGGCGCGCTCATGGCCCGTCGCCGTCCGCGGCGGATCGATCTGAACATCCTCGAGGCCTACGCGTGCCTGGTGGAAACGGGCGCCGTTTCGGCCCTGATGGAGGGCGGGACCTCGGTCCGGCTGGGCGTGAACCGCCTCGTGCCGACCTTCCCCTGCTCCAGCTACCGGACCGCCGACGGCTGGGCGGGCGTCAGCGCGCTAACCCCGGCCCAGTGGCGCGGCCTCTGCGAGATCATCGGCCGGCCGGAACTCGGCCACGAGCCGCGCTTCGCCACCGCCGTGGGACGCCTGATGCTGGCCGACGAGGTGGACGGCCTCTGCGCGCCGCCGTTCCTGGACCGGACCACGGACGAGTGGGTGGCGCTGGGCGGGCGCGCGCGGGTGCCGATCACGCCCATGCCCGACCTGGCCGAGCTCCCGGACACGCCGCACTGGCGCGAGCGCGGGGCCTTCGGGCCGTTCGACTCCAGCGGGATCGCCGCGCCGACCCGGCCCTATCGCGCGACCTTCGGCGGACCCTGCGCGCCGGTCCCCGCGGGCGACGCCCGTGCGCCGCTGCGCGGCCTCAAGGTCGTGGACTTCTCCATGGGCTGGGCCGGCCCGCTCTGCGCCCGCACCCTGGCCGACCTGGGCGCCGACGTCGTCAAGATCGAGTCCGCCGGGCACCCGGACTGGTGGCGCGGCTGGGAGGTGGAGCAGGGCGATCCGCCGCCGCACGAGACGAAGTTCAACTTCATCTGCATGAACCGCAACAAGCGCGGCGTCGCGCTCGACCTTGCGTCCCCCGAAGGGCTGGCGCGGGCCAGGGCCCTCGTCGCGGGGGCCGACGTGGTCGTGGAGAACTTCGCCGCCGGCATCATGGACCGCCTCGGCCTGGGCCCCGATGTGCGGCGGGCTCTCAACCCCGGCCTGATCACCGTCTCGATGCCGGCCTTCGGCAACGGCGGGCCGCTCTCCGGGATTCGGGCCTACGGATCGACCGTCGAGCAGGCGTCGGGCCTGCCGTTCGCCAACGGCCGGCCCGAGTGGCCGCCGTCGCTGCAGCACGTGGCGTTCGGCGACCCGCTCGCCGGGCTGACCGCCGCGAACGCCGTCATGGCCTGCCTGTTCGGCCGCGAGCGGACGGGGGGCGCCGAGATCGACCTCGCCCAGGTGGCCAGCCTCTTCCAGTTTGCCGCCGACGCCATCATCGCCCAGCACTTCGTGTCCGGACCTCTTCCGCGAACGGGGAGCCGCCGGGC
This sequence comes from Phenylobacterium sp. T106, assembly GCF_057219735.1. NCBI lineage: Bacteria > Pseudomonadati > Pseudomonadota > Alphaproteobacteria > Caulobacterales > Caulobacteraceae > Phenylobacterium > Phenylobacterium sp. T106. The sequence goes on along the minus strand of NZ_JBXVWA010000001.1, from coordinate 920,191 downwards.
GCGGGCGGCCGCGTTCGTGGTCGCGGGGGCCGGGTCCGACAGCTGGCTCGCCGTCGCGGCGGACACGGCGGCCGCCCTGGACGGCCTGCGCGCGCGCCTCGGTCGGCCCGACCTCTCGCGGGCGGACGAGGACGGGATCGAGGCGGCCCTCGCCGCCTGGGCCTGTTCGCGGACGCCGGAGGACGCGGCGGCGGCGCTGCAGGCGGCGGGCGTCCCGGCCGCGCCGGTGCAGCGCGCGGACCAGCTCTGCTACGACCCGCAACTGACGGCGGGCGGCTTCTGGCTGGAGTCCGAGCGCCGCTACGTCGGGGCCCACCTCATCCCGGCGGCGCCCTTCGCCTACGACGGCGTCCGGCCCGCGGTGCGGTGGCCGGCCCCCACGCTCGGCGAGCACACGGACGAGGTCCTGCGCGAACTGGACGCGACGGCCTGAGGCCTCAGCGTCTCGGTCCCACGGCCTCCCGCCGCAGAAGGGAAGGCCGCCGCGGCATCGCCATCGCCTGGGCCGGCGTGGCGCGCATGTCCGCGGCGAGGACCGCGCCGTCGCCGTCCGGGTCCAGAAGTCCGAACCGGCGGTCGGCGGCCACGCGCCACTCCGTCCGCGTCACGCGGTAGTCGAGGTCGGTGTCGGCGCCCCGGACCGGGTGCGGCTCGCTGATGAGGCTGTAGGCGGCGGCGCCCTGGATGCGGGTGTTCAGCTCGTTCCGGCCGACCGCCATGCCGCGGCCGGCGCCGCCAGGTCCCACGCGCGAGACCTCGGGCACGAGATCCTCTTCCCAGCGCGTCGCCTCCGGCATGCTGAGCTGGCCGTCGCCGTCGGCGTCGAGGGCCTTGAACCAGGCGTCCGCGTCGGCCCGGAACTCCGCGCGCGTCAGGCGGCCGTCACGGTCCGCGTCGGCGGCGGCGAACCAGGCCGCGGAGGGGTAGGGCTGGCCCGGCGCGCTCCGGAAGGGCTGCCCCGACGGGCTGACGAACAGCTGCGCGCGCGGCGGCCCGCCCTCCTCGTCGTCGAAGCCGCGGGGCGGTCCCCGGCCGTCCGCCGCACAGCCGGCCAGCAGCGCCGCCGAGCAGAGAACCCCGATCCGACCCGCGACGCCCATGCTCGACCCTCGACGACTGTCTGCGCCAGCTTCCACGCCGAACGGGGCTGCGCAATGTCGAAGCCGCCGCAATCGGCGTCAGTAGGCGCCGAAACGGACCTCTGCGCTCCCGGCCGGCAGCTCGATCGTCATGCCGTCCTTCGCCAGCCGCCAGTCCAGCTTGCCGTCGGCGTCGATGCCCCGGCCGAAGGTTTCCGGGTTGAACATCGGCAGCCCGGCCTGGGTCAGGTGGCTCAGGACCAGGGCCTTCACGCCCGCCTGGCGGGCCAGCTCGGCGGCCTCCCGGGGCTCGGTGTGGTAGGTCACGGTGTCGGCCATGACCGAGCTCATCCGCGCGTTGCCCATGCCCGCCAGCGCCTGGGACATCTGGCGCGTCATGGCGTTGTTCTGCGCCTCGTGGACGAGCACGTCGGCGCCCTTCGCCGCGACCGCCAGCGGCGGCCACTTGCGGGTGTCGCCGCTGATGACCACCGAGCGGCCCTTGTAGTCGAAGCGGTAGGCGAACGCGGGCTCGACCGGCTCGTGCGCGACGCGGATCGCGGTCACGGTGAGGTCGCCGTCCTTCCAGGCGACGGCGGTTCCGTCCGGCTTGGCGATGGCCACGGGGCGCGCCTTCAGCAGGCCGGCGGAAATGGGGAAGCGGATCCCCTCGCGCTTGTGGTGCGCGCGGCGGAACTCGTGGTCGGGCTCGTAGGCGAGATTGAAGCCGGCGGCGAGCTTCTCGACCCCGCGGGGGCCCACCACCTCAAGCGGCTGGGCCCGGCCGCCGACCCAGCTCTGCATGTTGAGCTCGCCCAGGTCGCCGATGTGGTCCGAGTGCAGGTGCGTGATGAAGACGGCCTTCACGCTCGCGAGCGGCAGCCGCCACGTCATCAGGTTCTCGGTCGCCTCGGGGCCGATGTCGACGATGTAGAGCGAGCCGCCGGCCTGGATGGCCGTGCAGGGCTTCGCGCGGCCGGCGACGGGGAGGGGGCCCGACGTGCCGCAGAAGATGACCTTCAGTCCGTCGAACGCCTGGGCGTGGGCCGCAGCCGGCGCGAGCAGCAGTGCGACCGCCGCGAGGAGACGAAGCATGGCGAACCTCCCGAATATGACACGCATCGTGTCACTATATCAGGCGCGGGCGCCGGAAGGCCAGCGCAAGCCGGCGCTCAGGCGGCGGCGTCGGTCGCCTTCTCGGCCACGGCGGCGCGGGAGAGTTCGGCCATCGCCTTGATGAGCGGCGAGCGCCAGCGCTCGGCGGTGGTCAGCATCCAGCAGGCGTAGGTCAGGTCCAGGGTGCACGACACGACCCGCAGCGAGCCGTCCGCGAGCTGGCGGTCGAAGAGGAACCCCGCGCCCATCGCGATGGTGTCGGTGTCGAGCGCGCGCTGGATGATGAGGCCGTAGTCGTCGCTGACGAAGGCCCGCAGGTTCTCCGCCTCCTCCCGGCTCACGTCTCCGGCCCAGCGCTCGATGCCGGGCAAGACATTGGCCAGCGCGACGGGGTAGCGTAGCAGGTCCCGCGGGCCGGCCTGGGTCAGGCCCAGCGCCGGGTGCCCGGGCCGCGCGACGAGGAGGATCCGGTCCTCGAACATCTTCTTCCGGATCAGGTCGCCGTACCGGGCCGCATGTTCGGAATAGCCGAAGGCCATGTCGACCCGGCCGTCCTGCAGGGCCGTCATGACGCCGGGGCCGGTCTCCTGGACGGTCTCCACGTGCAGCTTGGGGAACCGCACGGCGACGCGGCGCAGCAGTTCCGGAAGCGGCTTCAGGCGCGAGGCGGGGCCCACCGCGATGCGGATACGGCCCTCCTCGCCTCGTGCGAGCTGTTCGAGGTCGCGGGACAGCGCGGCCACGCCCTGCAGCAGCGCCTCGGCCCGCTGGGCCACGAACGCGCCGTACGCGGTGGGCCGCGCCGCGCCGTTCGTGCGCTCGAAGAGCTTCAGCGAGAGCTGCGCCTCGAGGCGGGCGATGCTCTTCGACAAGGTCGGCTGCGAGATCTGCAGCTTGCGCGCGGCGCCCGAGAAGCCGCCGGCGCGGCAGATCTCCAGAATCTGTTCGAGGTGACGCAACTCCATGCCTGCCGGCTATAGCATCACGACCGCGACTTTGGCAGCGGGACGGCGGGCTTGCGGCTAGCCTGAATCCACCGGAGGAGACTGGTCATGAAGCGCACGTTCCTGGCGGCCGCCGCCGCAATCGCCGCGGGCGCGGCGCCGCAGAGCTCGGCCGGCGCCGAGGCGACCGCTCGAAGGCCGAACGTCATCGTCATCCTCGCCGACGACCTGGGGTACGGCGACACCAGCGCGTACGGCAGCCGGCTCATCCGGACCCCGAACATCGACGCCATGGCCGCGGACGGCGTGCGCTTCACCCAGGGCTACGTCAGCCACCCCGTGTGCGCCCCGTCGCGCGCGGCGCTGCTCACGGGCCGCTACCAGACCCGCTTCGGCTACGAGTTCAACCCCGTGGGCCGCGACCGCACGGGCGGCGTCTCGCTCGACGAGACCTTCGTGGGCCAGGTCCTGCAGAAGGCCGGCTACCGCACCGCCATGGTGGGCAAGTGGCACCTGGGCGAGTCCGGCGCCTACCATCCGGTGGCCCGGGGCTTCGACGAGTACTTCGGCACCACCGCCGGGGCGAACGCCTTCATCGTCACCTCGCAGCCGGGCGACGAGTACCACACGCCCCCGGGCGCCGAGGCGACCTACGCCACCGCGGAAGGCGGCGCCGGGCTGGGCGCCGGCGGCGAGGCGGCGCAGATGGTGCGGCTCCGCGCCCGGTCGCCCATCTATCGCGGCCGCGAGCCGGTCGAGGTGAAGGACTATCTCACCGACGCCTTCACCGCCGAGGCCGTGCGGTTCATCGGCGACAACAAGGACCGCCCGTTCTTCCTGTACCTCGCGCACACCACGCCGCACACGCCGCTCCAGGCGCCCGCCAAGTACGTGGACCGCTACCGGCACATCCAGAACAAGGGCCAGCGGGTCTACGCCGCCATGGTGGCCTCGCTGGACGACAGCGTCGGCGCCATCCGCGCGAAGCTGAAGGCCGAGGGGATCGAGAAGAACACCCTGATCGTCCTGCTCTCGGACAACGGGTGCGCCGGCTACATCGGCGACGCCTGCACCAACGCGCCGCTGAACGGCTACAAGGGCACCCACCTCGAGGGCGGCGTGCGCGTGCCGTTCATCATGGCCTGGCCCGGCCGCATCAAGCCCGGGCAGGTGGACCCCCGCGTGGTCTCCAGCCTCGACATCGCGCCCACCGCCGCCGCGCTGGCCGGCGCGACGCTGCCGAAGGGGTCGGACGGGGTCGACCTGACGCCGTTCGTCACGGGCAAGCGCACCGACACGCCCAACAAGACCCTCTACTGGCGGTCCGGCCTCAACTTCGCGATCCGCGACGGCGACTGGAAGATGTGGATGGTCAACCGGGCCGATCCCGGCGAGCAGGACACGACCTCCTCGCGGGTGACGCCCGACGGGGTCGAGGCGAAGCTGTCGCCGCTGGGCCGGTTCGTCATGCTCTACAATCTTAAGGACGATCCCGGCGAGCGGAAGAACCTGGCCGCGTCGCGGCCCGACGTCGTGGCGCAGCTGCAGGCGAAGTTGGAGGCCTGGGACAAGGCCAACGTGCCCGCGCAATGGACCAGCATGCGCCAGGGCGTGCGCCGCATCGAGGGCGAGCTCGTCCGGATCTACCCCTGACGTCGAAGATCCGAATGGCCGCCGGCGCTTCCCGGCGGCGTGGCGGCGCCGCCGCGGCTATGCGAGATGTGTCCTGGATGCCGAAGCCCTACGCCGCCGCCAACGACGAGCTTTCCCTGCCGCCCGCCAGCCGCGAGGCCCGCGAGGCGGAGCGCCGTGAGCAGTTCATGCGCGTGGCCGCCGCGGTCTTCCGCCGGCACGGGCTCGGGCGCGCGACCATGGACCAGGTGGCCGGCGCCGCCGGGGTCACCAAGGTGGTGCTCTACCGCCGCTTCCCGTCGAAGGACGCGCTCATCGCGGCGATCTTCGGCGAGACCCTGCGGCGGCTGAACGCCCAGGACGCCAGGCCCTGGACCGGCTACGGCGGCGGCATGCGCCGGTCGCTGGCGGCGGCGCGGTCGTTCGAGGACGGCTTCATCCTGCTGGTGCGGCACGGCGACCAGCACGCCGAGTACCGCACGTTCTACGAGGCGCTCCGGCACAGGGTCGGGGGACGCCTGCGCGGCCTGCTCTGGTATCCCGGCCGGCCGCCGCCGCGCAGCCAGCGCCCTGAGCTGCTGGACCTCTCGCTCGAGCCGATGATCTCGTTCTGCAACGACTGCCTGGCCTACTGGGTCGAGCACGGGGACCCGGCCAAGGACGAGCAGTTCCTGCGCTGGCACGGGCAGATGATCCGCGCGTGGCGGCACAACGCCGCCGAGCTGCTCAACCTGGATTCGCCCGAACAGGAGTGGCCCTTCGACACCGAAGGGGGTTTGTCATGAGGAAGCGTATGATGGTCAACCGTAGAGACGCCATGCTCGCCGCGGGCGCCGCCGCCCTAGCCGCCGGTCCGGCGGCGGGTCAGTCGGTGGCCGCGCCGCCGGTGAAGCCTGAGCACGCCAAGTTCGCCGCGGAGATCGCGGCGGCGCAGGCCTGCCTCGACGCCTTCATGACGGCCTTCAACGCCCGCGACATTCCCGCCTACGAGGCCACCTTCAACTTCCCGCACGTGCGCTTCGCGTCGGGCCAGGTGACGATCATCAACCCCGGCTACCACAAGCCCGAGATGTTCTCGAGCGGCTCCCTGTCGGAGTGGGGCCGCTCGGCCTGGGCGCGGCGGGACGTGATCCACGCCGGCGCCGACAAGGTGCACATCAACACCCGCTTCACGCGCTACCGCAAGGACGGCACGGTGCTGTCGGCGTTCGACTCCATCTACATCGTCACGAAGCAGGACGGCCGCTGGGGCATCCAGGGACGCTCCAGCTACGCCCCCTGACGACGCCGGGGGCGGCGCCGGCTCATCGGCGGATGCGGTAGATCGCGTTCTCGACGTCGGAGGCGACGTAGATGTCGCCGCCGGCGCCCACTGCCACGCCCGCGCCCAGCGGAACGGGGCCGTCGAGCAGGCCGAGCGGCAGGTCCTTCGCCACCACGGTCCGGCCGCCCGTCCGGGGGTCCACCTCCACCACAGCCCGCTCGCCGAGGTCGAGGACGACCGGCTTGCCGCCAGGGCCGACGGCCACAGCCTTGGGCCGGCGGAAGCCGCTCGCCACGGGCGTGGCGGCGCCGGTCGCCAGGTCCAGGCGCGACAGCCGGTCGGCGCCCGCCTCGACCACATAGATCGCCCCGTCGGCCGCGCGCGCCAGGCTGGTCGGCGCCTTGAGGCCGGTCGCCACCGTCCGCCGCGCCTCGCCCCTGATCTCGATCGCGTCGCCGTCCGGCTCGACCACGAGGATGCCCCCGTCGGCCAGCCCGACCGCGTCCGAGGGCGCCTGCAGGCCGGCGGCGTGGGAGAGGCGGCGGCCGCTGGTGCGGTCGTAGACCTCGACCGTCCCGGCGACGGCGCTGACCAGGATCACGCGGTCGCCCGCGACGGCGACGCCGGTGGGGTACTCGGCCGGATCGGCGTGGACGCGGGCGAGGTCGGTCACGGCGCCGGTCGCGCCGTCCACGCGCCGGTAGGCGAAGACGTCGGCCACGAAGAGCGTGTCCTTGCCGTCCGCGGAGCTGACGTCCAGGTCGGCCGGAAACGCCAGCCGGCCCTTCACCACCTGCCGCGTCGCGCCGGTGGCCACGTCGACTTCCTGGATGCCGTTGTCGGCCATGTTGGACACGAACACGCGGTCGTCCGGCGAGATCGCGATGTTGTCCAGGGCCGTGCCGAGTTGCGCGGCCTTGCTCTTTGTCCCGGTCCGGACGTCAACGCGGTAGAGGACCCCGATCTTGGTGTCGATGACCCAGAGATTGCCCTTCGAGTCGAACTTGGCCGCGGCCGGCGTCTGGAAGCCCTCGGCGACCACCTTGACGGCGCCGGTGTCGGGATCGATCCGCGCGATCTGGCCCTTGAACCACAGCGGGCCGTAGAGGCCGCCGTCCGGGCCGGGCGAGAAGCTGTTGAAGCCGCCCACGGGCCCGGTGATCCGGCGCGGCGGCCGCTTGCCGGCCGGGTCCAGTTCCCAGACGCCGTCGCCCGCGAAGACCTGGCCCAGGAACAGCCGCTTGCCGTCGCGGCTGAAGGCGACCGAGTTCGCGCCCGGCATGTCCTTCGCCAACACCTCGACCGGGCCGTCGCCCCGGCGCGTGTAGACCACGCCGTCCTGGATCGCGGTCCACACCACCTGGCCGCCCGGGCCGAAGGCGATGTCGTCGCTCATCCCCTTGGGCGGGCCCTCCACGGTGCGCACGGCGCCGGTCTCGACGTTCACGGCGTAGAGCGTCTGGCCCGCGACGCTGCCCGCATAGAGTTCGCCGTTCGGGGCGAAGCGGATGCCGTGGACCCCGTGGAAGTGCGACGGGGGCACCAGGGTCGTCACGGTCTGGGCCCAGGCGGGCGCGGCAAGCAGCGCCGCGGCCGCGGCGAGGTGGATCGGGCGCATGGGTTCCCCGTGGGCTCAGGTCGCGATCGGCGACAGTAGCGTGCTGGCGGCCCAGGTGTCGCGGGTCAGCAGCTGGCGTCGCCGGAACGCCGCCATGGCCTCAGTCGAGGGATCCCGCGAAGCCTCCCACACGCCGTGGTCGCCGTAGCGCGTGATCAGCAGCAGCCGCTGGACCCCGCCGGCGATGTCGCGGCTCGTCCGCTCGGCGCTGAACAGGCCGAAGATGGTGGTGTCGAAGCGCTTCTCGAAGTCGGTCCAGCCCTGGCCCGACAGCTCCAGGAACTCGGGAACGTCGGCGGTCTTCACCACGAACCAGCGGTGGACGTAGATCCCGCGGCCTTTCGGGCGATCCTCGGGCGCGGGCCGCAGGGTCGCCTCGAGCTTGCCGCGCTGCGCCTGCCGCAGGGCCTTGCCGCGCATCAGGGCCCGGATCTCGGCGTCGCGGGTCCGGGCTTCCGGCGTCCAGCGCACCAGCAGGGCGGCCTGGCGGGCGACCCAGCCGAGCTGCGGCGTGAACAGGCCCAGCACCTCGCCCCCGGCCGCCTGTATCGCGGGCAGGCGGGCCCGGACCTGTTCGACGTAGGCCCTGGCCGGCGGCTCGCCGGGCTCGCTCTCGAAGTCGAGGAACAGGTAGTCGTACATCGCGCGCGCCTCCGCCGCCCCGGCCGAGGACGCCAGGAGCGCGGCCCCGGCGCCGAAAATCCAGCGCCTGCGGTCGATGGCTGTCATGACCGCCATTCCGACGCCCGGCGCGCGCGCCGTCAAGTCGGACAGGGCGCTATGGCCCCAAGCCCTGCAGGCATTGGAAAAGCCCGCGGCGCATCGGTAGCGTCCTGTGGTGTAACTCGATGGTGACGGCGCGCTTGTCGTGCGCCGCCAGCCAGAAAAACTGCGAGCGGAAAGACTTTATTCCTATCGAAAGAATAGGATTTGAAGGCTAGCCAGGGCCCTTCTTTCAAGAGGGCCCGGATCCAGGGGGAAATGATGAACCGACATGTCCTGTCCAGCCGCGCGTCGCTCGTGGCCCTGTGCTGCGCGATCGCCGCCCCGGCCATGGCTCAGACGACCTCCGGCGGGGGCGAGGGCATCGCCGTCGAGGAACTCGTGGTCACGGCCCGCAAGCGCGAGGAGCGTCTGCGCGACGTCCCCGTCGCGGCCACCGCCCTGAGCTTCGAGGACATCCGCGACCAGGGCGGCCTCGCCAACGCCCAGGCCCTGCTGAGCAACTCGCCGGGGGTGAACTTCGCCAACACCTCCAACGCCCTGACGTCGGACGTGTCGATCCGGGGGTCGGGGACGTCCCGGGCCACCAACGCCGAGGCCGGGGTCGGCCTGTTCCGCAACGGAGCCTACATCGGCGGCGGCAACGTCGCGGGCCGCACCTTCAGCGGCATCGACCTGTTCGACATCCAGCGGGTCGAGGTGCTGCGCGGCGTGCAGGGCGGCCTGGGCGGCCGGAACGCCTCGGGCGGTTCGATCAACGTCGTCACCGCGCGGCCGGAGTACGAATACGGCGGCTACCTTCTGGGCACCGTCGGAATGCACGAGCGCCGCGAGATCGAAGGCGCCGTGAACATCCCGATCAACGAGTACTTCTCGACGCGCCTGAGCGTCGCCTACGGCAAGAAGCCCAAGGGCTTCTACCACCTCTACGTCATCGACGAGTACGCCGACGCCACCGAGCGCGAGTTCTTCCGCGGCCAGTTGAGCTTCAAGAACGGCCCGTTCACGGCCAACCTGATGCTGGAACGGGCCAACGAGCGGGTGCCGGGCCTGGTCTACCAGGTCGTCACCTTCCCGAACGCCAACTTCCCGCTCGGCAACTTCAGCGACAAGTACGACACGCCCTGGAACCACCCGTCCCAGGGCAAGCAGCGCCTGAGCAACCTGGAATTCACGACGTCCACCGACCTCGGCTGGGCGACGCTGTCGACGATCGTCAACCTGCGCGACCGCCACGGGCAGAACCAGTACGACCGGGACGCCTTCTCGCGGGAATTCTACGACGCGCTGTCCGCCATTCCTGGGCGGGTGTCGCCCGCCGGCCTCACCGCCATCCGCAACGCCGACTACAACCAGGGCGGCGACCAGATCGACCACGCCCGCATCAGCTACTACGGGGCCCACATCCTGGGCGAGACGAACGGGTTCGACTGGCTGGTCGGCGGCGAGTGGTACCTGCTCAACGACACCACCTCGAACATCCTGGGCAAGTCGCCCACCCCGGCCAGCCCCAACTTCGGCACGATCACGCGGGGCAAGCTCAGGTTCTCGTCCTACGCCGTCTACGGTTCGCTGGGATATGACCTGACCGACCAGATCAACCTGTCGGGCGACCTGCGCTTCACCAACGACAACAAGGACTTCCTGTCCCGGCAGTTCCTGTTCGTCACCAACACGCCCGTGACGACCGCGGCGCTGAACCCCACGGCGTCCAGCAACGACAACAACGTCTCGTACACGGCGACCATCTCGTACAAGCCGACGTCGCTGATGCTGTTCTACGCCAAGATCGGCTCGGCCTACCGGGCGGGCGGCTTCAACGGCAACCTCGGGGATCCGCGCCAGCCGATCGCCCCGCCGCCGTCCTTCGACAACGAGACGGTCACCGGCTACGAGGTGGGCTTCAAGGGCAACCTGGCGCCCAACATCTACGTCACGGCCGCCGGCTACACGAACCGCTTCAAGAACCTCGTCATCCAGGGCGACAACGGGTGCCGCGCGAACAACCCGGCCTGCCCGGTCCAGGCGACGTCGTTCGCCTTCAACGCGGGGCCCGCGACGCTCTGGGGCATCGAGGTCGAGGCCACGATGCGCGCCCAGCTCGCCGGCGGCGCGCTGCGGGTGACCGTGGGCGGTTCGCGCCAGGGCGGCCACGTGCGGGGCGGCATCTACGACGGCTTCAAGCAGCCGCAGCAGCCCAAGTGGACGCAGACCTTCACCGTCAACTACCGCCGCGAGATCGTCGACGACGTGAGCGGCTACATCAACGTCAACGGCAACGCCCGTCAGGGCGGCGTGCAGGAAGCCAACCAGACCACGTTGCTGCACGACTACGTGCTGTTCAACGTGCGGACCGGCGTCACGTGGCGGCAGTACGATCTCGCGGCCTTCGTCAACAACGCCGGGCAGGAGAACTACCTGGTCTTCCACGCCCCGTCGGCGACGGGCGACGTGCGGCGCTACAACCTGCCCCGGACCTGGGGCGTGCAGCTTCGCTACGAGTGGTGAGCCGATGAAGGCCTCCCTGCTCCTCGCGGTCATCGCCGCTCTCCTCCCCGCGGCGATCTCCTCGGCCGCCCTGGCGCAACCCGCCGGGGCGGTCGCTTCCCCCGCGGGGGTGGAGGTGCGCCTCGGCGAGTGGACCGACGCCGCGCGCGGCGGACGCGTGGTGCCGTACAAGCTCTACATGCCGCGCGGCGCGGGGCCGTTCCCGGTGGTGATCCACAGCCACGGCCTGGGCGGCAGCCGCGAGGCGTCCACCTACATCCTGCAGGCGGTGGCCGACGCCGGGTTCATCGTGGTCGCCCTGCAGCACGCGGGGTCCGACAGCGGGCTCCTGATGGGCGGCGTGCGTCCGGGGGACGAGGCCGGCCTCGTGGCGGCCGGCCGGGCCGGCATGACCCCCGAAGCGGCGCGGGCGCGCTACGGCGACGTGCCGTTCGCCATCGACCAGATCGCCAGGGATCGGCTGGGCGGCAAGGCGGACATGAGCCGCATCGGCATGTCGGGGCATTCGTTCGGAGCCCTTTCGACGCTGACGGCGGTCGGACAGCGGATCCCGCTCCTGCCGAACGACACCAGCTACATGGAGCCGCGGATCAAGGCGGCCATCGCCTACAGCCCCAACAAGCCGCGGGGGGACGATCCGAGGGCGGCGCTGGCGCGGGTCAAGACGCCGATGCTCCATTTCACGGGCACCGAGGACGCCACGCCGTTCGATCAGGAGAAGACGCCGTTCGAGCGCACTACGCCTTTCCAGGCGATCCAGGGCGCGGACCAGTTCCTCGTCATCCTGGACGGGGCGGACCATGCGCTGTTCGGCGGCCGGCGCGTGCAGCTCGGACGGCTCAAGCCCATCGATCCGCCGCAGATGGAGATCGTGAAGGCCGAGACGGTGCGCTTCTGGAAGGCCTACCTGCGCGGCGACGCCGCGGCGCTGAAGGAGACCTGCGACCTGCCGAAGCGGATCGCCGGGGCCGGGACCGGATACGTGAAGGCCGCGCGCTGCGGGCCTGCGACCCCCATCGCGCCGGTCGAGGGCCTGCGCTAGCCTGCCGCCATGGAGCAGCCGATGAAAGCGTCCCGCCGCGCCGTGCTGGGCGTCAGCGCCACCCTCCTGGCCGCCTCGAAGGCCGCCGCGGCGACCCCGATGGGCGACGAGGGCGAGGCCCGGCGCATCCTGGAGCGGTTCGACGGATTCGGCGTGAAGGCGTCGGGCGGGCCGGGCGACACCGCCAGCGGCGCGTGGCTCGAGAGCGAGCTGAAGGCCCATGGCTACGCCACGGCGCGGCAGCCGTTCGACGCCCCCGCCTACGAGGGCGACGCTACCCTATCGCGCGGCGGCGCTACGGTCTCGGTGATCCCGCAGGCGATCGTCACGCCCACGTCGGCCGCCGGCCTGTCCGGCCCGCTCTACGTGGCCGGACGCGATCGCGGCCCGGGCGTCGCGCTGGTTTCGCTGCCCTATGCGCGGTGGTCGACGATCCTCGGCCCGGTCGAGAAGCTCGTGGCGGCGGCCATCGCCGACGGCGCGTCCGCCGTGGGGATCATCACCGACGGCCCCACGCGGGAAGCCTGCGCGCTCAACAGCCCCGACCGGCGGATGTTCGACCGGCCGGTCTTCGTGATCAGCCCCGGAGACGCCGCGAAGCTCTCGGCCCTGTCGGGGCCTGCGACGCTCGCCATGGCCGGCCGGTCCTTCCGGCGGCCGACCTACAACGTGACCGCGCGCCTGGACCGGGGCGCCGGCAGGTGGCTCGTGATCTCGACCCCGCGCTCGGGCTGGTTCCATTGCGCGGGCGAGCGGGGCACGGGGCTGGCGGCGTGGCTGCTGCTGGCGCGCTGGGCTTCGTCGGCGAAGCTTCCGGTCAACGTGGCGCTGGTGGCCACCAGCGGCCATGAATACGAGTACACCGGCGGCGAGGCCTACATCCATGCGCTGGCCCCGAAGCCGGCCGAGACGGCGCTCTGGGTCCACCTGGGCGCCAACGTCGCGGCGCGGGACTGGCATGAACGCGGGGCCACGCTCTCGCCCCTGCCCAGCGCCGACCCCCAGAGGTTCCTGCTGGCCAGCGCCCCGCTCGTGCCCGCCGCCCGGGCCGCGTTCGCCGGGCTTCCCGGCCTGGAGTCCGTCTATACCGCCGATCCGGCGCTGGCGGCGGGCGAACTCGCGAGCATCCTGAAGGGCGGCTACGGCCAGGTGGCGGGCATCTTCGGCAGTCACCGCTATCACCACACGCGGGTGGACGACCTCCGCTGCGTCTCGCCCGCGCTGGTCCCGCCGGTGGCGACGGCGATGGCGCAGGTCATCGCATCGGCGTTCCGCGCGTAGGGCCTCCGGCTCGGCGCCGCCCCTCCCGGCGGGGAGGCGGATCTCAAGCGAAATTCGGGCGCGGTCGCTGACGGCGTCGCCGCAATCGGCCTACAACGTCGCCATGACCGAGAGCGACCACCCGTCCAGCGCCCAGATGGCCTCGCCGACCTACCGCTTGGCCTCGCTGGATTCCGACTTCATCCTGCAGCACTCCATGCGCGGCGTTCGCCTCATGCTCGAGTTCGCCAAGTGCGACGAGGCGCTCCGCGCCTGGGGCGTGCGCTCGACCATCGTCGTGTTCGGCTCGGCGCGCGTCGGCGAGAACGGGTCGGACGCCCACCGTCGCTGGTACGGCGAAGCCCGGCGGTTCGGCGAGATCGCCTCGAAGGAGGGCGGGGCCTATCTGTCCGAGACGCAGGAGCGGCACAACGTGATCTGCACCGGCGGCGGGCCGGGCATCATGGAGGCGGCCAACCGGGGCGCGGCCGACGCCGGCGCGCCGTCCATCGGCCTCAACATCACCCTGCCGCACGAACAGTTCCCCAACAGCTACTCCACCCCCGAGCTGACCTTCCGGTTCCACTACTTCGCAGTCCGCAAGCTCCACCTGGCCATGCGCGCCAACGCGCTGGTGGTCTTCCCGGGCGGGTTCGGGACGCTGGACGAGCTTTTCGAGATCCTGACCCTGCGCCAGACCGACAAGAGCCCGCCGATCCCCATCGTCCTGTTCGACGAGAGCTACTGGCGCTCGATCATCAACTTCGACGCCCTGGTCGCCCAGGGCATGGTCGCGGCGTCGGACCTGGAGCTGTTCAGCTTCGCCGAAACCGCCGATGAGGTCTGGCAGTGCCTGCTGGACCGCGGCCTCAAGCCCTATCGGCAGCCAGACTGGGATCCGAACCCGCACGATCCCTGACGCCGCTTGCGTTTCGCAGGGGCGGGAGGCCAACTGCCGAGCCGTTCCGCGGGGGCAGCGAGGTCATGGAAGTCGGCGTCTTCATTCCGATCGGCAACAACGGCTGGCTGATCTCGACCACGTCGCCGCAGTACATGCCGACGTTCGAGCTGAACAAGACCATCGTCCAGAGCGCCGAGCGCCATGGCTTCGACTTCGCGCTGTCGATGATCAAGCTGCGCGGGTTCGGCGGGAAGAGCGAGTTCTGGGAGCACAACCTCGAGAGCTTCACCCTGATGGCCGGCCTGGCCGCCGTCACCTCGCGGATCAAGCTGTTCGCCACCGCCGCCACCCTGACGATCCCGCCGGCGATCGTCGCCCGCATGGCCTCGACCATCGACTCGATCGCGCCGGGGCGCTTCGGGATCAACCTGGTCACGGGCTGGCAGAAGGCCGAGTACGACCAGATGGGCCTGTGGCCGGGCGAGAGCCACTACGCCGACCGCTACAAGTACCTGGCCGAGTACGCGACGGTGCTGAAGGGGCTGATGGAGACCGGCGTCTCGGACTTCAAGGGCGACTACTTCACCATGAACGACTGCCGGGTGAGTCCCAGGCCGACCCCGGGGGTGAAGATCATCTGCGCGGGCTCGTCCGACGAGGGCCTGGCGTTCACGGCGAAGTACGCCGACTACTCGTTCGCCCTGGGCAAGGGCGCGAACACGCCCACGGCCTTCGCCGGCGTGAACGACCGCCTCGCCGCAGCCAAGGCGAAAACCGGCCGCGACGTCGCCGCCTACATCCTCTTCATGATCATCGCCGACGAGACCGACGAGGCGGCGCTAGCCAAGTGGCGGCTCTATCGCGAGGGCGCCGACCAGGACGCGCTGCAATGGCTGACGAACCAGGCCGCTCCCAACGCCCAGGGGGGGACCAGCAACACCAACACCACCCAGCTCGCCGCGCCGGAGTCGGCGGTGAACCTCAACATGGGCACGCTGGTGGGCAGCTACGCGCGCGTCGCCGCCATGCTGGACGAGGTGGCCGCCGTGCCCGGCACCGCGGGCGTGCTCCTGACCTTCGACGACTTCGTGGCGGGCGTCGAAGCCTTCGGGACCCGCATCCAGCCCCTGATGAAGAGCCGCGCCCATGTCGCCGCCTAGGCCGACCCTGCCGCTCGCCGGGGCGGTGACGCTGCCGGCGCGGCCCGAGAACCTGCCGATCGATCCACGGGCGACGGCCCTGCTGGTGGTCGACATGCAGAACGCCTACGCCAGCCCGAGGGGCTACCTCGACCTCGCCGGCTTCGACATCGAGGGCGCCGCCGCGGTGATCGAGAAGATCGCGGTGCTGGTCGAGACCGCGAGGCGGGCGGGCGTGCAGGTGGTGTTCTTCCAAAACGGCTGGGATCCCGCCTATGTCGAGGCCGGCGGCGAGGGCTCGCCGAACTGGTGGAAGTCGAACGCGCTCAAGACCATGCGCGAGCGGCCCTATCTCGAGGGCAAGCTGCTGGCCAAGGGCGGCTGGGATTTCGCGCTGGTCGACCGGCTGAAGCCCGAGCGGGGCGACATCGTGATCCAGAAGCCGCGCTACTCGGCCTTCTACAACACCGCGCTCGACTCGACGCTGCGGGCGCGCGGAATCCGCAACCTCGCCTTCTGCGGCATCGCCACGAACGTCTGCGTCGAGAGCACCCTGCGCGACGGCTTCCACCGCGAATACTTCGGCGTGCTGATCGAGGACGCCACCCACCAGGCCGGCCCCGCCTTCCTGCAGGAAGCGACGGTCTACAACGTCGAGAAGTTTTTCGGGTGGGTCACCCGCACGGCCGATTTCTGCGGCGCCGTCGCCCAGGCCCCGCCAGCCAACCAGGAGCGCTGATGCCCAAGACCGTGATCACCCCGCCGGGGACCCAGACCCCCATCGCGCCGTTCTCGCCGGGCACGCTGGCCGACGGCGTGGTCTACGTCTCGGGGACGCTGGCCTTCGACAAGGACAACAACGTGGCCCACGTCGGCGACGCGGCCGGCCAGACGCGGCAGGTCCTCGAGACCATCAAGTCGGTGATCGAGACCGCCGGCGGCACGATGGACGACGTGACGATGAACCACATCTTCCTCAAGGACTGGGCCGACTACGCCGCCATGAACAAGGTCTATGCGGAGTATTTCCCGGGCGAGAAGCCGGCCCGGTTCTGCATCCAGTGCGGACTTGTCCGACCCGACTTCCTGGTCGAGATCGCCACCATCGCCCACATCGGAAAGCGCTAGGTCCGTGACCGTCACCGCCAACGGCCGCACGGCCGAACACGACGTCGACCCGATCTTCCTCCAGCGCTGGTCGCCCCGGGCGCTCACCGGCGAACCCATGCCGCACGAGGCCCTGATGAGCCTGTTCGAGGCGGCGCGCTGGGCGCCCTCGGCGTTCAACGGCCAGCCCTGGCGGTTCGTCTACGCCCACCGGGACACGCCGGCCTGGGACGACCTCTTCGGGCTCCTGGTCCCGTTCAACCAGTCCTGGGCCCAGCGGGCGTCGGCGCTGGTCTACGTGCTCTCCGACCGCTTCCGCAGGACGCCGGGGCAGCCGCCGGCGCCCGTGCGCACCCACGCGTTCGACACGGGCGCGGCCTGGTCCAACCTCGCGCTGCAGGCCGCCAGGATGGGCTGGGTCACCCACGGCATGGCCGGGTTCGACGTGGCGCGGTCCTACGCGGTCCTGGGCGTCAGCCCGGAGGACTACGAGGTGCATGCCGCGATCGCGATCGGCCGCCTGGGCGACCCCGCGATCCTCGACGAGGCCTACCGGGCGCGCGAGGTCCCCAGCGGCCGCAAGGACTTCGCCGAGTTCGTGTTCGAGGGCCGGTTGGCCGGCGGCTGACCTCAGCCCGGACTCCATCCCGGCGGCGCGAGGTCGAAACCCTCGAAGCGGAACCCCGGCGAGACGATGCAGGCGACGAGGCCCCAGCCGTCCGTCGCCGCGGCCGACTGCCACTCGTCCTTGCGGACGAGATGCTGGGGGACCTCGCCGGGCCCCGTGCCCAGGGCCACCGTGGCGACCGAGGCGTCCCTGGCCGTGGAGAGCCGGATCGGCGCGCCGCCCTGGTGGATCCACAGCTCCTCGGCGTCCACGCGGTGCCAGTGCGACCGCTCGCCCGGCGCCAGCAGGAACAGGATCGCCGTGGCCGCCACCCGGCCGTCGGCGTCGGCGCAGGCCTCGGCGCGCCAGGTCTCGCGATACCAGCCGCCTTCCGGGTGCGGCTTGAGGTCCAGGCGCTGGATCATCTCGGCGGCGGTCGTCATGGGCCCAGAGGACCGCAATCCGCCGCGCCGCGCCAGCGGGAGCTTGACCGCGCGGCCGGCGTGCGGCGGGCTTCCGCCATGGGACGATTCCTTGCCAGCCTGGCCTTGGCCCTCGCCGTCGCCGCTCCCGCGACCGCCGCGCCGCCCGACCTCTCGAACATGGGGGCCGCCGAGCTCTCGGCCTTTCTCCGGTCCTTCCCCAAGGGCGGCGAGCTGCACAACCACCTGGGCGGCGGCATCCCGGCCGAGGACCTGCTGGCGTGGGCCGTCGAGGACGGCCTGTGCGTCGACGCCGTCGAACTAGCGATCCGTCCGACCTGCGCCGGCGAGAACCTGCGTCCCGCGGCGGACTACCAGGGCAACGAGGCCTTGCGCTCGGCGCTGATCGACAGCCTCACCACGCGCGCCCCGGGGTTCCGGGGGCGTTCAGGCCACGACCAGTTCTTCACCGCCTTTGGCCGTCGGGGCATGAGTCCGCTGCGCGCGGGCGACGGCCTGGCCGAGACCCTGGAGGGGCTGGCGCGCCAGAACACCTTCTACGCCGAGCTGATGTTCACGCCGCAGTTCGTCGCCTCGCGCGCGGTGGGCGCCCGCGTGGGCTGGAAGGGCGATCCCGCGGCGACGAAGGCGGCGCTGTCGGCGGCCGGCCTTGAAAGCCTGGTTCCCGCCGCCCGCGCCGACGCCGACCGGGTGCTGAACCGCGCCCGCGAGGTCATGAAGTGCGACACCCCCCAGGCGAGGCCGGGCTGCCAGGTGACGGTCCGCTTCCTGTTCCAGGCGATGCGCGAAGGTCCGCCCGTGCAGACCATGGCGCAGCTCCAGCTGGGCGTCGCCACGATCGCCGCCGACAACCGGTTCGTCGGCCTGCAACTGGTGGCGCCCGAGGACAGCTTCGACGCCACCCGCTACTACGACACCCACATGCGGATCGTGGCCGAGCTGACGGACCAGGGCCGCCGGACGCCCGTGGCGCTGCACGCCGGCGAGGTCACCCTGAAGCTGGTCACGCCCAAGTCGCAGAGCCATCGGGTGCGCGACGCGGTGTTCGTGGCGGGAGCCCGCCGCATCGGCCACGGCGTGGCGCTGCCGCAGGAGACGGACGCCGACGCCACCGCCGCGGAGATGGCCCGCCGGGGCGTTCTGGTGGAAGTGCAGATCCTGTCGAACCAGGTGATCCTCGAGGTCGACCCTGCGGACCATCCCTATGCGTGGCTGCGGAAGAAGGGCGTCCCGGTGGCGCTCTCGACCGACGACTCCGGCATCACCCGCACCGAGCTCTCGGGCGACTACGTCGCCGCGGTGCGCAATGGCGCGACCTACGCGGACCTGAAGACGGCGGCCCGCAACGCCATCGCCTTCAGCTTCCTGCCGGGGGAGGGCCTGTGGCTGGATCCCAACGGCTATCGGCGGCCGGTGGCGGCCTGCGCGGGGCAGCTGGGCGCCGCCGAGCCGAAGGGCGCCTGCGCGGCCTTCGTCGCCGGCAGCGAGAAGGCCCGCGAGCAGTGGCGGCACGAACGCCTGCTGCGTGAATTCGAGGCCCGGTTCTAAGGTCGCGGGGGCCGATCGGCCAGGGTTCGCCCGGAGAAGCCGGGATCCCAGCCGCCGATCAGGCCTCCGCCGCCATGTAGACGAAGCGGGCGACGAACAGGGCGGCCAGGGCGAAGAGCAGCCAGTCGGCGCGGGCGATGCGACGCGTGGCGAGCTTCAGGACGGCATAGGCGATGACGCCGAAGGCGAGGCCGTTGGCGATGGAGAAGGTCAGCGGTATCGAGATCAGCGTCAGGAACGCGGGGATCGCGACCACGGGATCGTCCCAATCGATCTCGGTGAGGGCCCCCATCATCATGCTCCCGACCAGGATCAGGGCCGGCGCCGTCGCCGCGGCGGGGATCACGCCGGCCCAGGGCGCGACGAACAGGGTGGCGAGGAACAGCAGGCCCACGATCACCGCCGTGAGGCCGGTGCGGCCGCCCGCGGAGACTCCCGAGGCGCTCTCGATGTAGCTGACCACCGTCGAGGTGCCGGCCAGCGAACCCACGACCGTCGCGCCGGCGTCGGCGAACAGGATCCGGTTGAGGCGCGGGATCGTGCCGTCCGGCCGCACCAGCCCGGCCTTCTTCGAGACGGCGACCAGGGTGCCGACGTTGTCGAACAGGTCGACGAAGAGGAAGACGAACAGGATCTCCAGCAGCGCCAGGCCCAGCGTGCCGCCGCCGATCCCGAGCGCGCCTGGGATGTCGAGCTGGAGCGCCGTGCCGGTCATGGCCTCGACCGAGTAGGGAGCCGGCTTCCATTCCGCGAGGCCCAGGGCCCACCCGAGCGCGGCGGTGGCGACGACACCGATGAAGATCGCCCCACGCACCTTGAGCGCCATCAGGATGGCCAGGATGGCGAGGCCCAGGAGCGCCAGCAGCACCGTCGGCGAATGCACGTCGCCGAGGGTCACGAGCGTCGCGGGGTTGGCGACCACCAGGCCGGCCCCGCGCAGGCCGATGAAGGCGATGAAGAGGCCGATGCCGGCCGCGATGGCCGAGAACAGCGCCCGCGGGATGGCGCTGACGATCAGCTGTCGCACCCCGGCGATCGTGAGCAGGAAGAAGAGGACGCCCGACACGAAGACCAGGCCCAGCGCCGTCTGCCACGGCACGCCCATGGCCCCCACGACCGTGAAGGCGAAGTAGGCGTTCAGCCCCATGCCCGGCGCGAGCGCGATCGGATAGTTGGCGAGGAAGCCCATCAGCAGGCAGCCGATCCCCGCCGCCAGGCAGGTGGCGGCCGCCACGCCGGCCGCCGGCATCCCGGTGGTCGACAGGATCGCCGGGTTCACCAGCACGATGTAGGCCATCGTCAGGAAGGTCGTGGCCCCCGCCAGGGCCTCGGTGCGGACCGTCGTGCCGTTCTCGCGCAGGCGGAAGGTCGTCTCGAGAAAGCTCACGGCCGCGCTCCGTCGGGCAGGGTGTCTGCGTAGCGGTCCCAGCCGGCCACGAGCGCGCGCACCACCGGCGCCCCGACGCGGTAGGCGGCCTCGACCCCGGCCTCGAGCCCGCCGTCGGCGAAGACGATGCGGTTCGGCTTGCCGGCGGGCGGGCGGGAATAGTTGCTGGCGGCGCGCAGGATCAGCACCCGGCGCGGATCGACCCGCCCGTCGCGGGCGTAGAGGCCAAGCGTGTCGAGCACCGCCTGGTCCTCGCCGTCGGTCATGGCGAAGACGCCCTGGCCGTCGGTCTGCAGCCGCACCCAGTCGCGGGCCCAGCGCGTCCGCAGTTCGCCATGCCAGAAGCGGACCGTGCCCAGGCTGCCGCCCACGAAGACGTGCGGCGGCCGCTGGGCCGCGGGCTCCTCGCGATAGCCGGCTCGGTCGGCGGCGAGCTTCGGATTGTCGGGCAGCTCGACGTTGCGCGTGAGCTGGTAGGCCCAACGGGTCAGCCCAGGATCGAGCCGCCAGGCCATTCCACTGGCGTCGGCGCCGTCGCCCTTCTCGCCGGGGTCCCTGGCGTTGGGCGCGTACAGGCCCCAGGGCCAGCCGGCGATGATCTCGCGGTCGTCGATCTCGTAGAGCGGATCGGCGTCGACCACCCAGTCGGACCAGGCGGCGCTGCCGATCGAGCCCGTCCGCGGATCGACGCCGGCGATGCCCGCCATGAGCCAGTAGGCGCGGGTGAGGTCGAAGCGGGGATCCGAGATGACGGCGGCCAGCGACGTCCGGGCGCGGCCGAACATGCCCGTGTTGATCACCAGGACGCCGTCCTTCGTGATCCGGGCGGGCCGCGGGACGCCGGGGATGCGGATCGCCTCGGTCGCGGGATAGCGCTCGATCCAGAGCTGGAGCTCGCCCGCCGCATCGCCCGTGTCGGCGCCGAGCTCGAAGGCCGTGACGACCACCACCTTGATCGGGATCGCCGCCGCCTGCGCCGCCGCAGGGGCCAGCAGGGCGGCGATCAGCGCAAGCACGCGAAACATCAGGACTCCCCCGGACCGACCGCATTCGTCGCCCCGCGCGGCGACGGCGGCAAGCCCTCAGGCGGCCGGGCGGGCGTGGGCGAGCTCGCCCATCAGGTAGGTGCGCGCGATGGCGCGGTCGTCTGCCAGAATCGACAGCATGAACAGCGTCTCGGCGAGCGACCGCGCGCGGGCGGCGCGGCGGGCGAGGAGGGGCGTGGCGGCGAGGTCGATGACCACGAAGTCGGCCTCCTTCCCCGGGGCGAGATTGCCGACCCTGTCGTCGATGTGCAGCGCCCGCGCGCCGGCCAGTGTCGCCAGGTAGAAGGCGTGAAGCGGGTCCAGGTTGTCGCCCTGCAGCTGGCCCACCTTGTAGGCCTCGCCCATCATCTGCAGCAACGAGAACGAGGCTCCGCCGCCGACGTCGCTGCCGAGGGCCGTGGTCACGCCGCAGCCGCAGGCGCGGCGCAGCGGGAAGAGGCCGCTGCCCAGCATCAGGTTGGACGAGGGGCAGAAGGCCACCGCGGCGCCCGCGTTGGCGAGCCGGCCGAACACCTCGTCCGAGGCATGGACGCAGTGGGCGAACACCGAGCGGGGCCCGACCAGGCCGAACCGCTCGTAGACGTCGAGGTAGTCGCGGGCCGCCGGGAACAGCTCGGCCACCCGCGCGATCTCCTGGGTGTTCTCCAGCAAGTGCGTGTGCACGAGCACGTCGGGGTGCGCCGCGGCCACTTCGCCGGCCATGGCGAGCTGGGCGTCGCTGGAGGTCACCGCGAACCGCGGGGTGACGGCGTAGCCCAGGCGGCCCCGACCGTGCCAGGCGCGGATCAGGGCCTCGGTGTCGGCGCGGCCCGTTTCGACGGTGTCGGTGAGGCCCGCCGGCGCATGGCGGTCCATCAGCACCTTGCCCGCGATGAGCCGCATGTTGCGCGACAGCGCCGCTTCGAACAGCGCCTCGGCCGACACCTTGTGGACGGTGCAGAAGGCCAGCGCCGAGGTGGTCCCGCTGGCCAGGAGCTGATCGAGGAAGACCTGCGCCACCGCGTCGGCGTGGGCGCGGTCGGCGAAGGCCTGCTCGGCCGGGAAGGTATGGGTCTCCAGCCAGTCGAGCAGCTGGGTCCCCCACGCCGCAATGACGTCGACCTGCGGATAGTGGACGTGAGCGTCGACGAAGCCGGGCGTGATCAGGCAGCCCGGCAGGTGGGTGAGCGGGATGTCGGCGGGAAGGGTCGGGGCGAGGTCGTCGAAGGCGCCGAAGGCCGCCACGTGGCCGTCCTCCACCACCAACAGGCCGTCGGGGTGGTGCGCCAGGGCCTCGGCGATGGGCGTCCGCGAGGGGTCGTCCAGCATGTGCGCAAGCGCGGCGCGGAACGCCCGGCGGCTCATGGGGCGACGCCGATCCAGTCGGCGGGGGCGAGCTCGACCTCGTCGAGGTTGTCGCCGGGGCCCTCGCGGTCGACGACCAGGAAGTCGCTCTCGGCCTCGAGGGCCAGCAGGAAGTGGTGCCAGGTCCCGCGGGCGTAGTTCACGCCCTGCGTCGCCGCCGCGCGGAACAGGCGCACGCGCGCCGGATCGAAGTCGCCCGACGGGGCCACGGCCACCAGGAACGGGCGCCCCGAGAGCGGCATGAAGGCCTGGCTGCCCAGCGGGTGGCGTTCGAACACCTTCAGCACCGGCGGCGTCAGGGGCTTGCTGCGGAAGATGCTGATGATTGCGCGGCCGTCGCCGACCGCCACGTCGGCGAGGGCGTTGAAGCGCGTGGTCCAGCCGTAGTTGATGGGCATCGCCTCGGCCGCATCGGTCGCCTCGATCACGTCGCCGAACGGCGCGAAGGCGTCGGCGGTCAGCGGCTCCGGGGCGAGGCTACGCACGCGCGGCCCTCACAGCTTGGCGCCCGCCTTGATCCAGGCGCCCAGCCGAGCGCGCTCGTCGGCCGTCATGCCGGTCTCGTTGCCCTGCGGCATGGAGGTGGTGGCGACCGCGCGCTCGTAGATGCGCTGGGCGTGCTTCTGCAGGCCCTCGGCGGTGTCGAACATGGCGCCGTTGGGCGCCACCGGCACGCCGCGGTGGGTGGGCGCCGCGGCGTGGCAGGCGATGCAGTGGCGGTCGACGATGGCGCGCACCTCGGCGTACGCGGGAACGGCCACGGCCTGCGCCGGCTGTGGCCGCGCGCTGGCGTTGAGGACGGCGACGGTGACGAAGGCGAGCGCGCCGTAGGCCAGCCACTGCGGCTCGACGTGCCCGGCGTTCTTGCGGTTGAAGAAGTGGCGGATGGCCCATCCGGCGATCCCGAGCCCCGCGAGCCAGAGCCAGTTCAGCGGCGCGGCGTAGATCATCGGATAGTGGTTGCTGATCATGATGAACAGCACCGGCAGGGTCATGTAGTTGTTGTGGACGCTGCGCTGCTTGGCCTGCTTGCCCAGCGCCGGATCGGGGGTCTCGCCGGCGAGGACCTGGGCCACAACCTTCCGCTGGTTCGGAATGATGACCATGAAGACGTTGGCGGCCATGACGGTGCCGATGATCGCGCCCACGTGCATGAAGCCGCCGCGGTCGGCGAACACGCGGGTCAGGCCGTAGGCCGCAGCCGTCAGAAGAAGGAACCACAAGATACTGAAAAGACGAAGGTCCTGCCCGATCGGAGAGCGGCAGAGGGCATCGTAGGCCAGCCAGCCCACGACGAGGCTGGCCAGTCCGAGACTCACGGCCTGCCAGGTCGCGAGGTCGGCCTTGGTGCGGTCGATGAGGTTGAGGTCCGCCCCCACGTAGAACATCAGGCCGAGCAGCAGGAAGCCCGAGATCCAGGTGGTGTAGGCCTCCCATTTGAACCAGTGCAGCTCCTCGGGCATGCCGGCCGGCGCCACCATGAACTTCATCTGGCGGTAGAAGCCCCCGGAGTGGACGCTCCAGAGCTCGCCCGCGATGCCTTCCGGCGCGTCGTCGGGCTTCTTCAGGTGGCTGTCCAACCACATGAAATAGAACGACGATCCGATCCAGGCGATGCCGGCCGTCAGGTGCAGCCAGCGGATCGCGAGATTTGCCCAGGCCTCGAGCTCGGCCATCACGGCGCCGGCTCCTCCACCAGTTGCAGCAACTGGGCCGCGACGCTGACGGCGATCACCTCGGGCGCCTTGCTCTTCAGCGTCGGGATGCCGATGGGCGAGGTGAGGCGGGCGAGGTCGCCGTCGCCGAAGCCGTCGGCCCGCAGCCGGCTCTCGAACCGCGCCCGCTTGGTGGCCGAGCCGATGAGGCCCAGGTAGCGGAACCGCCCGTTGCGCAGCGCCGCGCGGACGAGCCGGTAGTCCAGCTCGTGGCTGTGGGTGAAGATGGCGAACAGCGTGTCCGGCGGCGCGGCCTCGACGGCCGCCTCCAGCTCGTCCTCGGACAGGATCACGGCCTGCGTGCCGCCGGCTTCGGGCCGAAGGTCCTCGCGGCTGGCCAGCCAATCCAGGTGAAAGGGCAGGGGCGCGAACGCCCGCGCCACAGCCTGGCCGACGTGCCCTGCGCCGAAGATCACGAGACGGGGGAGCCTGGGGCGGATGGCTTCGGAAATGGTGCGGACCTCCGGGATCGGCGTGCGCGGACTGTCCGAGGGGACCGCCGCAGGCTCGACCGTGCGCTGCATCGCGCCGTCCGCAAAGCGTGCGGTCAAGGCAAACGGCGTGGCGCGCGCCGCCGCCGGCTCCAGCCAGCCCAGGCATTCGGCATCCAGCCGCTCGATCAGCAGCCGAACGTGGCCACCGCAGCACTGGCCCAGCATCGGGCCCAGGGGATAGTCCTGGAGCGCGTGACGGCGGGCGTCCTGGGCCAGCAGGCGGCGTCCCTGCTCCAGCCCCTGCCGCTCCAGCGAGCCGCCGCCGATCGTGCCGGTGAACCGGTCGGGCCAGACCAGCATCCGCGCGAACGTCTCCCGCGGCGTCGAGCCCTGCGCGCCGACGATGGTGACCATGGCGAGCGGCTCGCCGCGCCGGACGGCGGCGAGCGCGCCGCGGATCCACTCAGCCACCGGCGCGCCTCCGGACATCGTCGACGGCGGCCAGGATGCGCTCGGGCGTGGCGGGCGCATCGAGGTCGGGCATGACGCGGTGGCCGCCCACGCTGGCGACGGCGTCGGTCAGCGCCGAGAAGACCGAGATCGCCAGCATCAGCGGCGGCTCGCCCACGGCCTTCGAGCGATGGATCGTCGGTTCGCGGTTCTCCCCGCCGGACCAGATGGCGATGTTGAACGCGTCGGGCCGGTCGCTGGCGGTCGGGATCTTGTAGGTGGACGGCGCATGGGTGCGGAGCCGCCCGGCGCCGTCGAACACCAGCTCCTCGGTCGTGAGCCAGCCCATGCCCTGCACGAAGCCGCCCTCGATCTGGCCGAGGTCAATGGCCGGGTTCAAGGACCGGCCCACGTCGTGGAGGATGTCCACGCGGGTCACCCGGTTCTCGCCTGTCAGGGTGTCGATCGCGACCTCGGAGCAGGCGGCGCCGTAGGCGAAGTAGTAGAACGGCCGGCCCTTGTGGTTGACGCGGTCGTAGCGGATGTCCGGGGTCCGGTAGTACCCGGCCGCCGAGAGCGAGATGCGGGCCACGTAGGCCTGGTTCACGAAGTCGCGGAACGAGAGCAGTTCGCGGCCGACCTGAACGCCGTCGGGCGTGAAGACCGGGTCGTGGCCGAAGTTCGAGCGCGCCCAGCCGGACAGGCGCGCCTTGATCTGCTCGCAGGCGTCGAGCGCCGCCATGCCGTTGAGGTCGCTGCCCGAAGAGGCGGCTGTGGCCGAGGTGTTCGGCACCTTGTCGGTCCGCGTCGAGGTGATGCGCACCGACGCGAGAGGGACCTGGAAGGCGTCGGCGACCACCTGGGCGACCTTGATGTTCAGCCCCTGGCCCATCTCGGTCCCGCCGTGGTTCAGGTGGATCGAGCCGTCGGTGTAGACGTGGACCAGGGCGCCGGCCTGGTTCAGGTGGGTGGTGGTGAACGAGATGCCGAACTTCACCGGCGTCAGCGCGAGGCCCCGCTTCAGGTGCGGATGGCCGGCGTTCCAGGCCCTGACCGCCGCGCGGCGTGCGCGGTAGCCGCACGACTCGGCGAGTTCGCGCATGATCGGGTCGATCACGGCGTCCGTGACGGTCTGGCCGTAGGGCGTCAGGTCGCCGGCCACGCCATAAAGGTTGGCGAGGCGCACATCCAGCGGGTCCTGGCCCAGCGAAAGCGCCACCGCGTCCAGGGCGCGTTCGATGGCCATCATCCCCTGCGGGCCGCCGAAGCCGCGGAAGGCGGTGTTCGACACCGTGTGCGTGCGGGCGCGATGCGAGACGATCTCGGC
Source organism: Phenylobacterium sp. T106 (assembly GCF_057219735.1). Taxonomy (NCBI): domain Bacteria; kingdom Pseudomonadati; phylum Pseudomonadota; class Alphaproteobacteria; order Caulobacterales; family Caulobacteraceae; genus Phenylobacterium; species Phenylobacterium sp. T106. The sequence continues at coordinate 893,557 of NZ_JBXVWA010000001.1, read as the reverse complement.
GGCGGGCAGGGCGTAGGCGTTGTCGGCATGGAACATCGCCCGGTCGTTGATCGCGTGCGACAGGTCGGCCGAGAACCCGCAGCGCGAGGCGAACTCGAACCGGGCGCCCTGCAGGCGGCCTTGCCCGTCGAAGCCCACCGACCAGTCGATCTCGAAGTCGTGGCGCTTGCCGGTCATGACCATGTCGTCGTCGCGGTCGAGGCGGATCTTCGCGGGACGACGGGTGACGCGGGCCGCCAGCGCCGCCATGGCCGCCCACTGGACCGACTGGGTCTCCTTGCCGCCGAAGGCGCCGCCCATCCGCCGCACCTCGACGGTGATCGCCGCATCGGGGCAGCCCAGCACGCGGGCCAGGATGTGCTGGGTCTCGGTCGGATGCTGGGTCGAGGTCCACACGTGCAGGTCCGCACCCTCGCCCGGGCTGACCAGGGCGACCTGGCCTTCGAGGTAGAAGTGCTCCTGCCCGCCCACCTGCAGACGACCCGAAAGGACGTGCGGTGAAGCCGCGAGGGCGGCCGCGGCGTCGCCCAGGCGCATGGTCTGGGTGGGCTCGATCAGCGATCCGGCCGCCACCGCGGCGTCGGCCGTGAGCCACGCGGGGAGATCCTCGTAGTCGACGACGGCGAGGGCTGCGGCCGCCCGCGCCTTCGGAAGCGTTTCGGCGGCGACGCAGAACAGGGCCTGGCCGACGAACTTCACTTCGCCCTCGGCGAAGAGGGGATCGTCGCCGGCGAAGGGGCTTATGTCGTTCTTCCCCGGGACGTCCGCCGGGGTCAGCACCGCCACGACCCCGGGCGCGGCGCGGACGGCCGACAGGTCGAGCCGGGTCACGCGCGCATGGGCCCGCGCGCTCTGCCCGACGGCCAGGTGGAGCAGGCCGGGCGGCTCGGGAATGTCGTCGATGTAGAGCGCCTCGCCGGAGACATGGCGGGGGGCGCTGTCGTGGCCGATCGGCGCGTGCAGCACCGGGCTGGGGCGGGCGACGCCGGAGTCAGCCATCGCCGCCTCCAGGGAACGACGTCGGCGGCCCGTTGTGGCGAGAGCCCCTCACGCGGAAACGGCCTCCAGGTCCTGGAGGCGATCACTGCCGGCCGCCTCGACGAACGCGCGCCGCAGCAGGTTGCGGGCGGCTTCCAGGCGGTAGCCGGCCGAGGCGCGCATGTCGGTGATGGGCGTGAAGTCGTTCGCGAGGGCCTCGGCGGCGGCCTCGACCGTCGCGGCCGTCCAGGCCCGGCCGGCGAGAGCGGCCTCGGCCTGTGGCGCGCGCTTCGGCGTCGCGGCCATGCCGCCGAAGGCGATCCGCGCGTCGGTGACCTGACCGGACTGCAGGCCCACCGAGAGACCCAGGCATACCGCGGAAATGTCCTGGTCGAAGCGCTTGGAAAGCTTGGCGATATGGACGATCCGGCCCGGCGGCGGCTTCGGGACCGTGACCGCCTCCACGAACTCGCCGGGGCGCCGGTCCTGCCGGCCGTAGTCGAGGAAGTAGGCCTCCAGCGGCAGTTCGCGCCGCGCCGACCCCCGGCGCAGGGCGAGCGTCGCGCCGGCCGCGATCAGGGCGGGCGGCATGTCGCCGATCGGCGAGCCGTTGGCGATGTTGCCGCAGACGGTCCCGAGGTTGCGGACCTGCAGGCCCCCCAGGCGGCGCAACAGGCCGTCGAACGCCGGGTGAAGCGACGCCAGCGCGGCGTGGGCCTCGGCGTAGCGCGCCGCCGCGCCGATCCGGATCGCATCGCCCAAGTCCTCGATCCGCTTCAGGTCGGCGCACTCGTTCAGCGAAACCAGGGTGGGCAGGACGCGCCGCTGCTTGGTGACCCACAGGCCCACGTCCGTGCCGCCGGCGAGAACCGTGGCGTCCGGGTTCGCCTCCAGCACCGCCGCCAGTTCGTCCGCCGAGCGTGGCGCGAAGAAGCGGCGGGCCCCGTGCTCCAGCGCGAGGCTCTCGGCCGGCCGGATCGCGGCGAGGGCGTCCGAGATGTCCGGCTCGGGCGTCCGCCCCATGGCCTGACCGGCCGCCAGGATCGGTCCGTAGCCGGTGCAGCGGCAGAGGTTTCCCGCCAGGGCGTCCTTCAGGGACGGGGTGTCGGCGGGCGCGCCCTCGCGCTGCAGGGCGTACAGGCTCATCACGAACCCGGGCGTGCAGAAGCCGCACTGGCTGGCGTGCGCGTCGACCATGGCCTGTTGCACCGGATGCAGCGAGCCCTCGCGCCCGAGGCTTTCCACGGTGAAGAGCGCCCGGCCGTCCAGCATCGGGGCGAAGAGGATGCAGGCGTTCACGGCGCGGAAGCGGACCCGGCCGTCCTCCAACTCGCCCAGGACCACGGTGCAGGCGCCGCAGTCCCCCTCGGCGCAGCCCTCCTTCGTGCCGGTCCGGCGCAGGTGATAGCGCAGCAAATTCAGGACGGTGAGCGTGGGGTCCGTGTCGGCCGGGAGCTCGTGCACGGCGCCGTCGAGCAGGAAGCGGATCGGCCGCGCCATCCTAGCTGCCCCGGTAGGTGGAGTAGGCGAAGGGGCTCACCAGCAGCGGGACATGATAGTGCCCGCCGGCCTCGGTGACATTGAAGTCGATGACCACCGTCTCGAGGAACGAGGGCTCGGACAGCGGCGCGCCCATATCGCGGAAATACTCGCCCACGCGGAACTCGAGACGATAGCCGCCCGGCTCCAGGTCGGGTCCGGCAAGCAGCGGACCGTCGAGCCGGCCGTCCAGATTGGTCACCGCGTCCGCCAGCACTCTGTCGCCGCGCAGGAGGCGAAGGGACATTCCGGCGGCGGGCCGCCCGTGCATAGTGTCCAGGACGTGGGTGGTCAGGCCGCTCATTTGGGTTCCGTGGTCGGCCGTCCAGAATCCGCGCACGGGCGGCGAATTGCAACTGCGCCGCGGGATTGCGAGGCTGCACGCCCGGTGAAGCCTGCTAAGCGGTCATCCATGCCCGAGACGTCCTATCCGCGCGACCTCATCGGCTACGGGAAGGACCCGCCGCACGCGAAGTGGCCCGGCGGAGCGCGGATCGCCGTCCAGCTCGTGCTGAACTACGAGGAGGGGGCCGAGAATTCGGTGCTGCATGGCGATGCGGGCGCCGAGACCTTCCTGTCCGACATGATCAACCCCGCGCCCGTCCCGGGCGCGCGCCACATGAGCATGGAGCAGATCTACGAATACGGCAGCCGGGCCGGAGTGTGGCGGCTGCTGCGCCTGTTCGAGCGATACGGCGTCCCGGTCACCGTGTTCGGGGTCGCCATGGCCATGGAGCGCAACCCCGCCGTCGTCGAGGCCATGCTGGAAGCCGGCCACGAGATCGCCAGCCATGGATGGCGCTGGATCAGCTACCAGGATGTCGACGAGGCCGTCGAGCGCGAGCACATGGCCCGGGCCATCGAGATCCACCGGCGGCTGACGGGCGAGCGGCCGCTGGGCTGGTACACCGGCCGGACCAGCCCCAACACCCGCAGGCTCGTCGCCGAGGACGGCGGGTTCCTCTACGACGCCGACGACTATTCCGACGATCTTCCGTTCTGGACGAGGGTCGGGCCGCGGCCGCACCTGATCGTGCCGTACACGCTGGAAGCCAACGACATGCGCTTTTCCGGCGCGGGGCTGAACACCGGCGAGCAGTTCTTCTCGTACCTCAAGGACGCGTTCGACGTGCTCTATGCGGAAGGCGCCGAGCGCCCGAAGATGATGAGCGTCGGGCTGCACGCCCGCATCGTCGGGCGGCCGGGCAAGATGGCGGGGCTGGAGCGGTTCCTCCGGTACGCGCTGGACCATCCGGACGTCTGGTTCGCCCGCCGGATCGAGATCGCGCGCCATTGGCGCGAGGTCCATCCGTACGCAGGATAGGCGCATGGATTTCCGGACCTGCTACGTCGCCTTCGAGACCCGCGCCGACCCGCCGCTGACCGTCGCGGGGCGCCTGGACGCGCCGCTGGGCGACGGCGCCACGCCGCCGGCGCGGGTTCCGGCGGTGGTCATCTGCCACGGCTCGGACGGCGTCGACGCGCGCGGGCGCTTCCACGCCCAGGCGCTGCAGGCGGCGGGGTTCGCGACCCTGGAGCTCGACATGTGGTCGGCGCGCGGGACCGTGCGCGGCGCGCCGGGGCGGCCGAAGACCGTGCCCGAGACCCTGCCGGACGCCTTCGCGGCGCTGTCGTTCCTGGCGCGCCAGCCCGAGGTGGACCCGCGGCGGATCGCGATCATGGGCTTCTCGTGGGGCGGGGTGGTCAGCGTCCTTTCCGCCACCCGCCGCTACGCCGACGCGCTGGCCGAGCCGGGCCTGGGCTTCGCGGCCCACGCGGCCTTCTATCCGGTGCTGTGGAGCTACAACCGCGCGCCCGGCCACGAGCTGCGCGGCCTGACCGGCGCCCCGGTGCTGATCCACGCGGGCGCGGCCGACGCCTACGATACGCCGGAGGTCTGCGAAGGCTTCCTGGCGGGCCTCGATCCCGCCGATCGGACGCATGTCGAGCTGGTGGTCCATCCGGGCGCGACGCATGCCTTCGACCGGGACATGCCGTCCAAGACCGTCCACGACCCCTACGCCCACAACGGCAAGGGCGGCGAGGTGCGGTTCGAGTTCGACCGCGCGGCCGCCGAAGCGGCGCGGGCGCGGGTGGTCGAGGTGTTCCGCGCGGCGTTCGGGAGGGTCGCCCCGTGACGCGGCCGTCGGCATTGTCGCGCGAGGCGTTCGTCGCGCGCTTCGGGCCGGTCTACGAGGCCTCGCCCTGGGTCGCCGAGGGGGTGTGGCCGAACCCGCCGGACGACCTCGAGGGCCTGGCGGCCGCCATGGCCGCCGTGGTGGACGCCGCGCCGCGCGAAGCCAAGCTGGCCCTGATCCGCGCACATCCGCAGCTGGCCAGCCGCGCGAGGATGGCCGAGGCGTCGGTGCGCGAGCAGGCGGGCGCGGGACTGGACGCCTGCAGCCCGGAGGAGTTCGCGGCCTTCCAGCGCCTCAACGGCGCCTACGACGCCCGCTTCGGCTTTCCCTTCATCTACGCCGTGAAGGGCGCGGGCCGGGCGGAGATCCTGGCGGCGTTCGAGGCCCGGCTGGCGAACGATCCGGAAGCGGAGTTCGCCACCGCCATCGCCCAGATCCATCGCATCGCCCGCTTCCGCCTCGCCGACCTCTTCGAGAGCGCCTGAATGTTCGAAGACATCCGCCGCAGCTTCGTCGACCTGGCCCAGCCGCGGCTGGGCTCGGAGGTGGTGTACGCCACCGACGACTTCTTCGCCGACAAGGCCCGCCTGATCTCGCCGACGGAGCCGGTGTTCATCCCCGGCAAGTACGACGAGAACGGCAAGTGGATGGACGGCTGGGAGAGCCGCCGCAAGCGCACGCCGGGCCACGACTGGTGCGTGGTGAAGCTGGGCGTTCCCGGGATCATCGCGGGCTTCGAGATCGACACCCGGCACTTCACCGGCAACTACCCGCCGGGCGCCGAGCTGGAGGTGTGCGTGTCGGACCAGGCCGTGCCGGACGAGGACGCGGGATGGGTCAAGGTGACGCCGCGGCTGGCGCTCAACGGAAACGACCGGCAGTGGGTCGCGGTCGATCACGCTCGGCCGGCCACGCACGTGCGGCTGCACATCTTCCCCGACGGCGGCGTGGCGCGCCTGCGCGTCTGGGGCCGCGTCGACCCCGACTGGTCGAAGGTGGCCGACGGCGAGGTGATCGATCTGCTCGCCATGGGCTGGGGCGGGCGCGGGATCATCGCCAACGACGAGCACTTCGGGCGCGTGGAGAACCTGACCGCGCCGGGCCGCGGCGTCGACATGGGGGACGGCTGGGAGACGCGGCGCCGCCGCGAGCCGGGGCACGACTGGGCGGTGCTGGAGCTGGGCGCCTTCGGCCGCATCGAGGAGGTCGTCGTCGACACCGCGCACTTCAAGGGCAACTACCCCGACCGCTGCTCGATCCAGGCCACGCGCCGCTCCCACGGCTCGCCGCAGGAGATCGCGGCACAGGCCGAGGGGTGGCCCCTGCTGCTGCCCGAGGTGAAGCTGCAGGCCGACCACATCCACACGTTCCGCGACGAGCTGGCCGACCTGGGACCGATCCGCTTCGTGCGCCTCAACATCTTCCCCGACGGCGGCGTCAGCCGGCTGCGGATGCTGGGGACGGTGGTGCGGTAGGCCTGGCGCGCGGCCTCGGCCTTCGTCTGGTGTTCACATTCTGTTCCGGGCGTGCTAGGAAATGGCAATGAGCGAGCAAGAAGATGGCTTTGAGGAAGAGCCCGGCGTCTTCGACATTGAAGACGACGCCGCCGTCGAGGCGTCGACGCTCCGTGGCATCGCGGACCTCGAAGCCGGGCGGGTGATCAGCCACGAAGCCGTGATGCGATGGCTCTTGTCGTGGGGCACGCCCGACGAGCTGCCGCCCCCGAAGTGCGGCGACTGATCTGGTCTGCGGAGGCGCAGGCAAATCTCATCGCCGTGCGCGACTATGTGTCGGAGTTCAGCCCTCTCGCAGCCGCGCGCTTGGCGGCAAGGCTGGCGTCGGTCGCTGATAGCCTGGCCGAGATGCCCGAGCGTGGGCGCCCGATCGCCAAGGGGCTTCGGGAGTTGACCATCGTGTGGCCCTATCTTCTCAGGTACCGTGTCACGCCGGAGCTTGTGGAGGTCGTCGCGATCCGCCACGGCGCACGTCGTCCCCGCTAAGCGGCGAGCTTCTCCGGCAGGCCGCCGGCCTCGACCAGGTAGCCGATCACGTCGTCCAGCCCCTTCAGCCGCGTCAGGTCGGTGAAGACGTAGGGGCGCTCGCCGCGCGCGGCGCGGGCGTCGCGGTCCATGACGGCGAGGTCGGCGCCCACGTGCGGGGCGAGGTCGGTCTTGTTGATGATCAGCAGGTCCGAGCGCGTGATCGCCGGGCCGCCCTTGCGGGGTATCTTCTCGCCCTGGCAGACGCTGACGACGTAGAGCGTGAGGTCCGCGAGATCCGGGCTGAAGGTGGCGGCGAGGTTATCGCCGCCGCTCTCGATGAAGATCACGTCCAGGCCGGGGTGGCGGCGGTTCATCTCGGCGATGGCGGCCAGGTTGAGCGAGGCGTCCTCGCGGATCGCGGTGTGCGGGCAGCCGCCGGTCTCCACGCCCAGGATCCGGTCCTCGGGCAGCGCCTGCAGCCGGTTCAGGATCAGGGCGTCTTCCTGGGTGTAGATGTCGTTGGTGACGACCGCGATGGACCAGCGGTCGCGCATCGCCTTGCAGAGCTTCTCGGTGAGGGTGGTCTTGCCCGATCCGACGGGGCCGCCGATGCCGACGCGCAAGGGGCCGTTGAGGCCGTGTCCGTTCATGAGCCGAAGAGCCTCCCGTCCAGGGTTTCGTGCCGCATCGAGGCGATGTCCGAGACGACCGACGCCGAACCGAGGTCGTCCAGGGTCGAGGCGGCGGCGCGGTTGGCGGTGCGCACGATCACCGGCTCCAGCGCGGCGATCACCTGCAAGGCGTCGGACTGGCCCAGCGGCACGGCGCGCACGGCGACGCTGACCAGGTTCGAGGCGAAGGCGTGGAGCCAGGCGGACAGCGCCGGCTCGAGCGGCAGGCCCGCCGCGCCGGCGGCGGCGCCCAGCGCGACGGGGTAGGGGGCCCGCACGATCGGCGGCGGGCTCCAGGCCGCGACGGCGGTCAGGAACGCCTCGCCCTGCGCCATCGTCTCGCGCCGGCGTTCGAGCGAGGGACAGAGCGCCTCGGCCAGCTCGGCCACGTCGTCCAGCGCCGCATGATCCTCGGCCGTGCTCGCCGTCCAGGCCGCCTTGAGCAGCACCGCGTCGCTCCACGCGGAGCCGTGTTCGATCAGGCCGGCGAGCCAGGCGGTGAGCGAGCGCGTGTCGTCGACGGCGCCGTCCCGGATGGCGGTCTCGAGACCGTGCGAGAAGCCGAAGGCGCCGGTCGGAAAGGCCGGCGACAGCCAGGTCAGCAGCCGCAGCAGGCGGGCTTCAGTGGGCATGGTCGTGGCTGTGCTGATGGCCGTGGTAGGCGCCGCCCTCGGGATCGAACGGCGCCTCGATCTCGCGGATCCGCGCGCCCTGGTGCTCGAGCATGTGTGCGATCACGTGGTCGCGACGGATGAGGATGCGGTCCTCGAACACCTGCGCCGCGAGGTGCCGGTTGCCGATGTGCCAGGCGAGGCGCAGCAGGCCCTGGGGCGTGCCGGCGCGGACCTCGAGGAGCGGTTCGGCCTTGGCGATCACCTGCACCACGCCGCCCTCCGCGAGCAGCAGGCCGTCGCCGTCGCGCAGATGGGCGGCCTCGGCGAGGTCCAGGAGGTAGCGGGTTCCGGACACGCCGGTCAGGACCACGCGGCGGCGGTGGCGGCCGTCGTAGTCGAGCACCACCATGTCGGCGGCGAAGCCGGCCCAGCCGCCGGCGGGGGCGATGCGGGTGATGGGGGTCATGGTCGTCATCAGAACAGGAAGTACCTCTGGGCCATGGGCAGGACGTCGGCGGGCTCGCAGGTGAGGAGTTCGCCGTCGGCGCGGACTTCGTAGGTTTCGGGATCCACCTCGATGACCGGGGTGGCGGCGTTGTGGATCATGGCGGCCTTGCCGATGCCGCCGCGCACGTTCTCGACCGCCACCATCGCCTTCCACGTCCCCAGCCGCTCGGGCAGACCCCGCTCGAGCGCCAGCTTCGACGTGAAGACCACCGACGAGCGCGAGACGTTCCGGCCGTAGGCCGCGAACATCGGCCGGTAGTGCACCGGCTGCGGCGTGGGGATCGAGGCGTTGGGGTCGCCCATCGGCGCGGCGGCGATCGACCCGCCCAGCAGCACCAGGTCGGGCTTCACGCCGAAGAAGGCCGGGTTCCAGAGCACGAGGTCGGCGCGCTTGCCCGCCTCGACGCTGCCGATGTGGGCCGAGAGCCCGTGGGCGATGGCCGGGTTGATGGTGACCTTGGCGATGTAGCGCTTGACCCGGGCGTTGTCGGCGGGGCCGTCGCCGGGGAGCGGACCCCGCTGGCGCTTCATCTTGTCGGCGGTCTGCCAGGTGCGGATGAGCACCTCGCCCACGCGGCCCATGGCCTGGCTGTCGGACGAGATGATCGAGAGCGCGCCCAGGTCGTGCAGGATGTCCTCGGCGGCGATGGTCTCCTTGCGGATCCGGCTCTCGGCGAAGGCCACGTCCTCGGGGATCGCCGGGTCGAGGTGGTGGCAGACCATGAGCATGTCGAGGTGCTCGGCCAGGGTGTTGCGCGTGTAGGGCCGCGTCGGGTTCGTGGACGACGGGATGACGTTGGCGAACCCCGCCACCTTGAGGATGTCGGGCGCGTGGCCGCCGCCCGCGCCCTCGGTGTGGAAGGCGTGGATCGTCCGGCCTTTCAGCGCGGCGATGGTGTCCTCGACGAACCCGCTCTCGTTCAGGGTGTCGGTGTGGATCATCACCTGGATGTCGTGGTCGTCGGCGACCGACAGGCAGCAGTCGATCGCGGCGGGCGTCGTGCCCCAGTCCTCGTGCAGCTTCAGCGCGCAGGCGCCGCCCGCCACCTGTTCGACCAGGGCGTCCGGCAGGCTGGCGTTGCCCTTGCCCGCGAAGGCCAGGTTCATGGGAAACGCGTCGGCGGCCTCGATCATGCGGGCCAGGTGCCAGGGTCCGGGCGTGCAGGTGGTGGCGTTGGTCCCGGTCGCCGGGCCCGTGCCGCCGCCCAGCATGGTGGTGACGCCGCTCATCAGCGCCTCCTCGATCTGCTGCGGGCAGATGAAGTGGATGTGGGCGTCCATGGCGCCGGCGGTCAGGATCTTGCCCTCGCCGGCGATGATCTCGGTGCCCGGGCCGATGACGATGTCCACGCCCGGCTGGGTGTCGGGATTGCCGGCCTTGCCGATGGCGGCGATGCGGCCGTCCTTCAGGCCCACGTCGGCCTTCACGACGCCCCAGTGGTCGATGATGAGGGCGTTGGTGATCACCGTGTCGACGGCGCCCGCCGCGCGGGTGACCTGGGACTGGCCCATGCCGTCGCGGATCACCTTGCCGCCGCCGAACTTCACCTCCTCGCCATAGGTGGTGAAGTCGCGCTCGACCTCGACGAAGAGCTCGGTGTCGGCCAGGCGCACGCGGTCCCCGGTGGTGGGGCCGAACATGTCGGCGTAGGCGGCGCGCGCGATCCGGGCGGGCATCAGAGCGGGCCCATCACGTCCTGGCGGAAGCCGTAGACCGTGCGGGCGCCCGCGAGCGGGACCAGCGCGACCTCGCGCTCCTGACCGGGTTCGAACCGCACGGCCGTGCCGGCGGCGATGTCCAGGCGGAGGCCCCGCGCGGCCGCGCGGTCGAAGCGCAGGGCCGGGTTGGTTTCGCTGAAATGGTAGTGGCTGCCCACCTGGATCGGCCGGTCGCCGGTATTGGCCACCCGCAACGTCACGACGGGCGCGCCGGCGTTGAGCTCGATGTCGCCCTGCGCCGCGATGACCTCGCCCGGGATCACTTGCGGACCGTGGCGCGGCGCCATGCCCAGCCCCCGGTCGCCGCCAGGACGACCAGCGCCGCCAGCGCCAGGACGTGGTCGGGCTGGGTCAGCAGGTGCCGCGCCTGCTCGGCCGCGGCGAGCGTCTCGTGATGACCGTCGTGGGCCAGGGCCGGCGTGCCGGCCAGGGCTGCGAGCAGGACGAGTTTCCAGCGCATCGGGGTCTCCTTCAGCGGATCGGGTGGTGGACGGTCACGAGCTTCGTGCCGTCGGGGAACGTGGCCTCGACCTGGACGTCGTGGATCATCTCGGGGACTCCGGCCATGCACTGGGCGCGGGTGATGACGTGCGCCCCGGCCTCCATGAGGTCGGCCACGGGCCGGCCGTCGCGGGCGCCCTCCACCACGAAGTCGGTGATGAGCGCCACGGCCTCGGGATGGTTCAGCTTCACGCCGCGCGCCAGGCGCTTGCGGGCGACCTCGGCGGCCATGGCCACCAGCAGCTTGTCCTTCTCGCGCGGGGTGAGGTTCACGTCAGGTCCTCCACACGCGGGGCAGGGGGCGGCCGTCCCGCAGCAGCTCCAGCGCGGGCAGCAGCACGCGGCGAAGGGCGAGGCCGTCGGGGGCCGCCAAGCGGGCGAAGAGCTTGCCGTCGAAGGCGCTCGCGCCGCCGCCCGGTCCCAGCAGCGCGCGGAGCGGCGCGAGGAGGCGCCCCGCCTCTCCGTCGACCACGAGGATCGAGGCGAAGGCCCGCGCACCGTCCAGAAGCGGCGCGCGGGCCGCGAGGTCCGCCACCGCGCCCTCCAGCCGCAGTTCGTCGGCGAAGATCAGCCGGCCCTCCTGCCGGACCCGCCAGCGGTCCCGCAGCAGGCCGCGCCGGACCGTCTCGCCCATGGCCGAGCGGCCCAGCACCACGGCTTCCGTCGCCAGCAGGCGCGCGCCGGGCGCCAGATCGGCCTCGAGCCGGCGCGATATCGCCCCGCCGTCGAACAGGATCGTCTCCTGCGGTAGCCAGTCGAGCCGGCCCTGCTCGCGAACCTCGAGCCTGGCGGCGACCTCGGCCACGCCGTCGCGGGCCCGGTAGACCTTCTCGCAGGCCTGGGACGTCAAGGTGAGGGCCGCGCCCGCCGCGACCTCCGCGGACCAGCTCAGCCGGTCGCCCCCCGTGAGGCCCCCGGCGGTGTTGATCAGCACCGCCTCGGCCCCGTCCGAGGCCGGAAGGCGGATGTTGGCGCAGCCCTCCTGGTAGAGCCTCTGGAGCCGGGTGCGCCGGCCGTCGCTCGCGACCGTGACGCGGCCCTCGCCCCTCGCGCGCTCGAGGACGGGAAGGTCCGGCAGAGAGGCGGGCCCCTGGATCATCGCGACAGCCTGGGATGGCGCCGCCGCCTGTCCAGCCATGGGCGCCCGCGGGCCGGGCCGAAACGTCCGGCGCCTATTTTTTGGGCGTCACCCTTCGGGCGGCTCTGCCCCGTCCAGTCCCGGGGTGGCTGCAGCGTGCGCGTGCGGGGGTGGGGAAGGGCGCCGCGGTTCAGGAAATCTTGCCAATTCCACAGCCTAGGATCAGTGTTCGCTCTCAAAGGCCCTGCGCCGGCGAGACCGCGCGGGGCCTTTTCGACTCTGGAGGCTTGCCTATCCATGTCCGGCAACAGGACATCCCATATCCGGCTCACCTCGCATCCCGGTGCGGGGGCGGCGAGCCGCTTCCCCATCCGCTGGGACGCCGCGACCGCCCGTGAGCGCGGGCCCGTGGTGGCCACCGCGAACGCTGGATCGGACCGCAACGCCATCGGCGCGCACGGCGGCGCCTACTCGGTCTATCGCGCCCTGGCGGTCGCCTCGGGGGCCATGGACCCGATGGTCCGCCCCGAGCTCGTCAACACCCATCCCGTCGTGCCGGTCGGCCCGCATCCGCAGTGGAGCGAGCCGGGCCGGATCGTCTCGCTCGATCCCTGGGGCGCGCGCATCGCCGAGGACTTCGCCGCCGAGATCGCCGAGGGGGTCGACATCCGGCCGACGATCGCGGTGACCAAGGCGCGCATCGACCTGCCCGAGATCCATGCGGCCATCCGCGCCGGGCGGCTGAAGCCCGACGGCAAGGTGCTGCACGATACGGGCGACGTGGCGGTGACCAAGGCGGCGATCGACCCCGTCTGGCATCTGCCGGGGGTGGCCCAGCGCTTCGGCGTGGATGAGCAGACCCTGCGCCGTACGCTCTTCGAGCAGACCGGCGGCATGTACCCCGAACTGGTCACGCGGCCCGACATGCAGGTGTTCCTGCCGCCGATCGGCGGGATCACCCTCTACATCTTCGGCGACGCCACGAAGCTGGGCGACCGCAGGGTCCCGCTGACCTGCCGCGTGCACGACGAGTGCAACGGCTCGGACGTCTTCGGATCCGACATCTGCACCTGCCGGCCCTATCTCACCCACGAGATCGAGGAGGCGACGCGCCAGGCGCAGCAGGGCGGCACGGGCCTGATCGTCTACAACCGCAAGGAAGGCCGGGCCCTGGGCGAGGTGACGAAGTTCCTCGTCTACAACGCGCGCAAGCGCCAGCCCGGCGGGGACCAGGCGGCCACCTACTTCGAGCGCACGGAATGCGTGGCGGGGGTTCAGGACGCGCGCTTCCAGCAGCTGATGCCCGACGTGATCCACTGGCTGGGCATCCGCCGGATCGACCGCTTCGTCTCGATGTCCAACATGAAGTACGACGCGCTCGTCGGCGGCGGGATCGAGATCGGCGAGCGCGTGCCGATCCCGGACGAGCTGGTGCCGCCGGACGCGAGCGTGGAAATGGAGGCCAAGAAGGCGGCCGGCTACTTCACGCCCGAGGGCGCGCCCAGCGAGGACGACCTGAAGAAGGTCGTGGGCCGTGACCTGAAGGCCTTCTAGTTGCCCGACCTTCTTCCGCAAGCGCGCCGCCTGCTGTCCGCCCACGCCGTGCGCGAGCGGGCGCAGGAGATGCTGGCCCTGGCCCAGGCGGGCGCGCTGGCCGAGTGGCGGGTGGACCTGGCGCGGCTGGAGGCGGCGGCCGACCTGACGGCGGAGACGGTGAGGGCGAACTACCCGGACCTGGCCGTGCCGTTCCACGCGCGGTGGCGGATGTTCGTCGCCGGGGGGCGCGACCTGTGGGCCGAGGCGGCGAAGCCGTCCGATCCCACCGAGCTGGGCCGCGTCGCCTTCGACCTGGTGATCCCGTCCGTGCTGCTGGACGCGGGCGCGGGCGCGGCGTGGCGATACCGCGACGCCGCGACGGGCGTGGAGATCGGGCGTTCCGAGGGCCTGGGCATCGCGTCGCTGCGGATGTTCGAGGCCGGCGCCATGTCGTCGGACCCGGCCGATCCGATGCGGGCGGACGCCCTGGATCGGGTGGACGCGGAGGCCGTGGCGCGGGCGTTCCAGGTGCGTGCGGACAACCCGATGGTGGGTCTGGAGGGCCGTGCGTCGCTGTTGCGGCGGCTGGGCGAGGCGGTGGGCCGCCCCGCCGTGCTGTTCGACGAGATGGCCGGCCGCGCGGAAGGCGGGCGGCTGCCGGCGCCGGTCATCCTGGAGGTGCTTCTGGACCGCCTGGGCCCGATCTGGCCGGGGCGACTCAGTCTCGACGGGACGCCGCTCGGCGACTGCTGGACGCACCCCGCCGTGGACGGCTACGTGCCGCTGCACAAGCTGTCGCAGTGGATGAGCTATTCGCTGATCGAGCCGCTGCAGTGGGCGGGCGTCGAGGTGACCGACGTCGACGGCCTGACCGGCCTCGCCGAGTACCGCAACGGCGGGCTGTTCGTGGATACGGGCGTGCTGCAGCTGGCGGACGCCGGGGATGCGGCGCGGGCCCACGCGGTGGGCAGTCCGCTGGTGGTGGGCTGGCGCTCGCTCACGGTGGCGCTCCTCGACCGGATCGCGCCGATGGTGCGCGGGCGCCTGGGCGTGCGGCCCGAGGAGTTCCCGCTGGCGCGGGTGCTGGAGGGCGGCACCTGGTCGGCGGGCCGGCGGATCGCCCGCCAGCTGCGCGCGGACGGCGGACCGCCGATCACCGTCGTATCGGACGGCACGGTTTTCTAGGGGGGCTGCAGATGGCCAGGCTTACCAAGGGCGTCACGGTCGTCGACCATCCGCTGGTCCAGCACAAGCTGACGCTCATGCGGATGAAGGACACGTCCACCAAGAGCTTCCGGCAGCTCCTCAAGGAGATCGCGGCGCTCGTCTGCTACGAGGTCACCCGCGACCTGCCGCTCGAGGACGTGGAGATCGAGACGCCGCTGCAGCGGATGACCGCCAAGAGCCTCGCCGGCAAGAAGCTGGTGTTCGCCCCCGTGCTCCGCTCGGGGCTCGGCATGCTGGAGGGCATGCTGGAGCTGGTTCCGGCCGCGCGCGTCGCCCACATCGGCCTCTACCGCGACCCCGCGACGCTGCATTGCGTGGAGTACTACTTCAAGGCGCCCGCCGACATCGCCGAGCGGACGGTGATCGTGATCGACCCGATGCTGGCCACCGGCAACACGGCCATCGCGGCGGTCGACCGGCTGCTGGAAGCGGGCGCGCGGGACATCCGGATGGCGTGCCTCCTCGCCTCGCCCGAGGGCCTGTCGAAGTTCCGGGGCCACCACGCGGACGTGAAGGTCTGGACCGCCGCCATCGACGAGCGGCTGAACGATCACGGCTACATCCTGCCGGGCCTGGGCGACGCCGGCGACCGCATGTACGGCACCCGATAGCCGGGAAAGCGGGCAGCCTGGCGCGGTCCTGCCTCGAAGCTGGGCGATATTCGAGCGATCCGCGGCGCGGGACGCCCCGCGATTGCGCCGGACCGGCCGGCGGGCGCTGATGGGTCAGCCCTCTCGGGGCGTTCTCCTTCCTCGACCTTGGGCCGCGCGGTTCGCCTGCGCGGCCCATTCTTCGTCGGCCGGGCGGCGGCGCCTCAGAGCACCTTCTCGATCTCTTCCGCCGTCAGGCCGGCCGCCTCCAGCACCTCCCGCGTGTGCTGGCCGAGCCCCGGCGCCGGGCGACGCACGGGCGGCGCGCCCTCGGGGAACCGCACAGGGGTGGCGGGGGCGCGGAAGACGCCGCCAAGTCCATCCTCGAGCTCCACGAAGCACCCCGCGAGCTCCGCCCGCTCCGAGGCCGCGTGCTCGGCTAGGGTCCCCAGGGGCCCCCAGGCGACGTCCAGGCTGTTCAGCCGCTCGCCCATCTCCTCGAGCGTGAAGCGGGCGAAGCCCTCGTCGCAGATGGCGCGGGCCTCGCGAACGATGTCGAGGTCCAGCATCGGCAGCTCGAAGCGCGGGTCGGCCACCACCTCGGGGCGGTCGATGGCAATCATCACATTGGTGAAGCAGTTCACGTTCTTGGGCACGATCACCAAGTGCCGGTCGTCCTTGGTGCGGAAGAACCCGGAGATCGCCACGGGGCGGTCGTTGCGCGGCCCCGCGGTCTGGACCTCGCCGTAGTAGAGCTGGAGGGCAAGGTCCCAGCTGATGGCGTAGCTGCCGGCGCGCAGGAGGCTGGTCTCGACCAGGCGGCCGCGTCCCGTGCCGTGGCGCTCGTGCAGGGCGGCCAGGATCCCGGCCACCGTCGTGATCGCCGTCATGTGGTCGCCGAACCCCGGCCGCGAGGGGAACGGCTCCTGGTCGGTCGGGATGGTGGCGTGGGCCACGCCGCTGCGCGCCCAGAAGGCCGTGATGTCGAACCCGCCTTCGTCCGCGTACGGGCCCGTGAGGCCGAAGCCGGTGACGGCGGCGTAGATGAGCCTGGGGAAGTCGCCCTTCAGGCTGTCGTAGTCGAGCCCGATCTTCTTCAGCGAGCCCGGCCGGGTGTTGGTGACGAAGATGTCGGCGTCCCGAAGCAGGGCCTTCAGCGCCGCGCGGCCGTGCGGCTGGGTGGTGTCGAGGACGACGCCCTTCTTGCCGCGGTTCTCGTTGGCGAAGATCGGGCTCTGGCCGTTCTCGGGATTCGCGAAGAAGGCGCGGGTGACGTCGCCGATCGGGCTCTCCACCTTGATCACCTCGGCGCCCCAGTCCGCCAGGACCGCGGCGCAGGACGGGCCCGCCACCCAGGTCGACATCTCCACGACCTTCAGACCCTCAAGCAGCATCACGCATCTCCCGCAAACCCGCCGTCCAACTAAACGCGCCAGCGCCGCGGCGCCAACTCACGCCGCGGAAGGGGGCATGGAGGACCGGCGCGTTTTGGATAAAGATGCCGCCATGGGGAGACCAGCGAACGACGCCGGAGCGGCCGCCGTGGAAGCGGCGGGCGCGCGACGGCCGACGCGGCGCTTCGAGGCCAAGCGAAACGCCATCGTCCGCTCCGCGATCGAGGAGATGAACCGCAAGGGCGTCCGCGGCATGACGCTGGGCGACGTGGCCGCGCGCCTGGACCTCGTGCCCACCGGGGTCATCTACTACTTCCGCAACAAGGAAGAGCTTGCGGCGGCGGCGTTCCTCAAGGGGATCGAGACCTACCAGGGGCTGCTCGGCGAGGCCGACCGCGAGGCGACCGCGGACGAGCGCCTGGCGGCCTTCCTTCGGGCCTGGTTCGAACACGCCGCGCGCGTGGGACGGGGGGAAGCCGACGTCCTGCCGGTGTACAGCGACGTCCGCGCGCTGAACGCGCCGACGGTCAACACCGCCTATGTGGACATGTTCCGCGGCTTTCGCCGGCTGCTGCCGGGCCACGAAACCCTGCCGCGCCTGCACCGCAACGCCCGGGCGCACCTGCTGCTGAGCCAGGTGCTGTGGATCTGCGCCTGGCAGCACCAGGTCGAGCCGGCCGACTATCCGCGCACCGCCGAACGGATGATCGCGATCCTGACGCACGGCCTGCTGGGGCGGGGGACGAGCTGGACGACGCCCAGGCCGCTGGACCTCTCCCGCGATCCCGGCGCCGCGGCGTCGGCCGAGCCGTTCCTGCGTGCGGCGACCCAGCTGATCAACGACGAGGGCTATCACGGCGCCTCGGTCGAGCGCATCTCGGCCAGACTGAAGGTCTCGAAGGGCGCCTTCTACCACCACAACGAGACCAAGGACGAACTGGTCGTCGGCTGCTTCCAGCGCACGTTCGACCTGATGTGGGGCGCGATCCACGCCGCCGAGCGTGAGGGGGGATCCGGCCGCGACGTGCTGGTGTCGGCGGTCTCGGCCCTCATCGAACACCAGATGAGCGGGCAGGCGCCGCTGTTGCGCACCTCGGCGCTCAGCGCCGTGCCGGAGGCGATCCGGCTGGGGCTGCTGCAGCGCTTCGACCGGATCTCGTACCGCTTCGCGTCAATCCTCTGCGACGGCATCGCCGACGGGTCGGTGGCGCCGGTGGACGTGAACATCGCGTCCCAGACGATCACGACCGCCATCAACGCGGCCGCCGAGCTGCACTACTGGACGCCGGGGCTCGCCGCCCAGGACGTCATCGCCCACTACGTGCGGCCGCTGTTCGAGGGGCTCGTCTCGCCGGCGGCGTGAGGCCTATTTCAGGTGCTCGTCGAACCAGGCGATGGCCAGGTTCACGGCCTCCTCGCGCTTCTCCGAGTAGACCCCGTAGTGCTTGATCCCCGGCAGGGTGACCAGCTTCGACGGACCCTTCACGCGGGTGCTGGCGAGGATCGCGTTCGGCCGGTTGTCGAACAGCTCCTCGTTCTCGGCGATGATGAACAGGCTGGCCGCGCGCACGTTCGGCGCGTCGTCCCCAGGGGTCCAGCGCAGCAGCTTGTCGCCGATGGGCGCGCCGATGAGGCCGCCGACCACCTGCGCCCCGGGTTCGGGATAGCCGACTTCGCCGCGGGCCAGGCGCGCCGCCTGCTGGCGCATCGAGGCGGCGGCCGGATTGACCGCGCCGGCCGGCGGGCCGGACGGGACCGAGCCCACCTGTGAGACCAGCGCCTTCACCCGTTCGTCCCGCGCGGCGACATAGACCACCAGCCCGCCCGAGAAGCTCGATCCGCGGATCCCGATGCGTCCCGCGTCCACCGTCGGCTCGGCGGCCGCCCAGTCGAGGACGTTGAACCAGTCCTGAGTCTGTTCCGACGGGTCGACATAGCCGCGCACGGCCTCGACCTCGGCCGTGAAGCGGCGCCCGGGCGGCAGCGGGTTCGGCTGCGGCTTCGTCAGAACCACCCGGCTGTCGCTCTCGCCCCAGCCGCGGTAGTCGAACGCCAGGACCTGGTAGCCCGCGCGGGCCATCTGCACGGCGTCGGCGCGGAAGCCCGAGGCCGTGCCGCCCCAGCCGTGCCCCATGATGATGGTGGGCAGCTTCTGGCCCGCCTTGGCCTTGGGCGCGAACATCTCGCCGTGGAGGCGGACGCCCTCGCTGAGGATGCTGACCGTCCGGAAGGCGACGTCGGCCGGCGCGCGGTAGTCGGCGGCGCGGCCGGTGGTCCAGGTCGCGGGGTCGGCCGGGTTGCGCCTCGGCGCGGCCGGCTGCTGCGCGGCGGCGGCGGTCGCCAGCATGAGACCGCCCGCCAGGGCGACGATGGCCAGCCTGTCGAATGCGCCCATGGTCCTGCTCCCCTGTTCCGTTTGGCCGTGTGCATATCACAGCCTTCGCCCGCGCGCCTTCGCCGCAGGTGGGAACGGGGTGCGGCCGCGCCGCGGGATGGGTGTCAGGACTCTTCGGCGACGACGCGGACGAGTTCGACGATCTTGCGGCGCACGGCCGGTTCGGCAATGCGCGGGAAGGCCGCCATCAGCTCCATGCCCTCGCTGGAGCACATGAACTCCTGCGCGGCGTCGCGTTGCGCCGCGAGGGTCTCCTGGTCGCCCAGGCCGTCGTAGAAGTAGGCCACCGGCGTTCTGAGCGCCGCGGCGATCTCCCACAGCTTGGAGGCGGAAACGCGGTTGGCGCCGCGCTCGTACTTCTGGACCTGCTGGAAGGTGATGCCGAGCGATTCGGCCAGCCGCTCCTGGCTGACGCCCATTTCCTTGCGCCGCATGCGGATCCGAAGGCCCACGTGCCGGTCCACAGGGTGGGGGCCGTCGCCGCGGCCGGTGTCGGCGGGCCTGAGCACCGGTGCGCCCTTGATCTCGCGTTCCAAAGGTTTCGTCATTGCCCCCGACCAAGTGAAGCGGGGACCGCGCCACCCCCCGATGGGCGGCCCCCGCATCCGTACCTCCCCCGAGGTACGTCCATAAGTTGCGGCAAGCTCTCACGGCAGGGAAATCGACGCCTACCCATTTTGGGGGCGTGGCGCGTTCTCGTTTCGGTCAGGCTGCGCCCTTGAGGGACAAGATCTCGCGTTCCCAAAGTGGCAGAACCCCAAAATCTGCCAGGGCGGAGCAGAGGCGGTGCACGTGCGACTGATTGTCCAGCATGTACTGGACGAACAGCTCGCGGGCCAGGACGCGGGCCGGGACGACGAATCCGTCCCCCTTTCGTTCACACAGGTCGCGCTCGGCGAGCCGCGTCAGGTGTCGCCGGACGGTCTCGGGAGCGATGCCCAGCCGCTCGCTCAGGGTCGCGGCGCGGACGCCCTTGCGCTGCTCGTCGGGCACGAAGCCGTCGGGCGACCAGCCGTCCGCATCGGAGCCCGCGTCGCCGTCCGGCAGGTGCTGGGTGTTCGCCTGGATGATGTCCATCAGGATCAGTCCCGTGACGACGTCTCCCACCTCGCGGCTGATCGGTTCGGCCAGGCGCAGCAGGTATTCGGCGGACAGGCGGTTCACCAGCCGCATGGGCGGGTTCTGGGTCTCGAAGGCGGGCTCTCCGGTCCGCTGCAGGTGCTCGAGCAGGCCGATCGCGCGCAGGCGGACGTACAGGCTGCGGACCAGGTTGTAGTGCGCCTCGGCCATCATCCGGTAGAGCGGCGAACTGAGCGGCGCGGTCGGCAGGATGACGCCCCGCGGCTGGATGCGGACGATGCCCAGGTCCGCGAGGGCGGTCACCCGCCGGCGGACCGTCTCGAACGGGATCCGCAGCGAATTGGACAGGGCGCTGAGGCTGACCGGCCGTCGCAGGTCGTCGGGCGGGGCCTGGTCGAGCGTCGCGTAGCGGGCCTGCAGCTCGGGACTGCGCGTGATCAGCGTGACGTTGGCCTGGCTGATGGCGGTCAGGAGGAGCCCGTCGATGACGTCGCGCCCGAAGCCGCCCAGCTTGACAAGATCGAGCGCGAAGCCGTTCGCGAGCCGCGCCGACGCGCGAATGGCCGACAGCGACGCCGCGTCGCGCGCCATGCTTGGATCACCCCCGTCACCCAACGTGTCGGGAGGATATAGAACACGTCCGAAGACCCTTGGCATCCATTGCCGTGGGGGGTGCGCCTACTTGTAGCGCTCGAACCACGCCAGGATGGCGGCCGCCTTCGCCGCCGACTGCGACGGCCGCGCCGCGATGCCGCCGTGGCTGGCGTCGGGCACGCGGACCAGCATCGTGGGCACGCCGCGGATCTGCAGGGCCGCGAAGTACTGGTCCGCCTCGGACGGGGGCGTCCGGTCGTCCTTGTCGCCCACGACCACCAGGGTCGGCGTCTTGACGTTGCCCACCAGCGAGAGCGGCGAACGGGCCCAATAGCCCTGCGGGTCCTCCCACGGCATCTTGCCGAACCAGTAGGGCCCCATGAACGCATAGCCGTCGGTGGTCAGCACCTGGCTCGCCCAGTTGATCACCGGCTTCTGGGTCGCCGCGGCGCGGAAGCGGTCCGTCTTGCCGGTGATCCAGGCCGTCAGCAGGCCGCCGCCCGACCCGCCGGTCACATAGAGCCGCTTCTCGTCGATGAAGCCCTTGGCGATCGCGGCGTCCACCGCGCTCATCAGGTCGTCGTAGTCGCGGCTGGGGTAGTTGCGGTCGATCTCGTTGGCGAAGGCCTCCCCGTAGGACGTCGAGCCGCGCGGGTTCGCATAGACCACGACGTAGCCCGCCGCCGCGTAGAGCTGCATGTCGGTCGCGAAGGTGGGGCCGTAGGCGGCGAAGGGGCCGCCGTGGATCTCCAGGATCAGCGGGTGCTTCTTCGCGGGGTCGAAGTCGGGCGGATAGACGATCCAGGCGCCGATCGGCTTGCGGTCGTAGCTGGACGTGACCGGCAGGGCCTCGACCTTGCCCAGGGTCTTGCCGGCGAACAGGTCGGCGTTGAGATCGGTCAGCCGCCGGACGCGTCCGCCGCTCCAGATGGCGAGGTCCGCGGGCCGCTCCGGGGTCGTGGCCGTGAACGCGATCAGTCCCCCGCGCCCGACCGAGAACTGGCCGCCGGTGTAGGGCCGATCCAGGCCGCCGCCGCCGACGCCGGTGAAGAGGGGCTCCACCTTGCCGTCCAGGCCGACGCGCGCGACGCGGACCACGCCCTCGTCGTCGTAGAGGATGTAGAGGCTCTTGCCGTCGGGGGCCCATTCGGCCGCGTTGACGCTTCGGTCCAGGCCGCCGGTCAGCACACGCACGTTGCGGCCGTCGCCGTCCATCACGTGCAGCCGGACGTTCTCGTAGCCCCGGCGCCGGGCGTCGTCGTACCCCAGGTAGGCGATCCTCGATCCGTCGGGCGAGACGGACGGGCTCGCGTCAGGCCCCACGCGGTTGGTGAGCCGGCGCATCGCGCCGTCCGCGACGCCCACCGCGTAGACCTCGGATTCCTGCGGGTCGCGCTCCCAGGTCTCGGCGCGGTTGGTGGAGAACAGCACGGACTTGCCGTCGCGCGTGAAGCTGATCGGCCCGGCGTCGTCGAACTTCCCGAAGGTGAGCTGGCGCGGCTGGCCGCCGTCGGCCGAGACCATGAACAGGTGCCGATACCCCGGCTTGAGGAAGCCCTCGCCGTCGGCGCGGAAGGTCACGCGGTCGATCACCTTCAACGGCTCGGCCCACTTCGCGCCCGCGGGCTTGCTGAGCGGCGGCGCCAGCGGCCGGCCTTCGTCGGCCACCAGCATCGTAAAGGCGAGCGACCTGCCGTCGGGCGACCAGGCGATGTCGTTGGGCGCCTGCTCCAGGCTGGCGACCCGCGCCGAACGCCCCGACGCCATCCAGCGCACCATCAGCTGCACGCCGTCCGCGCCCGCCGCCACATAGGCCAGCCGCGAACCGTCCGGCGACCAGCGGGGGCCCAGGTTCGCGTTCTCGTCGACGACCAGCGGCGACTGCACGCCGCTCTGCGGGTCGACCAGCCAGATCGACCGCCGGGCGCGATCGGTCATGATGTCATTGGCCACGCGCACATAGGCGATCGCCCCGCCATCGGGCCGGACCTGCGGATCGCTGGCCTGCTGCAGGCCGAACAGGTCGCGGGCCCCGAAGGCCCGGGGCGGCGGCTCCACGCTCTGCGACCAGGCTCCGCCCGCCGTCGCCAGCATCACGGCGCCGATCAATCCTGCCAGCCGCATCCGTCTCGCTCCCCGAACCAGGCTGCAGAAGAGGGCGGGGGCAGACCTTTGTCCAGCCGCAGGCCGAAGCTCAGAGCGTCGGGTCGGGAGCCACCCGGACGAGCATCTTGCCGAAGTTGCCGCCCTTCAGCATTTCGGCGAAGGCCGCGGGGATGGTCTCCAGGCCCTCGCGGATGTCCTCGCGGTACTTCACGCGCCCCTCGGCGACCCAGGGGACCATGTCGTCCAGGAAGGCGTCGTGGTGGCCCTCGACGTAGTCGCCGACGAAGAGGTTGGTGACCGTGACGCCCCGGGCCTCTGCGGCCGCGCGCTCGGCGGCTCCGGCGTCGCCGCCCACGTCGCCGTAGTGGGCGATGAGGCCGCAGATCGTCATCCGCGCCTTGCTGTTGAACAGCGGCAGCACGGCTTCGAAGACCGCCCCGCCGACGTTCTCGAAGTAGACGTCCACGCCGTCGGGGCACGCCGCCGCCAGGTCCTGCGCGAAGCTGGGCGAAAGGTGGCTGACGCAGGCGTCGAAGCCCAGCTCGCCGGTGACATAGGCGCACTTCTCCTCGCGCCCGGCGATGCCGACCACGCGGGCGCCCTTGAGGCGCGCGAGCTGGCCCGCGATCTGGCCGACGCCGCCCGACGCCGCGGAGACGACCACGGTCTCGCCCGGCTTCGGGTCGCACTGGAGGATCATGCCGGCGTACGCGGTGAGGCCCAGCATGCCCAGCACGCCGACGGCCTGCGAGATGCGGCCGCGCGCGGGGTCCAGCCTGCGGGGAACCATGTAGCCGGGGCGCGGGACGCCTTCGCCGATCAGCCCGTACTCGGCCCAGCCGTTGGTGCAGAAGACGAAGTCGCCGGGGGCCAGCCCGTCGATCCGGCTCTCGACCACCTGGGCCACGGTGCGGGCGTGGCACGGCGCGCCCTCCGGCTCCACGCCGCGCCGCTTGTAGCCCCACTGGTAGGGATCGAGCGAGACGTAGAGGGTCCGCGTGAGCGCCTGACCCGGGCCGGGCTTCGGGATCGGCGCCTCGCGCAGCGCGAACGTGCCCTCGTCCGGCCACGGCGGCGGCGGGCGCTTGGCCAGGGTCCAGTAGCGGTTCATGCGATGTCTCCAGCGTTCGCCGGCACTTTAGCGGCGCGTGGCGAGAGCGGCGCCCGGAAAACCGAGCCACAGGCGGCCAGCCTCAACAATCGTTTGACGCACGCGCGGGTCCGGGCGCCAAATTCCGGGCATGACGATCCGCCCTGAACTCGCCGCCATCGTCGGAGAGATCGACTTCGATCCCGACGCCCTGCACGCCAAGTACCTCGCCGAGCGCGACAAGCGGATCCGGCCTGACGGCGTGGGCCAGTACGTGCAGGTCACGGCGGAGTTCTCGCACTACGTCGACGACCCCTACGTGGAGCCCGGCTTCACGCGGGCGCCGGTGACGGACGAGGTCGAGTTCGCCATCATCGGCGGCGGCTTCGGGGGCCTCCTGATGGGCGCGCGCCTGCGCGAGGCCGGGTTCGAGCGCATCCGCGTGATCGACGTCGCAGGCGACTTCGGCGGCACCTGGTACTGGAACCGCTACCCGGGCGCCATGTGCGACGTGGAAAGCTACGTCTACCTGCCCCTGCTCGAGGAGCTGGGATACATCCCGCGGCACAAGTATTCGTTCGCGCCCGAAATCCTGGAGCACAGCCGCAACATCGGCCGACACTTCCGGCTCTACGACGACGCGCTGTTCCAGACGTCCATCACGGGCCTGGAGTGGGACGAGGC
The DNA here is from genome assembly GCF_057219735.1 of Phenylobacterium sp. T106. Classification (NCBI taxonomy): domain Bacteria; kingdom Pseudomonadati; phylum Pseudomonadota; class Alphaproteobacteria; order Caulobacterales; family Caulobacteraceae; genus Phenylobacterium; species Phenylobacterium sp. T106. The sequence continues at coordinate 869,134 of NZ_JBXVWA010000001.1, read as the reverse complement.
CGCGAAGCGGTGGTGGGTGTCGACCAACCGCGGGGACCGGTTCAAGGCGCAATACGTGGCGATGGCCAGCGGGCCGCTGAACCGCCCGAAGCTGCCGGGCATCCCCGGCATCAACGACTTCAAGGGCCACACCTTCCACACGTCGCGGTGGGACTACCGCTACACCGGCGGCGATCCGAGCGGCGGGCTGACAGGCCTGGCGGACAAGCGGGTCGGCATCATCGGCACCGGCGCCACGGCGATCCAGTGCATCCCCCACCTCGGCGAATGGGCGAAGGAACTCTACGTGTTCCAGCGGACGCCCTCGTCGGTGGACGTGCGCAACAACGCCCCTACCGACCCCGACTGGGCGAAGTCGCTGACGCCGGGCTGGCAGCAGCGTCGGATGGACAACTTCAACATCCTGGTCTCGGGCGGCGACGCCGAGGAAGACCTCGTCCATGACGGCTGGACCGATATCTTCCGCAACCTCCAGAACGCGGCGGTGAAGAAGGCGGGCAAGCAGCTCGGACGGCGGCTGACCAGCGAGGAGCGGGCCCAGCTCCTGGAACTCGCCGACTACCGCAAGATGAACCAGGTGCGGGCGCGGGTGGATGCGATCGTGAAGGACCCGGCCACGGCCGCGGCGCTGAAGCCCTGGTACCGCCAGTTCTGCAAGCGGCCCTGTTTCCATGACGAGTACCTGGACACCTACAATCGCCCCAACGTGACCCTGGTGGACACCCAGGGGCGCGGCGTGGAGGCCCTGACCGAGACGGCCGTGGTGGCGAACGGACGCGCCTACGACGTCGACTGCCTGGTGTTCGCGACCGGGTTCGAGGTGGGCACCAGCTATACGCGCCGCGCCGGCTACGACGTCGTCGGGCGCGGCGGCGTCAGACTCTCGGATCACTGGGGCGAGGGCATCCGGACCCTGCACGGCCTCACCACCGCCGGCTTCCCCAACTGCTTCTTCCTGGGCTTCACCCAGACCGCGGTGACGGTTTCGGTGCCCCAGGCGCTCAACGAACAGGCCCGGCACGTGACGTACATGGTCACCGAGGCCCGCAAGCGGGGCGCCGAGGCGCTGGAGCCGACGCGCGAGGCGGAAGCCGCCTATGTGGACGAGGTCCGAAGCCTCGCCCGCATGGGCCAGAGGTTCTATTCCGAGTGCACGCCCGGCTACTACAACTCGGAAGGCGCCGCCGGGAACCGGCAGGGCTTCTTCTCCGACATGTACGGCGCCGGGCCGCTCGTCTTCTTCGACGTGCTGAAGGCCTGGCGGGCGAACGGCGACCTGCCGGGGCTCGCGCTGAACTAGGTCTGCACGCGCTCCACGGGCGGCACGAGATAGGCCCCGTGGAGCAGTTCCGGCCTGGGCAGGTAGGCGCGCAGGAAGAGGGAGAAGGGCTTGTCCGACGCGGGCAGCCAGTTGGCGACGCGGTCCTCGCCCGGGTTCTCCCGGCCGATCCAGATGTCCAGCGAGCCGTCGGGATTGTAACGGAGCCCCGGCGAGCGGTCGCCGATGGCGTAGCGGCGCAAGGGGTTGTCGGCGAAGAAGAACTGCCCGTCGTCCGTGCCCTCGTAGAGGGTCAGCGACCAGAACGAGTTCACCGGCAGCAGGCGGTCCGCCGGAAAGTGCAGCCGCCAGAGCGCCTCGGGGTCGAACAGGTAGCGCGGCAGGTCGCCCTTGGCGCGCATGTACATGGCCTCTTCCGGCGGTAGGGCGGCGAGCCCTCCGATGGCGACGGCGGCGCGGTAGTCGTACTCCTGGCCGAAGTCGCCCAGGCGCGCATAGGGGTAGGTCCAGCCCTCGGTGAACGGCGCCTTCTTCAGCCCGCTGCGCAGGCTGCCCTGCCGGGCCTGCGCGACGCCGCGGGCGATGGCGGCCTGCTCGTCGGCCGTGAACCGATCCGGATCGAAGGCGTCCAGGCCCAGCGGCGCCATGGCCTGGACGATGACGCCATCCTGCAGAAGGGGCGGATTCTCGGCCATCAGGCGTGCGGCGCTTCGGAAGTAGTCCTGCCACGGCGCGTCACGGCTTGCGGCCGGCGGCGGGGCGTCGACCGCCGGGCCCTGCATCCGCAGCCCGTCCTGAACGGCGCGGGCGGCGTCGAGATCGTGCTCGCCTTCGACGAGGATCCGGGCCAGCGCCCAGACGCGGGAAGTGGGCGCACGCACGACATCCCGACCCGCGCGCGGCTCGTCGGGCCCCACCAGCACGTAGCGACCGCCGTCCCCGCCGGTCGTGCGTGTGCCCAGGATGGCGAAGTTGTTGGTGTAGGCGTCCATCAGCGCGAGGGAGAAGTAGCGTCCGCCCGTTGGCGGAATCGTCACCCTCACGGGCCCCCGGGAAAGGTCGACGTGGGCCGACGAGTAGAGCGTGTCGTTGTTGGGCGTGGTGATCTCGCGCGCCGTATGGTCCACGAGGTCGCGGCCGTGGGCGAAGGTGTTCCAGGGCCCGCCGCCGGCGAAGGCGGCCGTGCGGGGCGAGGCCACCTCGATCAGGGGCAGCGTGAAGGTCCAGGCCAGGCGGGCGGCGCGTTCGAGGGCGCTGAGGTCGGTTTGGGTCATGCGCTCTCGTCAGCGGGAGGCGGCGGCCGGCGTCGCCTGGATGGCGGCTTCCAGCGCCGTCTTCCAGCCCGTGAGCTGGGAGGCGCGCCAGCATCCGTCGCACTCCGCGACCTGCCCCGCCAGCCAGGCGAGCTCGGCGGCCGCCTTGGGATCTCCCGTGTGCGCGTAGGCCATCCCCAGGCCCGCGCGCGCCTCGGGGTGCTTGGGCGCGATGCGCACCGCCGTCGTGTAGGTCCGTCGCGCGGCCGACCAGTCGCCGAGACCCTGCTGGGCGGCGCCGAGCAGGAGCCACGACTCCACGCGCTTGGGGTCGGCCCGCGTCACCGTGGCGGCGTAGCGGCGGGCCCTGGCGTAGTCCTTGGCCTTCAGCGCCCGGTTGGCTTCGTCGATCGCGCGCTGGGTCACGTCGCGCTGGGCGTCGGCCAGGGCGTTGGCCCCCGACTCATAGGCCTCGATCTCGGAGGCGAACTGCGCGTGCGCGGACGCCGCGCCCAGCACAGCCGCCGCCGCGAGCGTCGCCGCAGCGATCCCCGTCATGCCCAGACGCCGCATGAGCCTCTCCCCGACTGGCCTCCAGGCGAGACCTTAGCCGCTCAGAAGCTGGCCTGCACGCTGTAGAGCCGGGCGTAGGGCCCGTCCCGCGCGATCAGCGCGTCGTGGGTTCCGGACTCGGCGATGCCGCCGTCGCTCAGCACCAGGATGCGGTCGGCGTGGCGGACGGTGGACAGGCGATGGGCGATCACCAGCGTGGTGCGCGCCCGGGCCAGCTCCAGGAGCGCCGTCTGGACCGCCCGCTCGCTCTCGTTGTCGAGGGCGCTGGTGGCCTCGTCGAAGATCAGGATCGGCGGGTCCTTGAGGAAGGCGCGCGCGATGGTCAGCCGCTGCTTCTGGCCTCCGGACAGCTTGACCCCGCGCTGGCCGATGTCGGTGGCGTATCCCTTCGGCAGCGCCGAGATGAAGCCGTGCGCGTTCGCGGCCCGGGCGGCGGCCTCCAGTTCGGCGTCGGACGCGTCGGGACGCCCGTAGCGCAGGTTGTCGGCCACCGTGCCGGCGAAGAGGTAGACGTCCTGCTGCACGACGCCGACGTTGCGGCGCAACGAGTCCAGCGTGATGTCGCGCACGTCGGTCCCGTCGATGCGGATCTCGCCGTCGCTGACCTCGTAGAAGCGCGGGATGAGGGCGCACAGCGTGCTCTTGCCGACGCCCGACGCGCCGACCAGGGCGACGAACTCGCCCGGGCGGACATCGAACGAGACCCCGGACAGCACCTGCGGCCCGCCGTCCTCGTAGCGGAAGGCCACGTCGCGGAAGCTGATCGCGCCGCGCGCCCGGCCGATCGGCTGCGCGCCTAGCCGATCCTGGATGTCGGGCCGGACGTCCAGGATCTCCATCATGCGCGTGAAGCCCGTCCAGCCCTGCTGCCAGAGCCGTGCGAAGTTGGCGAGACGCTGGACGGGATCCACCAGCACGGCGACGCACAGCAGGAAGGCCAGCAGGTCGCCGACGGAAAGGCCGCCCTGGACGACGCGCGCCGCGCCGCCGACGATGACGGCCAGCGTGAGGAGCTGGCCGAAGGCCAGCGCGCCGACCGAGAAATAGGCCTCGCTGAGATAGCCTTCGCGGCGGCTCGCCAGGAAGTCGGCGTTGGCGGCGTCGAAGCGGCGGATCTCGAGCGCCTCGTTGGCGTACGACTTCACGACGCGGATGCCCGCGAGCGAGTCCTCCACCTGCTCGTTGATCGCGCCGATCCGCTGGCGCGATCGCGCGACGGCCGCGCCCATGCGCCGGTTGAAGTGGAGCGCGTAGGCCACCGCGAACGGCGTCGCCGCCAGGATGACGAGGGTCAGGGGCAGGTCCAGGAGCGCCAGGATGGCGACGGCGCCTCCGAACTTGAGCGCCGCGATGGCCAGGTCCTCGGGGCCGTGGTGGTAGAGCTCGCCCAGCATGTGCAAATCGTTGGTGATGCGGCTCATCAGCTGGCCGACCCGCTGGCGATCGTAGAAGGAGAACGACAGCTTCTGGCAGTGCTCGAAGAGGTCCTTGCGCAGCGCGCCCTCCATCTTCGCGCCCATGACGTGGCCCTGGTAGTCGACGAAGAGCGTGGCCAGGACCTGCGCCGCCAGCAGGAGCAGCATGGCGCCGCCCGCCAGGTAGATGTCGCGCAGCACCGCCGGCGTGGCGCCCGCGTCGGCCAGGCGCTGGGTGACCCAGCGCGCGGCGAGGGGGAAGGCGAGGGCGGCGCCCGCCACGAGGATCGCGCAGCCGAGGTCGGCCGCCAGCAGTGGCAGGTGCGGCCGGTAGTAGGAGAGGAACTTGCGCGCCCGCGCGGTCGGCGGGGCGCGGAACGAGGGGGCGTCAGTCGCGGCGTCGGCCGGGGCCCTCCCGGGTCGAGTGAGCATGGAACGTCATGTCCTGGATGTGGATGGGATCTCCTTTCGTCGGGGACATGGCGGTTTTCATCTGGCTCTCCCGGACCGGGTTCACGAGGCGCCGACTATGCCTGCGCCGCCGCGGCCTGGCTACTGCGACGCGCCGCGGGCTTCGACGAGGACGATGTCGACGAGCACGTCGTCCTCCACGAGGTGAAAGACGTCGTAGCGGTCGAGCGTGGGGTCGATGTGGCCGGGCGCGAAGGCCACCCGCTCGCCGCGGGCGACGGCGGCTTCCGGGCGCATGAGCAGGCCGTGCTCGTCGCCGAAGAAGCGGTAGGCGCAGCCCGCGAACCTGGGAGACAGCGGGACCGGCATGGGCCCCTCGGTGGAGAAGGCCTTCAGCCCGGCGTCGACCGTCACCCACCTCGGGTGGTTGGCGGAGATCACGGTGGAGACGATGGTCGCCGACTGCTCGTAGGCGCCCTCCGGGTCGCTTCCGAGCGCCTCGCGGTACTCCCGGTCCATGAAGGCGTACGAGCCGGGCTGGACCTCGTTCAGGACCCCCTGCGCGGCGTCGGCGGTGAAGGTGCCGGTGCCGCCGCCCGTGACGACGTCCACCGTGCCGCCGGCGGCGCGGATGGCGGCGATGGCGGCCTGCAGCGTCTCCATGCCGGCGGCGACGGCGCTGGCGCGCGCGTTCGCGCCTTCCATGTGCTGCCAGTTCCCGCCGTAGCCCTGGACGCCCAGGAGACGCAGGGCGGGCTGGGCCAGGACCGCGCGGGCGACCGCGGCGGCCTGGGCGGCGTCATGCACGCCCGTGCGGCCCAGGCCCACGTCCACGTCGATGATCACCTGGATCGGCGTGCGGGCCGCGGCCGCCAGCTCGGCGGCGGCGTCGGGGTGGTCGATCGCGAGCCGGAAGTCCGGCAGCGTGGCCGCGAGGTGCGCCGCCCGGGCCGCGTTCAGCGAGCCCGCGACGGGGGAGGTGACGAGGATCTGGCCGATCCCCTCGGCGGCCAGGGCTTCGGCCTCGGCGAGCTTGGCGCAGCAGACGCCGGCGGCCCCGGCGGCCAGCTGTCGGTGGGCGAGGGCCGCGCACTTGTGGGACTTGGCGTGGGGGCGAAGGGCAAGGCCCGCCTGCGCCGCCCGCGCGGCCATCTGGGCCACGTTGCGGTCGAAGGCGGCCAGGTCGATCACGGCGGCGGGCGTCGGGATCGCGTGGGCCGAGCCCGGTTCGCCCAGCCTCTGCAGGGCCGCGGCGATGTGCGGCCGGGCGGCGAGGGGGCCCAGGCGGTCGGCGACCTCTTGCGCCCCCGGCGGCATCAGTCGCCCATGTAGGCTGGCATCCAGCCCTCGTGCGCGGCGCGAAGCTCGTCCAGCGGCAGGTCGAAGGCGCCCTCCACGACAATGGCCGCGCCTCCGGCCTCGCCCAGGATGGCGGCCGGGACGCCGGCGGCGCGGGCGGCCTGCAGGACGGGGGTCGGGTCGTTCAGCGCCACCAGGTAGCGGGCCTGATCCTCGGCGAACAGCGCCACCCAGGCGGGCCCTTCCAGCCGCAGCTCGCAGCCGACGTCGGAGGCCAGGCACATCTCGCAGACCGCCGCGGCGAGGCCGCCGTCCGAAAGGTCGTGGACAGTCCGCAGCGCGCCCGCCTCGATCAGGCCGCGGACGAGGTCGCCGGTGGTCTTCTCGAGCGCCAGGTCGACCGGCGGCGGCGCGCCGTCCTCGCGGCCGGCGACCTCGCGCAGGTACATCGAGGCGCCCAGCTCCCCGCGCGTCGCGCCGACCAGGACCAGCACGTCGCCCGCCTTCAGGTTGGAGAAGTCGGCGCGCTTCGCGGAGTCCGCGATCAGGCCCACGCCGCCCACGGCGGGGGTGGGCGGAATGGCCGCGCCGTTGGTCTCGTTGTAGAGGCTGACGTTGCCGCTCACGACCGGGAAGTCGAGGGCGCGGCAGGCCTCGGCCATGCCGTCGATGGCGCGGACGATCTGGCCCATGATCTCGGGCCGCTCGGGGTTGCCGAAGTTGAGGTTGTCGGTGATGGCGATGGGCGTGGCGCCCACGGCGGTCAGGTTGCGCCAGGCCTCGGCCACCGCCTGCTTGCCGCCCTCGAAGGGATCGGCCTGGACATAGCGGGGCGTCACGTCCGAGGTGACGGCAAGCGCCTTCCTCGTGCCGTGCACGCGGACGACGCCGGCGTCGGCGCCGGTGGCCGAGTCCTCCAGCGTGTCGGCCATGACGTGGCGGTCGTACTGCTCCCAGAGCCAGCGCTTGGACGCCATGTCGGGCGAGGACATCAGCTTCAGCACGGCGGCCTTGAGGTCGCCGGGCTCGTTGACGTCGGCCAGCGTGAGGCGCGGCGGGGCGACCGGGGCGGTCCACGGGCGGTCGTAGATCGGCGCGTCGTCGAACAGCGGCGCCAGCGGGACGTCGGCGACGGTCTCGCCGTGGTGCTTCAGGACCAGATGGCCGGTGTCGGTGGTCCGGCCGATGATGGCGGCGTCCAGGCCCCACTTCTCGAAGATGGCGTGGCCGTCGCGCTCGCGGCCGGGCTTCAGGATGGCGAGCATCCGCTCCTGGCTCTCCGAGAGCATCATCTCGTAGGCGGTCATGCCCTCTTCGCGCTGGGGCACGGCGTCGAGGTCGAGCTCGATGCCGACGCCGCCCTTGCCGGCCATCTCGACCGACGAGGAGGTGAGGCCGGCCGCGCCCATGTCCTGGATGGCGGCCACGGCGCCCGACGCCATCAGCTCCAGCGTGGCCTCGATCAGCAGCTTCTCGGCGAAGGGGTCGCCGACCTGGACGGTCGGGCGCTTCTCCTCGGCGTCCTCGCTGAACTCGGCCGAGGCCATGGTGGCGCCGTGGATGCCGTCGCGCCCGGTCTTCGAGCCGAAGTAGACCACCGACAGCCCGGCGGCCGGGGCGGCCGAGTAGAAGATCTTGTCGGCGTCGGCCAGGCCCACGCACATGGCGTTGACCAGGATGTTGCCGTCGTAGCCGCGGTGGAAATTGGTCTCGCCCGCCACGGTGGGCACGCCCACGCAGTTGCCGTAGCCGCCGATGCCGGCGACGACGCCGGACACCAGCCGCCTGGTCTTGGGGTGGGACGGGTCTCCAAAACGCAGCGCGTTCAGGAGCGCGATCGGCCGCGCCCCCATGGTGAAGACGTCGCGCATGATGCCGCCGACGCCCGTCGCCGCGCCCTGGTAGGGCTCGATGAAGCTGGGGTGGTTGTGGCTCTCCATCTTGAAGATGCAGGCCTGTCCGTCGCCGATGTCGATGACCCCGGCGTTCTCGCCCGGTCCCTGGATCACCTTCGGGCCGCTGGTCGGGAACTTGCCCAGGTGCTTGCGGCTGGACTTGTAGCTGCAGTGCTCGGACCACATGACCGAGAACACGCCCAGCTCCACGTCGTTGGGCTCGCGGTTCAGCCGCTTGACGATCAGGTCGTACTCGTCGGGCTTCAGGCCGTATTCGGCGGCCTTTTCGGCCATGGTCTTGGCGGGGGCGGCGCTCATGGACGCGGCTTCTAGCGGGACTCTCCCGCAAGGGCGAGGGGGCGACCGCCGCGGCCGCTCACACGCCGAACTCCACCCACAGGGGGTAGTGGTCGCTGATCCGCCAGGAGAGCTGGTTGCGGTTCAGTCCCGTCAGCACCGCGCCCTGGAAGTCGATGCCCCCGGCCTGGCGGAAATCGAGCGTCAGGTAGGGCTTGCCTTTGACCGTCTGGAACCAGGCGATCTGGTCGAAGAAGCTCCCGAGGTCGGGCTTGTCCAGCGACGACGACAGGGTCCGTGGGATCCGCTCGAGGCCCGGGGCGGGCGTGAGCCCCGTCGAGGTGAACGCCTGCCATAGCGGGTCGTCGCGCCGGTCGATGTTGAAGTCGCCCATGCAGATCAGGTTCTGGCCGTAGTCGTCCATCTGCTCGGCCCAGTTCCGCAGCCACCTGGCGATGGCGCGCAGTTCGCCGACCCGGTCCGACGGTCCGGCGCCGTAGTTCACGTGCAGGGTCACGAGCACGAAGGTCTTGCCGTTGGCCAGGAAACTCACGGCGTAGGGCGTGCGGACGAACTGCCGCTGGAAGGCGTTGGCCGGGTCGGCGAGCGGGTCGTTGAGGTCCTCCGGCACGACGAGTTCGCAGGCCAGGCCCGAGAGCTTCACCCGCTCGCTGTCGAAGATGAAGGCGAGGCGCTCGCCGTTGCCCGGGTCGCCGCGCGTGACGTCGGTCATCACGAAGCCCCAGCGCGGGCCCATCTTCTTGAGCACATGGCGCAGGGCGCGGAGGTTGGCCTTGACCTCCTGGACCGCGATCACGTCGAAGCGGGAGAGGATCTCAGCGATCAGGACGGCGGCGTGGAGGTCGCGTCGCGGCGAATCGCCCTCGGCGCTCGCCCACTTCAGCGTCAGGTCGCCGAAGGCCCGGATGTTCCAGGTCGCGATGAGGAGGTTGCCCGCCGTCTTCGGCGGCACGTGGGCCATCCGCGACGCGAGGGCGGCAAGGTCGTCCAGCACCGCCTGCGGCGGCGGATCGGTGATCTGCGGCATCGGCGCGCTCCGGCTCGGCGTCCGCGAGCATGGCGCGGGCGCGGCGGCTACGGCAAGGCTTGGCGCGCCCCGTGGGCTTGGGATCGGAATTCGGCTATCCCACCCGCGACGATGAACGGGAGAGCGGAATGAGGCGGCGGGTTGCGAGCATGACGGTGGCGATCGCCGCCCTGGGCCTGATCTCGGCGACCCAGCCGACGCCCGCGCCGATGGCGCAGGACACGACGGCGCCGGCGCCGGCCGCCGCCCCGTCCGGCTACCTTCCGCGCGGCGGGGCGCCCAGCAGCCTGGCGCTGGTGCCGCCGCCTCCGCAACCCGGGTCCGCGGCGCTCGCCCGCGACGAAGAGGCGAACCGGGCGGCGGTGCGCACCGGACCTCGCTGGGAGATCGCCACCCTCGACGCCGACCTCAGCACCCCGGCGGCGGTGCAGGCCTTCTCGTGCGCCGCCGACGTGGACATCAGCCAGGCCTCCACGCCGAGGCTCTACGCCCTCCTGCGCCGCAGCCTGATCGACATGGGCGGCTCCACCTATCCCACCAAGACCAAGTACCTGCGCACCCGCCCGTTCGCGGCCACCGGCACGGCGATGTGCACGCCGGCCTACGATGCGGTCCTGCGCCGGGACGGCTCCTACCCCTCGGGCCACAGCGCCATCGGTTGGGGCTGGGGGCTCATCATCGCTGCGGCGGCGCCCGAGCGGGCCGAACAGATCCTCGCGCGCGGCCGGGCGTTCGGGCACAGCCGGCTGATCTGCAACGTCCACTGGCTGAGCGACGTCGAAGAGGGGCGCGTGATGGGCGCGGCCACGGTCGCCAGGCTGCATTCCGTTCCCGAGTTCCGCGCCGACCTCGAGGCGGCGCGGGCCGAGATCCTGGCTGCGCGGCAGGCGGGGAAGCGTCCGACGCGCGATTGCGCAGCCGAGACCGCGGCGCTGGCCGGCGGATGAGCGCCGCTTGATTTCCGCCGGCGCCTCGTGTCCGTTCGGCGCGAGGCGGGGGGGACAACCATGCGCGGAAGCATCCTGGCGGCGGCTTGCATCGCGGCGGTCGCGTTCGGAGGCGGCGCGTGGGCCGCGCCCTCGGCGGCGAAGCTGAAGGCGGAGGCGGCGGCCAAGGTCGAGTCGCAGGCCAAGCTGGGCCAGGTGATCGTCGACACCGTCTTCAGCTTCGGCGAACTGGGCTACCAGGAGGTCGAGACCTCCCGCTATCTCACCGATCTCCTGGAGAAGAACGGCTTCACCGTCACGCGCGGGGTCTCCGGCATGCCGACGGCCTGGACCGCCACCTGGACCCAGGGGTCGGGCGGCCCAGTGATCGCCTTCGGCAGCGACATCGACGGGATCCCCAAGGCGAGCCAGACGCCGGGCGTGGCCTATCGGAAGCCGATGGTGGAGGGCGCGCCGGGCCACGGCGAGGGACACAACTCGGGCCAGGCGGTGAACATCCTCGCCGCCCTCGCGCTGAAGGAGATCATGGCCCGGGAAAAGATCCCCGGGACGCTGATGCTGTGGCCGGGCGTCGCCGAGGAGCTGTTGGGGTCCAAGGCCTGGTTCGTGCGCGACGGCGTGTTCAAGGGCGTGGACGCCGCCATCTTCACGCATGTGAGCGACAACCTGGCGACCAGCTGGGGCCGTCCGCTGGGCACCGGGATGGTGTCGGTCGAGTACACCTTCAGCGGCGAGTCCGCGCACTCGGCCATGGCGCCCTGGCGCGGGAAGAGCGCGCTGGACGCGGTCGAGCTGATGAACCTGGGCTGGAACATGCGCCGCGAGCACCTGCGGCCGCTGCAGCGCTCGCACTACGTGATCTCGGACGGCGGCGACCAGCCCAACGTCGTGCCCTCGAAAGCCAGCGTCTGGTACTTCTTCCGCGAGATCGATTTCGAGAACATCTCCCGGAACTTCGCCCTCGGAAACCGGATCGCCGACGCTGCGGCGCAGATGACCGACACGACCGTGACCCGGCGCATCGTGGGGACGGCGGCCCCGCGGCACTTCAACAAGCCGATAGCCCTGGCGATGAAGGCCAACATCGACAAGGTGGGTCTGCCGACCTGGACGACGGACGAGCAGACCTTCGCCCGCGCGGTGCAGAAGCTGGTCGGCGGCGAGGAGAAGGGGCTGGCGACCAGGCTCGAGCCGCTGAGCGCGCCGGCCGATCCACCGGTGAGCGGCGGCTCGGACGACATCGGCGACATCTCGTGGACCGTGCCGACCGTCGTCCTGCTCTATCCGTCCAACATCCCCAGCCTGCCGGGCCACAACTGGGCCAACGCCATCTCGATGGCGACGCCGATCGCGCACAAGGGCGTGGTGGCCGGGGGCAAGGTGGCGGCGATGACGGCGCTGGACCTGCTGCTGGACCCGAAGCTGATCCCCGCAGCCAAGGCCTACTTCGACACCGAGCAGCCCAAGGAGGGCAAGTACGTCCCGGTCATCGGGCCGGGCGACAAGCCGATGATCGAGCGGAACGCCGACATCATGGCGCAGTTCAGAGACCGGATGCGGCCCCTGTACTACGACGCCGCGAAGCACCCCACGTACCTGGACCAGCTGGGGATCAAGTTCCCCGAGCTGACGCCGCCGAAGCCCTGATCGTCCGGGCCGGCGCGGGTGGGCGGAGGATCGCCTACCGCGTCTGCCCGCCGTCCACCGGGACCACCGCGCCCGTGATGAAGCTGGCCGCGGGGCTGAGCAGGAAGGCGGCGGCCGCGCCGATCTCCTCGGGCTTGCCGTAGCGGTTCAGCGGCACCTCGCGCTTGATCCAGCGGGCCCAGGCCTCGGCGCGCGGGCCCGTGGCGTTGGCCTCCCAGGTCCCGCCCGGGAAGATGATGTTGCCCGGCGCGATGGCGTTGACGCGGACGTTCTTGGAGCCGGCGATGCGGGCGAGCTCCTTGGTCATGTGGTTCATGGCCGCCTTGGCGGTGCCGTAGGTCATGGCGGTTCCGAGGGCGCCCAGGCCGGCGATCGAGCTGATCAGGAGCACCGAGCCCTCGCCGCGGGGCGTCATGACGCGGAGCGCGGTGCGGGCGAGCCGCCAGGCGCTGTCCAGGTTCTGGGTGAAGCCCGCGTCCCAGGTCTCGTCGTCCACCTCGAAGCCGGGCGGGCAGGGATAGAGGCCGACGTTGGCCACGGCGCCGAAGATCGGCCCGAGCTCGGCCTCCGTGCGGGCGACCGCGTCCTCGATCACCTTGGTGTCGCGCATGTCGCCGCTGATCGCGAGCAGGCGATCGGCGCCATGGATATCCGCCAGCCGCGCGCGCTCGGCCTCCAGCGCCTCGGCGCCGCGGGCGGTGATCGCAAGCCTGGCGCCTTCGGCCAGGCAGGCCTCGACGATGCCCAGACCGATGCCGCGGCTGGCGCCGGCGATGAAGATGACCTTGTCCTTGAGGCCCAGGTCCATTCTGTCTCTCCAAGATGACGGTGCGGTGGGGCGTCGGCGCTACGCGCGCCCTTCCAGGATCGCCAGGGCCTGCTCCGCCAGCGCCCCGCAGCCGTTGATCGCCTCGCTTTCGCGGGCCGAGTTGCCCGAGAGGATGCGGCGGTAGACGCCTTGGCTGATCGAGGCGAGGCGGAAGATCGAGAACGCCATCAGGAACGGCCAGTCCGGGATTTCGCCGCGGCCGGTGCGCTCGCAGTACTTCGCCACGTACTCGGCCTCGGTCGGGATCCCGCTGGTCGCGAAGTCGACGCCGTCCAGGCTGCCCCAGCCCGGGGAGTGCGAGCGCCAGATGAAGGCGTTGTAGGCGATGTCGGCCAGCGGATGGCCGATGGTGGAAAGCTCCCAGTCCAGCACCGCGATGATGCGGTTCTCCGTGGGGTGGTACATGACGTTCTCGAGCCGGTAGTCCCCGTGCGCGATCGAGACCGACTGGTCGGCCGGGATGCGCGCCGGCAGCTTCTCGATGAGCGCGTCCATCGCCGGGATCTCTTCGGTCTTGGCGCCCTCGTACTGGCGGGTCCAGCGGGCGACCTGACGCTCGAAGTAGTTGCCGGGCCGGCCGTAGTCGCCGAGGCCCACCGCCTCGAAATCCACCTTGTGCAGCCTGGCGAGGGTGGCGTTGAGGTCGTCGTAGATCTCGGCGCGATCCTTCGGCGACAGGCCGGGCAGGGTGGCGTCGCGGAAGATGCGGCCCTGCAGGTAGTCCATCACGTAGAAGGTCGCGCCGATCACCTGATCGTCGTCGCAGAGCGCCCGCATCTTCGGCACGGGGATCTGGCCGTCGAGGGCCTTCATCACACGGTACTCGCGGTCGACCTGGTGGGCGGAGGCGAGCAGCTGGCCCGGCGGCTTCTTGCGCAGCACGTAGCGGTGGCCGGTGGCGTCGGTCAGCAGGAAGGTCGGGTTCGAGGCGCCGCCCTGGAACTGCTTGACCACCAGGGGGCCGCGGTAGCCGTCGACGTTGGCCGCCATCCACGCCGCGAGGCGCGCCTCGTCGAAGCGGTGGGCGGGCAGGACGTCGCGGACGGGAAGGTCATCGCTCATGGCGCGGACCGTGGCCTGCCGCCGTAGCGGCAGTCCAGGCGGTTTTGCGTGAGGCGGCAGCGGCCGTTGATCGGTTGACCTCCCCCCGCGGAAGGCGCGGACTCTCCGATGGAGCGGTCCCAAGAACCGCCTGGGAGGACGCCGATGCATACCCTGCCGCACCACTTCGAGTTCATGTCTGACGCCTGGCTGGCGGAGGCGCGGACGTGGTTCGAAACCCGGCGGGACCGCCTCGGCGAGCCGTTCTCGGTCTCGGAGCGGATGACGGATGCGCCGCCTCACCTCGGCCTGCCCGAGGACGTCGCCAGCTGGACGGTCCGTTGGGATGGGCAGGAGGTGTCCGTGGCGCGCGGCTTCGACGCCTCGGCGGCCGCCACCTGCGAGGGCGACTATCAGGCCGCGCTCATGGCGGCCCAGGTGGTGGGGCTTCAGGCCCCGGGCGCGGTGGACGCCATGCTGCGGGAGATCCGGACCGTGTTCGGTCCCGGTGCGATCCGCTTCGGCGGCGCCGGCGGCATGCCCGAAGGCGCGGTCCGCCTGATGGGGATGTTCCATGACGACATGGGCCGCCGCACCGTCGAGAATCCGGATCTCGAGCACCGCGCCCGACGCCAGGGCCTCACGCGCCACATCCGCGAGATGGAGGAGCAGGGCTACACGGTGATCGAGCGGGCGATCTCCGAGACGTTCGCGGACCAGGTGCGCGAGGCGACGCTCCGCACCCTGACCCAGCACCAGGCCACGACGCTGAACTGGATGACCTATCACGGGCGCGAGTTCGAACAGCTCGTGCAGAACCCGCTGCTGATGACCCTGATCGACGCCTCGCTGGGCCGCGGCGCGGTGATCGCCTCGATCTCGGCGATCCGGCGCGGGCCCGGGCCGGGCTTCATCCCCATGCACACCGACTACGCGCACGTCCCTGAGCCCTATCCGGAGTTCTCGCTCACGGGCGTGGGCGTCTGGGCGCTGGAGGACTGGACCGTCGCCAGCGGCCCGACCTGGATCGTGCCGGGGAGCCACAAGCATCGCCGGCCGCCGCGGCCGGGCGAGGGGCACAACCAGGGCGTCCCCGTCGAGATGCCCAAGGGCAGCGTGGTCTACTTCCACCACGGCGTCTGGCACTGGCAGGGCGACCGGACCGAGGCGGGCGAGCGGGTGACCATCCACAGCCACTTCAACCGCGGCATCCTGCGCAGCCTGGAGCCCAGGAAGACCGATGTGCAGATGCTCCACCGCAATCCGCCGCGCCTGGGCGAGATGCTGGGCGAGGACGACTGGTTCGACAAGATGAGCGCCGCGGGCCGCGACTACGGCCGGTTCGCCTACATGGCCCGCCTGCAGGCGTTCAACGACGCGAAGAAGCGCGAGATCCTGGGGCAGGGCGAGGCGCCGGCCGGACAGGACCTGGCCGCGCTGGTGAGCTGAGTGGCCCGCTGCGAGCCGCGGGCTACCGGGCGACCATGTCCTTCTGCAGCGTGCGGCAGGTGATCAGGAAGAACACGCCCCCGACGCCGTAGATGGCGGACGTGATGAGCATCGAACGCTGGAGGCTCTGCGGATTGGCGATCTCGCAGACCGACCGCAGCTCGGGCGACAGGCGGGCGCGCGCAGCCGTCTCGCACGCCTCGCGCGCGAGGTCGGGCGCGCCCAGCCCGGCCACCTGCAGCGAGAACAGGAAGTCGCTGAGCGCGCCCATGAACAGCGGCCCCAGCCCGTAGCCCAGCAGGTTCACCACGAACAGCAGGATGGCGATCGCTACCGCCCGCGCCTGGGCGGTGACCACGCCCTGGCCGATCGTGTACTGGCCCGTGAGGTAGGAGTACTTGAGCGCGCCGCCGATGCAGAGCCCAGCCGCGCAGAGCCAGAGGTTCTGGGTCGTGAAGGCCAGCAGGTAGAAGGGCACGCTCAGCAGCATGCCCCAGCCCGGCAGCCAGGCGATGGCGTTCGGGAAGCGCGGCGTCAGGCGCTCGGCGAGCCAGCCCGTGGCGAAGGTGCCGAAGGCGGCGATGATCCCCACCGGCACGTTGATGAGCACGGCGGCTTCGCCGGCCGAGAGGCCGAAGGTGCGGTTCAGGAACAGCGACTGGAAGGTGTTGATCGCGTACCCGCAGAAGGCGGCGATGGTGGCCGCGACGGCCATGGTCCAGAACGACCGCTTCGAGGTGATCTCGGCCATGGCGTCGGCGAAGCGCACCCGCTCGCGCCGCGGCGTGCCGGGCGGGTCGGTGAAGCCGCGGGGCGGCTCGCGCACCGTCAGCTTCAGGACGACGGCCACCAGGATGCCGGGCAGGCCCACGATCAGGAAGGCCATGCGCCAGCCGAAGGCGTCGGTGGCGGGCCCGCCGATGAGGTTGGCCAGGACCGTGCCCAGCGTCACGCCCATGGCGTAGTAGCCGAGCGCCGTCGCGCGCGACTTCGGCGGATAGTAGTCGGCGATCAGCGAGTTGGCCGGCGGCGTGCAGCCCGCCTCGCCGATGCCCACGCCGACGCGGCAGGCGAGCAGGACCCAGAAGGCGCCGATCGTGATCGAGCCGATGGTGATCGGCGCGGCGAGCCCGCAGAGCGCCGTCATCAGCGACCAGAGGGCGACGCAGATCGACATGATCCAGACCCGGTGCCGGGTCTCGGAGATCTGGGCCAGCGGGATGCCCACCAGGGTGTAGAGCAGGGCGAAGCCGAAGCCGGTCAGGAGCCCGAACGCCGTATCCGAGATGCCGAGCTCGGGCTTCATCTGCGGCGCCACCACCGACAGCAGCGCGCGGTCGACGAAGTTCAGGATGTAGATGAAGAGCAGCGCCGTGAGCACGTAGCTGCGATAGGGCCGCGACCCGAAGCCGGTGATGTGGCCGCGCGGCTCTTCGGTCGCGCTGTTCGCGGTCATGGTTCTTTCCTCGGGACGCCTGGCGCGGCGGATCCTATCCGCCCTGCTTTTCGGGCGGGAGGCAAGGCGGGCGGCGTTTTCGCGCCGACCTCCGTCCTCGCTCACCCAGTCAACTGCGGTGGCGATCGACCGACGGGAGCGGCTCCCTTGAGAGTTTCGCCGGCGTAGGCCGGCTTCTGACTCAGGCGCTGGCGAATACGCTCTGGAAGAGTATGGCGCCGTCGGCCGAGCCCAGGTCGGGCTCGAAGGCCCGGTCGGGATGCGGCATCAGCCCGAGCACGTTCCCGGCCCCGTTGATGATTCCGGCGATGTCGCGGGCCGAGCCGTTGGGATTCGAAACGTAGCGGAAGACCACCTGGCCTTCGCCTTCGAGGCGGTCGAGCGTGGTTTCGTCCGCGAAGAAATTTCCCTCGCCATTGCCGACCGTCATCACAGCTTGCCGGCGGCCCTGGTAGCCGGCGGTGAAGCGCGTCTGGCTGTTGGTGACTTCAAGCGCCACCGGCTTGCAGACATACTTCAGCTTCTCGTTGCGCAGCAGCGCTCCTGGGAGCAGGCCCGCTTCGCAGAGGATCTGGAAGCCATTGCAGATGCCGACGGTGGCGACTCCGCGCCCGGCGGCGGCCTTCACGTCGGCCATGATCGGCGAGAGCGACGCCATGGCGCCGCAGCGCAGGTAGTCGCCGTACGAGAACCCGCCCGGCAGGACCACGAGATCGACGCCGTCGGGCAGCGTGGTCTCGCCGTGCCAGACCATGTCCACATGCGCGCCGGTCGACCGCTCGATGGCCACCTTGCAGTCGCGGTCGCAGTTCGATCCCGGGAAGACGATGACGGCGGCTTTCATGCCGCGCGCGTTAGCATTGTTTGACCGGCCGCGCGAGGCGGCAGAGCGGCCTCAGGCGCAGACGTCCAGGACCGGCGCCGCGGGCCGGCCATCCGGTGCGGGATAGGGGTCGCGGAAGGTGAAGGCCGCCGGCGTGGGGCCGAGGCGCTCCAGGCGCTCCAGCGCCGCGAGGCCGTCCTCGACGCTCGGCGTGCGACCGGCGGGCGTCCACCAGAGGGCCATGTAGACGTCCATCTTCTCGAACCACTCGGCGCGGCGGCGCATCACGCTCCGGTGGTCCGAGCGGTAGACGAAGGCGGCGAGAGCGTCGAGGTCGCGCCACACGCTCATGTTGACGATCAGGTTCGGGTCGTCCGCGCGTGGCTGGATGTCCGTGGCGTCGCCGCCCGCGCCCACCAGGCGCCACACGAAGCCAGGGGCGCCGTCGGCCAGCGCATTGATGCGGTCCAGACTGGACGCGAAGTCCGCGATCATCGGGTCGTCGATCGGGGCTCGCAGGCGGCCGACGTTGATCTGCGCCAGGTTCCATTCGTTCATGGGTTCGATCCCTTTCGGGTCCACGTCTTCAGGCTCTCGAGATAGGCGATGAGCTCCGCGAACGCCGCCTTGTCGCCGTAGGCGCAGCCCGAGGTGTGGATTCCCGTGGCGGCGCGCTGGATGACGATGGCCGGATGCGCCGGCGAGCCCGGCCGCGTGACCAGGTAGGACGTCCGGCCGTCGGCGCTGGAGTAGTAGTGGTAGGGTTCGGCGCCCACCACGCCTGCGGGAACCAGCTTGGGTTGGGCGGTGACCGCCGCCACCTGAGCTTCGAAGGGCTGCGCGCAGTCCAGGTCCATGTAGGCCACCGGCGAGTCTGCCGCGGGACCGCTGGAGCAGGAGGCGAGCAGGACGGCGGCGGCGACCGCGGCTTCGCGCCGCATCCCTAGGCCAGCTCCACCCGGTAGCTTTCGATCACCGTGTTCGCGAGCAGCTTCTCGCACATGGCCTTGACCTCGGCCTCGGCGGCCGCCCGGTCCGCGCTCGCGAGGTCGAACTCGATCGTCTTGCCGACCCGGACGTGCTCGACGCCGTTCCATCCCAGGCCGTGCAGCGCCTGCTCGACCGCCTTGCCCTGCACGTCGAGGACGCCGGGCTTCAGGAACACGTGGACCTTGGCGCGCACTAGTGGAGGCCTCCCTGAATCACGGTTGGCATCTCCTTCATAATCCCCAGGCGGCGTGCAACCTCGGTATAGCTCTCGATCACATTGCCCAGGTCGCGGCGGAAGCGGTCCTTGTCCAGCTTCTCGTTGGTCTGGGTGTCCCAGAGCCGGCAGCTGTCGGGGCTGATCTCGTCGGCCAGGATCACGCGGCTGTAGTCGTTCTCCCAGATGCGCCCGAACTCGATCTTGAAGTCGACGAGCGTGATGCCGACCCCGAGGAAGAGGCCGGACAGGAAGTCGTTCACCCGCAGGGTCAGGGCCATCATGTCGTCGATCTCCTGGGTCGAGGCCCAGTTGAACGCCGTGATGTGCTCCTCCGAGACCATCGGGTCGTGGAGCTTGTCGTCCTTCAGGTAGAACTCGATGATCGAGCGGGGCAGGGCCTGGCCTTCCGGCAGCCCGTAGCGCGTGGAGAGGGAGCCGGCGGCGACATTGCGGCACACCACCTCCAGCGGGATGATCTCGACTTCCTTGATGAGCTGTTCGCGAAGGTTCAGCCGCTTGATGAAGTGGTTCTGAACCCCGATCGAGTTCAGCTTCATCATGATGAACTCGCTGATGCGGTTGTTGATGACGCCCTTGCCCTCGAGCACGGCCTTCTTGGTGGCGTCGAAGGCCGTGGTGTCGTCCTTGAAGTACTGGATGAGGGTCCCCGGCTCGGGGCCCTCATAGAGGATCTTGGCCTTGCCCTCGTAGATCTTCTTGCGGCGGGTCATGTCTCAGGCCTTCTCCATGGGGCGAGGACTAGTCCGCGTCGGCGGAACGAAAAACGCGCGCGGATGATCTTTCGCGCGCGGGTCCGACTCGGCCTCTCGCCCCCATTCAGGCGTGGCAAAAATAGCGAATGCGCCCGGGTTCCGCAAACGCGCGCCGCGATGCCGCTTTCCATTGCGGGTCGGGTCGTCGCACGATATGGGATCGCCCGCTCCGTGAGTTTACCCCCAGGATCCGATGACGACCTTCGACGAACGCGAACAGGGCTTCGAGAAGAAGTTCGCCCTGGACCAGGAGCAGGAGTTCAAGGCGCACGCTCGCCGGAACCGCGCTCTGGGCCAATGGGCGGCCGGACTGATGGGCCTCGAAGGGCCGCACGTGGACGAATACGCCAAGGCCGTCGTGAAGTCGGACTTCGAATTGCCCGGCGACGAGGACGTGCTGCGCAAGGTCTTCGAGGACCTCAAGGGCGCCGGCGTCAGCGTCACCGAGGGCGAGGTCCGCATGAAGATGGCCGAGCTGCTCGCGCAGGCCCGCGAAGGCGTGAAATCCGGCAAGTAAACGCGGGCCGCCGAGGCGTCCCGCCGAGGCCTGTCTACACCGCTATCCCGCGCGATCCGGTGAACCCGCGCCGACCGTCCCCAGGCCTGTCCCGGGGACCCATCGGGCTATGCCACGGGGGGGCATGACAACGGCGGAAGCCGGGCCATGACGATCGGGGGCGCGGCCATCGCAGGTGAGGGGGCTATCACCGCGCGTCGTCGCGCGACGCCAGGTACGCCCGGCTGACCCTCTTCGGCACGATCAGGGTCCAGGCCTCGAGGACGAGGTCCGCCAGTTCCGCCTCGTCGATGTTGGCGAGTTCCACGTAGCTCCAGTAGGCGGTGGCCACGCGGCATCGGGAGAAGGTCTCGGGGCGGATCTCGAACAGCAGCTCCTGCCGCCCGCGCTCCAGCTTCATGACGACGCGGCCGTCCAGGGCCAGCGCGAAGCTCTTCGTCCCCACGTTGAACCAGGGGGCACCCTTGTAGATCACCTCGTGGGCCCCAGGCAGGGCGAGGGCGAGCCGGCGCAGGTCGTCGATCGTCGTCGGAATCACCGGCCTCCGTCGAGCGGCCTACTCGGCGGCGGCCTTGGCGTGCGCTTCCTCGCCGAACACCCGGGCGAAGATCACGTCGACGTTCTTGAAGTGGTAGCCCAGGTCGAAGAGCTCGCCGAGTTCGGCCTCGCTCAGCGTCACCTCAGGATCGGCTTTCAGGAAGTCGAGGAAGGCGCCTTCGCCGCGCCAGACCTTCATGGCGTTGCGCTGGACGGCCGCGTAGCTCGCCTCGCGGCTGAGGCCCTTCTGGGTCAGCGCCAGCAGGACCCGCTGCGAGTGCACCAGCCCGCCCAGGCGGTCGAGGTTCCTCGCCATGTTCTCGGGATAGATCACCAGGCGCTGCACCACGTTCGCCAGGCGCCGCAGCGCGAAGTCGAGGTGGACGGTGGCGTCAGGGGCGATCCCGCGTTCGACCGACGAGTGGCTGATGTCGCGCTCGTGCCACAGCGCCACGTTCTCCATCGCCGGCACGACGGCCGAGCGGACCAGGCGGGCGAGGCCCGTCAGGTTCTCGGTGAGGATCGGGTTGCGCTTGTGCGGCATCGCGCTCGAGCCCTTCTGGCCCGGATCGAACGGCTCCTCGGCTTCGAGGACTTCCGTGCGCTGCAGGTGGCGGATCTCGACGGCCAGGCGCTCGATCGAACTCGCCACCACCGCCAGCGCGGCGAAGTAGGCGGCGTGCCGGTCCCGCGGGATCACCTGGGTGGATACGGGCTCGACGGCCAGGCCCATCTGCGCGGCGACATGCGCCTCGACCTGCGGCGCGACGTTGGCGAAGGTGCCGACCGCGCCCGAGATCGCGCAGGTGGCGATCTCGAACTTCGCCATGGCCAGCCGTTCCTTGGCCCGTTGGAATTCGGCGTAGTGGCCCGCCAGCTTCAGCCCGAAGGTGGTCGGCTCGGCGTGGATGCCGTGGCTGCGGCCGACGCAGGGGGTCAGGCGGTGCTCGTAGGCGCGCTGCTTCAGCGCCGACAGCACCATGTCCACGTCCTCGATCAGGAGGTCGGTGGCGCGGCTGAGCTGGACGGCGAGCGCCGTGTCGTTGACGTCGGACGACGTCATGCCCTGGTGCAGGAAACGCGCTTCGGGCCCGACGATCTCGGTGACATGGGTGAGGAAGGCGATGACGTCGTGCTTCACCTCGCGCTCGATCTCGTCGATGCGCTCGGCGTCCCAGATCACGCCCTTGCCCTTCTCCCAGATCACCCGGGCCACTTCCCGCGGGATCACGCCCAGCTCGGCCATGGCGTCGGCCGCGTGCGCCTCGATCTCGAACATGATCGAGAACCGCGTCTGGGGGCTCCAGACGTCGGCGGCTTCCTTGCGGGTGTATCTGGGGATCATGCGGGGGGTGTCGTGCCCCGCCTCGCGGGAGTCAACCCGCGAGAGCCCACCCGTTCAGACGGAATCGCTCCGACGGGATGGTGGGGATTTCAATCAAGCGCTCGAACGCGTCTCGATCGGAATGCCGATCCCACCCTTCGGAACACGCTCTAGGCGGTGACCGCCGCGCGGCGACGCCGCAAGGCTGCTCCGGCGAGGGCGAAGCCGCCGATCATCATGAGCCAGGTCGCAGGCTCGGGGATCGCCGCCGTCGGCCTCGGCATCGGATCGCCGCCGCGCTCCGGGGGAGGGCCTTCGACGTCGAAGTTTCCGCCCTCAAAGTCCTCGCCGACCGGTCCTTCGGCGAATTCGAGCGGCGCGGAGGCGAATCCGGAGCGGCCGCCGACGCCGGGCTTGGGCGGCGGCACGATTTCGAGGACGAGCACCAGGTCGCCATCCTGCGGGTTCCAGATGAAGTCCTGGCCCCAGAAGTTCAGTTCATCGCCGCCGATGCCGGCCATCGTGAAGCTGCCCCAGCTGCCCAGCTCCTCGCCGTTCAGCTGGAAGGACAGGCGGAACACCTGGCCGTCCAGGTCGCCCAGGATGCTGCGGTCAAGCAGCAGGCGCCCGATGCTGATCGGGCCGGTCGCGTTCGACGCCGACCAGGTGTGGGTGTAGCGGCCTTCGCGGAAGCAGTTGGTGGCGCCGCAGCCTTCGTTCCAGTCAACATTGAGCATCGTCACGGCCGCGGCGGGCGCGGCGGCGAGGCCGATCGCGGCGACAGCGGCGAGCGCCGCGAGCGTCTTATGGACCTGAGGCATCCCCATCCACCCGGTTCATTTGGGGCGAGGAAGCGCCACCATGGGTGGAATCACAAGCGCTCGCCCCAAAGGAGCGAGCGCCGTTCACCGCGTAGGAGAAAATTAACTATACCGGAAGTGGCGTGCGCCGCCGGCTGCGGAGCGCGTGCCCGGCGCCCATGAAACCGATCAGCATGAGCGCCCAGGCGCTCGGTTCGGGCGCAGGAGCGCTGACCGAGGCTGGGATGTTCTGCAGCGCCGGCGGCGGCAGCTGCGGCGAGGTGAGGCGGCCGAGGCCGGGCGGTCCATCTCCGCCTCCGAACGCAGGGGCCGCCGCGAAACCGCCCCCGCCAAAGCCGCCGAAGCCGCCGAACCCGCCGCCGCCGGCGCCGCCCTTGTTGGGGATCAGCAGCTCGAGCTTCAGCGTCAGGTCGCCGTCGGCGGTGTTCCAGTTCACGGTCTCGCCGCCCAGCGTCACCACGTCGCCCGAAAGCACGGCGAGGGTGTACGAACCCCAGTTCGCGACGGTGTCGCCCGCGCTGTTCACGAAGCTGACGCGCAAGGCGTAGTCCTGCATCGACCCCAGCATCGCCTTGTCGATGGACAACGACGAGATGGACAGGGGGCCGCGGAACTCGCTGGCGGACCAGGTGCGGCTCAGAACCCGCGTGGTGTCGGAGAAGCAGCCGCTCTCGCCGCAGAGGTTCGAGGGGCCCATGTTCAGCATGGTGGCCGCCGAAGCGGCCGGCGCGGCGGCGACGGCGAATGCCGAGGCGATGGAAGCGAGCACGAAGCTCCGATGCATAGTCAACCCCACTCCTGGTCGGTCGGTCCCCCAACGGGCCATCAACCCACCAAGCATGGCGAAGGTTCCGGCCGTCGAAAGATACTACTTACAGTATAGTTAGGCTCACAACTCTACGCAGGGGTCAAGCGCGGGTTGTGGTCTACAACCATGGCGGTGGCGCAGGCTCCGGCGGCGTGGTTTGCGGGTCGGATCCGGCGACGTGGCCCGCTTTCGCGAAGGTCCCGCCCCGCCTAGTCTGAGGCGGCTCGCGAGGAGAACCGATGATCGCCGCACTTCTGGCCGCCGCGGCCGTGTCCGCCACCTGCGACCTCGAGCGCCCTTCAGGCGACGCGGGGTGCACGCGAGCCGTGGTCGACCGGCTGCCGATGAACGCCATCCAGGTCATCGGCACTCACAACAGCTACAAGATGGCCATCGCGCCCAACGAGTTCGCCCTGATCCGGGCGGTGAACCCGAAGGAAGCCGACGCCATCGACTACAGCCACCCGCCGCTGCCCCGGCAGCTGGACGCCGGCGCCCGCCAGCTCGAGCTCGACATCGTCTACGATCCGCAGGTCGGCCTCTACGCCAATCCCCTCGGGTACCGGAGCGGGCAGGGGAAGACGACGCCCTACGACTTCGCGCCCCTGAAGCTGCCCGGGCTCAAGGTGCTTCACGAGCCGTCGGTCGACTACCGCTCGGTCTGTCCGCGCTTCACCGACTGCCTCTCGGACATCCGCGCCTGGTCGAAGGCGCACCCCGGGCACGTGCCGATCCTGGTGATCCTCAACCTCAAGGAAGGGGGGCTCTCGCTGCCGGGCGCCACGGTGGCGCCGCTGTTCGACGCCGCCGGCATGGACGCGATCGACCGCGAGATCCGCTCGGTCTTCCCCGAAGCGGCGCTCATCACCCCGGATCAGGTGCAAGGGCGCCACGCCAACCTCCGCGAGGCCGCGGCGGCCGGGGCCTGGCCCCGCCTCAAGGCTGCGCGCGGCCGGGTCATGTTCGCCCTCGACTGCCCGCCGGATCAGGTGGCCCGCTACCGGGAGCAGCGTCGCGTGCTCGAAGGGCGGGTCGCCTTCGTGAACATCGACGAGAGCTCGCCGGCGGCCGGCTACATCACTCTGAACGAGCCGCAAGCGCAGCGCGAGCGGATCGCCGCCGCGGTGCGGGCCGGGCTCATCGTGCGCACGCGCGCGGACGCGGATACGCGCGAGGCGCGGGCGGGCGACACCAGCCGTCAGACGGCGGCGTTCGCCTCGGGCGCACAGTACGTGTCGACGGACTACATGCAGCCGGACGCCCGCTTCGGGCCCTACGTCGCGCGCGTGCCTGGAGGCGTCGCGGCCCGGCTGTCGCCGGTGGAGCCGCCCGGACCCTAGCTGCGTTCAGCGATTCAACAGCTCCCGACCGGCCCGGCGAATGTCCGCCGGGATGACCGGGTGTCGAGACTACTCGCGGGCCGGCGCGGCCTTGGCCGGCGCCTCGGCCACGGCCGGCGTCGCGACCGCCGCGGCCGAATTGGCGGCCACCTGGGCCGGATCCACCGGGACGGTCTTCACGTCCGGGATGTCGTCGCCGCCGAAGATCCCGCGCGCCAGGCGCTTGCCGACGAAGCCGCCCGCAAACTTGCCCACCGGGCCCGCGGCCGCCGCGCCCGCGAGGCCGCCGACGACCCCGCCGAGGGTCGTGCCGATCGTCTGCTTGACCCCGTTGTCGCCTCCCTCCTGCACCAGCACCGGCGCGACCGCGGTCGGGGTGTCGAGCGCAGGCGCAGCCGCGCCCTCCACGGGCGCAGGCGCGGGCTTGGCCGTGGCCGGCTCGGGAGCCGGCGCGGTCGCCTCGATGACGGGAAGCGGCGCAAAGGCCGCGGTCGTTCCGGCCGGCGCCGGGATTTCCTGCGCCTGGACGTTCTGCGCCGCCTGGATCTCCTGGGCGGAGCTCAGGCCCGGGGCGGCGACGAGGCCGCCGGCCAGCAAACTCAGCAAGATACGCATCTCACGCTCCACGAGGTTTGCCTCGATCGAGCGTTCACAACGCCTTGTCGCCGCGCGAGTTGCGCCCTGGCCGCTGGGCTTGCGGGCCCGCCGGAACGGGCCCGCCTGCCGTCGTCTAGCCGGTGACCTTCAGGTTGGTCGCCGAGGTCTTGCCGCTGCGGCGGTCCTGCTCGAGGTCGAACGCCACGGTCTGGCCCTCGTTCAGCCCCGAGAGGCCGGCCTGCTCGACCGCGGAAATGTGGACGAAGATGTCCTGGCCGCCGCCCTCGGGCTTGATGAAGCCGAAGCCCTTCGTGGGGTTGAACCACTTCACCGTGCCCGAGCCGGAGCCCGCGACCTCGCCGCGCGGACGTCCGCCGCCGCCGCCGAAACCGCCGCCGCCGCCGCCGAAGCCACGGTCGCGGCCGCCGCCGTACCCGCCGCCCCCGCCATAGCCGCCACGATCGCCGCCGCCGCCGTAGCCGCCGCGGTCACCGCCGCCGAAGCCGCCGCCCGAACGCCGGGGCGCGGGGGCGCCCTGCTCGGTCACGACGATCTGGGTCGCCGCCAGCTTGCCGGACCGGCGGTCCTGCTCGAGTTCGTAGCTGACCTTGTCGCCCTCGCCGAGGCCGTCGAGGCCTGCCTGGTTCAGGGCCGAGATGTGAACGAAGACGTCAGATCCGCCGTCGTCCGGTTGAATGAAGCCGAAGCCCTTCGCCGTGTTGAACCACTTAACAGTGCCGCTCGCCATTTCGTCGCAACCTAACCGAGAATAGAAGTCCCACGCCGCCCGCAAGTCGACGCCCGGCCAATCTCCCTGACGAGCCGTGGGCGAATTTGTAGCAGGGAAATCCCCCAAGGCCAGCACTCGTGACACGCGAGTGTGTTCGGGCTAAGCGGCGACCCCCTTTCCAGACGCGGTCGGAGGCGCGCCCCGTGCAGAGCATCTGTGTCTATTGCGGCTCCTCCGCCGGGGTCGATCCGAAGTTCCTGGAGGCGGCCGTCGCCTGCGGAACCCGGCTGGCCCGCGAGGGGGTCACCCTCGTGTACGGCGGGGGGAAGGTCGGGCTGATGGGGGCGGTGGCGGACGCGGCCCTGGCGGCCGGCGGACGCGTCGTCGGCGTCATGCCCCAGGGGCTCGTGGACCAGGAGATCGCCCACCGCGGCCTCACCGAGCTGCACGTCGTCCAGAGCATGCACGAGCGCAAGCTGAAGATGGCCGAGCTTTCCGACGCCTTCCTCTGCCTGCCGGGCGGTCCCGGGACGTTCGAGGAGATCTTCGAGCAGTGGACCTGGGCGCTCCTGGGCATCCACGCCAAGCCGTGCGGCTTCGTCAATGTGTCGGGCTACTACGACCTGATGCGCGCCACGATCCAGCGCATGGCCGATGCCGGATTCCTCGCCCAGGCCTATGTGGACATGCTGGTCTACGCCGACACCACGGAGGCCGCGCTGGACGCCTTCCGCGCGTATTCGCCGCCGCCGCCCAAGTGGAGCGGGGCCAAGGCCTGACGGCGCCTCAGAGTCCGAGCCGGTAGACCCGGTTCGCCGTGCCCGAGAACAGCGCGGACTTCTCCTCGGCCGACGCGCCGGCGGCGAGGTGCTTGAAGGCGTTCCAAAGCGTGGCGTAGCTGCAGCTGCCCATGTCGACGGGGAAGTTCGACTCGAACATGCAGCGCTCGGCGCCGAAAGCCTCGATGCAGGTCTCGATGTAGGGGCGCCACTGCTGGGCCAGCTCGCTCGACGGCGCCCGCGGCTCCTGCAGGAACGACGGGAAGTTGCAGAACGCCATCGCCAGGCCGCCGAGCTTCACATTCACGTTCGGCGACTTGGCCAGCTCCAGGATGTTGGCCTTCCACGCGGGGAAGCGCTCCTCCAGTCGCCCCGTGTAGCTGCCGCGGCCGAGCGGCGTCCCCACATGGTCCAGGATGATGGTGGTGTCGGGAAAGGCGCGGGCCAGATCGATCAGGTCGGGCAGCTGCGGCTCCAGCAGCCAGGCGTCGAACGATAGCCCGAGCGGGGCCAGGCGGCGGAAGCCCTGGCGGAAGTCGTCCCGCAGGTAGAGCCCGGCCTCGACCCGGTTCAGGGGGCCGAGCACGTCCTTGTCCGCGTCGAAGGAGGCCGAGTTGCGGATGCCCCGGAAGCGCCCGCCGCCCGCCTCGACGTGCTTCTCCAGGATCGCGCCCGCCGCGTCGCCCAGGAGCAGGTCCACGTTCCCGACGATGCCGGCGCAGGCGCGGAAGTCGCCGTAGGTCCCGCTGGCGCTCATGGCTGCGACGCCGTTGACGAACTCGGTCTCGCCCAGGCTGCGCAGCTCGACCGGGCCGTCGGCCTTGTAGAAGGCGCGGCACTCCACGAACACTGTGGCCACCACGTTGTGGCCGCTCTCCGTGTCGGCCATCAGCTCGTCCAGCAGGTACCGCTGCGCCGGCTGGATCGCCGTCATGAACGGGTGGTCCGTCACCTGCGGCGTCGCGTAGGTGCGGCGGTCCCAGAGGTGATGATGTGGATCGACGATCGGGAGCTGGGGCTCGAGGATGGCTTCAGGCATCGGATCCTCCCGGTCTTCGTTGCGTCGCACGCTAGTGGGCGGCGACGCCGCGCTCAACCGGCGACGGACCCCATGTTGCCGCAAGGGCATTGGCGCTGCGAGGCGCGCCCGGCCGGGCCTGGTCGCCGATCCCCCAGCCCGGGGGGCACGGCTCGCCGGTGTTCCGGAAACGCCGCACCTGCCGGGCGCGGGCGGGCGATCCGTCCAGCGCCGCGAAGGCGAAGGCGGCCGTGAAGTCGCGCGCGGCGTCGCCGGTCCGGGTCACCGTCACGCCGTACCGGCGGCCGTCGATCTGGCAGCGATGGGCGTGCAGGCCCGCACGCTCGACCCCGCCCTTCAGCGTGATGCAGGGCCGGCCGTTCACCTCCGCATGCGCCCGCCCGAACCCGTCACGCAGGGTGGAGTCGGCGCAGACCAGCAGCGTCGCGGCGACCTTGCCGGCCGGGTCCAGGCTGTCCACGCGCCACAGGCGAGGGGGATCCACGCGGCGCTGGTCGGCGACGAGCCGGGTCTCGGCGTGTTCGCCGGCGCAGGCCGCGAGCAGGAGCGCCGGCGCGAGCCATCGCGCCCGCGTCAGCGGGATCGGCATCGGAGACTCCTTGCCCTGAAGGCTATTCGGCGTCCGCGGCGGGCGCGCGGATGAGCAGGACCGACATCGTGGGCCCGGTGTTGGTGCGCCAGAGTTCGATCATGGGGGCGGGCGGCGGCACGGGCGGGTTCACCCGCCACCCCAGCCAGGCGCCGATCACGAGGCCGCTTGCGATCAGCAGGGGGCCCACGACGCCGTCGTAGCCGTGGGCGGTCCTCAGCAGACCGATCCTGACCTCGAGCGGATGGGGCCCGCGCGCCGGCCAGTAGCAGCCGAACGGCAGCGGCTGGCTCGCCAGCTGGGTCTTCAGAAGCGTGCGGGCGTAGAGCGCGCGGTCACGCGGCCGCCGGCGGAGGACGGCGGCGTCGCACGCGAGTTCCTGGTCCAGGCGCATGATGTGGGCGCCCATATGGACGAACGGGTTGAACCAGCACACCGCCTGCAGGGCCGAGGCGAAGGCGCCGGCGCGGGGATCCATCCGGTTCACGTGCTCCCGCTCGTGGGCGCGGATCAGGGCGCGCTCCTCGTCGCTGTAGCGCCCGTCGTCGGCGGGCATGACGATGCGTGGCGAGATGACGCCGACGACGGAGGGGCCCGCCCGACCGGTCCGCACGGCGGCCATGAACCGCGCCTGGGCGTGGGCCAGGCCCGCGAAGACGACGCCCAGGCCGATCGCCCAGACCGCAAGCAGGCCCGCCGAGTAGTCGCCGACGGTGGCGGCGATGAACCCGGTGGCGTCGGCGCCGTCCTCGGTCCTTGCGGGCAGCAGCGTCGCGAAGGCGGCCAGCGGCGGCAGCGCCCAGAGGCCGTAGGCCACCTCTGGTCCGAAGAGCCGCCGGACGGGAATGCGAAGGGCCAGCACCGCAAGGACGGCGACCGCCCCGACCAGGTTCGCCCTCACGAGGGCCGCCAGCACCTCAGTCGTCATCGGACTCGAACTCCGCGATGAGCTTCTTCAGGCGAGCCACCTCCTCGGCCGACAAGGCGCGGTGGCGGGCGTAGTGGGCGACGAGCGGGGCGACCTGTCCGCCGAACAGGCGGTCGAGCAGGCCCTGGCTCTCGCGGGTGACATAGTCCTCGCGGGTCACCAGCGCCCGGTAGATGGCGCGTCCCCCGGTGCGTTCGGACGCGAGCGCCTTTTTCTTCAGCAGGCGGTTGATGAGCGTCTTCACGGTCGCCTCGCCCCAGCTCTGGGCCGGGCCGACCGATTGCACGATCTCGTCGGCCGTCAGCGGCCCGCGGGCCCAGAGGGCCTCCATGATCTGACTTTCAGCGCCTGAGATCTTCGACATCTTACACCCGTAGCTCGAGCAGACGTTACGCCTGTAATTTGGAGTGTCAAGCGTTGCCGATGACGAGTGAGCTTGCGCCTGGTGGCGGGAGTAAGGCAGCGTGCCGGCCGGGGGAAACGGCATGGTCGCGGCAACCGCGCGGGCAGGCGGCCATGGCCGCATAGGCGTGCTGGGAGCGGCCGGGCTCGTCGCCGGCTCCATGATCGGCTCGGGCGTCTACCTGCTCCCGGCGACTCTCGGGTCCACGGGTTCGATCTCGATCCTCGGGTGGGTGGCCGCGACGGCGGCCGCGCTGGCCATCGCGGGCGTGTTCGTCTGGCTGGCCATCCTGCTGCCTGCGTCGCAGGGGCTCGGCGACTACGTGAAGGCGGGCCTGGGCGGCTTCTTCGGCGCCCAGACGGTGATGCTGTTCTGGGTCTCGATCTGGGTGGGCATGGTGCCGCTGGCGCTGGCCGCCGCCGGGGCGATCGGCTTCCTGGTTCCCGCGCTGGCGGGCGGCGGGGCGCGCCTCGCGCTGACCATCGCGATCGTCTGGACAGGGATCCTCGGAGCCTGGGGCGGCCCGCGGCTGGTCGCGCGGATCGAGGGGCTGACCCTGGCCGTCGGGCTTGCGCCGATCCTGCTGATCGCGACCGTCGGCTGGTTCTCGTTCCGGCCGGAGGTCTTCCTCGCCTCCTGGAATCCCTCGGGCGCGCCGGCGGCGGAGGCCATCCGGGGTTCGGCGCTGAGCTGCTTCTGGGCCTTCCTGGGCCTGGAATCGGCGGCGGCCGCCGCCGCCGTGGTGCGAGACCCCGCGCGCAACGTGCCCCGCGCGACCATCCTGGGCGTCCTGGGGGCGGCCGCGCTCTACATGGCCGCGAGCGTGGTGGTCATGGGCCTGGTGCCTTCGGCCCTGCTGTCGCGCTCGGAGGCGCCCTTCGCGGACGCCGCGGGCGTGGCGCTGGGGGCAGGGCTGGCGGCGGTGATCGCGCTCTGCGCGGCGGTGCGGGCGACCGGCTGCCTCAGCGGCTGGAGCCTGGTGGCGGCCGAGACCACCCGCACGGCGGCCGACGGCGGCGTGTTTCCGCGCCTGTTCGGCAGTCGGCTCGGGCGTCATGCGGGGACCCTGAACCTGGCCGTCGCGGGCGGCCTGATGACGGTCGTGGCGTTCTTCACCGCGGCGCCCAGCCTGGCGGCGCAGTTCTCCACGCTGACCAACATGGTCTCGCTGCTCAGCCTCTACACCTACGTCCTGGCGGCCCTGTCGCTCCTGCGCGTGATGCGCGGCCAGTCGGCATGGCGCCGGGCCGCCGCCGGCGCCACGGCGGTCGCGGCGACGGGCGCCGCCATCGTCCTGATCGTCTCGGCGCGGCCCGTCGAGCTGGCGTGGTCGGCCGGCCCGGCCGTTGTCGCGGCGCTGCTGTACGCCGCCATGCGCCGCCGCTAGCCTGGGCGCATGGACGACCTCGCCCACCGCCGCATCGCCGTCGTGCGCGAGCACATGGCCAAGGAGATCACCCACGACTGGGACGCGGTCATCGCGACCTTCGCCCATCCCCGGTACGAGCTGCACGGCTCGGGCGTGGTCTTCGACGGCGAGACCGCCGTGCGCCGCTACTTCGCCGCCAGCCGCACGCCCTTTCCCGACCAGGGCAACGAGATCATCGCCATCGCCCACGACGGGGACACGGTCCTGGTGGAGTTCTGGCTGACCGGCACGCACCTGGGTCCGCTGCGGCTGGGCGACCGCACCGTCGAGCCCACGGGCCGCGGTTTCCGGGTCCGCATGGCGGCAGGCTTCGAGTTCGCGCCCGGCTCGGACCTCATCGTCTGCGAACGGCCCTACTTCGACACCGGCGCCGTCGCGCGCGCCCTTGGCCTCGCCTAGCGCGCATCCGAACCTGCGCCGCCGGCCGTAACCGGGCCGGCTGCGGCATTGCGGGAGGACGACATCATGGCCGGCGACGCGATGGCGTTCATGTCGGAAGGAACGACGCTTCGGGGGACGTTCTACGCCGCCGAGGCGCCGGGGCCGCGGCCCGTGGTCGTGATGGCCCACGGCTTCTCGGCCGTCGCGGCGCAGCTCGAGCCGCAGGCGACGGCGCTGGCGAGCGCGGGCTTCCACGTCTTCGCCTTCGACCACGCCGGCTTCGGGCTTTCCGACGGCGCGCCCCGCCAGGAGGTCGATCCCCCGCGGCAGCTCCGCGGCTATCGCGACGCCGTGAGCTTCGTGCGCACGTTGCGCCAGGTGGACGGCTCGCGGATCGCCCTGTGGGGATCCAGTTTCTCCGGCGGCCACGTGCTTCAGGCCGGCGCCCTGGACCCTCGCGTGAGCTGCGTGGTCTCGCAGGCGCCCTTCATTTCAGGCTCGGCGCTGCTGGCGCTGCGTCCCGACCACGAGGCGTTCGTCGCGGCCCTGTACGCCGAGCGCGAATCCCGGTCGGCCGGGAACCCCGCGTCCATGATCCCGGTCACCGCGCCCGGCGACGGCCCCGCCGCGCTGCCCGGCGACGACGGCCACGCCTATTTCACCCGCACCGGCGGACCGACCTGGGTGAACGAGGTGACCCTGTCGTCCTTCGAGGCGGTGCGGGGCCACGAGCCCGGCTGGTGGATCGGCCAGATCGCGCCGCGGCCGCTGCTGATGATCGTCGCGACCGACGACGTGGTGACGCCCACCGCGCAAGCCGAGGCCGCCTTCGCCCGGGCCGGCGAGCCCAAGCGCCTGGTCTGCGTCCCGGGTGGGCACTTCGACGTGTACGAGGGCGCCGGCCTGGAGCTTGCGCTGGGCGAGACCATAGCCTTCCTCCGCGAACACCTCGGCTAGCCGCTAGAGGCTGGTCACGCCCTCCAGGTGCAGCGCGGCGGCGCTGGAGCCCACGGCGATGCGGTAGTCGCCGCCACGGACCCGGAAGCCGCGGGTCTCGGTGTCCCAGTCGGCCAGCAGGCGCCGATCGGCCTGCACCGTCACCCGCCGCGTCTCGCCGGGGCTCCAGCGCCACGCGCGCCCAACCGACGAGACGCTGCTGCCGGCGGCCGGGCGCTTCGAGGAGGTAGACCTGCGCCGTCTCGACGCCCGCGCGGTGGCCGGTGTTGGTGACCTCGAAACTCGCCGCAGGCCCGTCGAGGGCCAGGCCAGCGTAGCGGAACGTCGTGTACGAGAGCCCGTGGCCGAACGGGAACAGCGGGGTCGCGCCCGTCCTGGCGAACCAGCGGTAGCCCACGTCCGAACCCTCCGTGTAGACGATATCGAACGGCGGGGTGTCGCCCCGGTCGTTGACGATGGGCAGGTCGCCGCCGGGGAGCCTGGGGTGCGGCAGCTGCGCTTCCGACGCCGGGAAGGTGATCGGCAGGCGGCCGGAGGGGTTCACGTCGCCGAACAGCACGCCGGCGATGGCCTTGCCGCCCTCCGAGCCCGGGTACCAGGCCTGCACCACGGCGCCCGCCGCATCCAGCCAGGGCATCAGCACCGGATTGCCCGTCTGCAGGACGACGACCGTCCGGCGGGCGGCGGCGGCGACCGCTGCGATCAGGTCGTCCTGGCCGTCCGGGAGCCGAAGCGTGGTGTCCAGGGCCTCGGTGGCCCACTCCACGGCGAAGACGATCGCCACGTCGCTCTCCGCCGCGAGACGCGCCGCGCGCGCCGCGTCGCCGCCGTCGTCGAACGCCACATGCACGTTCGCGGCGCGGGCGCGGATCGCCTCGAGGGGCGGGTCGGGCTGGTAGATGACCCCGGCGCTCCAGCGCGGCGCGTCGGGCGGCGGGTCGAAGCGGACGGAGCCCTTCGGAATGACCTGGCTGGAGCCGCCGCCGGAGAGCACGCCGATGTCGGCGTGTCCCCCGATCACGGCGATGGATCGCACCCCTTCGAGCGGCAAGAGCCCATCGTTCTTGAGCAGCACGATCCCTGCCTCAGCGGCCCTGCGCGCCACGTCCGCGCCGCGGACGAGGTCCGGCGTCCCCGGCGCGACCGGATGGTCCAGCACGCCGCAGGCGGCGAGCGAGCGCAGGTACCGGTGCGCCATCTCGCGGATCCGCGCCTCGGAGACGTCGCCCGCCTCCACCGCGGCGGCGAGGGGGCCGACAAAGAAGGGCTCGCGGTCGAACTCGCGTCCGGACTGCTGGTCCAGTCCCGCGTTCGCGGCCGGCGCGGCGGAATGCACCGCGCCCCAGTCCGACATCACCCACCCCTTGTAGCCCCATTCGCCGCGCAGCACGTCGTTGAGCAGCCATGGGTTCTCGGAGGCATAGACCCCGTCGACGCGGTTGTAGGCGGACATCACCGAGCCCGGCTCGCCCGCCTCGATGGCGATCTGGAACGCGAGCAGGTCGGACTCCCGGAACGCCGCCTCGTCCATCGAGGCGGACAGCACCATGCGGCCCGTCTCCTGGCTGTTCAGGGCGAAGTGCTTGATGGTCGAGACGATGTTCTGCGCCTGGATTCCCCGGATCGAGGCGCCGCACAGGATGCCCGCCAGCAGGGGATCCTCGCCGAGGTATTCGAAGTTCCGGCCGTTGCGCGCCTCGCGCGCCAGGTTGACGCCGCCCGCGAGCAGGCAGTTGAACCCCTTCGCGCGGGCCTCTGCGCCGATCATCGCGCCGGCCTCGTTCGCGAGCTCCGGGCTCCAGGCCGCCGCGAGCGCCAGGCCGCAGGGCAGGGCGGTGGCGAGGTCCTCCCGTCGCCCGGCTGCCGCCACCCCCAGGCTCGCGTCGGTCTCGAACAGGTCCGGGACGCCCAGCCGCGGCAGGCCTGGGACCCAGCCGGCGCACTTCGGCACGCCGTCGGGCCGCGGCTTCAGCACCAGCGGCATGCGGCTGGACAGCAGTCCGATCTGCTCCTCCAGGCTCATCTGGTCCAGCAGCGCGGCGGCGCGCGTGTCGGGGTCTGAACTCAAGGCGGCGTTCCCTCGTTTCGGTTACTCTGGCGCAGGCCAAGCTCGAGGCCTAGCGTGACCCTGTCAGCACGGAGCCTGCACATGAAGCTCTCCGACGAGGATCGTGACCGCCTCGCCCTGCACACCGCCTTCGCCGTCCACCAGATCGCCCGCTACGTCGCCGGCCGCGAGGACGTCCCGCAGGAGATCCGCGAGCGCCTTCGTGGCCACATCAGCGCCATCGAGGGCGTGATGGTCACCAGCGGCCACGACTGGATCCGCGGCGAGATGGAGGCCACCGAAGCGGCCCTGCAGCAGGCGTAGCCTTCCCTTTCCCGGGCAAGCCGCGCGCGCCCGTTTGCCGCCGCCCAGCCGGGGCTCGCCCTTCCCAAGGTCGCTTCTCGACGAATGGTCGACCCTTCCCGTGCACGGGAAGGGAAGGAAGCCCTTGCCTGCCGCCACGGAGGGGCCGCACGGTGCGTTCGAAGAACCAGTAGGGAAGGCGCGCCATGTCGATCGACTTCGAAATCCCCGCCGAGGCCAAGGCGATCCGCGAGAAGGTCCGTCAGTGGGTGCACGACGAGTGCATCCCGGCGCAGGAGCGGGTGAAGGACAAGGCGAGTTTCGAGACGGTCCTGCAGGAGCTGCGGACCAAGGCCCGCGCCCAGGGTCTCTGGATGCCCTTCGTGCCCAAGGAATACGGCGGCATGGGGCTGGGCCCGCTGGCGAACGCGCTGGTGCAGATGGAGCTGGGCGAGAGCTACCTCGGCGCTCTGTCGATGAACTCGCAGGGCCCGGACGACGCCACGATCCTGACGCTCATCGCGCACGGGACCGAGTACCAGAAGGAGAAGTTCCTCAAGCCGCTGCTGAACGGCGAGAAGCGCGTCTGCTACTCGATGACCGAGAAGGCCGCCGGCGCCGACGCCACCGGCATGCGCACCACCGCCGTGCCGGACGGCAACGAGAACTACGTCCTGAACGGCGAGAAGTGGTTCTCCTCGGCCGCCAGCGCCGCAGACCTGGCCCTGGTCATGGCGCGGACCGACACCGAAGGCCCCCGCCACCAGCAGTTCTCGACCTTCATCGTCGAGCTGCCGAACCCCGGCTACCGCATCAAGCGCGATATCCCGACCATGGCCATGGAAGGCCCGCTCAGCCACATCATGGGCGGCGGCCACTCCGAGATCGAGATCAAGGACCTGGTGGTCCCGGCCGAGAACATCGTGGGCGGCGTGGGCAACGGGTTCAACATGGGCCAGCACCGCCTGGCCTACGGCCGGCTGCGGCACGGCATGCACAACGTCGCCATGGCCCAGCGGGCGCTGGACCTGGCCGCCGCGCACATCACCAGCCGCGAGACCTTCGGCGGGCCGCTGCACAAGCGCCAGGCGGTCCAGTTCATGATGGCCGAGTGCGCGAGCCAGCTCTACATCGCCCGCCTCATGCTCCTGCACATCGCCTACAAGGCCGAGAAGGGCATGGACATGCGCCAGGAGAACTCGATCGCGAAGGTCTACCTGGCGCACATGGTGCACCATGTGGTCGACACGGCGATCCAGCTGCACGGCGCCCTCGGCTACAGCCGCGATACGCCGCTGGCCGCCTGGTACACGCACATCCGCTCGCAGCGCCTGGTCGACGGGCCGGACGAGGTCCACCGCTGGACCGTGGGCCGCAACGTGATCAAGGCGTTCCAGAACACGGGCACCACCGCGGGCGCCTGCGGCGGCGACCTGCTCTGACGACCCGCCCTGCGTCCGCCGCGAGCCCAGTCGGGTCGCGCGGCGGACGCCGGCGCGTTTGACCGCCGGGCCGGCGCTGGGCACATTGATGCGCCGCTGGGGGGCGGCTTTGGATGCGTGATACCGAACTGGCGCCCGGTCAGGAGCAGCGGAAAGCGTTCTCGAACGACGCGATCCATCTGCTGCGCACGACGCAGACGGTCCAGTACCAGCTGTCCCAGATGGCCGATCAGAAGGCCAGCATGCTGCTCGGCATCACCTTCGTCATCTTCACCATCTCCATCGGCCAGGCCCGGGGAACCGCAACGCCGCCTGCCGTCCTGATCCTGGGCAGCACGGCCTTCATCGCCGCCTTCATCACGATCCTGGCGGTCCTGCCGGCGGTGAAGGCGCCGCCGCGGCCGAACGGGCCGGCCAACATCCTGTTCTTCGGGTCGTTCACCCAGGAGGTGGAGGACCGCTACGTCGAGATGCTGCTCGAGGTCTGCGGCGACACGCGGACCGCCTACGAGGCGATGGCGCGCGACATCTACCAGAACGGCACGGTGCTCGCCCGCAAGAAGTACCGGCTCCTGGGCTACGCCTATCGTGTGCTGCTCGTCGGTCTCGTGCTCAGCGTCCTGGCCTTCCTGGCGCCGTTCCTGTTCAGGCTCTTCGGCGCCGGGGCAGGCGCCGTTCCGGGCTGAGCCGCCGTCAGCCGCGGCATCGGCCGGCGCGATGCTCTAGGATCGCCGCATGCGCTGCGAACTGACGCCTCACCCCGACTTCCCCTGCGCCGCCGTGGAAGCGATCACGGTCGAGACGACACCCGCGGGCCGCGGCGCGCTCGCGGTCCGGTACACGGTGCGCGGCGATCTCTCGGAACTGGCGATCCCCGCGCCCGCGGCGCCGGCGCGGGTGGATGAACTCTGGCGTCACACCTGCCTCGAGGCCTTCGTCTCGCACCCCGCCGGCTACCTCGAGTGGAACCTGTCGCCGTCGGCGCGGTGGGCG
Organism: Phenylobacterium sp. T106; assembly: GCF_057219735.1. Classification (NCBI taxonomy): domain Bacteria; kingdom Pseudomonadati; phylum Pseudomonadota; class Alphaproteobacteria; order Caulobacterales; family Caulobacteraceae; genus Phenylobacterium; species Phenylobacterium sp. T106. The sequence goes on along the minus strand of NZ_JBXVWA010000001.1, from coordinate 831,528 downwards.
GCCTACGCCTTCGACGGCTACCGCGCGGGCATGCGGCCGGCCGACGCCGGCCCGCCGCGGATCCAGGTGCTGCGCCGGCCGCGGGCGCTCGAGCTGAGCGCCGTCATCGAGCTCCCGGCCGAGGCGGAGCGGCTGGGCCTGGCGGCCGTGATCGAGGAGGCGGGCGGGCGGCTCTCCTACTGGGCCCTGCGCCATCCGTCCGGCCGCCCCGACTTCCACCACGCCGATGGATTCGCGATCGAACTTCCCGCACCGTCGGGCGCATGAGATTCGGCATCGACCGCCTGCTGGCGGACCCTGAGCTGCGCAAGCCGCTGGCCGGCCGGCGGGTGGCCCTGCTGGCCCATCCGGCCTCGGTCACAGCGGACCTGACGCACGCCCTCGATGCGCTCGCGGCGACGGGCGACGTCCGGCTCACCTCGGCCTTCGGTCCCCAGCACGGCCTGCGCGGCGACAAACAGGACAACATGGTCGAGAGCCCGGACTTCAACGATCCGGTCCATGGCATTCCGATCTTCAGCCTGTACGGGGAGGTCCGCCGGCCCACCGATGCGTCCATGGAGACGTTCGACGTCCTGCTGGTCGACCTGCAGGACCTGGGCTGCCGGATCTACACGTTCATCACGACCCTGCTCTATGTCCTGGAGGCGGCCGCCCGGCACGGGAAGGCGGTGTGGGTGCTGGACCGGCCGAACCCGGCCGGCCGTCCCGTCGAGGGGCTGACGCTCCGGCCGGGCTGGGAGAGCTTCGTCGGGGCCGGTCCCATGCCGATGCGCCACGGGCTCACCCTCGGCGAGCTGGGCCTGTGGTTCATCAAGCTCAAGGGGCTGGACGTGGAGTACCGCGTCATCGCCATGGAGGGGTACGACCCCGGGGCGGCGCCCGGCTACGGCTGGCCGCTGGGCGAGCGCACCTGGGTCAATCCGAGCCCGAACGCCCCGAACCTGTGGATGGCCCGCGCCTACGCCGGCACGGTGATGCTGGAGGGCACGACGCTTTCGGAGGGCCGCGGGACGACCCGGCCGCTCGAGGGCTTCGGCGCGCCCGACATCGACGCCCGGGCCGTGATCGCCGAGATGCGGGCCCTCGCGCCGGACTGGCTTGGCGGCTGCACGCTGCGAGACTTCTTGTTCGAGCCGACCTTCCACAAGCATGTGGGCAAGCTCTGCAGCGGCGTCATGATCCACACCGAGGACCCGCGCAGCTATGACCATGCCGCCTTCAAGCCCTGGCGCCTTCAGGCGCTGGCGTTCAAGGCGATCCGCCGCATCCGGCCCGACTACGACCTCTGGCGCGATTTCCCCTACGAGTACGAGCTGGGGAAGCTGCCCATCGATGTGATCAACGGCGGCCCGCTGCTGCGCGAGTGGGTGGACGATCCGCAGGCGGCGCCCGGCGACCTGGACGTCCTTGCGCGCCCTGACGAGGACGCCTGGCGCAACGAACGGGCCGCGTTTGCGCTTTATGGCTGACGACAACGCGGGGAGGGCGATGTGGCGGTCGGCATGTCAGTACCTGCCGCTCACCCCTGGCTCGACGGCGAGAGCGACGTCGGCAGCCTCATGCGCGAGCGCGACTGGTCCGCATCGCCGCTGGGCCCGCCGGACACCTGGCCGCAGTCGCTGCGCTCCGTCGTAGGCCTGCTCCTCGGTTCGAAGTTCCCGATGTTCGTCGCGTGGGGACCCGAGCTCGGGTTCCTCTACAACGACGCCTACGCGGAAATCCTCGGCAAGAAGCATCCGGCGGCGCTCGGGGCCCGGTTCCATGACATCTGGGCCGAGATCTGGCCCGACATCTGGCCGTTGATCGAGGCGGCCATGGACGGCCGCGCCAGCTTCCGCGCCGACCTGCCGCTGCTGATGAACCGCCAGGGGTACGACGAACAGACGTGGTTCACCTTCAGCTACTCCCCGGTCCGCGACGAGCGCGGCGAGACGGCCGGCATGTTCTGCGCCTGCATGGAGACGACCGAGCGGGTGCGGGGCGAGCGGCGCCAGGCCTTCCTGTTCGAGCTCGACGAAGCGCTGGACGAGCTGGAGTCCGCCGAAGACATCCTGGCCGCCAGCGCGGGCGCGCTCTGCAACCATCTCGACGCGGACCGGGTGCACTGGGCCGAGGTGGAGGCCGAGGCCGACGCCTTCGAGGTGCGGCACGAGTATGCCCGCCCGGGCGTGGCCGGGCTGGCCGGGCGGCATCGCCTCAGCGACTTCGGACCGTCCCTGATCGCCGAGATGCAGCTCGGCCGGACCGTGGCGGTCGAGGACGCGGCGCCCAGCGCGCAGGCGCGCGACGGCGCGGAGCCGGCCTTCGGGAGGACGCTGATGCGCGGCGTTCTCGCGATCCCGCTCTTCCGCGGCGGCGCTTGGCGCATGGCGCTGTGCGTCCACACCCTGGCGGCGCGTCGCTGGCGGCCGGACGAGATGGAGCTGATCCGAGAGGTGGCCGAGCGGGCGTGGACCCGCGCCCAGCGCGAGGAGGCCGAGGAGCACGTCCGCACGAGCGAGGCGCGGCTGCGCGCCCTGGTCACCTCGACCTCGGACATGGTCTTCCGGATGAGCCCGGACTGGCGCGAACTGCTGCAGCTCGATGGGCGCGGCTTCCTGGTGGACACCGACAGCCCAAGCGTCGACTGGCCCGGAACCTACCTGTTCCCCGAAGACCGCGCGCTCGTGAACGCCGCGGTCAGCGCGGCCGTCGCGGCGAGGTCGGTGTTCCAGCTCGAGCACCGCGTGCGACGGGTCGATGGCAGCGCCGGCTGGGTCCATTCGCGCGCCGTCCCGATCCTGGACGCACAGGGCGCCATCACCGAGTGGTTCGGGGCCGCCACGGACGTGACGGCGCGCAAGGCGGCCGAGCAGCACCTGCGGCTGATGGTCAACGAGCTGAATCACCGGGTGAAGAACTCGCTCGCCACCGTCCAGGCCATGACCGCCCAGACGCTCCGCCGCGGCGATATCCCGGACGACGTGCGCGAGACGCTGACGTCGCGCCTCATGGCCCTGGCCAGCGCGCACGACGTGCTGACGGACGAGCGCTGGTCAGGCGCCGACCTGCGCGACCTGGTCCTTCAGGCGGCCGCGCCTTACGTGAGCCTTTCCGGCTCCAGCCCCTTCAGCGTGGCCGGCCCGCCGGTCTTCCTTCCGCCCAAGACGGCCATCGCCATGGCGCTGGCCTTCCACGAACTGACCACGAACGCCGCCAAGTACGGCGCGCTCTCCGCGCCCGGGGGCAAGGTGGCGGTCGAGTGGACGGTCGACGGCGCCGGCGACACGCGGCGGCTGGCGCTGACCTGGCGCGAATCGGGCGGCCCGCCGGTCAGGCCTCCGACACGCCGCGGCTTCGGGACCCGGCTCATCGAGCGGGGCCTTTCAGCCGAGCTGCAGGGACGGGTGACGCTGGACTACGCCGCGCAGGGTCTCGTCTGCACGCTGGATGCAAGCCTGCCCGCCGTAGTGACGGGGGCGTGGACCGCCTAGGGCGTCGCGACGCTGATCGTCGGCTGGAAAAGCTCCACGACATTGCCCGAGGGATCGTCCAGCAGGATCTCGTTGCCGCCCGCCCCGACGACGATGTCGTTGCGGAAGCGCACGCCGTCCTTCCGCAGCCGCGCGACCTCGGCCTCGAGGTCCGGGATGTAGAGCACCAGCCGGTTCCAGCCGCCCGGGGCAGGCTTGTCCCCGTTCGGCATCGGTTGCGAAGCGCCGCCCGGCCCGGTCGCGGGGCTGATCAGCAGCTGCACGCCGCCCTTCGACAGCGCCGCGAAGTAGGGGCCGGCCTGCATGTCGAGCCGGAAGCCGAGCTTGTCCCTATAGAAGGCGACCGTGCGGGCGACGTCGACGACGATGTAGCGAACCCTGACCTGCTGGAGGTTCGCCGTGGGGGACGTCTGCGCCTGCGCGCAGGGCGCGGCGAGCAAGAGGGCCGCTGCGAGTGCGATCGGCTTGATCATCGCCAGTCCCCCCTTCAGCGCGTCGGTTGCCACTCGGCGGCGGGCTGGAACAGCTCCACCACGTTGCCCGACGGGTCCTCGACGAGGACCTGCGATCCTCCGGGCCCCGAGAGGACTTCGTTGCGGAACGTCACGCCGGCCGCGCGCAGCCGCTCGGCGTCGGCGGCGATGTCGTCGGTGATGTACTGGAAGCGGTTCCAGCCCCCCGGCTCGGGGACCCGGCCGTCCGGCATCGGGCGGCCCGCGGAACTCGCTTTGCCGCTCAGCAGCAGCCGCAGGGCGCCGCGTGAGACCGACCCGAACGCCGGCGTCGCCATCGTCACGGAGAAGCCGAAGTGCTTCGCGTACCACTCGGCGGCCGCCTGCACGTCATCCACCATGTAGCGGACATTCACGATGTCGAAGGGCTCGGCCATCTCGGGTCTCCGGTTGAAGGCTAGGCGGCGGCGGGCTCGGCGAACGCGGCCAGGAGGAAGGTGATGCGGTTGGAGAGTTCGTCCGCGACGTGGCGGAAGAGAGGGTAGGTGGCCGCGTCGGCCCCGCCCGTGGCGGGGTTCGGCAGGCTCCAGTGCTGGGTCTCCGGCCGCCCCGGGAGCTGGGCGCAGGCCTCCCGGACCCGGTCGCAGAGGCTGATCACGGAGTCGAAGCGCCGTCCGGCCACGTCGGCGATCGGCTTCGAAGCCTGGCCGCTGATGTCGATCCCGAAGTCCTCGCGCATGACCCTGACGGCGTTGGGATGCAGCGGTCGCGGCTGGCTGCCCGCGCTCTCGGCCTCGATGCGCCCGTCCGAGCGGACGCGAAGCAACGCTTCCGCCATCTGGGATCGGGCGCTGTTGCCGGTGCACAGGAACAGCACGCGCCCCGAGCGCGCGTAACCGTCGGCCGGAGCCCGAGGCGCAAGGCGCAGCCCGGGATGCAGCGCCGCGCCGGCGGTGGAGAGCTGTCCGCCCACGCGGTCGAGGTGCAGGCGATAGTACATGTCGCGACCGTCCGCGGCGCTGCGCCGCGCCGACACCAGCTCGCCCGCGCGCAGCTTGCCCAGGTGGTACGACACCAGGTTCTGCGGCTCGCCGACCCGCTCCGTCAGCTCCTGAACGGTGCGATCTCCTCGACCGAGTTCCTCGAGCAGCCGCCAGCGCAGGGGGTGGGCCGCCAACTGGAGGAACGGAGGCGGTGACATCTCGAGGGACTGACGCGGAGCCATGCGTCATTTAGATCAAGCCAGATTGATAAATCAATCCTGATTGATGCGAATTGGCGACGTGCAACGGATCGTGATGCGATCGATCCGGCGCTTGCGGAGTTGTGTCCCTGACCGGCCCGACAGGCGTGGAGGAGACGGCATGTCCAAGCGCGCGGCGCATTCCAGAGGAGTCCGGGCAGCCCGCCGCCCGGCGTTGCCGACTTGAGTCTCGGGCCCCGAACCGTCGTCCAGTACAGGAGCCATCGAGTGGCCAGCGTGATCCGTGTCCACATCCAGGGACAGGCGGAGGCGGAGACCTCGCCTTCGCTCGACTTCAACCTCGCCGACTTCGCCGGTCAGCTCCCACAGGTGGGGGACGTGGTGGTTCCACCCCAGGGCGTGGGCCCCGGAGACCACCTGTGGGAGGTGGTCTACCGGATGTTCGATCCGGGTCTCGCCTTCGACGCCGGCAGCTGCCTGCGCCTGGTCGTGCGGCCCCGTCCGCCGTCGGCGGACGAGCGGGCGTTTCTCGGCTAGAGGCGGTCAGACGGTGTCCACGATCTGGGATCGCTGCTCCGGCGCCGGGAGTTCCAGTTGCTCCAGGGCGTGGAGCAGATCCGTGAAGACCGGCAGGCTCGCCTTCAGCTTCGCCAGATTCCGGCGCGAGATCGCTTCGAGCACCTTGGCGCCCGCGGGGGTCAGGTGAAGCACGACGCGCCGCCGGTCCCGGATGGAGTGGCCGCGGGTGACCAGGCCCCGCGCCGAGAGTCGGTCGACCAGCCCCACGGCGCTGTGGTTGCGGATGAGCAGAGCCCGCGCGAGCTCGCCGACGCTGACGGGCTCGGGGCCCTCATGCGCCTTGATCGCCAGCAGCGCCTGGTGCTGCTGGGGCGTCAGGCCCTGCGCCGCCGCCTCGGCGCTGCTGAACGCCAGGAACCGCCGGAGGGCGTGGCGGAACGCCCCGAGGGCCGCGTAGTCGGCCTGCACGAGCTTGCGGCGTCGGATCGGCGTCTGTTCCAAGCGCAGCCTCTTGAGCCGGGCGCGGTCGGCTCGTCGGGGAAGGACGTAGGCTGGAGCATCAGCGATTTGCCCATCCCTGGCCAGGGGCGAGCGCGCGCGCCCGGGGCGCACGTCGCAGCGCCTCCCGCGGCTGTGATTTGCGCCGCAAAGACGTATCGCGATACGATACATGTGGGTCGTCGGCCGCAGAGCCGCGGCTCCCCGGTGGAGAGCGGCGGACGGGGTGTTCAGGCCTTGGCCCGCCGCTCGACCGCCCGCCAGGAGCGGGCTTTGCAGAGAATGAGGGACCACGTGGCCGCCCACAGCATGGCGTTCGACCCGACGTATCCGGAGCTCCCGCGCGCCTGGGCGCCCGGCGGCTTCTACTTTGAGCGTCGGGTCCGCGTGCGCAGCGATGACGGACCGTGGCGGGTCGAGGCCGAGGACCTCGAGCCCGCCTGCTTCCCCAGCGGCGGGTCCGCCGAACGGCACGCGCGCCGTCTTGCCCGCGCCTACGCCGCGGTCGGGTTCGACGTCACCCTCGAGGTGCTCGGCGAGTCCGGCGAGTTGCGGGCGCGGGTGCGACAGTCGGGCCTGAACCCATAGGAGACGACATGAACGACGACCTCTCAGGACCGGTGCTGCTCGTGTGCGCCGACGAGGCGCGCGCGGTGCGCTGGATGGATCGCCTGCACCGGGCCGGCCGCGTGGTGGTGGGCCCCGCGCCCACGGCGTCCCTGGCGCTCACCCTGGCGATGCAGGCCGCGCCGGCGGCCGCGCTTCTGGTGGGGCCCAATGCCGGCCGGCGGACGAACGAGGAGCTGGCTGGCGAACTGCAGCGGCTATGGGGCGTCCCCTGCTACACCCCGGCTCTGCAGCCCGAGGGCCAGGCCGCGGGCGAATCGGGCCTGCCGGTCGTCCGCTTCCCGGCGGAGGGACCGGACCTGGCGGCCGCCTGAGCGCGCTGTGATCGCGGCGGGATGCGCCATCAGGGGCCCCACTCGGCGAGGGACTCGCCGCTGACGGGGTCGAGGAGCGTCACCTTCTGCAGGTCGACGGCGACGAGACAGATCGGGCGGTGGTCGGCCGACTCGCTCCAGCAGCGCACCGGCTTCCCGTCCGGCCAGGCCGCGACCCGGCCCTCCAGGACGAGCTGGAAGGGCGTGGCGAGGGGCAGCGGCGCGTCGGGGCCCAGCTTCCGGGTGGTCTGGTAGGGCCGGTCGCTTCGCCGTTCGAGGCGTGAACTGCCCGTCTCGAAGACGTGCGCGAGGCCCACGGTCTGGGGCGCAGGCGGGGTCGGCGTCGCCAGGGCAGGGCGATCGCGCCGAGGCGGGCAGGAGTCCGACGCGCGCCAGGGCCTGGGGATCCAGAACCCCTCCACGGCCTCGATCCGGGAGGCGTCCGCCGCCTCGCGGACGAGCGGCAGCGTCGTCCAGTCGATCGGGCGCGCCGTGATGCGCAGGGTGCGGGTCTCGGCGTCCAGCGCGTAGCCGGCCTGGGCCGGCCCGGCCCCGCCTTGCGGCCCGTCGCAGCCGAACGGGATCGCCACCCGGAACGCGCGTCCTTCAAGCAACGCCGGCTCGGGGCGACGATCCTGTTCCGAGGCCTCGGAGCGGGCGGCGGTCTCCGCCGCGGCGATCAGGTCCGCGCGTGTGAGCAACGCCGGTTCGGCGACAGCCGTCGGTTCCGGCGCCGGCGGCGTGACCTGCGGCGGGGGCGCGGCGGGGGCGTCCGCCGGGCGGCTGGCGAACCAGGCCAGCGCCAGGACGACGGCCACCAGAGCGGCGATGACCACGGGGGCCACGAGGCTCAGCTTGCGGCCGGGCGGCCTCGCTCTATTGTCTCGCATCGCGAGATATTAGCAGAGACGGTGGGGTGGCGCAGGCCCTCAGTTCCCGGAAGTCGAGGCGATCGCCATCGTCCGGGCCACGCGGCGTCGCGTGGCGGGATGGCGTCGGATGACCACGCCGCAAGTCGTGTCGCTGGCTGTGCTCCTGGCGGTGGTCGCGGCGCTGATTTCCGGCCGTTTCCGTTCCGAGGTCGTCGCCCTGAGCGGCGCCGCCGTGCTGCTCGGGTCGGGCGCGCTGCGGCCGGTGGAGGTGCAGGCGGCCTTCGCCAGCCCGGCGATCATCGCGCTCGCGTCGCTCTTCGTGATCTGCCGCGCCATGGAGCTGTCGGGCCTGCTGGGGGTGCTGATCCGCGCCGGGGTGCGCGGGTGCAGCCGGCTCGGGGCCGCCGGCCTCTGGCTCATGATCGCCCTGTCCGGCGTGGCCTCGGCGTTCCTCAACAACACCCCGATCGTGGTCCTGGGCGCACCGGTGGTGAAGGACATCGCCGAGCAGATGGGCCTTTCGGCCAAGCGGTTCCTGATCCCGCTGTCCTACGTCACCATCCTCGGCGGCGCGTGCACCCTGATCGGCACCTCCACGAACCTGCTGGTCAACGACATGGCCCGCAGCGGCGGGCAACCGGGCTTCGGCGTATTCGAGATGACGCCGGTGGCGCTGGTCATCGCGCTGGTGGGCGCGGTCTACCTGTTCCTGTTCTCCGGACGGCTGCTTTCGGCGGGGCGGACCGGAGAGGGCGAGAGCCCGGCGCTGGGCCCCGCCGACGCCGAGCTGAACGATCCGCGCGACGATCCCCGGATGTACCCGGCCGACGCGCCCTTGCGGGTGGGACGGGCGGCGGCGTCGCTGCTGGTGTTCGTGGGCGTCGTGGCCGCGGCCGCCCTGGGCCTCGCGCCGATCGCCGCCGCGGCGTTCGCGGGGGCGGTCCTGCTCGTGGCCATGCGGGTCATCACCCCCGAGGAAGCCTACCAGGGCCTGCGCCCGGAGATCCTCCTGCTGATCGCGGGGATGGTCGTCGTGGGCCTCTCGCTCGAGGTCACCGGGCTCGCGGCCGCCGCCACCGAGACCCTGGCGTCGGGCACGCGCGCGCTGGGGCCGCTCGCCGCCCTGGCCCTGATCTACGGCGCCACGCTGTTCCTCACCGAGATCCTGTCCAACGCCGCGGTGGCGGTTCTGCTGACGCCGGTCGCGATCGCGCTGGCCGAAAGCCTGGGCGTCAGCCCGCGGCCGTTCCTGGTGGCGGTGATGATGGCCGCCAGCGCGGCCTTTGCGACCCCCTTCGGCTACCAGACGAACGTGCTCGTCTACCAGCTCGGCCGCTACGCCTACGTCGACTTCCTGAAGATCGGACTGCCCCTCAACGTGCTCACCTGGGCGGCCGGCGTGGCGGCGATCCCCTACTTCTTCCCCTTCTGAGCCGGAACGGCTGCGCCGCAGGCGGCGTTCGCGGCCCATGGAACTCGATGAGCTGCGCGGCCTGGTCCTCTTCGCCATAGGCCGCACGCCCGTCACGCTGGGCGGACTGGTGGCCGGCGCGGGCATGATCGTGGCGGGCCTGCTGCTGGCGCGGCTCGCGGGCGCCGGGATCGGCCGGCTCCGGGGCCGCGTCCGCTACGGCGCCGATGCGCTCTACATCGTCCAGAAGCTGGTCACCTACGGCCTGGCGATCTTCGCGGTCATCGCCGGACTGTCGACGGTGGGCCTCAACCTCTCCTCCCTCGCGGTGTTCGCCGGCGCCGTCGGCGTGGGCGTCGGCCTGGGGCTGCAGGGCATCGTGAAGGAGTTCGTCTCCGGCCTGGTGCTGATCTTCGACAGGGTCCTCAACGTGGGCGACTACGTCGAGCTCGCGGACGGACGGCGCGGCCTCGTCCAGACGATCGGCCCTCGCGCCGTGCACGTGCGCACCAACGACAACATCGACCTCATCATCCCGAACTCGAAGTTCATCGAGGGGCCGGTGGTGAACTGGACGCTCCACGGGCGGGGGCGGCGCATCCACATACCGTTCAGGGTCGCCTACGGCAGCGATCGCGAGAAGGTCCGCAGCGTGGTGCTCGAGGCGGCGCGCAGCGTGCCCTTCACCCTGCCGGAGACCGAAACCGAGCGCAGCCAGGTGTGGCTGGTCGGCCTGGGTGACTCCGGGCTCGAGTTCGAACTGCTCGTCTGGCCGACCCTCGACGCCGTCAAGCGGCCCGCCGCCATGCAGGCCGCCTACACCTGGGCGATCGCCGAGGCGCTGGACCGCGCGGGCGTGGAGGTCCCGTTTCCCCAGATGGACGTGCGGCTGCGGAGCTTCTTCGGCCAGGAGGGCGAGCGGGCGCTCGATGCGCTCCGGCTCGACCATCCGCAGGCGGACCAGCCCGCGGCGACGGGAAGCCCTAGCACCAACGACGCGGCGGAAGACCTCGCCCGGCCGCTTCCCGGGCCCGAGCCGGCCGACGGGGCCGTCCCCGGCCGCGACACGCGCTGATCGCGCGGGCGGCGGTCATCTACGACCGCTTTTGACGTAGCTGATCCTCAGAACAGGATCATCAACCCGGGCGGGCGTCGCACCGGGTCGACGACGAGGCCGGCTCCTGCCGCGGCCGTGTTCGCGGAACGTCTTGCGAACATCCGGTGAAGGCGGTACAGCTTGAGTCCTCGACGCGGCGACGCGTTCTCCCGACCGGTTCGGCGGGAATCTGCGATAGAGAGGGTTCGGAAATGACTCAGTCGGCGTTGAGGCTCGTGGGCAAGGAAGATTCGGAAAAGGCGCGCGCCCTCGAAGCGGCGCTCGCGCAGATCGACAGAGCCTTCGGCAAGGGCTCGGTCATGCGGCTGGGCGACAAGACGACCATGGAGGTGGAGGCCGTCTCGACGGGCTCGCTCGGCCTCGACCTCGCCCTCGGCATCGGCGGCCTGCCCAAGGGGCGGATCGTCGAGATCTACGGGCCGGAGAGCTCGGGCAAGACGACGCTTGCACTCCACGTCGTCGCCGAGGTGCAGAAGGCCGGCGGCACCGCCGCCTTCGTGGACGCCGAGCATGCGCTCGACCCGGCCTACGCCCACAAGCTGGGCGTCAACCTCGACGAGCTCCTGGTCTCGCAGCCCGACGCGGGCGAGCAGGCGCTGGAGATCACCGACACCCTGGTGCGCTCGGGGGCTATCGACGTGATCGTGGTCGACTCGGTGGCCGCGCTGACGCCGCGGGCCGAGATCGAGGGCGAGATGGGCGACCAGCTGCCCGGCCTGCAGGCCCGCCTGATGAGCCAGGCGCTGCGCAAGCTGACCGCGTCGATCTCCAAGGCCAAGACGCTCGTCATCTTCATCAACCAGATCCGCATGAAGATCGGGGTGATGTACGGGTCGCCCGAGACCACGACCGGCGGCAACGCCCTCAAGTTCTACGCCTCGGTCCGCCTCGACATCCGCCGCACCGGCTCGGTGAAGCAGCGCGACGAGATCGTCGGCAACAACGTCCGCGTGAAGGTGGTGAAGAACAAGGTGGCCCCGCCGTTCCGCGAGGTCGAGTTCGACATCATGTACGGCGAGGGCATCTCCAAGCTGGGCGAGATCATCGACCTCGGCGTGAAGGCCGGCGTGATCGAGAAGTCGGGATCCTGGTTCTCCTGGAACAGCCAGCGCATCGGCCAGGGCCGCGACAACGTGCGGGAGTTCCTGAAGCAGAACGCGGACATCGCCGAGCAGATCGAGCGGCAGGTCCGCGGCGCCAAGGAGACTGTCGAGGAGCAGCTCCTGGTCGGTCCGGCCGAGGGCGAGACCGACGACGAGGACGGCTCGCTCTAAGCGGCGCGCGTCGCGCCTCCCACCCTCGCGCGGGAGGCCGGCCGCCTGTCCGGTCTGCGCCGCAGGGCTATCGCATATGGCCGACGGCCCCCTGTGCGGACGTCGCAGGCGCTCGATTGAACTGCGGAGGCCGCAGAAACGAACGCAGAGAGCGCAGAGTCCTTGCCGTCCCCCGCGCCTCCTCCGCGCTCTGCGGTTAGAACGTTCGGCTCCGCCGACGCCCAGTCGCCCGACCTTCACCTGCCCGCGCTGGTCTGCGCCGGGGGCTGAGGCCCCGGAGTTCAAGCCGAGAGGGCTCCGCCGGGCAGGCTCAGCCGCCAAGTTCAAGCCGGCGGGCTCACGCCGCCAAGCTCAGGCCGCCGGAGCCTCTTCCCCAACGATCGACACGCGTTCGCCGTAGCGCGAGTGGGGATAGTAGTCCCAGACCGAGTGATGCTGGGTGCAGCGGTTGTCCCAGAAGGTGAGGGTGTTGGGCTCCCATCGCACGCGGCAGTGCAGCTTCGGCTCCCGCTTCAGCAGGTCGAAGCACATGTCGAGCAGGGCGCGGCTCTCCCAGCGGTGCAGGCCCTCGATGTGCGTGGTGAAGCCCGAGTTCACGAACAGCACCTTGCGCCCGGTGTCCGGGTGGCGCGTGACCACCGGGTGGCGCGTGCGGGGGTACCCGCCCTCGGGCGGCTGGGACTTGTAGTTGCCGACGTAGGGCAGCGCCCCGTCGTGCACCGCCGTCAGGCCCTCCATGTAGGCCTGCATCGACGGCGAAAGCATCTCGAAGGCCATGTACATGTTGGCGAACAGGGTGTCGCCGCCGCCGCAGGCCGGCGTCTCGGTGATGTAGAGCATCGAGCCCAGCGGCGGGATCGGATCGCAGCTGACGTCCGTGTGCCAGGCCTCACCGGCGGTGTAGGGCGAGGCCGCGGTCGTCTTGACGACCAGGATCTCGGGATCCTGGTCCGGACGGCCATGCGCCATGGGGTGCACGTGCAGCCGGCCGAAGTGGCGGCCGAACGCCTTGTGCGCCTCGCGGTCCAGCCGCTGGTCCCGGAACACGAGCACCGACCAGTCGGCCCAGGCGGCGCGGATGTCGGCCAGGAGCTGGGGCGTCATTGGCCGGGCCAGGTCGACGCCGCGGATCTCGGCTCCGATGTGCGGCGACACTGGCGTGACCTGGAACGAGCCATAGTCGGTGCGACGGAGGCCCTCGATGGGCACGTGCTTGGTCAGGACGGGGGCGTTCATGGCGGTTTCCTCGGTCGTCGGCGCGGCTGGCGCGCTCTTGGCCTCACCTTGGCGCACCCCCGTCCAGGGGTCCAGCCGGCGGGGGAGCCTATTGTACCCAGGGTCGCCTGCGGCGGGGGCCATGCGCTAGCGTGCGAGGCGGAGTTGCGGAACGATGGCCGACTACGTCCCCAGCAGCGCCCAGCCGGAGCCTCCCGCGGACCTGCGCAAGCGCGTGGAGGGCGCGATGGGGCGCGCCTGGACGCGCCAGGTCCGGCCCGACACGGGCCTTTCGGCCGCTCACCGCTTCCTCGTCACGCTGGCGGACGGACAGCATGTGTTCGTCAAGGGCGCGACCACGCCGGCCACGGCGGCGTGGCTTCGAAACGAGCGCACGGCCCTGTCGGCGGCGCCTCCCGAGCTCGCGCCGCGGGTTCTGGCCTGGCTGGACGACGATCCGGACCGCCCCGTCCTCGTGCTGGAGGCGCTCGAAGGCCGCTGGCCGGCGGGACATCAGGGCGTCGCGTGGCGGCCCGGCGATCTCCCGGCCGTGGTCGACGCCCTTCGGCGGCTGGCGCGTGCGCCGGCCGACGGGCTTGCGGCCGCGAGCGCGGCGGGCTCCACCGGATGGGCGGACATCGCGGCCGCGCCCGAAGCGATCCTTCGGCTCGGGATCTGCTCCCCGGCTTGGCTGGCGGCCTGGGGCGGCCGCCTGCTGGACGCCGAGCAGGGCCTTGTCCGGACAGGCGCGGCGTTCGTCCACGGCGACATGCGCAGCGACAACATCTGGCTCGGGGCGGACGGGGTGAAGTTCGTGGACTGGAGCCACGCCGTGCGCGGAGCCTCGGAGACCGACCTCGCCACACTTCTGCCGACAGCCCATCTCGAAGGCGGCCCCGCTCCGGCGTCCCTGATGCCCGAGGGCGGAGCCTGGGCTGCGGCCCAGGCCGCCGACATGGCCCTGCGCGCGGTGGGCGACGACGCCGCGCCCGCCTGGCTCCGCCGGGTGTTCGGCCGCCTGGCCGCGATAAATCTGGACTGGGCCGCCGCAAGCCTCGACCTGGCGCCGCGGGACGGGGCGCCTTGGGCGGCTTTGTGACGCCGCGCCCGCGTCGCCTTTTGCGATCCGCGAGGTTTCGCGTAAATCGACGCGCCCCCACCTAGGGGCGCCGCGTAACGCACCTTTCGAAACCGAGACCTAGATGCCGAGCCTGAACGAGATCCGGACGCATTTCCTGGACTTCTTCCAGAGGAACGACCACGCCGTCGTCGCCTCGGCTCCGCTCGTGCCGCAGAACGATCCGACGCTGTTGTTCGTCAACGCGGGCATGGTGCCGTTCAAGAACTACTTCACCGGCGCCGAGACGCCGCCGTGGCCCCGCGCCGCCTCGTCCCAGAAGGCCGTCCGCGCGGGCGGCAAGCACAACGACCTGGACAACGTCGGCTACACGGCGCGCCACCACACCTTCTTCGAGATGCTGGGCAACTTCTCGTTCGGCGACTACTTCAAGGAGCGGGCGATCGTCCTGGCCTGGGAGCTGCTGACCAGGGAGTTCAAGCTTCCGCCCGAGAAGCTGACGATCACCGTCTATCACACGGACGACGAGGCCTTCGATCTCTGGAAGAAGATCGCGGGCCTGCCCGATCACAAGATCATCCGCATCCCCACCAGCGACAACTTCTGGTCCATGGGCGACACCGGCCCCTGCGGGCCGTGCTCGGAGATCTTCTACGACCACGGCGAGCACATCCCCGGCGGCCCGCCCGGCAGCCCGGACGAGGACGGCGACCGGTTCGTCGAGATCTGGAACCTCGTCTTCATGCAGTTCGAGCAGTTCGCCGACGGCGCGCGCCAGCCGCTGCCGAAGCCGTCGATCGACACGGGGGCGGGCCTCGAGCGCGTGGCCGCCGTCCTGCAGGGGGTGCACGACAACTACGACGTCGACCTGTTCCGCACGATCATCGCCGCCAGCCGCGAGCTGGTGGGCGGGGCCGGCGGCGCCTCCAACGGCCCGTCGCACCGCGTGATCGCCGACCACCTGCGCTCGACCAGCTTCCTGATCGCCGACGGGGTGATGCCGTCGAACGAAGGCCGCGGCTACGTCCTGCGCCGGATCATGCGCCGGGCCATGCGCCACGCGCACCTGCTGGGCGCCGAGGAGCCTCTGATGCACCGCCTGGCGCCCACGCTGGTGAAGGAGATGGGCGACGCCTATCCCGAGCTGCGCCGCGCCGAGGACGCCATCGTCGACACCCTGCGCCAGGAGGAGGAGCGCTTCCGCGTGACGCTGGGCCGCGGCCTGGCGCTGCTGGACGAGGCCACCGCCGGGCTCGGCCAGGGCGACGTGCTGTCGGGCGAGACGGCGTTCCGCCTTTACGACACCTACGGCTTCCCGCTCGACCTCACCCAGGACGCGGTGCGGGCCAAGGGCCTCACGGTGAACCTCGAGGAATACGAGGCCGCCATGAGCCGCCAGCGCGAGATGGCGCGCGGCGCGTGGAAGGGGTCGGGCCAGGTGGCGGCGGCCGCGGAGTGGTTCGCCATCCGCGAGCGGCTGGGGCCGACGGTGTTCACCGGCTACGACGAGACCGAGGGCACGGCCGAGCTGCTGACCCTGGTGGAGGACGGCCGCGAGGTCGACGGCGCCGGGACGGGCGCGCGCGTGCAGGCGCTGTTCGACCGTACGCCCTTCTACGCCGAGAGCGGCGGTCAGGCGGGCGACAAGGGCGAGGTGCTCTGGGACGGCGGCCGCGCCCGCGTGCTCGACGTGCAGAAGCAGGCCGGCGACCTGCACGTGCACGACCTGGAGGTGACCGAGGGGGCGCTTTCGTCCGGCGCCCGTGTCCAGCTGTCGGTGGACGCCGCCAACCGCGCCTCGACCCGCGCGAACCACTCGGCGACGCACCTCCTGCATGCCGCGCTGCGGAATGTCCTGGGCCGGCACGTGACCCAGAAGGGCCAGATGGTGGACGGCGAGCGCATCCGCTTCGACTTCAGCCATGGCCAGCCGCTCACCGCCGACGAGCTCGATCGCATCGAGGCCGAGGTGAACGCCGTGGTGCGGCAGAACCTGGCCGCCGAGACCAAGAGCATGCGCCCGCAGGAGGCGATCGAGGCCGGCGCCATGGCGCTGTTCGGCGAGAAGTACGGCGACAGCGTCCGCGTGCTGACGCTCGGACAGGCTCTTGGCGGCGACGGCGCCTACTCGGTCGAGCTTTGCGGCGGCACCCATGTGGCGCGGACGGGCGACATCGCGCTCTTCAAGGTGGTCTCCGAACAGGGCGTCGCGGCCGGCGTCCGCCGGATCGAGGCGCTCACGGGCGAGTCGGCGCGGCGGTACCTGCTGGAGCAGGCCGGGGTCTCCAAGGCGCTGGCCGAGCAGTTCAAGACCCCGGTCGCCGAGGTGACGGCCCGCGTAGAGGCCCTGCAGGCTCAGGCGCGCAAGCTGGAGAAGGAGCTGGCCGAGGCCAAGCGGCAGCTGGCGATGGGCGGCGGCGGCGGTGGGGCGGCCGGCGGTCCCGAGGAGATCGCCGGCGTGAAGGTGCTCGCCCGCGTCATGGAGGGTGTCGGCGGCAAGGACCTGCGCGCCATCGCCGAGGAGTTCAAGAAGCAGCTCCCCGACGGCGTCATCGCGCTGGTCGGGACCGCGGACGGCAAGGCTGCGGCGACGGTGGCCGTCACGGGGGCGGCGCAGGCCCGCTTCAACGCCGCCGAGCTTGCCAAGACCGCCGTGCTGGCCATGGGCGGGCAGGGCGCGGGAGGCCGCCCGGACTTCGCGCAGGGCGGCGCGCCCGACGGCGGCCGGGCTGCCGAGGGCGTCGCGGCGATCAAGGCGGCGCTCGCAAACTAGGCGGGCTCCCCGTCGCCACGCAGAGACAAGGGACGGCCGGGCTTGCCCGGCCGTTTTCCGTTCGGAGCTGCACCGAAGCGTGAGTTGACAACCTTCAGCGCTGGGCGCGCCGTCAGCGGACGCCAACTTGACGGAGGTCCGTATGGAGACCCGTGAGCACTTCGGCGACCAGACGCAGGACGTCGTGACCCACGAGCGCACCTACCACGCCTTCAGCATCCTCACGCGCTGGGCGATGCTGCTGATCGGCGACGCCACCCTCTGGCTCACCCTGTGGTTCGCCGCCGGCTGGGGATTCCTGGGCAGCACGCTCGCCGCGATCGTCGCGTTCGTCGTGGGCTACATCGTGCTGGTGCGACACGAGGAGAAGCAGCCGCTCGACGTCTGGGCCGAAGGGCGCTGACGCCGGCGCGCCGCCCGCACGGAGCGGGCAGGGCGCCGGGGCTGCAGAAGCGCGCCTAGGCGGTCAGGCCGCGAGAGCCTTCTCGAGGTTCGCCGCGACCTTGTCGATGAAGCCCTCGGTGGTGAGCCAGCCCTGGGTGTCGCCCACGAGGAGCGCCAGGTCCTTGGTCATCGAGCCCGATTCCACCGTGGCGACGCAGACCTTCTCGAGGGTGTCGCAGTAGTGGGCGAGCTCGGCGTTTCCGTCGAGCTTGGCCCGGTGCTTCAGACCCTGGGTCCAGGCGAAGATCGAGGCGATCGAGTTCGTCGAGGTCGACTCGCCCTTCTGGTGCTGGCGGAAGTGGCGGGTCACGGTGCCGTGGGCCGCCTCGGCCTCCATCACCTTCCCGTCCGGCGTGATCAGCACCGAGGTCATCAGGCCCAGGGACCCGAAGCCCTGGGCGACCTGGTCGGACTGGACGTCGCCGTCGTAGTTCTTGCACGCCCAGATGAAGCCGCCGGACCACTTCAGGGCCGAGGCGACCATGTCGTCGATCAGGCGGTGCTCGTAGACGAGGCCTGCGGCCTTGAACTTGTCGGCGTACTCGGCGTCGAACAGCTCCTGGAACAGGTCCTTGAAGGTGCCGTCGTAGGCCTTGAGGATCGTGTTCTTGGACGAGAGGTACAGCGGGTACTTCCGCGCCAGCGCGTATTCGAACGAGGCGCGGGCGAAGTCCTTGATGGACTCCTCGACGTTGTACATGGCCATCGCCACGCCGGCGCCTTCGAACTGATAGACCTCGTGCTCGATCACCTTGCCGTCGGCGCCCTCGAACTTCACCGTCAGCTTGCCGGGACCGGGGACCTTGAAGTCGGTGGCGCGATACTGGTCGCCGAAGGCGTGGCGGCCGATGATGATCGGCTGCGTCCAGCCGGGGATCAGGCGCGGGACGTTCTTGCAGATGATCGGCTCGCGGAAGACGACGCCGCCCAGGATGTTGCGGATCGTGCCGTTCGGCGACTTCCACATCTTCTTGAGGTTGAATTCCTTCACCCGCGCCTCGTCGGGGGTGATGGTCGCGCACTTGATGCCGACGCCGTGCTTCTTGATCGCCTCGGCCGCCTCGACGGTGACCCTGTCCTCGGTCTGGTCGCGGTACTCGATCCCGAGGTCGTAGTACTCGACGGGCACGTCGACGAACGGGAAGACCAGCTTGTCCTTGATGAGCTTCCAGATGATGCGGGTCATCTCGTCCCCGTCGAGGTCGACGACGGGGTTGGCGACTTTGATTTTGGCCATGAGGGGCGGGCGCTCCGGGCGGAAGTTCGTTTGGGTTCGTATAGCTACCGCGGGCCCGTCCGGAAAGGCTATGGCGCGCGACTACCCGATTGCCCTTACGGCAGCGTCGGCGATCCGGGCGATGATGGCGTCGCGACCGGCTTCGTCCAGTGTCGATCCGCTCAGAAAGACGGCGATGGCGTAGGCGCGCCGGTCGGCCAGCGTGAAGATTCCCACGTCGTTGTGGGCGGCCGAGACTCCCAGGTCGGCGGCGGCCGTCCCCGGACGGTGCGCGAGGAAGGCCCCGCGAGGAAGCCCCGCCTTCAGCCGCGCGGCGCCCCGCGCGGTGCGCGACATCATCCGGAGCAGTCCGCGCGTGGATGCGCGCGAAATCAGCTCCTCCTTGTCGAGCATCTGCAGGAACTCGATCATCCCCCGTGGCGTGGCCGTGTCGCGGGGGTCGTCCATGTATGCGCGCTGCGCGGCGTGGCGCGTCGTCGGCGGCGTGGCGGCCCGGGCCGCCGCGAACGCCTCGGCGGTGCGCCACTGCGGCCGGAAGGACGGCATGCCCGCGATGTCGCAGGCGAGCTGGCGCTCGTAGCGGTCGACCCGCACGCCCGGCACCCGGCGGCCCACGAGCCAGGCCGAGACGGCGCCCGGCCCGCCGATGTGCTTCATCAGCACGTCTGCGGCGGTGTTGTCGCTCTCGACGACGGTCGCCTCCAGGAGGTCCCGGAGCGAGAAGGACCGGCGCGCGGGCCAGGCGGCGGAGATCGGCGAGTGCTGCGGCGAAAGCTGTTCCTCGGTCAGCTCGAACCGCTCGTCCATCCTGGCGCGCCCGGCGTCCACCTCGGCCAGCACGGCGGCCGCCAGCGGCAGCTTGAAGACGCTCTGCATGGGGAAGCGGCGCTCGCCGTTGAGCAGGAAGGCCTGCCCGCTCTCCAGGTTGGCGAGGCCGACGCCCAGCACGCCGGGCGCCGCGCGGGCCGCGATCGCATCCAGGGCGCGGCCGAAGCCCTCGACGTCGATCCGGGGCGTCGTCGACACCGTGGTCGGCATCCGTGGCTCGCACGACGCCAGCAGCATGGCGGGCGCGGCGGCGATCAGGGAACGACGGTGGAGGCTTGCCATGGCGGGTTCAGCCTTCTCTAAACGCGCCATGGCCGAAGCGTCTCCCCTAGCGCCTGCAATCATCCTGAACGCGACGCAGCTTGCCGAGAATATCGGAGCCACGGCGCGCGTGATGGCCAATTTCGGCCTTTCGGATCTCAGGCTCGTGAACCCGCGCGACGGCTGGCCGCAGGAGCGCGCCTGGGCCCTGGCGTCGGGCGCGGAGTGGCCGCTGAACGCGGCGCGGGTCTACGACAGCGTCGCGGCCGCCGTCGCGGACCTGCAGGTGGTCTTCGCCACGACGGCCCGGCCGCGCGAGCTCACCCTTCCGGTGGTCACGCCACGCGCCGCCGCGGCCGAACTGCGGGCGGCGGCCGTCCAGGGACAGCGCACCGGCCTGCTCTTCGGCGGCGAGCGGGCGGGGCTCGAGACCGCCGACATCGCGCTGTGCCAGGCGGTGGTGACGATCCCCATCGACCCGAGGTTCCGGTCGCTGAACCTGGGCCAGGCCGTGGCCATCAACGCCTACGAGTGGCGCACCGCCGAGCTCGACGCCGCCCCGGCGAACTTCCGCCCCGCGCCCGAGCCCGCCACCGGCGAAGCCCTGCTGGGCCTCTACGAGCATCTGGAGCGCGAACTCGAGACGGCGGGCTTCTTCCATCCGCCGGAGAAGACGCCGAACATGATCCAGAACCTCCGCTCGGCGCTGGGCAAGGCGCGGTTCACCGACCAGGAGGTGCGCACCCTCCGTGGCGTGATCACGGCCCTGTCGCGCGGCCGCGGCAAGGTGCTCGAGAAGATCGCGCGGAAGACGGGGCGAGACGCTTGAGCCTGCGCGCGCTTCTGGACGGCCTGCCTATCCCCATCCTGCAGGCGCCGATGGTGGGGGCCTCGCTGGACGGGCTCGCGCTGGCGGTCAGCCGGGCCGGCGGCCTGGGCTCGCTCGCGGCCGGCGCCCTCGCGCCCGCGGACATCGGGCCGGCGGTGGCCGCGATGAAGCGGGCGACCGATCGGCCCTTCGGCGTCAACCTGCTGATGGCGCCGCGCGCGACGCCCGACGCGGCGGACGTCGCCGCCGCCCTGGACCGACTGGCCCCCTGGTACGCCGAACGCGGCGAACCATTGCCGGCCGTCCCCAACCAGTTCGCGCCGGACTTCGAGGCGCAGCTCGCGGCGGTGACCGAAGCGGCGCCCGCCGTGGCCTCCTTCACCTTCGGCGTGCTCGGCCGCGCGCAGGTCGAGGCGCTGCAAAGCGCCGGGACCTATGTGGTGGGCACAGCCACGACGGTGGCCGAGGCGGTGGCCTGGGCCGAGGCCGGAGCCGACGGGATCTGCGCGCAAGGCTTCGAGGCCGGCGGCCACCGGGGCCACTTCCTGGCCGAGCTCGAGGCGAGCCTCGTGGGGACCATGGCGCTGGTGGCGACGGTTCTGGCGGCGGTGGACCTGCCGGTGATCGCGGCGGGCGGCGTCATGGACGGCCGCGGCGTGGCGGCCGCCCTGGCCCTGGGCGCCTCGGCCGCGCAGATGGGCACCGCCTTCCTGCTCGCCGACGAAGCGGTGACCGCGGAGCCCTGGCGGCGGGCGATCCGTGAGGCCGGCGACGAGCCCACCCGCCTGACCCGCGCCTTCACCGGCCGCTACGCCCGCGGCGTGGAGAACAGGTTCATGCGTCTGATGCATGGGGTCGAGGCGGACGTCCCGGCCTATCCTGTTCAGAACCGGCTGACCCAGCCGCTGCGCGCCTCGGCCGCCAGGGCCGACGATCCGGAGATGATGTCGCTCTGGGCCGGGCAGGCCGTGCGTCTGGCGCGGGACGGGTCGGCCGAGGAGATGGTCCGCCGCTGGTGGGCCGAGGCGCGCGCGGCGGCGAAGGACCTCGCCGCGCGGACGGGAGGGGTGGAGTGACCGACCTTCGGACGGCGGCGCGCGAGGCGTTCGTCTATGGGCTGCCGCTGATCGAGGTGGCGACGACGCGCCAGCGCGGCATGGCGCTGGGACAGTCGATGGGGGCGTTCACGCATGTGCGGAACCTCGCCAATCACCGGCACCGGGCGGTGACGACGCCCAACACCGACACGCTCTACTCGACCGCCCACGTGGACCTGTCGGTCGGGCCCGTGACGATCACCCTGCCGGCGGCCGGCGACCGCTACCTGTCGCTCGCCCTGATGGACGCCTACACGAACAACTTCGCCATCCTGGGCACACGCACGACGGGGCCGGACGGAGGCACGTTCCGCCTCGTGGGGCCCACGGACGCCGCGGAGGGCGCCAACGTGGTCCGGTCGCCCACGAGCCATGTGTGGGCGCTTGCGCGCATTCTCGTCGACGGCCCCCACGACCTGGAGGCCTGCCGCGCCGTGCAGGCGGGCATTTCCATGCAGGCGCCCGAGACGCCCTGCCCGGGGCCCTACGCCGCCCGCACCGCGGACTGGCGCGAGCTGTTCCAGGCCATCGCCGACCTGCTCGCCGCCAATCCGCCCCCCGCCACGGACCTCGCCAAGCTGCGCGAGATGGCCCCGCTGGGCCTGACGAACTTCGATCCGGCCCGGTTCGGCCCGGCCGACGTGAGCGAGATCGAGGCCGGCCTGGCCGAGGGCCGCAAGGCGGTCCGGGGCCGTGGCGGCCTCGGGGGCGGCGCGATGATCGACGGCTGGAGCTACCCGACGGCCCGCCTGGGCGATTTCGGCCAGGACTACGGCCTGCGGGGGACGGTCGCACTGAGCGGCCTTGCCGCGCTTCCGCCGGAAGAGGCCATGTACATGCAGGCGGGCGGACCGAGCGGCCTGTTCGACGGAACGAGAGCCTGGCGCCTTCACTTCCCGGCGGATGCGCCGTTGCCGGTGAATTCCTTCTGGTCGCTGAGCCTGTACGAGGCGATGGACGACGGGCAGTACTTCTTCACCGACAATCCGCTGAACCGCTACGCCATCGGCGACCGTACGCCCGGCCTGGCGAGGAATCCCGACGGCTCGCTCGATATCTGGATCGGCCATGAGAACCCTGGCGCCGGGCGGGAGGCCAACTGGCTGCCGGCGCCGGCCGGACCGTTCGCGCTGTTCCTGCGCGCCTACCTGCCCCGGGCCGAACTGCTGAGCGGCGCCTACCGCGTGCCGGCCGTCGTGGCGGCGTAGGCCGGGGCCCCGCCGGACGAACGCGCCGCGCCCTTGGCCCGCGGCCGGGCTGTCGCCATCGGGTAGCCCAGCTCCGCCAGGTCCAGGTCGCGCAGGCGGGCCGTCTCGGCGTTACTCGGGGCGAAATAGCTCCGGATGTGCGCGACGTTCGCCGCGCCCAGGATCGCCTCGGCCGAACCGCCGCGGTCGAAGGCCGACATGGCCTGGAGCAGGCGACGTCGAAGTTCGTAGAAGCCGGGAAGGCTGACGATCCAGGTCTTGTCGGTGACCGAGCGTGCGGTGAACAGGCCTGTCGCGCGCCCGACCAGCAGCGTGGTCGGTCCGAAGGAGCCGTTCGGCCGGTGACGGACCGCCTGGTCCGCGTCCACGATGAGGCCCGCCTCCCGCGCGTACCGGTCTAGGAAGGCCGCCGGATCGCGGCGAAGGTCCTCGTAGGTCATCACGGTGACGTTCCGCCGACCGAAAAGCTCGTCGTAGAAGCCGATCAGGTGGTGGTAGGCGAAGTGCTCGAATGCGAAGGCCGGAGCCTTGTAGGGGTGCCGCCGCGCCCCGGTGAGGTGACGGGCCGGGAAGAGGTAGCGGCCGGGCGCATGGGTGCCGCCCGCGCGAACGTACTGCACATAGCTCGCGGCGATCGCCTCGGGCTGGGCGCGGATGACGATCACGATCCGCGCGTCGGGCAGGGTGGCGTGGATCCGGCGCGCGGCCTCGGGCGCCATGAGGCCGTGCAGGCCGCCGTTCTGGATGTAGCCCGAGAGGTTCTCCTCGCAGACCGCGACCGGGCGCGGATCGGACGGGCACGCCAGCGCGCGTCGCGCGGCGAGCGGATCGAAGGCGAGTCCCCAGGGGTCGAGGAAGACCTGCCGCGCGACGGCTCTCCGGACCCAGCGGTGGCTGGTCGCCTGCGGATAGACGTGCCGCTGGAACCACGTGGTGGCCGTCTTGTGGTAGCCGATGTGCACGATCGGGCGCGGACCGGCGGCCGTCGGATGAACTGAGAGGGCCAATAGAAGCCTTCGGTCGGATGCGTCCTGACGCAAGAACCCGCAATCGCCGCCTCGGTTGCAGCGCTTGACTTCTCGGGGGCCCGAAGCCATAGACCGCGGCTTCCTGCCGCCGGGCCCGCCCGCGCGGACGGAAACCTATGACGGGCAGATGCGAAGCCGCCGTTGAAATCGCGATCTCCTTTTCGAGAGGTCGCCGGCCCGCGTCGACGAGAGTGAACGAATGTCCAAGCGCCATAGCGCCAAGTACAAACTCGACCGCCGGATGGGCGAAAACGTCTGGGGTCGTCCGAAGTCTCCGATCAACACCCGCGCCTACGGCCCCGGCCAGCACGGCCAGCGCCGCAAGTCCAAGGTCTCGGACTTCGGCCTGCAGCTGCGCGCCAAGCAGAAGCTGAAGGGCTACTACGGCAACATCACCGAGAAGCAGTTCGTCCGGATCTACCAGGAAGCGTCGCGCCGCAAGGGCAACACCTCCGAGAACCTGATCGCCCTGCTCGAGAGCCGGCTGGACGCGGTGGTCTATCGCGCGAAGTTCGTGCCGACCCCCTTCGCCGCCCGCCAGTTCGTCAACCACGGCCACGTGCTGGTGAACGGCAAGCGCGTGAACATCGCCAGCTACCGCGTGAAGCCGGGCGACGTCGTGTCGGTCCGTGAGCGCTCGCGCAACATGGCCCTGGTGCTCGAGGCCCTTCAGTCGGCCGAGCGGGACACGCCCGAGTACATCACCGTCGACGGCAAGGCCATGAGCGCCACCTTCGTGCGCGCGCCCGAGCTGTCGGAAGTGCCGTATCCGGTGAAGATGGAACCGAACCTGGTGGTCGAGTTCTACGCGTCCTGATCGACGCCGCCGTATCGCGTTTGCGAGGGCCCCGGAGCGATCCGGGGCCCTTTGCTTTTGCCGCCATCCGTGCGGGACTGCGGCGATGGACCGACGCCTGTTCCTGCTGGCCGCCCTGGCGTTGACCGGCTGCGCGACCGGCGGCGTGCGCGTGGTCGCGCCGGCGAACCCCGCGCTCGCCGAACTCGAGCCCCTCTACGCCGCCGTGGCGGGCAAGGACGGCCTGACGATCAGCGTCGCGTCGAACGGGTGCACGGTGAAGGCCGACTTCGCTTTCTACGTCGAGCGGAAGGGCGACGCCCTGACCGTCGCGTTCGGACGCCGGCGCATCGATGCCTGCCGCACGGTCGTCATGGGACGGACCGACCTGACCTTCACCTGGGCGGAGCTGGGCGTCCCGCCGCGCACGCCCGTGTTCCTACTGAACCCGCTGCTGGGCTGGACCGGGCCCGGCTGAGGCGTCCTCGGCCTCGGCGTAGGCGATCTCGAACCGCTCGCGGGGCAGCGCCGTGGGGTGCTCGACGTTCAGCCACGCGATCATCTTCTCGCGGACCTCGCAGCGCAGGTCGAAGGCGTCGCCCGAGTTGGCGGCGCTGACCAGGATGCGGACCTCCATGGTGCGCTCGCGCGCGTCGGTGACCTGGACCCCCTTCACCTTGCCGTCCCACTTCGGATTCTCGGCGAGGATGTGGTCCAGCCGCCCGCGGATCGCGTCCACCGGCGTGCTGTAGTCCACGTAGAGCATCACCGCGCCGAGGAGGTCGGCCGACTCGCGCGTCCAGTTCTGGAAGGGCTTCTCCAGGAAGTACTTGAGCGGCACCACGAGGCGGCGGAGGTCCCAGATCTTCACCACGACATAGGTGGAGGTAATCTCCTCGACCCGGCCCCACTCGCCCTCCACGATCACCGCGTCGTCGATGCGGATCGGCTGGGTGAGGGCGATCTGCACCCCGGCGAGCAGGTTCGAGAGCACCGGCTGCAGCGCGAGGCCGACGATGATGCCCGCCGCGCCGCCGGCGGCGAGCAGGCTGACGCCCAACTGGCGCACGCCGGGAATGGTCATGAGGGCGAAGGCGGCGGTGAGCAGCACCACCAGGGTCGTCATGGCGCGGCGCAGGATGCGCACCTGGGTGAGGTGCTTGCGGGCGAGCAGGTTGTCGGACACGTCGACGCGATAGCGCCGCAGGTAGAGCGCCGCGCCGATGTCGAGCGCGGTCATGGCGGCGAGGCCCACGAGCACGATGAAGGCGATCAGCAGCCCGTGCTGGACCAGCGAGGCCTCGCGCGCTGGGAGGGGGGCGACGTGCACCGCCCAGCCGATGGCGCCGATGCACAGCGCCAGGCGCGCCGGCCGTCGCGTGCGCAGCAGCAGGGGGCGCCAGAAGGACTGCTCCGAGCGCAGGCGTTTGCGGAAGAACCGCACCATCGCGCCGTAGAGCACCAGCGCCACCGCGAGGGCGAGCGCGATGAGGAGGAGGCTGAAGACCCAGGTGGGAGCCCAGTCGAAGCGGGCGCCGAGGGCGCGCACAGTGTCGTCGAAGTCCATCGGCCTGCGGGAGCTGTGGGTGGGCCTAGGAAAACCCCCGGCGGCGCGGTTCGTTCACCCCCTCGGGCCTGCCGGGATCAGGTGAAGAGCCCGGTGATCCACTCGGGAACGCGCCGCGGCCGCCCCGTCGCCTGTTCGATCAGCACCCAGGTCGTGACGACCTGGGCGCACATCGCGCCGTCCGGACCGTCGATGCGGATGAAGCGGTCGAAGCGGGGGCCGCCGGCGGTCTCGGCCACCCAGGTTCGCCCCTGGGCGGTCTCGCCCAGCTTCAGTTCGCGGCGGTAGTCGATCTCATGCCGCAGCGCGACCCACGCCCACTGGGCCTGCGCGTCGGCCGGCGCGAGGCTGCGCCAGTGGGCGACGCCCAGGTCCTGCGCCCAGCGCAGGTAGACCACGTTGTTGACGTGACCGTTCTCGTCGATGTCGGCAGGCTGAGGCTCGAACGCGAGGCGGAAGACCTGGCGGCCCTCCGGCGGCTCGAGCAGTTTCGTCACGCGCCGATCAGGCCCTGCTGCTCCAGCATGGTCTTGAGTTCGCCCGACTGGAACATCTCGCGGACGATGTCGCAGCCGCCGACGAACTCGCCCTTCACGTAGAGCTGCGGGATCGTCGGCCAGTCCGAGAACGTCTTGATGCCCTCGCGCAGCGCATCGCTCTGCAGCACGTCGACGCCGACGAAGTCCACGCCGAGATGGTCGAGGATCTGCACCGTCACGGCGGAGAACCCGCAGCGGGGCTGCTCGGGCTCGCCCTTCATGAACAGAAGGACCGGATTCTCGGCCACCGACTTGGCGATCCAGTCGTGGACGGGGTTCGAGGTCGCGGTGTCGGTCATGTCAGTCGCCCTTTCGGCGCGGATCGGTCGGGCAGAAAGTGGGGAAGGCGTCAGCCGGGGTCAAGCGCGTCAGGCGGGCGCGGACGTCTCGAGCGCCAGAGCGTGCAGTTCGCCCCCCATCCTGCCCTTGAGGGCGGCATAGACGAGCTGGTGCTGCCGCACGCGCGGAAGGCCCGCGAAGGCTTTCGAGACGATCCGGGCCTTGTAGTGGTCGCCGTCGCCGGCGAGGTCGGTGACCTCGATCGTGGCGTCGGGGAAGCCCTCGCGCAGGGCGGCTTCCAGGTCGGGCTGGGACATCGGCATGGGCGAGGACTTAGGCCCGCGCCCCGCCGAGGTCCAGTGCCGGAACGACCAGGGCCGCTGCTCAGTCGATGATCGACGAGTAGACGATGCTCTTGAGCTGGCCGCGGAAGTTGAAGGTGCCCGAGGGCATGAGCTGGGTCATGAAGACGACGCTCAGGTCCTCCTTCGGATCGACCCAGAAGATGGTGGAGGCCGCGCCGCCCCAGTAGAAGTCGCCCGCGCCCAGGCCGCCGGCCGCGACCTCGTCCAGGGAGCTGGCGAAGCCCAGGCCGAAGCCCACGCCGTCGTAGGCCGTCTCCGAGAAGCCGCCGATGGCCAGCTCGGTGAGCTGCTTGCCGCCGGGCAGGTGGTTCATGTGCATCATCGCTACCGTCCGGGGCCCGAGGATGCGGGCGCCATCCAGCTCGCCGCCGCGCCGCAGCATCTCGCAGAAGCGCAGGTAGTCGGCCATCGTCCCGGTGAGGCCGCCGCCGCCGGACTTGAAGCCCGGCTCGTGGCGGAAGGGGCTGGTCTCGGGATCGTCGATCACCTTCAGCTTCTTGTCGGGGCCGCGCTGGTAGTTGGCGCAGAACCGGTCGAGCTTCTCGGGCGCCACCTGGAAGGCGGTGTCCTTCATCCCGAGCGGCTGGAAGATGACCTCCTCGAGGTACTGCGCGAACGGCTTGCCCGAGATGAGCTCGACGAGGGCGCCGCAGACGTCGGTCGCCAGCGAGTACATCCACGCCGTGCCGGGCTGATAGCGCAGCGGCACACGCCCCAGCTTGTCCATGAACTCGGCCATGGTGTCGCGGCCGTCCAGGGACCGGATCTTGAGTTCGCGGTAGATCTTGTCGATCGGGTGCTGCAGGCCCACGCCGGGCAGGCCGCCGCCATAGGTGAGGCCCGCGGTGTGCGCGAGCACGTCGCGGAAGGTGATCGGACGGGTCGGCGCCTCGGTCACCATGCTCTCGCCTTCGCCCGAGACCCAGACGCGGTGGTTCTTCCACGAGGGCACGACCCGGCTCACCGGGTCGTTCAGCTGGAAGTAGCCCTGCTCGTAGAGCGTCATCAGGGCCACCGACGTGATCGGCTTGGTCATCGAGTAGATGCGGAAGATGGCGTCGTCGCGCATCGGCCTGTTGCGCTCGAGATCCATCGAGCCCAGCGAGCGCTGGTAGGCGAGGTGACCATGGCGGGCGACCGCGACCTGGCAGCCGGCGATCTTGCCGGGGGCGATGTAGTTGCGCTCCAGGTGCTCGGTGATCCGCTCCAAACGGGCGGCGTCCAGGCCGGTCCACTGCGACTGGGCGTCCATCAAATTCCTCCCGGAGTATGGTTCTCGTCTTGAATGCGGGCATCATGGGCCCCGAACACGCGTTTGGGGAAGAGGACACGATGGACGAACTGGAGGCGCTGGCCGCGGAGATCGGGGAGATCCTGAAGGCGCGGGGCCAGAAGATCGCGGTGGCGGAGAGTTCGTCGGGCGGCCTGATCTCGGCGGCGTTGCTGAGCGTGCCCGGCGCCAGCGCCTACTACCTGGGCGGGGCGGTGGTCTACACCCCGAAGGCGCGGGTCCTCCTGACCGACATCCCCCGCGAGGCGCTGGAGGGCATGCGCTCGGCGAGCGAGCCTTATGCCCTGCTGCTGGCCCGCAACCAGGTCGAGCGGTACGGCGCGGATTGGGGGATCTCGGAAACCGGCGCGGCGGGTCCGACCGGCAACGGCTACGGCGACGCCGCCGGCCACACCTGCGTGGCCGTCGCCGGTCCCCTGGAGGCCGTGCTGACCGTCGAGACGGGCTCGGCCGACCGGAGCGCCAACATGCGCGCGTTCGCCGCGGCCGCCCTGGACCTGCTCAAGCGCGCGCTGCAGGCGTAGACGCGGCATGGCCGAAGCCTTCAACGAGACGGTGCTGCCCGACGCCAAGGCCGAGCGCTACGCTGCGGTCGCCGACGAGATCGCGGCCGTCCTCGACGGCGAGCCGAACCTCACCGCGCGCATGGCGACGGTGGCGTCCATGCTGGCCAACAGCTTCGAGGACTATTTCTGGACCGGCTTCTACGTCGTCGATCCCGCGAAGGGCGACGAGCTGGTGGTGGGGCCCTACCAGGGCACCCTCGGCTGCCTGAGGATCGCGTTCGGCCGGGGAGTCTGCGGGACGGCGGCGGCAGCGCGCACGACCCAGGTGGTGGAAGACGTCCACGCCTTCCCCGGCCATATCCCCTGCGACAGCCGCTCGGCCAGCGAGATCGTCGTGCCCGTGTTCGGTGCGGAGGGCGAGCTGATCGCAGTGTTCGACGTCGATTCCGAGCGCCCGGCCGCCTTCGACGACATCGACCGGAAGTGGCTCGAGCGCATCCTGGCCGAGACGTTCGCGCGGCGCTGAAGGCGGCCGCGTTGTCTTCCGTAGCGGCGCCCGCGTAGAGCGCTGCGCGACGCGCGGGCCTCCGTTCCGGCCCTGCGCCGCAGCAAACGGAGAGCAACATGGCCGAGGCCTACATCGTCGCCGCATCCCGCACCGCCGGTGGCCGCAAGGGCGGCCGCCTGCGCGACTGGCACCCCTCCGACCTGGCCGGCAAGGTCCTGGACGACCTGGTCGGCCGCACGGGCATCGATCCGGCGGTGATCGAGGACGTGATCATGGGCTGCGTGACCCAGGCCGGGGAGCAGTCGACCAACATCGCGCGCAACGCCGTGCTGTCGTCCAGCCTGCCCGAGAGCGTGCCCGCCACCTCGGTCGATCGCCAGTGCGGCAGCTCGCAGCAGGCCCTGCAGTTCGCCGCCCAGGCCGTGATGAGCGGCACCATGGACGTCGTGATCGCCTCGGGCGTCGAGAGCATGACCCGCTGCCCCATGGGCATGTCGGTGGTGCTGCCGATGAAGGCCGGCATGGGCGTGCCGAAGAGCCCGCGCCAGGAAGAGCGCTATCCGAACATCCAGTTCAGCCAGTTCGCCGGCGCCGAGATGGTGGCCAAGAAGTACGGCCTGACCAAGGACCAGCTCGACGAGTACGGCTTCCTGTCGCACCAGCGGGCCATCGCGGCCACGCAGGCCGGCGCCTTCAAGGACGAGATCCTGGTGGTCGACGGCAAGGACGCCGAGGGCAACGTCGTGCGCCATGACGCCGACGAGGGCATCCGCTTCGAGGCCAGCCTGGAAGCCATGAAGGGCGTGAAGCTGCTGCAGGAAGGCGGCGCGATCACCGCGGCGACCTCGAGCCAGATCTGCGACGGCGCCTCGGGCGTGATGGTCGTCTCCGAAAAGGCGCTGAAGGAGCACAACCTGACGCCGATGGCGCGCATCCACCACCTGTCGGTGATGGGCCACGACCCGGTGATCATGCTGGAAGCCCCGATCCCGGCGACGGCGCGGGCCCTGAAGAAGGCCGGCATGTCGATCGACGACATCGACCTGTTCGAGGTCAACGAAGCTTTCGCCTCGGTCCCGGTGGCGTGGCTGAAGGAGCTGGGCGCCGATCCGGACCGCCTGAACGTCAACGGCGGCGCGATCGCCCTGGGCCACCCGCTGGGCGCCTCGGGCACCAAGCTGATGACCACCCTGCTCAACGCCCTGAAGGCCCGCGGCAAGCGCTACGGGCTGCAGACCATGTGCGAAGGCGGCGGCCTGGCCAACGTCACGATCGTCGAGCGCCTCTAGCGCCCGGCGCCGAAATCGGCTTTCGAGGAATGGCCGGGGCGACCCCGGCCATTTCCATGTCCGAGGAGACCATCATGGCCGGCCGCGTCATCGCCATCACCGGGGCCTTCGGCATCCTGGGGACGTCGGTCGCCCGGGCGGCCGCGGAGCAGGGCGCGAGCCTGGCGCTGATCGACGCGGCGAAGGCGCCCCAGGGCGTCGCCGGGGACGCGCTGGTTCTGGCCGAGGTCGACCTCGCCGACGCCGTGAAGGCCGCCGCCGCCATGGCCGCCGTCGGCGAGCGCTACGGCCGGATCGACGCGCTCCTGAACATCGCGGGCGGCTTCGTCTGGGAGAAGATCGAGGGCCAGGATCCGTCGCGCTGGGCAGACCTCTTCAAGCTCAACGTGGTGACCGCCGCCAACGCCAGCCGTGCGGCCATCCCCCACCTGCGCAAGAGCGCCGCCGGCCGGATCGTCAACGTCGGTTCGGCGGCCGCGCTGAAGGCCGGCCTCGGCATGGGCGCCTATGCCGCCGCCAAGGCGGGCGTGCACGCGCTCACCCAGTCCCTGGCCGAGGAGCTGAAGGGCGACGGCATCACCGTGAACGCCGTCCTGCCCTCGATCATCGACACCCCGGCCAACCGCGCAGACATGCCCGACGCCGATCCCGCCCAGTGGGTCGCGCCGGCGGACCTCGCCGCCGTGATCCTGTTCCTGGCCGGCGAACGCGCCACCGCCGTCACCGGGTCGCTGGTCCCGGTGACCGGCCGCGTCTGACCCCGGATCGCGGCCGCCGCACCGACCCTTCGAAAAAACGGCGCGTCAGGTTATCGGCGGTAGCTTAGCCGTTCGAAGCGCGCGAAAGTGGGGCCCGGGAGGGAACCCCGAAGATGGGTCCATGGCTTCTAATGGCCGCCGCGGCGCAGCCGCAGGCGGAGGCCGTCGTCGCGACGGCGCCGGTTCCGCCGCCGCCCGCGGAACGCGGTCTCATTGCCTATCCGCCGTCGTTCTTCGCCGAGATCCGGCCGGTCAGCGCCTACGACATGGTCGTCCGCCTGCCGGGCTTCACCTTCGACAAGGGCTCCACGGTCCGGGGTCTCGAAGGCTCGGGCGGCAACGTGCTGATCGACGGGCACCCGCCGCTGGCCAAGAACGACAGTCTGGAGGACATCCTCCGCCGCATCCCGGCCACGTCGGTTGAGCGGGTGGAGGTGATCCGCGGCGGCGCGCCCGGAATCGACATGGAGGGCCGCACGGTCGTGGCCAACGTCGTGCGGCGTCGCCAGGCGGGCTTCCGGGGCGCCATCCAGCCCTACGTGGACTTCGTCTACGACGAACGCATCCTGCCGGGCATCCGGTTCGAGGGGCAGTGGACGTTCTCGGGAGGCCGGTCAGCCGAGTTCAGCCAGCAGATCTCCACGGGGCACTTTCCCAATGACGAGATCGGCGACGGCGGCCGCATCCGCTATTCGGCCGCGGGGACGCGGCTGATCGACTCCAGGATCAATGCCGACTCCCACGGCCACAGGTTCCAGTCGACCGGCGCGTTCACGACCCCGCTGGCCGGCGGCCAGCTCAGCCTGACCGGCGCCATCCAGTTCAACTACGGCGCCACCGAGATCTACGACCACGACCGCTTCACGCGGGCGGTGGAGTACGAGAAGGGCACGAACGACCGGGGGCAGCACGAGGCGGGCATCCGCTTCACGCGCCGCCTGTCCGAGCGGGTGGGCCTGGAGGCGCTCCTGTTCCAGCAGTTTTTCCTGCAGGATCAGACATCGCACTTCGAGGCGCCGGGGCTGCTCCGCGAGTTCGCGCTGGACCGCGACACGGCCGAGACGGTCGGCCGGATCCAGTTCAACGTGACGCCGTCGGCCGCGCTGAAGGTCGAGGTCGGCGCCGAGGGCGCCTACAACTACCTGAACAGTGAGACGAGCCTCTCCCAGAACGGCCGGCCCGTGCCGCTGCCCGCCGGGGACGTGGTGGTGGAAGAACTGCGGGGCGAGGCGATCCTGCGCGCCTCCTGGCGGATCAATCCCCGGCTCATCGTCGAGGCCGGCGCGCGCCACGAGGTGTCCCGCGTCACCTCGGAAGGCGACGTGCAGCTAGAGAAGTCGCTGTCCTTCCTCAAGCCGCGGGCCGCGGTCACCTGGAACCCCGACGCCCTGACCCAGGTGCGCCTGCGCGTCGAGCGCGAGGTGGGGCAGCTCAACTTCGACGACTTCGTCGCCTCGCCGCAGGTGGCCTCGACGGGCGTCGTCGTCGCGGGCAACCCCGACCTGACCCCGCAGCAGGCCTGGGTCTACGAGGCGGCGCTCGAACGGCGGTTCTGGAAGGACGGCGCCGTTGTGCTCACGGCGCGGCGCTACGACCTGACGGACGTCGTCGACCGAATCCCCATCGTCGGCCCCACGGGCGCGATCCTCGCCGACGCGCCGGGCAACATAGGCTCGGGCCGCAAGAACGAGGTGGCTCTCGGCCTGACGATGCCCCTGGACCGGCTGGGCCTGCGGGCCGCGCAGATCAAGGGGCAGGTCACCTGGCGGGATACCCGCGTCCTCGATCCGCTGACCGTGTCGAACCGCGAGATCTCGACGCTGCACCCGGTGGATTGGGAAGCCCATTTCAGCCATGCCGTCCCGTCCTGGCGCATGACCTGGGGCCTCGACCTGCTGGGCGGCATCCGCGAGCGGGTCTTCCGGCTGACCGAGATCGAAACCAAGAAGATCTCGCCGTACCTGATCCTGTACACCGACATCCGTCTGCGCCCGGACCTCTCGCTTCGCATCGAGGCGAATGGGATCAACATGCGCGCCGCCAAGCGGATCCGGGAGGTCTACACGGGCCCCCGCAGCGTGGCGCCGCTCCGGTACACCGACGTCCGCGACCTGGAGTGGGGCGGGAACCTGCTGATCCGCCTGCGCAAGACGATCGGCGGCTGACGGCTCACGGCGCGGGCGTCAGCCGGATCACGGTGGCGGCGTCGGCCTCGACCGCGGGCCGCGTGAACCGCAGCGGCACGTAGCGCCCGGCCGCCCACAGCGGGAACAGGTCGCGGTAGTGCGGGCTCATCGGGTCGCCGGACTGGCCCGGCGTGTTGATGGCCATCGAGTTGTCCCAGGCCCCCACGTCCAGGACGAACCGCACCGAAGCGCCCGACGTCTGCAGAAAGGTGCGCGGGTCGTAGGTGGCCGCACGCGGGGTGGAGGCCGAGCCGGGAACCTGCAGGGGGCCCAGGGTCATCTGCGCGGCGAGCTGGTCGTCGGCCAGCGCGGCGGCGGCGGGGACCAGCTGCACGCGATGCAGCCGCCCCCAGGTCCAGGCGGACATGTCGGGGCCCAGCCGGCCCCTGAGCTCGGCCACGGCGTCGCCGAGGCTGCTGAGCAGGATCGGGTCGCGGACCGCCGACGAGGCGGCCTCCAGGCGCGTCAGGATCGGATCGGGCGAGCTTGCGCCGATCAGGTCGCGCGCGGCCGCCGGGGCGAACGCCTGCACCGTGTGCCGGCCGAGGTGCTTCACCGCCCAGGTCTCGTAGATCGCCGCCGCGGCGCTGTCGGTGGCGGTGTCGCCGTTCCAAGCGGCCAGCAGCGCGAGGGCGCGGGCGACGTCGGCGTCCGGCGAGCTCAGCCCGCGCAACAGGGCCACGCCGCGCCGCGCCTGCGGGCTCACGCTGTCGACCTGCAGCGCCATGGAATCGCGCAGCGTGCTCCGGGGCAGCGCCTTCAGCACCTCGTGGATCCGGTCCGTCCGCGAGGAGTCGGCCCATTCGAAGCCGAGCTGGCGGCGCGTGCGGGGATAGTCGGGCTCCGCCGGGATGTTCATGGCGTTGGCCGTCGCGAAGAAGCCTGCCGCGGGGTTCTTCACGGTCGGCAGGCCGCCGTCGCCCAGGAAGCCCTGCCACTCGTATCGACCGTCGCCCGGCACGGGCATCAGGCCGTCCCATCCGGCCCGGACCGGCGTCTTGGCCGCCACGGCCCAGCCGATGTCGCCCCGGGTGTCGGCGTACACGAGGTTCAACGGGGGGCCGCCCCAGCGGTCGCGGGCGCGCTGGAAGTCCTCCCAGCCGCCGGCCCGCCACATCCGCGAGGAGCCGAAGTAGCCGCTCGTCCCGGGCTCGCTCCAGATCGTGCGGATGGCGAAGGCGCGCCGGGCGTCCTGCCACACCACGGGGCCGTGGCGCGTGTAGCGCAGGGTGACCTGCCGCGGCGCCTCGCCTTTCACCTCGATGGTCTCGACCACCTCGCGCATGGGCTCGAAGCCGCCCTTGTAGCGGTAGGCGTTGTCGCGGAGCTCGTAGGCGTAGAGATCCTCCTGGTCCACATAGTTGATCGTGATGGCGTAGGCCGAGGTCCCGTTGTGTCCCATCGACACCCCGGGCAGGGCAGGCTCGCCCGCGCCGATGATCGAAAGGCCGGGCGCGTCCAGGTGGGCGATGTAGCGCAGCGACGGCACGGTCACCGGCCGGTGCGGGTCGCCGGCCAGGATCGGCCGTCCGGTGACCGAACGCGCCGCGGAGATGGTCCAGTTGTTCGAGCCTTCGGCGGATCGCTCGGCGATGACGTCGCTGAGCGTCTTGGCGTCGACGGCGGCGAGTTCGCGCCCGCCGGCCTTGAAGCTGACACCCTCGGTGGCGAGCACATAGTCCGCGAGCACCTCGGCGGGCACGTCGCAGGGATCCAGGCCCTTGGGGACGACGAGCTTGTGCGCAGGCTCCAGCTTGCGGCGCAGGGCGTCGGCTTCCACGCCGCCCGCGCAGACGGTGCGCGCCCGGGCGACCTCGGAGGTGACGTTGCTCACGAGCGCGTGGCTGCGGATCCGCAGGACGTCCTCCGCCTGCCACTCCTCGGGCTGGCTGCCGGTCAGCCTGAACTCGACGGGGAGGGCGCGACGGCCCGCGCGGACGTCCGCCACATAGGCGTTGACGCCCGCGGCGAAGGCCTCGACGGCCTCCCGCGCCTGCGGGTCGTAGGCCGCCCACTCGGCGGCCATGTCGCCGCGGTAGAGGAACAGCCGGGCCGCGCGGTCCTTCGCCACGAAGGCCGGGCCGAAGCTGGCCGACAGGCGGCCGAGGCCACGCTTGCGCCAGAGGTCGATCTGCCAGAGCCGGTCGCGGGCGGCGTTCCAGCCCTGCAGGAAGAAGGCGTCGCGCGACGAGGCCGCGTAGATGTGCGGGACGCCCCAGCGGTCGACGATGATCTCCGCCGGCTGCGACAGGCCCTTCAGCGGAGAGGTCTCCACCTGCACGGCGCTCGAGAGCTCGGCCTGAGCCGGACCGCCCGCCGCCAGCGTCGCCGACAACGCGATAGCTCCGCCGAAGAGAGCTCTGCGCATGGAATTCCCCCGCTCGTTTCACGCATCATGGACCCGCCACGGCGCCGGCGTCATCCATCGCTTGCGCTTCCGTGCAGGTCATCCGCTAAGGTCGCGCTTCAACGGGAGGGACGAGACCATGATCGCCTACGCCACCATCGGCACCAACGACCTCGAGCGGGCCGTGAAGTTCTACGACGCCGTGCTCGCGACGCTCGGCGGCGCGCGCACCTTCGCGAACGGCGACCGCATGCAGTTCTACGGCAGCAAGTCCACGCCGGGCATGCTGGCCGTCAGCAAGCCCTACGACGAGAAGCCGGCGAGCGCCGGCAACGGCTCGATGTTCGGCCTGCCGGCCGAGTCGAAGGAGCAGGTGGACGCCGCCTACGCCGCCGCGATGGCCGCCGGGGGAACCGACGAGGGTGCGCCCGGCCAGCGCCTGCCCACCTTCTACGGCGCCTATTTCCGCGACCCGGATGGCAACAAGATCTGCGTCTTCAAGATGGGCTGAGGCGTGATCGGCTACACCACCCTGGGTGTGACCGACCTCGAGCGGGCGCGGGCGTTCTATGACGCCGTCCTCGTCCCGCTCGGGGGGCGCCGCGCGTTCGACTACGAGCGCTCGACCTACTTCGGCGGGCCACGGCGCGGCGCCATGCTGGGCGTCACTCTGCCCCACGACGGCGGGCCGCAGTCCGTCGGCAACGGGGTCATTGTGGCGCTCGAGGCCCCGTCCGACGCGGCGGTCGACCAGGTCCACGCGGCCGCGCTCGCGGCGGGCGGGAGTTGCGAGGGTCCGCCCGGCCCGCGGGGCGACTTCTTCTACGCCGCCTACTTCCGGGACCCGGACGGCAACAAGCTCTGCGTCTACAAGTTCCCCGAGCGCTGAGCGGCGGTCGTCAGCCAGCCACGGGAGCGACGCGCCACACGATGTCGCCGACGTCGTCGGCCACCAGCAGGCCGCCGCGCCCGTCGATGGCCACGCCGACAGGACGTCCCTGGATCTTGTTCTCGGCGTTGAGGAATCCGGTGAGGAAGACCTGTGGCGCCATGGTCGGTCTTCCGCCGGCGAACGGGACGAACACGACGCGATAGCCGCTCAGCGGCTTGCGGTTCCACGAGCCGTGCTGTCCGATGAACGCGCCGCCGCGGTACTGCGCGGGAAAGGCCTCGCCGCGGTAGAAGACGAGACCCAGCGAGGCGGTGTGGGCGCCGAGGCCGTAATCCGGCCGGATCGCCCGGGCGACCAGTTCAGGGTTCTGGGGTTTCACCCGTGCGTCGACGACGCCCCAGTAGCTGTAGGGCCAGCCGTAGAAGCCGCCGGCCTGCACCCTGGTGAGATAGTCGGGCGGGACGTCCGGACCGATCTCGTCGCGCTCGTTGACCACCGTCCACATGGCGCCCGTGGCCGGATCGAAGTCGATGCCGTTGGGGTTGCGGAGGCCCGTGGCGAACACCTCGGCCTTGGCGCTCGCGATGTCGTAGACCCAGACGGCCGCCCGGCCCGCCTCGGCCGCCATGCCGTTCTCGCCGATGTTCGAGTTGGAGCCGACCGTGGCGTAGAGCTTCGCGCCGTCGGGGCTGGCCACCACGTTCTTCGTCCAGTGGTGGTTGATCGGCGGACCCGGGAGGGCGAACACGGGCGTCCCAGCGCCGGACACCTGGGTGTCTCCGGTGCGGTACGGGAAGCTGACCACCCCGTCGTGGTTGGCCACGTAGAGCGTCCCGCCCACCAGGGTCATCCCGAACGGGCTCTTGAGGCCCTGCGCGAAGATCGTCCGGGTTTCGGCCACGCCGTCGCCGTCGGCGTCGCGAAGCAGGGTGATCCGGTCGGCGCTCGGGACGGCGGACCCGACCTTCTTCATCAGCATCTTCTGGAAGAAGCCGCGGATGCCCTCGTCCTGGCCGGGAGGCTTCGGGGGCGCCGCCGATTCGGCGACCAGCACGTCGCCGTTGGGCAGCACGTAGAGCCAGCGCGGGTGGTCCAGCCCTGAGCCGAAGCGCGTCACGGCGAACCCGGGCGGCGCCTTGGGCGCGGCGCCCTCCGGCCACCCGACCGCGTCCGGCGCCCCGATGGACGGGATCAGGCTCTTCTGCGCCGCCGGGAGCGCGGGGTTCGGGCCGAAGCCCACGAAGGGGTCCGACGAACCGGGGCTCTGGCAGCCGGCGATAGCGAGAGCCGCGGCGGCGGCTGTGAGGGCGCGACGCATATGCGGTCTCCTACACCATTTCTCGGCAAACGCTGACGCCACGGCGCCGTTGCGCCTCCCGCCGAAAGAGGGCTGGAGTGTCGCGTCAAAGACTCCGGGAGGGCTGCATGGACCTGACGCTGACGCCGGAACTCGCGGCCTTCCGCGAGGAGGTGCGCGGCTTCCTCGAGGCTCATCGGGGCGAGTACCGCGATGGCGTCCCGAACGACGCGAAGGCCTGGCAGAAGACCCTGATCGCCCACGGCTACGCCGCGCGCACGATCCCGAAGGAATACGGCGGCTATGGCGCCGAACCCGACATCCTCAAGTCGCGGATCATCGCCGAGGCGTTTATCGAGGCCAACGCGCCGCGCGGCATGGCGGGGCAGGGGATTTCGATGCTGGTTCCCACCCTGCTTGAGGTGGGGTCGGAGGAGCAGAAGCGGCGGTGGATCCCGCCGACCCTCGCCGGCGACATCATCTGGTGTCAGGGCTACTCCGAGCCGGGCGCGGGATCCGACCTTGCCAACCTGCAGACGAAGGCGGTCGAGGATGGTGAGGATTTCCTCATAAGTGGCCAGAAAATATGGACAAGTACGGCGATGCAGGCGCAGATGATGTTCTGCCTCGTCCGCACCGAGCCCGACAAGCCGAAGCACGAGGGCATCAGCTACATCCTCTTCCCGATGTCCACGCCGGGGATCGAGGTCCGGCCGCTGAAGACCATGACGGGCGTGGCCGAGTTCAACGAGGTCTTCTTCACCGACGTGCGCGTGCCGCAGGCCAATGTGGTCGGTGGCCGCGGCCGGGGCTGGTTCGTCGCCAACACCACGCTGAAGCACGAGCGCGGCATGCTGGGCGATCCGAACGCCACGGAGGCGCGGCTGAAGGCGCTGATCGAGCTCATGAAGACCGAGACGGTCGACGGTCAGCGGATCATCGACAATCCGATCTTCCGCGACCGGCTGATGCAGCTTCAGGCCCGCGTGCTGTCCATGAAGTTCAACGGTCTGCGGGTGATGACCGACGATACCGCGGGCCTCGCTCGGTTGGTCGTGAAGCTGCAGGGCTGCGAGCTGAACCACCAGGTCGCGGCGCTGGCGATCGACGCCCTGGGCGAACTGGGCATCCTTTACCAAGACGGGCCGCACCTGCGGGCGAAGGGCGCCTGGCAGCGCAACTACATGTTCGACCTGGGCCTGATCATCGGCGGCGGCACGGCGCAGATCCAGAAGAACATCATCTCCGAACGCGGCCTCGGCATGCCGCGCGAGCCCAAGGTGGTGCCCGCATGAGGTTCGCGCTTTCGGAAGACCAGGGGCTGCTGCAGGACAGCCTGAACAAGGCGCTGGCGTCGCTGTCGCCGCTGGAGCGAGTGCGCCGGTTCGCGGACGGCGGCGAGATGACGGCGCCCGACATCTGGACCGGCCTCGCCGAGATGGGCCTGCCGGGCCTGCTCGTGCCGGAGGAGTACGGCGGCCTGGGGCTGGGCCTGCTGGAGGCGGCCCTGGCGGCGGAGGCGCTGGGCAAGGTCGTGGCGCCGACGCCGTTTCTCGGTTCGGCGGTGCTGGCGCCGCTCGCGCTCACGCTTGGCGGGTCCGAGGCGCAGAAGGCGGATTGGCTGCCGAAGCTGGCGTCGGGCGATGTGACGGCCGGCGTCGCCATCTCCGAGCCCATCGCCGGCGCGCGCGAGGGCGCCGGCGTGACGGCCAAGGACGGCAGGCTGAGCGGCAAGGCGCTGTTCGCCCTGGACGCACCGGGCGCCGGCCTGCTGATCGTCGCCGACCGCACGGGCGGGCTGCATCTGGCCGAACCGGTGGACGCCGCGCCCATGCCGTCCATCGACGCCACGCGACGGCTGTCCGAGCTCACCTTCAGCGACACGCCGGCAGAGGCGCTCGCCTCGAACCAGGGCCTGGACTGGCTGCGCGACGCGGCCTGGGCGATGCTGGCGGCCGACACCCTGGGCGCGGCCCAGACGATGCTCGACAAGGCCGTCGACTACGCCAAGGAGCGCAAGCAGTTCGGCCGGACCATCGGCAGCTTCCAGGCGGTCAAGCACCTCTGCGCGGAGATGGCGGCCGAACTGGAGCCGGCGCGCGCGCTCGTCTGGTATGCCGCCTACGCCTTCGACAACGCGCCCGACGAGGCGCCGCTGATGGCGGCCCACGCCAAGGCGCACACCTCCGAGATCGGCCGGTTCATCGCCCGGACCGCGACCGAGGTGCACGGCGGCATCGGCATGACCGACCTGCTGGGGCTACACTACTGGTTCAAGCGCATCGGCCAGAACCGCCAGATCCTGGGCGGGCCGGAACGGGTGCGCGAAACGGCGGCGCGGCTGCAGGGCCTCGCCGCCTGAGGGGAGAGACGAACGATGGCCGACGGCTCCGTGCAGGGCGAAGTCCATGACCGCTACGCCGCGGTCCGCGCGCAGTTCGAGGAGAACCTCCGGACGGGCGAGGACATCGGCGCCTGCTTCTGCGCCACG
Organism: Phenylobacterium sp. T106; assembly: GCF_057219735.1. NCBI lineage: Bacteria > Pseudomonadati > Pseudomonadota > Alphaproteobacteria > Caulobacterales > Caulobacteraceae > Phenylobacterium > Phenylobacterium sp. T106. The sequence continues at coordinate 790,655 of NZ_JBXVWA010000001.1, read as the reverse complement.
GTCGAGGGCGAGCCCGTCGTGGACATCTGGGGCGGCTGGGCGGACCCGGCGCGCACCCGCCCGTGGACCCGCGACACCATCGTCAACGTCTACTCGACCACCAAGACGATGACGGCGCTGACCGCGCTTCTCCTGGCCGATCGGGGCGAGCTCGATTTCGACGCGCCCGTGGCCAAGTACTGGCCCGAGTTCGCGGCCAACGGGAAGGCGGGTGTCAAGGTCAGCCACCTCATGAGCCACTCGGCGGGCCTATCGGGCTGGAAGGAGAGGATCGCCACCGAAACTCTCTACGACTGGGACAAGGCCACCAGCCTGCTGGCGGCCCAGGCGCCCTACTGGGAGCCGGGGACGCAGCCCGGCTATCACGCCCTGACGCAGGGCTACCTCGTGGGCGAGGTGGTGCGGCGGATCACGGGCCGGTCGCTGGGGACGGTCTTCCGTGAGGAGATCGCCGAGCCGCTGGGCGCCGACTTCTGGATCGGCCTTCCCGCCTCCGAGGACGACCGGGTCGCCGAGCTGATTCCTCCGCCCGTGGGCGTCGGTGACCGGCCGGAACAGACCGAGCTGATGAAGAACATGTCGCTCAACCCCGGGATCGACGTCTCGGCGACGAAGACGCGGGCCTGGCGCGGCGCCGAGATCCCGGCCGCGGGCGGCACGGGCAACGCGCGCTCGGTGGCCCTGGTCCACACGATCCTGGCGAACGGCGGCGTCGCCAAGGGCCGCCGGTTCCTGTCGGAGGCGGGGTGCCGCAGGGCGCTGGAGCTCCAGGTCGAGGGCCAGGACCTGATCCTCGACGTCCCCGCCCGCTTCGGGATGGGCTTCGGGCTGTCGGGCGGGATGATCCCGTTCCCCAACCCCAACACGATCTACTGGGGCGGCTACGGCGGCTCGCTGGTGATCATCGACATGGATGCGCGCACCACCTTCGCCTACGCCATGAACAAGATGGCCCCGACGACCCAGGGCGACATGCGGGCGCTGGGCCTCGCCATGGCGATGTGGACGGCCATGGGGACGATCTAGCGGACCCGGTCGCCAACCGGGCTGGGAGGCTCAGGCTCGGACGGCCGGGGCCCTGTCGGCCCAGGGGCGCGCCGCCTCGAGCTGATAGGCCAGCTGCAGCAGGAGGCCCTCGCCGCCGACGCGGGCGGCGAACTGGCTTCCCACGGGAAGGCCGTCAGGCGTCCAGTGCAGCGGCACGCTCATCGCCGGGGCTCCGGCCACGTTGTGGTAGGTGGTGTAGCCCACATACTCGATCAGGCGCTCGATGAGCGTATCGAAGGGAACCGCCGGGCCCACCTCGCCCAGTTTCGGCGGCGCCCACGCCAGCACCGGCGTCAGCACCACGTCGAAGCGATTGCGCGTGAACCAGGCGTCGTAGGCGTCGGCAGCCGCCTGCAGCCGGCCGAGCGCCTTGGGCAGGGCGTCCGGAACGGCGCGGCGCGCCATCTCCACCAGGCCAAGGCTGAAGGGCTCCATCAGGTCGGCGTCCGCCGGCCGCCCGGCGAGCTTGCCGATGGTCTCTGCGAGCCCTGCGGCGCCCGACGCCCACAGCAGCAGGAAGTCGTTGATGAAGTCGCGGCCCATGGGCCACGCGGTGGGCACCACCGTGTGCCCGAGCTCCCGCATCAGCGCCGCCGCGCTCTCGTGGGCGGCGCGCACCTCGGCGGATGGCGCCTTGCCGGCGCCGCCCTCGGCGACCAGGCCCACGCGCAGCCTCCGCCGCAGGGGCGCGGTCACCAGCCCCACCGGCGCCAGCTGGGCGCCGGGGCCGCGATCCTCGATGGCCGCGAACATGGCCGCGGAGTCGCGGACGGTCCGCGTCACGACGTGGTTCACCGACAGGTCGGAGATCTTGGTCTCCTGGCGGGTCCCGATCATGCGGCCCCGCGAGGGTTTCAGCCCGAAGAGGCCGCAGCACGAGGCGGGGATGCGGATCGAGCCGCCGCCGTCGCTGGCGTGGGCGATCGGAACGGCGCCCGAGGCCACGGCGGCCGCCGCGCCGCCGGACGACCCGCCGGCGGACCGTGACGGGTCCCAGGGGTTGCGCGTCGGCCCGAAGGCGACCGGCTCCGTGGTGGGCAGGAACCCGGCTTCGGGCGTGGCGGACTTGCCGATGACGTTGACGCCGGTCGCCTCGAAGGCGTCGATCAGCGCGTCCTGCCGTCGGGCCGCGGGAAGCGGGAGGAACGCGCGGCTCCCGAGCCGGGTCGGTAGCCCCGCGTAGTCGTCCAGGTCCTTGACCAGGAACGGAACGCCGCCGAACGCGCCCGTGCGGGCCGGGCCGCCGGCGCGGGAGAGAGCGCGGTCGAAGTCCGAGGCCACGAGGAAGTTGAGCTTCGGCTGCAGCTTCAGCGTCCGGTCCACCGCGGCCTGCGTCGCCTCGGCCGCGGAGAGCCGGCCGCTTCGGATCGAGGCGGCCGTCTCGGTGGCGTCGGGCCAGGCCGACCGGATGGCCGGCGCCTTGGCGAAGGCCTCGGCCGCCAGGGCCGCGAAGCCGAGCGCGCCGAAGCCGCGCCGCGTGATCGGATGCATGGTCCCTCCCTCGCCCGGACTCGGTCGGTCCGGTTCAGGGGGCAGCTTGGCCGGTCAGCGGGCGGCCCCGCAAGGGTTCAGGACTTCACGTTCTCGGGCTTACCCTTGCGCTTCGTCGACGCCATCTTCTCCAGTTCCTTCTCGGACATGGACATCATCGACTTCGAGGCGCCCTTGAGCTTGGTCTTGGGCGTGTCGCCCCGCTTGGCCGACAGGGCGGCCCCGGCGGCCTTCTGCTGGGCTCCGGACTTGGCAGGCATGGTTGTACTCCTGACGCCATCGCGCGAACCTGCGCGCTGAACGAAGAACCCGGCAGGACGCTTGGGGTTCATGGTCAGGCCGGGGAGAGACGGGGCGTGACGGACCCGAAGGCGGAGCAGGCCCCGAAGCGAAGCTGGCTGCCCCGGCTGCGCGTGCGGCTTCGCGAGCTCTACCTCGGCAAGTCGCCGCAGGCCGTGCGTTTCCGGTACGGGGTCCTGGCCATCGACATCGCCCTGATCGCGTTCTTCATCGCCGCCCCGTTCCTGCGCGAGATGGACGCGGTCTTCTTCACCGTCGACTACCTGGCGGCCTTCATCCTGACCATCGACATCGGCGCCCGGGCGTTGACCCACGTCACCCTGCGCGACTGGCTTCGAAGGCCCAGCGTGTGGATCGACCTGTTCGTGCTGGCCACGCTGCTGTTCCCGCTATGGCTCTTCAACCTCGCGTTCCTCCGCGTGCTGCGGCTGTGGTCGCTGGTCCACTCGGACTTCTTCTGGGAGACGGTGGGCCGCCGCTACGACGAGACCCGCTGGGAGGAGGTGGGCAAGACGGTGGCGACCCTCGTCACCTTCGTGTTCGTCGTCACCGGCTTCGTCTACGCCAGCTTCGCCAGGACGCACCCGGGCATCAGCGGCTACGTGGACGCGCTCTACTTCACGATGACCGCCCTCACGACCACGGGCTTTGGCGACATCACCCTGCCGGGCACCTGGGGCAAGCTGCTGACGATCGTGATCATGGTGAGCGGCATCACGCTCTTCGTGCGTCTCGCCCAGACGCTGATCCGCCCCTACAAGGTGCGCTACCCATGTCCGACATGCGGCCTGGCGCGCCACGACCCCGACGCCGTGCATTGCAAGGCTTGCGGCACAATACTCGCCATCCCGAATGACGAATAGACGAACAGTTCCAGTCGCGAAATCTGATGAATTCGCGAATACAGGGGCTCATATATATCGGCGTGGAACGGGATTTATTGTTTAGCTAGTATGCATATCTGTCTCTATGTTTCGCGTATCACCTGCGCCGCCCGATCCGGGCGGAGGGCGGCGGCGGGCTGTCGTGGTGGGTACTCCGTCACGGCGCGCGCCGGATGCGGCTGTCGGATGACGCCGGTATGGGAAGGGTATGCTGGACGAAGGCGAACTGGCGCGCCTCCTGGGGGCCATGGCCGGCGGCGATCGCGCCGCGGCCCAGGCGCTGTACCGTATGGTCGGCGGCCGGCTCTACGGCATCGCTCACCGCATCCTGCGTGACAGCGCCCTGGCCGAGGACGCCGCGCATCAGGCCTTCCTGAAGATCTGGAAGAACGCGCATCGCTTCGACGCGGCGAAGGGGAAGGCGTCGACCTGGATCACGATCCTGACGCGGCACGCGGCCATCGACTGCCGGCCGCGGCAGATGAACGAGCTTCCCGCCGAGATCGAGGCGCCGCGGCTGGATGAGACGTTCGTCCACCCGCGCCTGAGGCAGGCCCTGGCCGATCTGCCCGAGGTGCATCGGAACGCGGTCGTGCTGATGTATGTATACGGACTGACCCATTCCGAGCTCGCGGCGCACCTGCAGGCGCCGCTCGGGACGGTGAAGAGCTGGGTGCGGCGGGGAACCGCAGCGCTGAAGGAGAGTCTGGCAGGATGACGCGCAGGCGTGGGGCGCACTGGTTCATCGACGAGGCCGCCGACCAGTTCCTGGCCGGCCTCGACCTGGCCATGCCGGCCGGCGATCCGCCCCCGGGCCTCTGGAGCCGCGTCGCCGCCGGCCTCGAGGGCGTGGATGCGCCGGACGTGGAGGCGCGGTTCGATGACGGCCGCTGGCGCGACTACGCGCCGGGCATCCGCTTCAAGCGCCTATGGACCCGCGACACCTACCTCCTGCGGTGCGAGCCGGGGGCCGTCGTTCCCGACCACGAGCATCGCAGCTTCGAGCACACGGTGGTCATCTCCGGCGACCTGGTCATCGCCGGCGCGGCCTATGGCCCGGGGGACTATCTCGGCACGCCCAAGGGCGGCGAGCATCCGAACTGGACGACCCGGAAGGGCTGCGTCGTCCTGGTCCACTACGACGCGGCCTGAACACTCGGGAGCGGCGACAGGGCCTTGCGCGTTGTCTGCGCATGCCGAACACCCCGGATCCCGCCCCGCCGCCGCCGTCGCCCGAAGACTCCGATGCGGACGAGGTGCTCGACACCGGCCAGGAGGAGGTGTTCTCGCGCACCGAAGTCGAGCTCGGCCGCATCGAGCACGCCACCGACGCCGGCCAGAAGCCGCCGCCTCCGGAGAGCGAGCCGTTTTGATTTTTCGGGCGTCCTCGCCTACCTAGCGCCGGTGACGACGCCCGCCGCCTACCGCCTCTCGGTCGCCCCCATGATGGACTGGACCGACCGGCACTGCCGGGTCCTGCATCGGACGCTGTCCGCGCGGGCGCTGCTGTACACCGAGATGCTCACCACCGGTGCGGTGCTGCACGGCGACCGGGCGCGGCTGTTGGCGTTCTCGCCGCAGGAGCATCCCGTGGCGCTGCAGCTGGGCGGTTCGGAGCCCGCCGACCTGGCGGCGGCGGCGCGCATGGGCGAGGCCGAGGGCTACGACGAGATCAACCTCAACGTCGGATGCCCGTCCGACCGCGTGCAGTCGGGCCGCTTTGGCGCGTGCCTGATGCGCGAGCCAGACCTCGTGGCCGAGTGCATGGCCGCCATGGGCGCGGCCGTGAAGGTCCCGGTGACGGTGAAGTGCCGCATCGGGGTCGACGACCAGGATCCCGAGGAGAGCCTGTTCGGGCTGGTGGACCTCTGCGCGAAGGCCGGGGTGACGCGGTTCACCGTGCACGCGCGCAAGGCCTGGCTGAAGGGCCTGTCTCCGAAGGAGAACCGGGACATTCCGCCGCTGGACTATCCCCTGGTCTGGCGGCTCAAGCGTGAGCGGCCGGATCTCACCATCGTCATCAACGGGGGGATCGCTTCGCTCGAGGCGGCGCAGGCGCATCTCGCCCACGTCGACGGGGTGATGCTGGGTCGGGCCGCCTACCACACGCCCGCGATCCTGGGCGCCGTGGACCCGTGCGTGTTCGGGGCGGGCGAGGCCGTGGATCCGTTCGCGGCCGTTGCGGCCTATCGGGACTACGTCGCTTCGGAACTCGCGCGCGGGACGCACCTGGCCGCCATGACGCGGCACATGCTTGGGCTGTTCCACGGTCGGCCCGGGGCGCGGACGTGGCGGCGGATCCTCACGGTCGAGGGCGTGAAGCCGGGCGCCGGGCTCGAGGTGATCGACCAGGCGCTGGCGGTTGTGTCAGGGCTCGAAGCGCAGCGTGTCGCGCGTGGCCTCGAAGCGGGTGAGGCGGCCTAGGTAGCTCATCCCGAGCAGCGACACGTCGAGGCCGTCCGAGACGACCAGCGCCTGCACGTTCTCGAGCCGGGCGCCGTTCACCGAAACGGACGCAAGCGTGACGGCCGCGGCCCGCGACGAGCCGCCGGCGGTGGTGACGTTGTAGCCGGGCTTCAGGTCCGCCGGACGGATGCCCAGGCGCTGGGCGTCCTGCGGCGTGAGCGCGACCGCCGTGGCGCCGGTGTCGACGAGGAAGCGCACCGGCTTGCCGTTCACCTCGGCGTCGGCCCAGAAGTGGCCGTCCGGACCCTTGGCGACGGCCCCCGAGCCGGCTTGGGGCGAGGCGGCGACGAAACCCTCGGCGTTCAGCCGCGCCATGCGCAGCGGACCGGGGCTCATCGCCGCGACGGCCGCGCCGCTGGCGACCGCGGACATCGTCGCCACCAGGGCGAACTTGCCGAGAGAAGACACCTGCATCACCTGGTAAGCGGCCGTTCCGGCCTGTCTTGTCACCGGGAGGCTAGGTCAGGTTCGGTTGGAATCCCGTGAATCGACAGGGTTTCCGGCCGTTTACCGTCCGGAGGCGCGCTCAGAACAGGCCCAGCTTCTCCGGCCGGATCAGGCTGCGGCGGCCGGGGAGCTCGGCGAGGATGGCGTCACGCTCGGCGTCGGTGAAGCGGGCCCAGGCCGCCACCTCGTTCAGCCGCCGGTAGCAGCCCAGGCACAGGCCGCTTTCGCCGTCCACGACGCAGACCTTGATGCAGGGGGTGCGGATCGGGGGAGGCGGGCCGTTCATCCCGGGATCGCATAGGTCACATTGGCCTGGGCCGCCAGCCGCTCCGGGCTCTCGCTCCACAGCCGGACGTCGCAGACGGCGAGCCGCCGTCCCAGCCGCAGCAGCTCGGCCTCGGCATGGATGTCCCCCGGCTGGGCGCCGCGGAGAAAGCTCATCGTCAGGTGCGAGGTCACCGCCATGAGCTGCGGGCCGATGTGCGCCAGGGTGATGGCGTAGGCGGCGTGGTCCGCCAGCCCCATCAGCGTCGGACCCGAGATCACGCCCCCTGGCCGCAGGAGGCCGGAACGATAGGGCGAAACCATATGGAGCCTGCCCGGCGAAAGGTCCGTGACCTGCGGCATGGCGGCGTGATCGGCGTCGGGGAAGGCCCGGCGCAGGAGCGCCGTCACCGCCGGAATGTCGAGTTTCGGTTCCAGCTTCAGCATAGAAAGCATCTGACACGATGTGACCGCATCATTACAAGGTGTTTATGGTCGCATGTAACAACCGCGTATCATGACTTAATATTAATGTGGGAATACTAATCATTGCAGCTTGTTCATTTGAGATGAGGGCGGACGGCGGGCAGCATTCGTTCAGATTTCCAGGGAGAACGTTTATGAAGTTCGTCGCCATCGCACTTGCCGCCGCCACGCTCGCATCCGGAACCGCCAGCGCGGCCGGCCGCGTCACCGACGTCGAGTTCCTGAAGGCCAACCGTTGCAAGGGCCTCGCGGCCTCGATCAACGGCGTCGTCGACCCGGCCAGCCTCGACAGCTTCATCAAGGCCGAGCGCGGGGCCCGCGCCCCCTACATCACCGAGCGGGCGAACGAGGAGTTCAACAGAGCGCGGAAGGAGGGCCGCAGCGCCGATCGCCGCGAACGCCTGACGGCCGAGCTGACCGGGCCCTGCCAGGCCTACATGGGCGGACCGTCGTCGGTCGCCAAGCAATAGAACCCAAGCCCAACTGAATTGGCGCTTCCCGCCAGCGCGCTGCGGTCCCACCGCGGCGCGCCTTTTTTTGTCCGGCGAACCTCGCTTTGTCAGGAACCAAGCTGCACCATACGCTTTGAGACGGGGCGGCGCGCCTGGCCGCGACGAGGACCACGATGACGCTGCTGATCCCCGGCGAAACCTGCTGGAGGACGGAACCTGCGGACCGGGCGGCGTTCCTGATCGACAACGAGGCCTATTTCACCGCGCTCTACGAAGCGTTCCGCAGGGCCCGGCGGTCGATCCTGATCCTGGGCTGGGGGTTCGATCCCCGTGCGCGCCTGTTCCCCGACGGCTATGACGGGCCGGACGACCCCGACGAGGTGGGACGCGTCCTGCTGGCCCTGTCCGACGAGCGGCCCGAACTCGACATCCGGCTGCTGATCTGGAAGTCGGCCCTGCCGATCAGCGCCACGCAGGAGTTCTTCCCGCACCGCGCCCGGCGCTGGTTCGAGCACACGCGGATCAAGTTCCACCTGGACGACGCGGTGCCCATGGGCGCATGCCACCATCAGAAGGTGGTGGTGATCGACGACCGGCTGGCGTTCGTCGGCGGCGGCGACATCGGCGTCGACCGCTGGGACAGCCCCGGCCACCTGGAGCATGACCGCCGGCGCATCATGCCCGACCAGGAATGCCACGACCCGCGGCACGAGGTCATGATGATGGTCGACGGCGACGCGGCGCGCGCGCTGGGCGACCACTTCCGGATGCGCTGGCGGATAGGGACCAAGGGCGAAGAGGTCGCCCCGCCCGAGGGCGCCGGCGGCGATCCCTGGCCCGACCACGTTCCGGTCCACATGACGCGCCCTCGCGTCGCGATCGCCCGCACCCATCCCGAGTGGCGCGACCAGCCGAGAATCGAGGAGATCCGCTGCCTCGCGCTGGCCTCCATCGCGCGGGCGCGGGAGACGATCTATCTCGAGAACCAGTACTTCACCTCGCCCGTGATCACCGAGGCGCTGGCGCGGCGGCTCGCCGAGCCCGACGGGCCCGAGGTGGTGGTCGTCACCACGGGCCACTCGCCCAGCTACTTCGACCAGATGACGATGGACCACGCCCGCGGGGTGATGATCTGGCGGCTGCGGGCGGCGGACGTCTTCGGCAGGTTCCGCGCCCTTTATCCGACCACCTCGGGCGGCTCGAACATCATCGTGCACTCGAAGGTTAGCATCCTGGACGACCAGATCATCCGCGTGGGCTCGGCCAACCTCAACAACCGCTCCTTCGGCTACGACACCGAGATCGAACTGGCGGTGGAGGCGGCCGACGACGAGGCCCGGTTGACCATCTCGGCCATGCGCGACCGCCTCGTGGGCCATTTCATGGGCGTGACCGGCGACGCCGTAAGCAAGGCGCGGACCGAACGCGGGAGCCTGGTGCAGGCCATCGACCACCTGAACCGCGACGGGCGCCTGCAGCCGGTCGATCCCTCGCGTCGCAGCCGCCTGGGCGGACTCGTGGCGGCGTTCCACCTGGGCGATCCGGCCGATCCCAGCGACGCCTGGCGCGTCTGGCGCCGGCGCCAGCGGCTGTTCCGGCAGGCGCGCGAGCTTACGTACGAAGGCTGAGGGCCGGCCCACCGGGGTCAGGCGAGATCGAAGTCCATCACCAGCGGCAGGTGGTCGGACGCGGTCCGCGACAGCGGGTCGAACGGCGCGAACACGTCCGCGACCTCGATCCCCGGGCTCACGAAGTGGTGGTCGATGCGCAGGACGGGCAACGGCGAGGGGAAGGTGGACGAAGCCTGCCTTCGGCGCGCCAGCCGCCGCGCCGAGCGCAGATGCTGCGTGAGGGTGCGATAGACGATCGAGCTGGAGGTGGCGTTGAAGTCGCCGGTGAGGATCGCCGGCCACTGGCACTTCGGATGTTCGAGCCATCGTGCGCCGGCCAGTTCGGCCGCCTGCACCTGCTGCTCGCGCGGGACGAGCCCGAGGTGGGTGTTGATCACCTGCAGCGGGCGGCCTTCCACCTGCACCTCGACCCAGAGCGCGCCGCGCGGCTCCAGGGCCGCGACCCGCGGATGGCCCGGCAGGGGTCCGGTCTTCACCAGTCGCTCGGGCAGCCGGGTGAGGATGGCGTCGCCGTAGCGCTCTTCCTCGACCTCCATCGCGGCGTGGAAGTGGTGGTTCATCGACAGGCGCCGGGCGATCTCGTGCGCCTGGTCCACGCCGCCGGTGCGCCTGCGGCCGACGTCCAGCTCCTGCAGCGCCACGATGTCCGGATCGAGCCGGGCCAGGACCGCGGCGATGCGGCCCACGTCGAGGCGGCGATCGTTCCCGACACAGCGGTGGACGTTGTAGGTGACGATGCGGGGCATTGAGGCGGGGGTTGTGGCGGGTGCGCCGCGCAGTGGCAAGCCATGCAGGGCAAGGTTGCCAACTCCCATGGCCAGGGTTCAGTTTCGGAGAGGTCGCTTCATCGGGGGAACTGGGACATGCCCGCCCTAGTCATCGCGCTCATGCTGCAGGCCGCCGCGCCGCAGCGCCCGCCGCCGTCCACCGCGGACATGCCGGGGTGGAGCAAGACCCCCGGCGCCGAGGAGATGACCAAGGCCTATCCGCCTGCGGCGCTGGCGGCGAACCTCGCCGGCTCGGCGACGATCGAGTGCACGGTCGACGCCGGCGGCGGGCTCAAGGACTGCGTGTCGCTGAGCGAGACCGGCCCCGGCTTCGGCGCCGCCGCACTGGCCGTGAGCGGCGGGTTCCAGATGCCCACCAAGGCGCCGTCCGGCGCCCCCACGGCCGGCCGCACCGTGCGCTTCCCGATCCAGTGGCTGAACCCGGCGAAAGCCAAGCTGCCGGCGATCGTGATCTACGACGACGAGGGCCGGGTTGGGAACGTGGGCTTCAACTGTCGCGTCCGCGACGACCGGAGCCTCGACAACTGCGTCCTGGTCGACTCGCGCCCGCGGAGCCCGAACCTGGTCGCGGCCGCCGGTCCCGCGGCCCTGCGCGCCAAGGCCTCGTCGGGAACCAGGCCGGGCGCGCGGGTGATGGTGCAGGTCGAGTTGCGGGCAAACCGGTAGGGGCGTCGCGGCCCGAGCCAGGCCGCCCGGGCACGCTCGCACGTCCGAGCAGACCAACAGGGCGCCGTCGTCGAGGACGGCGCTGAGCCGCGCCCAGGCGCGCCGGAAAACGCGACGAGCGGTGCTTCCGGCGCGGCCCCATCAGGTGCAGCGTGGGCGAGCGGGGCAGAAGCCCGGGAGCGGGGGCGCCCATGACAAACGATCGCCGGGAGTTCCTGCGCATGGCGGCCGCGATGGGCGCGGCGGTGGCGTGGAGCGGGCCGGCGCGCGCTTCACGCCAGGCCTGGCGCGAGCGCGAGGACCTCTATCCCGAGGGCGTCGCCTCCGGCGATCCGGATTCCCATAGCGTCATCCTATGGACCCGCCGGCCCTATGCCGAGGGCGCGCGGCGCATGCTCTCGGTCGAGGTCGCCGAAGACCGTGAGTTCCGCCGCGTCGTGGCCCGCGCCCGCACCCCCGTCTCTTCGGCGGCGGACTGGACGACGCGGGTGCTGGTCGGAGGGCTGCGGCCGTCGCGCGTCTACTGGTACCGCTTCGCCGACGCCGAGGGGAACGGCAGCCGGGTGGGGCGGACCGTCACCGCGCCGCGCGACGGCGATCCCAGGCCTGTCACCTTCGCGTTCGTGAGCTGCCAGAGCATCAACGAGGGCAAGCTGAACGGCTATCGCCGCATGATCTTCGAGGACGAGCGGGCGAAGCCGGAGGACCAGCTGGGCTTCGTCCTCCACCTGGGGGACTTCATCTACGAGGTGCTGCAGTACCCGGAGGAGGGCGGCAAGCGCTTCGACCGCACGATTTACGAGGTGGCGCGGTTCCCCGACGGCGGCAGGACCGGAAAACTGCACTATCCGCTGACCCTGGAGGGCTATCGCGCCTGCTATCGGAGCTTCCTGGCGGACCCGGACCTGAAGGACGCGCGGGCGCGCTGGCCGTTCGTGGCCATCTGGGACAACCACGAATTCTCCTGGCAGGGCTGGCAGAGCATCCTGAAGCAGGGCGGTCCCGCCCGTCCCGGCCAGACGCTGAAGGTCGCCGCGAACCAGGCTTGGTGGGAGTATCTGCCGTCCCGTTGCCGGAAGGCCGCGGGCGCGTCGTGGGACACGTTCGACCCGCCCACCGTCCAGGACGTGAAGATCGAGCGCTGGGACGCCGACGGCCTGGGCGACGAGCCGAACAACCTCGCGGCGATCAACAGCCTGATCGGCTACCGCGCCTTCCGCTACGGGCGACACCTGGAGCTGCTCATCACCGACCAGCACAGCTATCGCAGCGCGAGCCCATTCGAGGACCCCGCCCTCGACAAGCTGACGCCGCCGGAGTTCCTCGGCATGTTCCAGGAGGACGCGGCCCAGACCCTGGACGCGGGCCGCACCGCCAACGGAGGGCGTCCGCCCGACCAGCTGACCTATGGCGGCGTCAGCGTGCCCAATCCCCAGAAGGACGCGCCGCCGCAGACCATCCTGGGGGCCGAGCAGAAGGCCTGGTTCAAGGCCCGGCTGAAGGCGTCGCGCGCCACCTGGAAGATCTGGGGCAACTCCAAGGGCGCGCTGGTTTCGCGCGCCGATCCCCAGAACCTGCCGGCCGGCATGGTCAAGCCCTGGCCCGACGACTTTGCGATCCTCGCCGCGGGGGACCACAGCACCGCCTATGCCGAGCGCGCCGAGATCTGCGACCTGGTCCGCGACGCGGAAATCACCGGATTCGCCATCGTCTCTGGGGATCGCCACAGCTTCTGGGCCGGCTACGCGTCGGCTCAGCTCCCCCCAGGCAAATTCGAACCGGTAGGCCTGAGCTTCATCGGGGGGTCACTCTCTAGCCCGGGGGGCCTGGAGGCGTACGAACACACCCTCAAGAAGGACCATCCGCTGCGGCCGCTGTTCCTGGCGGACCGGCCGGGCGCGGCCAAACCCGACCCGACCTTCAACATGCTGCTGAAGCACGGGGTGCGGGCCTGCCTCGAGTACGCCCGGAGCTTCGACGCGGGCGCCGCGCGTGCGCTTTCGAACCCCGCGCTCGCGCCGCACCTCGAGTTCGTGGACATGGGCGGGCATGGCTACGCCACGGTCCGGCTCAGCGCCGACGAGATGCGCACCGAGTTCGTCTGCATCCCGCGCCCGATCGCGCGCAGCGAACGGCCGGACGGCGGCGATCTCCGCTATCGCGTGGTCCACACCGCCAGGCGGTGGAAGCCCGGCGAGCGCCCTCGGCTCGTCCGGGAGGTGCTGGAGGGGGATCCGGGGCTGTCGGTCTGAGCGGGAGCGGGCGATGTGACCTTACGTTGACGCAAGCGTCATCTTTCGCGCCGGCATCGCCGCGCGTATAGGGTCGGCCCGAGAGCGGCGCATGTGGCGCCCGACGGAGCAGTGGCCATGAACCTCGACTTCACCCCGGAAGAAAACGCCTTCCGCGAGGAGGTCCGGACCTTCATCGCGGAGAACTACCCCGCCGAGCTGCGCAAGGCGCAGGACGAGGGCCGCCCGCTGACCAAGGACGAGTACCTTCTCTGGCACAAGGTGCTGGCGAAGAAGGGCTGGGTGGCGCCGGGCTGGCCGAAGGAACTGGGCGGCACGGGCTGGACGCCCACGCAGAAGTACATCTGGTCCGAGGAGACCGCCCGCGCCGATTGCCTGGGCCTCCTGCCCTTCGGCCTGTCGATGCTGGCCCCGGTGATCTACACCTTCGGCACCGACGAGCAGAAGAAGCGGTTCCTGCCGGGCATCTACAACGGCGAGGTCTGGTGGTGCCAGGGCTACTCCGAGCCGGGCGCGGGTTCCGACCTGGCCAACCTCAAGACCAAGGCCGAGCGCATCACCGGCGACGACGGCAAGGAGTACTACCTCGTCAACGGCCAGAAGACGTGGACGACCCTGGGCCAGCACGCCGACTGGGGCTTCTTCCTCGTGCGCACCGATCCCGACGCCAAGCCGCAGTCGGGCATCTCGTTCCTGCTGATCGACATGAAGACGCCCGGCATCACTGTGCGCCCGATCATCACCCTGGAAGGCGGCCACGAGGTCAACGACGTCTTCCTCGACAACGTGAAGGTGCCGGTCGAGAACCGCATCTTCCATGAGAACCAGGGCTGGACCTGCGCCAAGGCGCTGCTGGCGCACGAGCGCAGCGGGATCGCCGGCGTGGCGCGCTCGAAGCGCAATCTCGAGAAGCTGCGGACCATCGCGGGCACCGAGCGGAGCGACACGGGCTCGGCGCTGATCGCGGACAGCTTCTTCCGCCGCAAGGTGGCCGAGCTGGAGATCGACCTGACCGCGCTGGAGTTCACCGAGCTGCGCACGCTGGCCGGTGAATCGAGCGGCAAGGGCCCCGGCCCCGAGAGCTCGATCCTCAAGATCAAGGGCACCGAGATCCAGCAGCGCCTGCAGGAGCTGGCGCTGGAGGCGGTGGGCCACTACGGCGCGCCGTTCCTGCGCGACCTGGGCGGCAACGCCGCCGGCGTCGGACCCGAGTACGCCGAAGGCCTCGCGGGCGAGATGTTCAACGGCCGCAAGACCTCGATCTACGGCGGCTCGAACGAGATCCAGCGCAACATCATCGCCAAGGCGGTGCTGGGGCTCTAAAGCTCAAGCCAACCACCCAGAACACACACCAGCGGAAGAGACGGCCCCGTGGATTTCAGCTTCACCGAAGAACAGTCGATGCTTCGCGACACGGTCGCGGCGTACCTCGCGGACAACTACGACTTCGACAAGCGTCGGGCCGTGGTGACCAGGGAGCCGGGCTGGCGGCCGGAGGTCTGGAAGGCCTTCGCCGAGGAACTCGGCATCCTGGGGGCGCCGTTCTCGGAAGAGCTGGGCGGCCTGGGCGGCGGTCCGATCGAGAACATGGTCGTGATGGAGGAGTTCGGTAAGGCGCTGGTCGTCGAGCCCTACCTCGGCACGGTGGTGATCGGCGGCGGCTTCCTGAAGCACTCGGGCCACGCCGGCGCGGCCGACCTGATCGGCGGGATCATCGAGGGCAAGAACATCTTCGCCTTCGCCTACGCCGAGCCCAAGGGCCGCTACAACCTGGCCGCTCTGGAAACGACGGCGAAGAAGGACGGCGCCGGCTGGGTGCTGAACGGGCACAAGGCGGTGGTGCTGGGCGCCCCGTTCGCCACCCACCTGATCGTCACCGCGCGCACCGCCGGCGGCCCCCGCGACGCGCAGGGCGTCTCGGTGTTCCTGGTCGAGAAGGGCGCCAAGGGCGTCACCACGCGCGACTATCCGACGGTCGACGGCAACCGCGCCTCGGAGGTCTACTTCGAGAACGTGAGCCTGGGCGCCGACGCCCTGATCGGCCCGGCCGACAACGGCCTGCCGCTGGTGGAGAAGGTGGTGGACGAGGCGATCTCGGCCACCTGCGCCGAGGCCTGCGGCGTGCTGCGCAAGCTGCACGAGGGCACGCTGGAGTACACCAAGCAGCGCAAGCAGTTCGGCGTGCCGATCAGCTCGTTCCAGGTGCTGCAGCACCGCATGGTCGACATGTTCATCAACGTCGAGCAGGCGGTGTCGATGACCTACATGGCCAACATCAAGGTCACCGACGACGCCGAGCGCGCGAAGGCGGTGTCGGCCGCCAAGGTGCAGATCGGCAAGGCCTGCCGCTTCGTCGGCCAGAACGCCATCCAGCTGCACGGCGGCATGGGCATGACCGACGAGATGGCGATCGGCCATTACTTCAAGCGCGCCACCATGATCGAGACCGCCTTCGGCTCGGTGGATCACCACCTTGCCCGATACGAGTCCCTGAGCCTGGGTCAGGCGGCGTAGGGCGGCTCCGCCAACGGCGCATCCGAGTTCCTAATGACGGCCCGCAGGCGGCGACGCTTGCGGGCCTTCGTCTTTATCCGTCAAGGCCCGGCCTGGGCCGTGAGGCTTGCGGTGAACCGCTTCGTCGTCGCGGACCTCCCCGGACGAGCGGGGGATGACAGCGGCGGATGGTCTGCGCAAAGCTGCGCCATGGGCAAGGACGCACAGGTGGCGGCGCGGTTCGCGGACGGAGCCGACAAGGGCCGGCTGCAGTACGAGGCGGCGAGGCTGGTCTTCCGCGGGCGGGCGCGCCGGGCCTGGACGGGCGAGGCCCTGAAGGGTCTGCGCGCCGAAGGCGGCGATCTGGTGCTGGCCGACGGCGCCCGCTTCAGCCTGGGCGAGCCGCAGGCGGCGCGGTGGGCCGACGCCATCGCCAATCCCAAGAGCCGGCTGGACAAGATCGGCGTGAAGCCCGGCATGCGGGCCGCCGTGCTGGGCGTGGCGGACGCAGCCCTCGCCGGCGAGCTCGCAGCGCGGGACGTCCAGCTGACGGACGATCTCACGGCGCTCGACCTGCTCTTCTATGCCGCGGACAACGCCGACGAACTGGCCCGCATCGGCGGCCTGGTCCCCGCCCTGGCCGAGCGCGGCGCGTTGTGGGTGGTCTCGCGCAAGGGCAAGGCCGCGACCGTCAAGGACGTGGACGTGATGGCCGCCGCCAAGTCGTTCGGCCTGGTCGACAACAAGGTGGTCGGGTTCTCCGATACGCTGACGGCGCTGCGGTTCGTGAAGCGGAGGTCCTGAGATGTCCGAGATCCTGCAGGACGCCTACGGTCCCGACACAGACGACGTCCGCGGAGCCCTGGCGCTGCCGGGGCGCGCCTACCTCGATCCCGCCGTCTTCGCCGCCGAAGCCGACGCCGTGCTGCGGGCCGGATGGCTGCCGGTGGCGCGCGAGAGCGACGTCGCCGCGCCGGGGGACTATCGGTCCGTGGATCTCCTGGACACCCCGCTCGTGGTCACGCGGGACTCCGAGGGGGAGATCCGCGTGCTGTCGCGCGTCTGCCGCCACCGCGGCATGCCGGTGGTCGAGGGCTCGGGCAACGCCAAGGCCCTGACCTGCCCCTATCACCTCTGGCGCTACCGGCTGGACGGAAGCCTGGCCGCGGCGCCGGCGATGGAGCGTTCGCAGACCTTCGACGCGGCCGCTTGCGGCCTGCCGCGGATCGCGAGCACACGCTGGGGGGGCTGGGTCTTCGCCAACCTCGACGGACGCGCCGCGCCGCTGGCGCCGCAGCTGGAACCCCTGGCCGAACGCATCGCCTACGCCCAACCCGAAACCCTGGTGACGGTCGGGGTGGTCGAGTTCGACTCGCCCTGGAACTGGAAGGTGATGGTCGAGAACTTCCTGGAGTCCTACCACCACATCGGACCGCACGCGGCGACCCTGCAGCAGACCAACCCGGGGCTTGGAACCTACGAGGGGACGGGCGGCGACCTCTTCACGATCCTCGAGAACCCGCCTGCCGAGGGGCACGACCCGTTCGTGGTGGCCGCGATCTTCCCGCTCACGCTGATGTTCTTCAGCCAGGGTGAGGCGCCGGTGGGCGTCTGGTATGAGCTCAGCCAGCTTCAGTCGGCGGCGTTCCGGCTGCGCGTGCACCTGCTGGCGCCGCCAGCGCTCGCGGCCTCGCCGGAGTTCGCGGCGGGGTTCCGGGAGCAGGTGACGGCGATCCACATGGAGGACATCCCCGCGTGCGACGGCGTGCAGAGGGGCGTCGCGAGCCCGCTCTACGCGCCGGGGCCGCTCAGCCATCTGGAAGCCTGCCTCTGGCGCTTCCACCGGTTCCTCAGGCGCTGCGGGGCGAGCGCGAGCTTACCTGCGGCGTAATCGACGGCCTTCCCGGCGGGCGCGACCCTGCGTCCATTGTGAAGGAGTCCTCCCATGAACCGTCGCCAGATCCTCTCCGCCAGCCTGGCCGCCGCCGGCGCCGCCGCCGCGCCCCGGGCATCCGCCGCCCCGCGGCGCAGGGTGGACGTCCGCGCGAAGGACGGGACCCGGCTGTTCCATCGTGACTGGGGGGAGGGCCCGCCGGTGGTGTTCGTCTCGAGCTGGGCGCTCTCGAGCGAGATGTGGGCCTACCAGGTGTCGCACCTGGCCGACGCGGGTTTCCGCTGCATCGCCTTCGACCGGCGGGGCCACGGCCGCTCGGATGTCCCGGCCGGCGGCTACGACATGGACACCCTGGCCGACGACCTGGCCGCAGTGATCCAGCAGCTCGGACTGTCCGAGGTGGACCTCGTGACCCACTCCATGGGCGCCGCCGAGGCGGCCCGCTACGTGGCGCGCCATGGGACGGGCCGCGTGCGCCGGATCGCCCTGGTCGCCCCCGCCGGACCCTGCCTGGCCCAGAGGGCCGACAATCCCCACGGCGCGCCTCGGGCCGCCTTCGACGCGCGCATGGCCGAGTGGAAGGCCGACTTCCCGGCGTGGGCGCGGGCGAACCAGGCGCCCTTCTTCACGCCGCAGACGTCGCCGGCGATGCAGGCGTGGCTGGTGGACCTGATGCTGGCCACGCCGGCGCCGGTGGCGATCGCCACGTTCCGCGGGCTGGTGGAGGCCGACGTGCGGCCGGACCTTCGGCGGGTCGACCGGCCGACGCTGATCCTGCACGGCGACCAGGACGCCTCGGCGCCGCTGGAGATCACGGGACGGCGCTTCGCCGCCGGCATCCGAGGCTCAGAGCTCAAGGTCTACCCCGGCGCCCCGCACGGCCTCTTCGTCACGCACATGGAGCGGGTGAACCGCGACCTGGAGGTATTCCTGAAGGGATGACGGTTGAGCCGGGGCCCGGGGCGCCGTACCCGGACCCCGATGGCGCTCCGCGACTTCGCCCTGCTCATGGTCATGTGCCTGATCTGGGCGATCAACAACATCGTCTCGAAGTATGTGGTGAGCACGCTGGACGTGCCGCCGCTGTTCTACGCGGCTGCGCGCTTCGTGATCGTGGCCGCCTGCCTGATCCCCTTCCTGCGCCCCGCGCCGCGCCTGCTGTGGCGCCTGATGCTGACCGCCTTCCTGATGGGCGGCGGCAACTTCGGGCTGATGTTCGTGGGCCTGAAGTACGCCACGCCGTCGGCGGCGGCGGTGGTGCTGCAGCTGGGCATGCCGATGACGCTGATCCTGTCCATGATCTTCCTGGGCGAGCGGATCCGCTGGCGCCGCGGACTCGGCATCCTGCTCACCTTCGCCGGCGTGCTGACGGTGATGTGGAATCCCGCGGGCCTCGCCATGTCCATGGGCCTCATGCTGATCGCCGGCGCCACGGTGATGTCGGCCGTCGGCGTCATCCTGACCAAGCAGATCGAGGGGATGCGGCCCATCACCTTCCAAGCCTGGGTGGGGCTGGTCTCGGTGGGGCCGATGGCGGCGCTGTCGGCCTGGCTGGAGCCGGGGCAGGTGGAGACGGCCATCGCCGCGGGCTGGCCGTTCCTGGCCGCGCTGATGTTCTCGGCGCTGATCGTCTCGGTGGGCGCGCACACCGTCTACGTCACCCTGCTGCAGCGCTACGAGGCGAACCTGATCTCGGCCCTGATCCTGGTGACGCCGCTGCTCACGATCGCGCTGGGCGTCGCGGTGATGAACGATCCGCTGGGGCCGCGGCTGGTCATCGGCAGCGTGCTGGCGCTCGCGGGCGTCTTGATCATCGCGCTGCGGGGCAGTCAGGTGATGGCCCTTCTGCTCGCGCTCCGGAACCGTGGCGAATGAACCTGATCGAGGCGCCCTCGCCGAATTTCGACGCCCGCACGGCGCCGCCCAGCGTGCTGGTGCTGCACTACACCGGCATGAAGACGGGCGAGGAGGCCATCGCGCGCCTGCGCGACCCGGAGGCCCGCGTCAGCGCGCACTATGTGGTCGAGGAGGACGGCCGGGTCTTCCGGCTGGTGCCCGAGGAACGTCGCGCCTGGCATGCCGGCGTCTCGTTCTGGCGCGGCCGCCGAGGCGTGAACGCCGACTCCATCGGCATCGAGATCGTCAATCCGGGGCATGAATGGGGCTACCGCGCCTTTCCGGAGGCCCAGGTGGCGGCGGTGATCGAGCTTTTGGCCGACATCCGCAGTCGCTGGACGATCGAGGACCGCGACATCGTGGGCCACGCCGATGTGGCGCCCGCCCGCAAGGAGGACCCGGGCGAACTCTTCCCGTGGAAGCGTCTGGCCGAGGCCGGCCACGGGCTCTGGGCCGAGGCGCCCGCCGCGCCGGGCGCGCCGATCGGCGAGGGCGAGGAGGGCGCCGCCGTGTTCGCGCTGCAGGCCGGCCTCACGCGCCTGGGCTACGACCTGCCGCCCTCGGGCGTGTTCGACGCCGACACCGCCGCGGTGGTCCGCGCTTTCCAGCGGCACTGGCGGCAGGGGCGGGTGGACGGGGTGGCCGACGGCGAGACCCGGGCGCGACTGATCGCGCTGCTTCGACTGGCCGGGTGAGGTCCGGCGCGCCCCCTGCCCACGCGGGGAGCGACGTGGTAGAGGACCCGCGGATCAGACGGCCGGGCGGTCGCGGCCCTTCGGGGTCGAGGAAAGTCCGGGCTCCACGACGACATGGCGGTGGGTAACGCCCACCGGGGGTGACCCCAGGGATAGCGCCACAGAGAGCAGACCGCCCTGCTCCGCAAAGGCTTCGCCGGGCTCGCCCTCCGAAGCTGAGCGAAGGAGGGTAAGGGTGAAAGGGTGGGGTAAGAGCCCACCGGGCCGCTGGCGACAGGGGCCGCATGGCAAGCCCCGCCAGGAGCAAGACCGAATAGGGATCCCGCGCGCTCGCAAGAGGGCAGGGCCGTCGCCGGCTCAGGGGTCCGGGTAGGTCGCGAGAACCGGCCGGCAACGGCCGGTCCAGAGGAATGACCGCCGCGTCTCCGCAAGGAGGCGGCACAGAACCCGGCTTACAGGCCGTCTGATCTCTTGACGCTCATTGGGACGCGCTGACACCGGCGCGGCGTTGGCCACCAGGGCGACGAAATCACGCCTCAGGCTTCATCGCGCCCAAGTTGTTCCAAGTATGTTCTGTGGATAACTCGTGCGCATTAACCATGGCCGCGCTGGACGCCGTTGTTTTCGCGCAAATAGTCATCTGGTGTCATTGAAACCCACTCAGTCCCATGTTAACCCAATTGCAATTCGTCGGTCGGAACGCGGGGTCGGGCGCGGGTTCCGGGAGGCGCGGCGAAGGGCAGGGGGTCGGTCGGAGAGATGTTTCTCTCGACGTTCGAGAAGCAGCTGGACGCGAAGCGGCGCATCGTCGTGCCGCAGGAATACCGCGCCGCGCTCTCGGGCCCCGCCGACGGCGTCTTCGTCTTCCCCTCCATCCGCTCTGATTGCATCGAAGGCGGCGGCCAAGCGCTGTTCGACCGCTATGGCGCGATGGCCGACGAGCTGGAGTTCGGCGACGAGCTCCGCGACTCCATCGAGCGCAACGTCTTCGGCGAGATGCAGAAGCTGAGCTTCGACACCGCGGGTCGCATCACCCTGCCCGAGCCGCTTTGCGAGCAGTACGGCATCACCGACTGGGTGGCCGTCGTGGGCCTGCGCGACCGTTTCGAGATCTGGGAGCGCGACGCCTACCGCGCCCAGCGCGCGGCGGATCGCGAACGGGCCCGCACGGGCCTCGCCGAGATGCGGGTGCGCCAGCGCGCCGCCCGCCTGGGAGGCGCCGGATGAGCGCCTCGGGAAAGCCCCATATCCCCGTCCTTCTCGACGAGGTCATCGACGCCCTGGCCTGCGGGGCCGGCGGGACGGTCGTGGACGGCACCTTCGGCGCGGGCGGCTACACCCGCGCCATCCTCGCGACGGGCGCGAAGGTCGTGGCCTTTGACCGCGACCCTACGGTCCGTCGCTTTGCCGCGGGATTTCCGGAAGACCGCTTCAGACTGGTGGAAGCCACCTTCTCGGAAATGGACGCGGTGCTGGGCGAGGGCCACGCCGACGGCGTGGCCCTCGACCTCGGCGTCTCGTCGATGCAGCTGGACGAGGCCGGGCGGGGCTTCTCGTTCATGGCCGACGGGCCGCTCGACATGCGCATGGGCGATAGCGGCCCGACCGCCGCCGACCTCGTCAACACCGCCGAGCAGGATGAGCTTGCCCGGATCATCTTCGTCTATGGCGAGGAGCGGGAGAGCCGCCGCATCGCGCGCGCCATCGTCCGGCGCCGGGCCGAGAAGCCGTTCACCCGCACGCTGGAGCTGGCCGAGTTCGTCGAGCAGGCGCTGGGCGGCCGCAGGGGCGCCAAGATCCATCCCGCCACTCGCACCTTCCAGGGCCTCCGGATCGCCGTGAACGACGAACTGGGCGAACTGGAGGCCGGGCTGGCCGCCGCCGAACGCGTCCTGAAGGCCGGCGGACGGCTCTGCGTCGTCACGTTCCATTCGCTCGAGGACAGAATCGTGAAGACGTTCCTCGGCGAGCGGGCGGGGCGGACGCCTTCCGGGTCGCGGCATGCGCCTCCGCTGGCGCAGGGACCCGCGCCCACGTTCCGTCTCCTCTTCAACGGCGCGCAAGGCCCGTCGGAAGCGGAGGTGGCGGCCAATCCCCGCGCCCGCTCGGCGAAGCTGAGGGCGGCGGTGAGGACCGACGCCCCGGCCTGGAGGGCGGCGGCATGAGCGTGTTCACGAAGAGGGTTCGGGGCTTTCGCCTCGTCGATCTGATCGGCGTGGGCCTGCTGGTGGTGCTGATCCTCGGCGTCTACCTCGCCAAGACCATGGCCGGCCGCGAGCGCGCCCAGATCGCGACCGTCGAGCGCCAGATCGCCGCCGAGAAGGCCCGCATCCGCCTGCTGCAGGCCGAGGTCGCGCACCTCGAGCAGCCCGGCCGGCTCGAACGGCTCGCCGCCACCTTCCTGAAAATGGAGATGGTGCCGGCCAACCGCGAGGCGACCGCCGACCAGCTCATCGACCTGGCCCGCGCCGGGCCGGCGCCCAAGGCCGAACATCCATCGCCGGTGGCCGCCATGGTGGCCCAGGCGGACCACGTCCCGGGCGTCCCGCCGCCCCCGCCCGCGGAAGCCGCTCCCGTGCGCGTCGCCCAGGCCGCGACCCTGGCGCCGGCGCCCGCGACGCCGCCCGGAGCCGCCCGATGAGCCTGGGCCAGAACGCGTTCGGCCGCAGGGGCCTGCCGCGTTGGCTCGTCGAGCGCGTCTGGGGGCTCGAGCATGCGTTCGAGCGCGCCCGCGCATCGGGACGTCCCGAGGACGACACGCGCCTGCGCATCTTCTTCGTGCTGGTCCTGTTCAGCCTGGGCTTCCTGTGGCTGGCGGTCGGCGCCACCCGCGCGGCGCTGTTCTCCGACGCCCGCCACAGCCGGATGGCCGCGCCGCTCGGCGCCTCGCGGGCCGACCTCGTCGACCGCAACGGCATGCTGCTGGCGGCCGACCTGCTGCACTACGGCCTCTACATCGATCCGCGCGAGATCTGGGACCCCGGCGAGACCCGCCGCGCGCTGCTCTCGACCCTTCCCAACCTCGAGCCCCAGCGGCTCGAGCGGGCCCTGCGCGGGAACCGGCGGATCTTCGTCCTGGGCGCGCTGACCCCGGCCGAACGGAACAAGGTGCACCAGCTGGGCCTGCCGGGCGTGACCTTCGAGCCCGAGCAGCGCCGCGTGTACCCGCTCGGGCCGTCGGCGGCGCACATCATCGGATTCTCCGACGCCGGCGGCGAAGGGCTGTCGGGCGCGGAAGCGGCGTTCAACGAAGAGATTCGCGCCGGCGCGGCCGGCGGCCGGCCCGCGCCGCTCTCCATCGACCTGCGCGTGCAGGGCGCGCTGGAGGACGAGCTCTGGAAGGCCGTCGCCGAGTTCACGCCGAAGGGCGCCGTGGGCCTCGTGACCGACGTCCACACCGGAGAGATCCTGGGGCTCGCCAGCTGGCCGGTGTTCGACCCCAACAAGCCGGGCAAGGCCGGCGTCTACGCCCAGACGAACCGGGCGGCGGCCTCAGTGTTCGAGATGGGCTCGACCTTCAAGGGCTTCACCGTCGCGATCGGCCTGGACACCGGCGTCGCCACGCCCGAGACCACCTTCGACGCCACCCAGCCGTTCAAGCTGGGCTACCGGACGATCCACGACTACCACGCGGCCCGGAAGGTCCTGAACCTGGTCGAGGTGTTCCAGCACTCCTCGAACATCGGCACCGCCAAGCTCGCCGTGGGCATCGGCCCGCAGCGGATGGGGAACTACTTCAGCGGCCTGGGCCTGACGTCGCCGGCGAAGGTGGAGCTGATCGAGACGGCCCGTCCGCTCACGCCCAAGGTGTGGAACGACGACGCCGTGGCCTCCACGTCCTTCGGCCATGGGATCAACGTGACGCCGCTCGCCCTCGCCCGGGCCTACGGCGCCGTTCTCAACGGCGGGAAGTTGATCCCGCTCACCGTCCGCAAGCTGGAACCCGGGACCAAGGTGGATGGTCCCAGGGTCATGTCGGAACGCACCTCGCTGCAGATGCTGTCGATCATGCGCGCCAACGTGACCGGCGGTTCGGGCAAGTCGGCGAACATCCCCGGTCTGGCCGTGGGCGGGAAGACCGGCACCGGCGAGAAGTACGACCCTGCGATCCGCGGTTACAGCCGCGCCAAGCAGGTCTCGTCGTTCGCGGCGATCTTCCCGACCCACGGGGGCGTCGACACGAAGCGCTACTTCGTCCTGATCCTGCTCGACGAGCCCCGCGCCACCGCGCGCAGCGCCGGCTACGCCACGGGCGGCTGGGTGGCCGCGCCGGCGGCGGGGCGGGTGATCGAGCGCATCGCGCCGTTCCTGGGCGTCCAGCGCCGGCCCGAGCTGGGCCAGGCCATCCCGGTGGAGCAGCCCACCGTGGAAGAACTGGGCGAGGGCCGATGACCCGGCTCCGCCAAGCCTCCGCAGGGCCTCGGCCCGATCCTGCCAAGCTCCGTTCAGGAGCGAAGTAGGATGATCGTCCGCCTGACCAGCCTTGTGAAGCGCCACCTGGGCGTGGATCCCGAGATCACCGGGGTGACCTCGGACAGCCGCAAGGTGAAGCCGGGCTTCCTGTTCGCCGCCCTCCCGGGCTCGCGGGCCGACGGCGCCGCGTTCGCCGCCAAGGCTGTCGAGGCGGGCGCGGCGGCGGTGATCGCCGACCAGGACCTGAACCTCTCCGTGCCGACCGTGGTCTGCCGCGATCCCCGTCGCGGCTACGCGCTGGCGGCCGCGAACTTCTGGGGCCGGCAGCCGCAGACATGCGTCGCCGTGACGGGCACCAACGGCAAGACCTCGGTCGCCAACTTCTGCCGCCAGATCTTCGCCGGGGCGGGCCACGCCTCGGCCAGCATGGGCACGCTGGGCGTGACGGTGTCGCACCCCGACGGCCGCACCGACCAGATCACGCCGCCCGGCCTGACCACGCCCGACGCCGGCGACGTCGCCGAGCTGCTCACGCGCATCAGCCAGCTGGGCGTGACCCACTTCGCCATGGAGGCCAGCTCGCACGGGATCGACCAGCGCCGGCTGGACGGCGTGCGGCTGGCCGCGGCCGGGTTCCTGAACCTGACCCAGGACCATCTCGACTACCACGTCACCATGGACGCCTACCTGAAGGCCAAGCTGCGCCTGTTCGAACAGCTGATGCCGCGCGGGGCCACTGCGGTGCTGAATGCCGACTCCGAGGCTTTCGCGTTCTTCGCCGCGGCCTCGGTGGTCTCTGGCCAGCGGGTCATGAGCGTGGGGGAGAGCGGCCAGGCGCTGAAGCTGCTGGGCCGGGAGATGCTGCCCGACGGCCAGCGGCTCTCGATCCGGGCGGACGGCCGCGTCTGGGACGTGCGGCTCCCGCTCGCGGGCGACTTCCAGGCGTCGAACGCCCTGGTGGCGGCAGGGCTCTGCAAGGCCGCGGGCCTGTCCTACGAAGATGCCTTCGCGGGCCTCGAGAAGCTGACCGGCGTCGCGGGGCGCCTTCAGAGGGTCGGCGCCGGCCCCCGGGGCGGCGAGGCCTACGTGGACTACGCCCATACGCCGGACGGGCTCGAGACGGTGCTCAGCGCGCTGCGGCCGCACGTGCGGGGGCGGCTGATCGTGGTGTTCGGGGCCGGCGGCGATCGCGACCGGACCAAGCGCCCCCTGATGGGCCGGGTGGCCGCCGCCCTGGCCGACGTGGCGATCGTGACCGACGACAACCCGCGCTCGGAAGTCCCGGCCTCGATCCGGGCCGAGGTGCTGGCCGGCGCGACCGGAGCCCGGGACATCGGCGACCGGCGCGAGGCGATCCGCGCGGCGGCGGCGATGCTGCAGGACGGCGACATCCTGGTGGTCGCCGGCAAGGGCCACGAGCAGGGCCAGATCGTGGGCGACGTCGTGCACCCCTTCGACGACGTCGCCGAGACCGCCAGGGCGCTGGAGCTGGTCCATGGCTGACCCGCTCTGGACCTCCGAGGAGATCGCGAGGGCGACGGGCGGGCAGGCGAACGGCGGCTTCACGGCCGGCGGAGTCTCCATCGACACGCGCACGCTCGAGCCGGGCGACCTGTTCGTGGCGCTGGCCGGGGTGCGCGACGGCCACGAGTTCGTGGCGCAGGCCTTGGCGAAGGGCGCCGCCGGAGCGCTGGTGAGCCAGGACGTCGGCGGTCCCGCGGTGAAGGTGGCCGACACCCAGGCGGCGCTGGAGGCGCTGGGCGCGGCTGCGCGCGAGCGCGCCGGCGGCGCGCGTCGGGCCGCGGTGACAGGCTCGGTCGGCAAGACGTCGACGACCCAGGCGATCATGGCGGGGCTGACCCTCGCCGGGCCGGCGCATTCGTCGGTGAAGAGCTACAACAACCACATCGGCGTGCCGCTCACGCTGGCCCGGATGCCGGCCGCGACCGCGCGCGCGGTGTTCGAGGTCGGCATGAACCATGCCGACGAAATCCGCCCGCTGACCCGGATGGTGCGCCCGCACGTGGCTCTGGTGACCACTGTCGGGCCGGTCCACACCGAGAACTTCCCCGACGGCGAGGCCGGCGTGGCGCGCGCCAAGGCCGAGATCTTCGAGGGGCTGGAGGCGGGCGGCGTGGCGGTGCTGAACGCCGACAACCGCTGGTTCGACGTGCTGGCGGCCGCCGCGCGCGCTGCAGGCGCCCAAATCCGCACGTTCGGATCCGCCGACGGCTGCGACGCGCGACTGATCGATTTCCAGGCCGCAGGCGGCCATGCCGTCGTCCAGGCGCGGCTGGACGGCAAGGCGATGGACTTCCCGATCCTGCAGACGGGCCTGCACTGGGGCCTCAACGCCATGGCCGTGCTGCTGGTGCTGCAGGCCATGGACGTGGATCTCGACAAGAGCCTCGCCGCGCTCGGATCCTTCGAGCCGCTCGCCGGCCGCGGGGCCGAGCGCGAGGTCGCGCTGGCGGATGGCGGCGGGTTCACGCTGATCGACGAGAGCTACAATGCGAACCCCATCTCGATGGCCTCGGCCATCGCCACGCTGGGCGCGCGACGGTCCCAGGGGCGGCGGATCGTCGCCCTGACCGACATGCTGGAGCTGGGGCCGGAGGCCGTCGCGTTCCACGCCGGGCTGGCCGAACCGCTGGCGGCTGCATCGATCGACCTCGTGTTCTGCGCCGGACCCCTGATGAAATCGCTCTGGGACGCGCTTCCTTCGACTCGGCGGGGCGGCTACGCCGAAACCGCTGCGGCGCTGGCGTCGCAGGTCGCCGGCGCCGTCCAGGCGGGCGACGTGGTGATGGTGAAGGGCTCGAACGGATCGAAGGCCGGGCTGGTCGCCGAGGCCCTCGCCGCGCTGGGATCCGCCGCCGCCGGACATGGGGAGGCGCGCTGATGTTCTACTGGCTCTGGCAGACCTTCGGCGCCCACGACTACGTCCCGGTCCTGAACCTGCTGAAGTATCAGACCTTCCGCACGGTGCTGGCGATCGCCACGGCGCAGCTGGTGGTCGTCGCGCTGGGCTCGCGCTTCATCCGCTGGATGAAGGCCAAGCAGGGCAGGGGCCAGCCGATCCGCGCCGAAGGCATCGAGCGGCACATCATCGAGAAGTCCGGCACGCCCACCATGGGCGGGGTGATGATCCTGGCGGGCCTGTTCGCGGGCTCGCTCCTCTGGGGCGACCTGACGAACGTCTACGTGTGGGCGGTGCTGATGGTCACGGCCGGCTACGGCCTGCTGGGCTTCATGGACGACTACGCCAAGGTCACCAAGCAGACGACCGCCGGCGTCTCGGGCCGGATGCGCCTCGTCATGGAGGCCGCGATCGCCATGGCGGCGGTGGCCCTGATCATCGTCTTCGCCGCCAAGCCTCCCGAGACCCCTGAGCTGCTGACGTCGGTCGCCTTCCCGGTGTTCAAGCAGTGGCTGCTGGACCTGAACTGGTTCTACCTCGCCTTCGGGGCCTTCGTGATCGTGGGCGCGGCCAACGCGGTGAACTTCACCGACGGCCTGGACGGGCTCGCGACCGTGCCCGTGATGATCGCGTCGGCCGCCTACGGCCTGATCGCCTACCTGGTCGGCAACTACGTCTTCTCGAACTACCTGCAGCTCCACTTCGTGCCGGGCGTGGGCGAGCTCGCCATCATCTGCGGCGCGCTGGTGGGCTCAGGCCTCGGGTTCCTCTGGTACAACGCCCCGCCGGCCAAGATCTTCATGGGGGACACGGGCTCGCTCGCGCTGGGCGGCACCGTCGGCGCCATCGCGGTGGCCACGCGCCACGAGATCGTGCTGGCGATCATCGGCGGCCTGTTCGTGGCCGAGCTGCTGAGCGTCGTCATCCAGGTCGCCTGGTTCAAGCGGACCGGGCGGCGGATCTTCCTCATGGCGCCGATCCACCACCACTTCGAGAAGCTGGGCTGGTCGGAATCGACGGTCGTGATCCGGTTCTGGATCGTCTCGATCATGCTGGCCCTCGTGGGCCTCGCGACGCTCAAGCTGCGGTAGGGGAGGGCCGGCGACGCCGTCATGATTCCGGTCCGCGGATTCGAGGGGAAGACCGTCGCCGTGTTCGGCCTCGCCCGCACGGGCCTGGCCGCGGCGCGCGCCCTGATGGCCGGCGGCGCGACGGTGGCGCTCTGGGACGACAACCCCGCGACGCGCGAGAAGGCTGTGGCCGAGGGTTTCACGCTCACCGACCTGACCGAGGCCGACTGGAGCGGGCTTGCGGCCCTCATGCTGTCCCCCGGGGTGCCGCTGACCCACCCGAAGCCGCATTGGACCGTGGAGCGCGCCCGGCGCGAGGGCGTCGAGATCCTGGGCGACATCGAGCTCTTCGCCCGCACCGTGAACGCCGCCGCGCCGCACAAGCGCCCGAAGATCATCGCGATCACCGGCACCAACGGCAAGTCGACGACGACGGCGCTGATCGGCCACGTCTGCGCCGAGGCCGGCCGCGACGTCCGCATCGGCGGCAACATCGGCACGGGCGTGCTGAGCCTGGAGGACATGCACGGCGGCGCCGTCTATGTGCTCGAACTCTCCTCCTATCAGCTGGACCTGACGTCGTCGCTGAAGGCCGACGTGACCGTCCTGCTCAACATCTCGCCCGATCACCTCGAGCGGCACGGCGACATGGAAGGCTACGTCGCCGCCAAGAAGCGGATCCTGCGCAACCAGGGCCGCGGCGACACGGCGGTCATCGGCGTGGACGACGTCTGGGGCCAGCGCATCTGCACCGAGACCACGGCGGCCAACCGCCGGACCATCGTTCCCATCTCGGCCAGCAAGGCCATGAGCCGCGGGGTCTATGTGCTCGACGGCCTGCTGTACGACGCCTCGGGCGAGCGCGCGGTGGAGGTCGCCGACCTGAAGCGCGCCCGCTCGCTGCCCGGCCGGCACAACTGGCAGAACGCGGCCGCCGCCTACGCCGCCGCCAAGGGCTTGGGCATCGATCCCGGCGTGGCGTCGCGCGCACTGATGACCTTTCCCGGGCTGGCGCACCGGATGGAAACGGTCGGCGTCGTCGGCCGCGTGAGGTTCGTGAACGACTCCAAGGCCACGAATGCGGATGCGGCGCGCCAGGCGCTCGGCTCCTATCCCCAGGTCTACTGGATCGTCGGCGGACAGCCGAAGTCGGGCGGCATCGAGGACCTGGCCGACCTCTTCCCGCGAGTCATCAAGGCCTATCTCGTCGGCGAGGCGTCGGACGCTTTCGCGGCGACGCTGGAAGGCCGGGTCGCGGCGGCCAGGTGCGGCACGATCCCGGCCGCCGCCGAGGCGGCCTTCCGCGACGCCGCCGCGAGCGGCCGGGACGCCATCGTCCTGCTGTCGCCGGCCTGCGCCTCGTTCGACCAGTTCGCCGATTTCGAGCAGCGTGGCGAGGCCTTCCGCACCGCCGTCAACGCCATCGCCGCCGGCCAGACGGCGTCCGACACCACCGTGGGGGCCGCATGACGACCACGACGCCCAGCACCAACCACCACGCCTTCCCGCGCTCCGACCGCTCGCCGCTGGGCGTCTGGTGGTGGACGGTCGACCGCTGGATGCTGGGCGTGGTGGGCATGCTCATCGCCATCGGGGTGGTCATCGCGTTCGCGGCCAGTCCCGCGGCGGCGGCCCGGATGAACATCGGCGACCCGTTCCACTTCGCCGTGCGCCAGTGCGTGTTCGCCCTGGGCGCGGTGGTGATCCTGGTCGGCGTCTCTATGCTGGACGTGAGGGGCGTGCGGCGGGCGGCGTTCTTCATCTGGCTGGCCGCCATCGCCGTGATGATCGCCCTGCCGTTCATCGGCCACAACGCCAAGGGGGCGACCCGCTGGATCGAGTTCGGCGGGTTCACCTTCCAGCCCTCGGAATACATGAAGCCCGCGCTGGTGATCCTCGTGGCGTGGATGTTCGCCGAGGGACAGAAGGGGCAGGGGGTGCCCGGCGTCTCCATTGCCTTCGGGCTCTTCGCGGTCTCGATCGGGCTGCTGCTGATCCAGCCGGACGTCGGCCAGACCGTGCTGATCACGGTGGCCTTCGGGGCCGCCTTCTGGATGGCCGGCGTGCCCATGAGCTGGGTGATGCTCCTGGGCGCGACCGCGATCGCAGGGCTGAGCTCGACCTACTTCCTGTTCCCCCACGTGCAGAGCCGCGTGGACCGCTTCTTCTCGCCCGAGAAGGCCGACACCCACCAGGTGGACGCGGCGGCCGTGGCCCAGGCGGCGGGCGGGCTCTTCGGACGCGGGCCCGGCGAGGGCGTCATGAAGCGCAAGGTGCCCGACCTGCACACCGACTTCGCGGCGAGCGTGGGCGCCGAGGAGTTCGGACTCGTCTTCCTTCTGCTGGTGATCTCGCTCTTCGCCTTCGTGGTCGTACGCGGTCTGCAGCGCGCGATGAAGCTGACGGATCCCTTCGAGCAGGTGGCCGCGGCGGGGCTGTTCGTCCTGGTGGGCCAGCAGGCCATCATCAACCTGGCGGTCAACCTCAACATGATGCCGACCAAGGGCATGACCCTGCCCTTCATCAGCTACGGCGGGTCGTCGATGCTGGCGATGGGCTTGACGATGGGGCTGGCCCTGGCGTTGACCCGGCGCCGTCCTGGGGCCTACTCCCCGGATGCTGGGTTGGCGAAGGCGGGGGCCTACTCTTGAGGTCTGATGCGTAAGATCGCCGTCGTCGCGGCCGGGGGCACCGGCGGACACCTGTTCCCCGCCCAGGCGCTGGCCGAGGCGCTCATCGCGCGCGGGTGGGGGATCGTGCTGGCGTCGGACGAGCGCGTGGCCGGCCTCGCACAGGACTTCCCGGCCGAGCGGCGCATCGGCCTCTCGGCGGCCACCTTCAAGCGCGGCGACCCGATCGGCATGATGCGCGCGGGCTTCGCGGTGTCCCGTGGCGTGCTGCAGGCGCGCGCCGTCTTCCGCGAGATCGCGCCGAAGGTGGTGGTGGGCTTCGGAGGCTATCCTTCCGCGCCGGCCCTGGTGGCGGCGATCCTGGATCGCCGTCCGACGGTGATCCACGAGCAGAACGCCGTCATGGGCCGCGCGAACCGCATGCTGGCGCCGCACGTCCAGACGGTCGCATGCGCGTTTCCGACACTGAAGAAGGCGCCCGAGAAGGTGGCGGCGCGCGCGCAGGTCGTCGGCAACCCGGTGCGTCCCCCCATCCGCGCCCTGGCGGACCTGACGTACATCCCGCCCGAGCCGAACGGGCCGGTCCGCCTGCTCGTCACCGGCGGCAGCCAGGGCGCACGGCTGCTTTCCGAACTGGTGCCCGAGGCGGTCAAGGCCCTGCCGGAGGACCTGCGCAAACGGCTGCAGATCGTGCAGCAGACCCGCGCCGAGAGCATGAACACGGCGCGGCGCGCCTATCGGGACTCCCTGGTGGACGCCGAGATCGCTCCCTTCTTCCGCGACATCGCGAGCCGCCTGCGCGACGCCCACCTGGTGATCGGCCGGTCCGGGGCCGGCACGGTCTGCGAGTTCGCCGTCGCGGGTAAGCCCGCCATCCTCGTGCCCCTCGCCATCGCCATCGACGACGACCAGGGGCAGAACGCCAAGCTGCTCGCCGACGCGGGCGGCGCCGAGATCGCCCGCGAGGCCCAGCTGACGGTGGAGAGCCTGGCGAGCGCGCTAACGATCCTGCTCAACAACCCCGCCCGCCTCGCCAAGATGGCGGCCGCCTCCCGCTCGGTCGCCATCCCGGACGCCGCAGAGCGGCTGGCCGACGTCGTGGAAAAGACCGCCGGCGCCTGAGCCCCCTAGGGGTACTGCTGGTGGTGTAGGGCTCATTTACCGCTTATTGGAGAATCAGGCGGAGACTGAGGATCGTCATAGGCGCGTCGAGGGAGGGTGACGCGTGTTCCGTGAGATCAGTCCCAGCCTTTGCTTCGACTTCAGCGAAGCGCGCGTGCTCGTCGTCGAGCGCAGCGAGAGCTACTCCGAGATCCTCGTGCAGATGCTGATGGGCTTCGGATTCCGGAAGTTCACGCGGCTGAGCGGCGAGGTGACGCCGGCCGCGCTGGACGCCGGACCGGCAGGACCCGCGCTCGTCGTGGCGGACCTCGGCGCCAACGACGAGCCAGATACCGATCTCATAGCGCGCATCCGCGAGATCGACGCGGCCACCCAGCGGTCGACCGCGCTCATCGGCACCGCGGTCAATCCCAGCGTCGACTTCGTGACGAGCGTGAAGACCTGCGGCGCAGACTTCATCCTCGTGAAGCCGTTCTCCCCGACGACGCTCCTGAAGAGGATCCTGTGGGTCGCGACGGCGGAAGCGGCGCCGAACCGGTGAAACCTGGACGGACGCGTGAGCATGCAGAGCCGACTTAAGGGCTGCCTCGACCAGCCCACAGGCATGAACTTCGAGACCGCGATGGCGGCGGCCGAACAGAATCTGGCCCAGCATCGCGCCACGGCCCTGCAGGGCCTGGACAAGGCCATCGCCTCGGCCCAGGCCCTCGGCCGCAGCGGGGGGACGAGTGCGGAGAACCTGATTCGCCTCAGCGAGGTGGCCGCAGACATCGCCTGCGTGGCCGGCGCCTACGGGCTGGAGGAACTGTCGGCGGTGGCCAATGGCCTCGCCAAGGCGACGGCGCCGAACGTGGTGGCGGATGCGCGGGCCATCCTGGTGCATGTCGAAGCGCTCCCGCTCCTGCGGTCCACCAGCCCGGCAGAGGCCGACCATCGGCGCAGCATCGTGGCGGGGCTCGCCAAGGTGCTCGCCAAGCAGATCGGGGCGTGATCCCGCGCCTCACGTCGAATGACGTGGTTCCGGCGGCCCGCGAGATGGGCTAGCACGCGGTCATGAACCGCCGTCCCGTCCCCTTCGAAATCGGCCCCGTGCACTTCATCGGCATCGGCGGCATCGGCATGAGCGGCATCGCCGAGATCATGATGCGCACCGGCTACACGGTGCAGGGCTCGGACGCCAAGGCCAGCGCCAACACCGAGCGGCTCCAGCGCCTGGGCGCGAAGATCTTCATCGGACACGACGCCGGCCACGTCGAAGGCGCGTACGCCGTCGTCTATTCGACCGCGGTGAAGGCCGACAATCCGGAGATGGTGGCGGCGCGCGAGAAGCGCCTGCCGCTGGTCAGGCGGGCCGAGATGCTGGCCGAACTGATGCGGCTTCAGTTCTCGGTGGCGGTGGGCGGCACCCACGGCAAGACCACGACCACCTCCATGATCGCCTCGCTGCTGGACGCGGGCGGCCTGGATCCCACGGTGGTCAACGGCGGCATCATCAACGCCTACGGCACCAACGCCAAGGTGGGCGCGGGCGACTGGATCGTGGTCGAGGCAGACGAAAGCGACGGCACCTTCCTGAAGCTCAAGTCGACCTGCGCCGTGGTTACCAACATCGATCCCGAGCACCTAGACCACTACGGCGAGTTCGACGCCGTGAAGAAGGCATTCCAGGACTTCGTCGAGAACATCCCGTTCTATGGCTTCGCCGCGGTGTGCACCGACCATCCCGAGGTGCAGGCCCTGGCGGCGCGGGTCGAGAACCGCCGCCTGGTCACCTACGGGGTCAACCCGCAGGCCGAAGTGAAGGCCGAGAACATCACCATGGGGCCGGACGGCGCGCACTTCGATGTGGCGATCCGGCCGCACGAGGGGGATCCGCTCCGGTTCTCGGGCCTCCACATGCCCATGGCCGGGCACCACAACGTGCTGAACGCCCTGGCCGCGGTGGCCGTGGCGCGGGAGCTGGGCCTGGACGAAGCCGCGATCCGCAAGGGCCTGAAGGAGTTCGGCGGCGTCCGCCGGCGCTTCACCACCACCGGCGTCGCGAACGGCGTGCGGGTGGTCGACGACTATGGGCACCACCCCGTGGAGATCGCGTCGGTGCTGAAGGCCGCCCGCGCCGTGACTCAGGGCAAGGTGATCGCCGTGGTGCAGCCGCACCGTTACACGCGGTTGCGCGACCTCTTCAGCGAGTTCTGCGCCTGCTTCAACGACGCCGACACGGTGATCGTGGCCGACGTCTATGCCGCGGGCGAGCAGCCGATCGACGGCGCCAGCAAGGACGGCCTCGTGTCGGGCCTGCGCCGCTACGGCCACCGCCGGGTGCTGCCGCTGGGCTCGCCCGCCGAATTGGCCGCGATGGTGCGGGAGGAGGCGGCGCGGGGCGATCTGGTCGTCCTGCTGGGCGCCGGCGACATCACGAGCTGGGCTTATGCGCTGCCCGGCGAGCTGGAAGCCCTGGGCGCGTGACGGACTGGCGCGACTCCCTCCCGCCAGTCCGCGGCAAGCTGCTGCGGGACGAGCCGCTGGGTCCGTTTACCTGGTTCCGCGTCGGCGGGGCGGCGGAGGTGCTGTTCCTGCCGGCCGACCACGAGGACCTTCGCGACTTCCTTAGGGCGCTGGCGGCGCAGGTCCCGGTGACCGTGCTGGGGGTCGGCTCGAACGTGATCGTCCGCGACGGCGGCGTGCCGGGCGTCGTGATCCGCCTGGCCGGCCGGTCGTTTGCCGGCGTCACCGTCGAAGGCGACACCATTAAGGCCGGCGCGGCGGCGCTGGATGCGGCGGTCGCGCGGGCCGCCGCGAAGGCGGGTCTGGCGGGGCTGGAGTTCTACGCCGGCATCCCGGGGACGGTGGGCGGCGCGCTGACCATGAACGCCGGCTGCTACGGCGGCGAGACCAGGGACATCCTGGTGTCGGCCTGGGGCTACGACCGCAGGGGCCAGCGCCAAGAGCTTCAGCTCGCCGACTTCGGCTACACCTATCGCCACTCGCAGGCGCCGGCGGACGTCATCTGGGTCGAGGCGACCTACCGCGGTCGCCCCGACGAACCGGCCGCCGTACAGGCGCGGATCGACGAGATCACCGCCCGCCGGGAGACCACCCAGCCCATCCGTGAGAAGACGGGCGGATCAACTTTCAAGAATCCGCCGGGCCATTCGTCGTGGAAGCTGGTTGATGAGGCGGGATGGCGCGGAAAGCTGTACGGTGGAGCCATGTTCTCGCCCTTGCACGCGAACTTCATGATCAACACCGGGGAGGCGACGGCCGCCGACCTCGAGGGCCTGGGCGAGGCCGTGCGCGCCGATGTGAAGGCGAAGACGGGCATCGATCTCCACTGGGAGATCAAGCGGATCGGGAGGGCCTGACCGTGGCGCAGGCGGCCCTGATCCTC
The DNA here is from genome assembly GCF_057219735.1 of Phenylobacterium sp. T106. Lineage (NCBI taxonomy): Bacteria > Pseudomonadati > Pseudomonadota > Alphaproteobacteria > Caulobacterales > Caulobacteraceae > Phenylobacterium > Phenylobacterium sp. T106. The sequence continues at coordinate 754,960 of NZ_JBXVWA010000001.1, read as the reverse complement.
GTTCGGCACGGGCGGCCCGCGATCGATCCGGCGACGCCGTCCACCACCTGGTCGCTGTGCCCGGAGGGCAGGGCCGGGTGCGAGAAGCTGGCCGACCGGATCCTGGAGTACGCCCCCACGACCATCGTCTCGAGCCCTGAGCCGAAGGCCCTCGAGACCGCCCAGGTGCTGGCTGCCCGCGCGGGCCTGCCGGTGGAGGTCGATCCCGGCCTGCACGAGCACAAGCGTCACCACCTGTCGTTCGGCACCGATGAGGCCTTCCGCCAGCGGATCGCGGCGGTCTTCGCCAAGCCCTCCGAGCCCGTGGGCGGGCAGGAGACGGCGCACGAGGCGGCCGAACGGCTGGCCGCCGCGCTGGCCCGGCACCAGGGCGCGCCTCTGCTCGCCGTTACCCACGGCACCGTGCTCAGCATGTACCTCGGCGAAAAGCTGGACTGCGACGCCCACGACCTCTGGCGCAGCCTCCACATGCCCGACGCCTTCGTGCTCGACACCGAGGGCCGGCTGATCGAACGCATCTCGTAGCGCGCGTCGGGAAGGGCAGACGCGGCCGCCGGCAGGGTTGATCTGCGTCATTCCCAAGGGCGAGCCGAAGGGTCATCCTGTGTTCGTGCCCGACGGGAGTGCAACCTCGCACCTCTACCGGCCGAAGCTCGCCACGACCCTGGCGGAAGGCTACGGCCTCGACGCCCTGCGCCGGGACGCCATAGCGGGGCTGACGGTCGCGGTCCTGGCGCTGCCGCTCTCCATGGCCATCGCGGTCGCGTCCGGCGTGTCGCCGGCGCAAGGCCTCGTCACTGCGATCGTCGGCGGCTTCCTGGTCTCGGCCCTGGGCGGCAGTCGCGTGCAGATCGGGGGCCCGGCCGGAGCCTTCATCGTGCTGGTCTCCGCCACGGTCGCCAGTCACGGCCCGGAGGGGCTGGCGGTGACGGTCGTGCTCTCGGGCGTCATGCTGGCCCTGGTGGGCGCCCTGCGGCTGGGCCGGCTGATCCGCCACGTGCCGCACACCGTGACCGTGGGCTTCACGGCGGGCATCGCCGTGACCATCGCCGCGAGCCAGCTGCGCGACCTGGCGGGCCTGCGACTCGAGGGCGCCGAGCCCGGCCCGGTCCTGGCGAAGCTCGCCGCGCTCGCCAACGCCGCTCCCACGTGGAACCCCTACGCCCTCGCGGTGGGCGTGGGCGCGGCCGTGGTCGTCCTGGCCCTGAAGCGCTGGCGCCCGGCCTGGCCGGGCATGCTGGTGGCCGTGATCGCAGCCACCGGGGCCGCCGCACTGCTGCACCTTCCCGTCGACACCATCGGAAGCCGCTTCGGCGCCATCCCGAGCGGCTTGCCGGCGCCGCGCCTGCCCGCGTTCGATGCGCGGCTATGGCTCGAGCTGACGCCGGTCGCGCTGTCGTTCACGCTCCTTGGGGGCCTGGAGAGCCTGCTGTCCGCCAAGGTCGCCGACAGCATGACGGGCCGCGTGCACCGCTCGAACATGGAGCTGGTCGCGCAGGGCCTCGCGAACGTCGCCTCGGCGATCTTCGGCGGCATCGCGGTCACCGGGACGATCGCGCGCACCGCCACGAACGTTCGCGCGGGCGCGCGCAGCCCCGTGGCGGGGATCCTTCATTCCGTATTCCTGCTGGGCTTCATGCTGCTGGCCGCGCCCCTGGCGAGCGGCATCCCGCTGGCCGCCCTCGCGGGCTTGCTGCTGGTCGTGGCCTGGAACATGGCCGAGAAGGACGAGTTCGCAGCCCTGCTCAGGCAATGGCGGCCGGCCGCCGTGCTGCTGGTCACGTTCGGCCTGACGCTCCTGCACGACCTTACCGCAGGCATCCTCGCCGGCTGCGGACTGGCCTTCGCGTTCTGGCTCGCGTCACGGTGGCGGCGACGGCGCAACTGACCCAGGCGCAGGGCCGCAGGCCTCCGCCGCCGACCGTGAGAGGTCAGCCGGCCGTCGGCGCCGCCATTCGCCGCCGCCGCAGCGCCGCGCCCGCGGCGCCGAAGCCGAGGATCATCAAGGCCCAGGTGGTCGGCTCGGGGATGGCCGCCACCGGGATGGCCAGGTTGGCGCCGTCGGCCACCGCGAGCTGCGGCGCGAGCTCGTTCGTCACCTGCGCCTCATACTCGGGCGCGATGGTGATGTTGAAGGTGTGGCTCGCGTCGGTGACCCCGGGACCGCTGCGCAGGACGCCCAGGGTCGCCCAGACGTAGAAGCTTTCGCCGGGATTGAGGACATAGGTCTCTGCGCCGCTGCACGAGGTCGCCGCGAGACCCAGGTACTGGGTCGTGTTCGGCGCATTGAGCGGCTGGACCGAAGCCGTGCCCACCGCCAGCGCACCCGTCGAACCGCAGCTTCCCGTCCACTGGCCCCCGGAAAGGTCGCTCGAGCGCCGCCAGTACTCGGCCGCCACGAACGGATCCAGAATGGCGCTCGTGGTCACCGCGATGTTCGCGCCGACGCGGCCGCCGATCGGGTTCCCGGCTGCGACGAAGTCGACCAGGCCGCGGAACGCGTTGAGCGGGATGGCGAGCGCCGTCTCGCCGGTGTTGGTGTAGCCCTGGATGGCCTGCACCGAGGCGACGTCGATGGACGTGACGACCGGCGACGCGCCGCCGCCGGAGAAGCCGCCGCTGGCGAAGGCTTTCAGCACCGGCAGGCCGAGCAGGCCCTCGCCCGCTTCCGCCGAGGCGAAAGCCTCTCCGTAGAAGGGCGACGGGCCGTAATCGACGTAGCGCACCGACGCTCCGATCGAGGTCTCGTTCGCCTCGGTGTCGACTTCGCGCGCCAGGATCCGTGGACCGCCCGGCCGGTTGCAGGTCTGTCCTGCGACGCAGGTGGCCACGCCCGCCTGGGCATTGCTCCAGGTCATCACATTCTCGGCCTGCGCGGCGGACGCGAACAGCGTCAGGGCGCCGCCGAGCGCCAGGCTGGACATGCGGATAGCGTGGTTCATCTTCTGGTCCCCCATCGACCGATGTTCCTGCGTGCGACGACCTCGTTGGGCCGGGCAGGACTTGCGCCCAGGGTGGAAGGCCCATCGCGGGGCCTCAATCTCCGTTTGTAGGGTGTTGATCAGGCTGCTTTCCCGCCTCGCGCGCTTATTTCCCCCCGCGGTTGCGCGATCGGCGCGGAAGGCGATTGGACGCGGCGTGGCCGGCGCTCGCCGCGGGGTGCGTCGGAATGGCGCCGAAACCTCACTTGACCCGGCGAGGCCCAGGCTCCACCCGCAGGGCGAGCTTCCCAGCACCCGCGAGTCGCACATGGCAGGTCCCCTATCCGGGCATCACGTCGCCGTCCTGATGGGCGGCCTGTCCTCCGAACGGGAGGTGAGCCTGGTCTCCGGGCGTGAATGCGCCGCCGCCCTGGAGCGGCTGGGCGCCCGGGTCAGCCGCGTGGACGCGGGCCGGGACGTGGCGCAGGTGCTGGTCGGACTGGGGCCCGACGTCTGTTTCAACGCGCTGCACGGCGCCTGGGGCGAGGACGGCTGCGTGCAGGGCGTCCTGGAAACCCTCGGCCTGCCCTACACCCACTGCGGCGTGCTCGCCTCCGCCCTGGCGATGGACAAGGCCAAGGCCAAGGCGGTGCTGGCGGCGGCGGGCGTCGACGTGCCCGGCGGCGGGCTCTTCAACCGGTTCGAGGCGGCTCGCGAACATGTGATGCCGCCCCCCTACGTGGTGAAGCCGAATGCGGAGGGCAGCTCGGTCGGCGTCTTCCTGGTGTTCGACGGCGCGAATCGCCCGCCGCAGGAGATCGTGGCTCCCGGCTGGACCTTCGGCGAAGAGGTGATGATCGAGCCCTACATCCCCGGGCTGGAGCTTGCTGTCGGCGTCATGGACGGCAAGGCGATGACGGTCACCGAGATCGTCCCGCGGACGGGATTTTATGACTACGAAGCCAAGTACGAGGCTGGCGGATCGCAGCACATCCTGCCTGCACGAATCCCCGCGCATGTCTCTGAAAAAGCAAAGAAGATGTCCGAGATGGCCCATGCCGCGCTTGGTTGTCGCGGAGTTACCAGGTCGGACCTTCGTTATGACGGCATTAACGATGTTCTGGTCCTCCTTGAGGTGAACACTCAGCCGGGGATGACGCCCACCTCGCTCGTGCCCGAGCAGGCCGCGGCGGGCGGGGTGGACTTCGACCGGTTGGTGCTGTGGATCGTGGAGGACGCTTATGCCCGCGGCGGTGCGGGGGGGATCGCGAGTCGCAAGCCGGGGTAAGGGTCCCGCCGGTCCGCCGAAACGCCCCACGAACCGGGGCAAGGCGGGCGAAGGGACGGCGAGGCCTTCCGAGGGACGCGTTTCTCCCAAGCAGGTTCTGATGATCGCCGCCGGCGTGCTCACGCTCGCCGTCACCGGCGTCCTCGCCACCGGCGGCCGTGGCCAGATGCTGGCCGACGCCATCGGCGCGGGCGTGGATGGCCGCTTCGGCGAGGCCGGCTTCGCCCTGCGGACGGTGCACGTCCAGGGCGCCTCAGCGATGGCCACGCCCGATATCGTCAAGGCCGCGGGCGTCTACCGCGACCAGCCCCTGCTGGGCATGGACCTGGACGCGCTGAAGGGCCGGGTCGAGCGGGTGGGCTGGGTGAAGGAGGCGCAGGTCGTGCGCCTGTTGCCCGACACCCTGGTGATCACCGTGAAGGAGCGCCGGCAGCTGGCGGTCTGGCAGCACGCGGGAAAGAGCGTCGTGATCGACCAGGAAGGCCAGGTGATCCGCGAGGCCGATCCCGCCCGGTTCGCGAACCTGCCGCTGGTGGTGGGCGCCGGCGGCGACCGGCACGCCGGCGAGATCCTGCCGACGCTGGCGCAGCGGCCGAAGCTGATGGCGCGGCTGGAGGCTCTCGTGCGGGTCGACGACCGGCGCTGGGACCTGCGGCTGAAGGACGGATCGCTGATCCAGCTCCCCGCGGTCGAGGAAGAGGCCGCCCTGATGCAGCTCGAGCAGCTGGACCTTCGCTCGCGCATCCTGGAGCTCGGCTTCGAGCGCATCGACCTGCGCAACCCCGACATGGTGGCCGTCAGGCCCCGCGTCTCCGAACCCGCCGTCACCGCCGCCGCGCCCGCCGAGCCCCCGGCTGAAGGCGCGTGAGAACCCGAGTGCCCCCCATGCTCAAGACCGCCGAACGCCCAGCGATGAAGGACCAGCCGAAAAAGGACGTCGCCCGCAAGGACGGCCGTGAGGGCCTGAAGGCCGCGCTCGCACCCCCGAAGCTGATCGCCGCCGTGGATCTCGGCGCGTCCAAGGTCGCCTGCTTCATCATGAAGCCCGATGGCGTGCGGCGCGGCGATCGCACCCTGACCACCTGCGGCGTGGGCTACGTCCAGTCGCGGGGCATCCGTGGCGGCGCCATCGTCAACCTCGACGAAGCCTCCGAGGCCATCGCGCAGGCGGTGGAGCGGGCCGAGAACGTGGCCGGTGTGAACGTCCAGGGCGTGACCGTGGCGACCGCCGGCGGCCAGCTCACCTCGAGCCGCGTGCAGGGGCGCGTCTCCATCGGCGCCCGTCCCATCGCCGATGGCGACCTCGTCCGCGCCATCCAGAACGCCCTCGCCCAGATCAAGCTGCCGGGGCGCCGGGCCGTCCACATCCTGCCGATCGCCTGGGCGGTGGACGGGCAGGGCGGTGTGCGCGACCCGCGCGCCATGTTCGGCAAGACCCTCGGCGTCGAGCTGCTGGTGGTCTCGGTGGCCGAGACGGTCTTCAACACCCTGGGCGCCTGCGTCGAGCGCGCGCACCTGCAGCTGGAAGGCGTGGTCGCCGCTCCGTTCGTCTCGGCCCTCGCCGCGCTGGAAGAGGACGAGATGGACCTCGGCTCCATCTGCATCGACATGGGCGGCGGCTCGACCTCGGCCTCCGTCTTCCGCGGCGGCTCGCTGGTGCACGTGGAGACCGTGCCGGTGGGCGGCCAGCACGTGACCCAGGATATCGCCCGCGGCCTTTCGACCTCCATCGCCGGCGCCGAGCGGATCAAGACGCTGCACGGATCGGCCATCGCCTCGGCCAACGAGGACCGTGAGATGATCGAGGCCCCGCCGCGCGGCGACGATCCGGGCGCGGGTCCGGTCGTCGCGCCGCGCAGCCTGCTGAAGGGCATCATCGCCCCGCGCGTGGAGGAGACCCTGGAGCTGCTGCGCGACCGGCTGAAGGCGGCCGGCGCGCCGGTCGAGCCCGGCGCGGGCATCGTGCTCACCGGCGGCGCGAGCCAGCTCGCTGGCGTCCGCGAGGTGGCCGTGCGTGTGTTCGACCGTCCCGTCCGGCTGGGACGCCCCCGCCGTGTGCCGCATCTGGCGGACGCCGCATCGGGGCCCGCCTTCACCGCGGCGGCCGGCATCCTGCACCGCGCCGCCTTCGGGCCGCGCGAGGCGGTGTCGTCCAAGCAGCTCTCGTCGGCCAAGCTCCAGCGCGCCCCGCTGGATCCGCGCGCCAACCCCGTGGCCAAGGCCGCGGCCTGGCTGCGCGACAACCTCTAGCCGTTCTGGCGTCAGCTTCCGTAGGGGACCCGTTTACGCGGGGCGCGCGCAGTCTCTAGCGTGATCTCCGGCCATCCGGGAGGCGCGCCATGACGGCACATCACATCAGGCTCGACATCGACGGCGAAGGCATCGCCACGCTCACGATCGACCGCGGCGAGAAGCGCAACGCCATGACCTACGCCATGCTGGGCGCCTTCCACGAGGCGATCGCCCGGGTCGGCGCCGATCCGGCGGCGCGGGTCCTCATCGTCACCGGCGTCCCCGGCTCGTTCTGCGCCGGGACCGACCTCTCGGACCTGCAGGACACGCCCAGCGATCAGCGAGGCTCCCGGTCCGGCACACGCTCCAGCGGGTCCGACGCGCTGGCCTGGCCCCTGATGCGGCTGCCGAAGCCGGTCATCGGGGCCATCGACGGGGCGGCCATGGGCATGGGGGCCGAGTTCACCAGCCAGTGCGACGTGCGGATCATGTCCACCCGCGCCCGCATCGCGTGGAACTTCGGCCAGCGCGGCCTGGTCCCGGACACCGGCGCCGGATCGTGGCTGCTGCCGCGGCTCATCGGCCCGCAGCGGGCGCTGCGGCTTCTGTTCTCCGCCGCGTTCCTGGAGGCGGAGGAGGCGCTGCGCATCGGCTATGCGCACCAGGTCGTCGAGCCCGAGGCGCTGCAGGAGGCGGCGCGGGCCGAGGCGCGGCTCTATCTCAAGACCTCGCCCTTCTCGGCCGCGCGGGCCAAGGAACTCGTCTGGAAGGGCCTGGAGCGCGATGTGGCCGAACACATGACGCATCATCTCGCGGCCATGGCCGAGTGCTTCGCCTCCGAGGATCACAAGGAGGGCGTGGCCAGCTTCCTGGAACGCCGGCCCGCCGTGTTCACGGGCCGCTGAGGCTCCGAGCGCCGGAGCGTACGCCTCAGCCCGCGGCGGCGCGTCGACGCCCCAGCAGCACGGCGCGCATGTCGCCGCCGGTCTGCACCGTCAGGAGAAGCAGGTAGGGCAGCATGAAGCCCGCGCCTCCGAACAGCGCCACGGGCGCCAAGGCGAGCCCGAGGGGCGAGAAGTCGTTGCGCCAGGCGGTCCAGAGGCCCGCCAGCATCAGGAACAGCAGGAAGTCCAGGTTGAACTGGCCGGGCCACGCCATCCTGGCGATGTCGCCGAAGAAGATGGGCACGAGCCCCATGCCGTGCTCGGCGATCACCATGCCCGTGTAGACCAGCAGCGTCACCCACATCGCCGCCAGCAGGATCCTGAACCCCGTCATCCGTCGCCTCCCGCCTATGGAGGCCCATGGATGCCCGCAGACCCGCCCGAGGTTCAATTACCTCCGAGGTAGGCCCGGGGCGGCCGATGGTCGGCGTTGGTTCAGAATGTGTAGCTGATCCCCATGATCCAGCGCCGGCCGAACCGCTCCCACTCGATCGGGTACGCCTCGTCGTCGGCGAAGCGGCGTCCGGGATCGTTGGTGATGTTGGCCACGTCGAGGGACCACTGCAGTCGGTCGCTGATCCGATACCGGAGCGACAGGTCGAGTTCCTCGTCGTCGTTCCAGTAGACGTCGCCGTTGGTCACGGGCACGACCTTGCCGTTCAAGGTCTGGTAGTCGCCGATCGACTGCATCCACTTCGACCGCCACTGGTAGGCAAGGCGCGCCGAGAAGCCATAGCGCTCGTAGATCAGGGCGACGTTGTAGACGACGTCCGACGAGCCGATCAGCGGGACCTTCCGGGTCGGAACGTTGCCCACGGCCGGGACCGTGACCTCGCTGTCGTTGAGCGTCAGGTTGGCCTGGACGCCGAAGCCCTTAACCCAGTCGGGCACGGCGGCGTTGTCTTCGAGGTAGGAGTCCAGCGACTGCTGGATCGCGGCTTCCGCGCCCAGCAGGTGGCCCGAGCCGCCGTTGCGCAGCGTCGTCAGCGTGTAGCCCGAGCGGTCCACGCCGCCGAAGTTCAGCGTGTCGCGCCCGAAAACGCCCGACTGGGTGAACAGGACGTCCTTCAGATCCTTGTAGTAGACGCCGAACGACAGGAAGCCCCGCGGCGTCATGTACCACTCGAAGTAGGCGTCGACGCCCACCGCCTTTTCAGGCCGGGCGTCCGGATTGCCGCCGGAGATGGTCTGCAGCGTGTCGTTGGCGGTGAGGTTGGGCCGCAGTTCGTCGAAGTCGGGCCGCGCGGCGCCGGTGGTGAGGCCCACCCGGACCTTCATCTCGTCGTTCAGGTCCCAGTTCACATGCAGGCTGGGAAAGGCCAGCACGTAGTCGTTGGTGGCGCGCACGAGCTGAGTCGTGCCCGCCACGGTGGCGAACGCCTCGCCAGAGTTGCGGGCGCGCTCGAGGCGCAGCCCGCCCACGACCGAACCCCAGCCCATGTCGGCGGTCGCCATGCCGTAGCCGGCCAGGATCTCCTCCTGGACGCGGAAGTAGTTGGCGTTGGTGTTCTGACGAACCAGCACGCCCGCCCGCAGCAGGTCGTTGGCAAGGCGGTCCTGGTCGACCTTGGTGTAGTAGTTGAAGGCATATCCGAGGCCGAGTTCCGCCTGGTAGGGCTTGAGGTTGCGGATCGCATCGTAGGCGAAGGTCCGGCCTGCGGCGGCGAGCTGGGCGGCCGTGGCGGCGTAGGTCTTTTCCTCGTGCTTCTTCGTCCGCGCCGTGAACTCGCCGCCGAACTTGAGCCGCACGGGAAGTCCGAACGCTTCCAGGTCGCGCGCCGCGTCGAACTTGGCGGTGTAGGCGAAGGTGGGGTCGCCGGCGTCGATGGTGGTGATGGCCGCGTTGTTTCCGGTCACCAGGGGAATCTGGAAGTCGTCGATGAAGGTGACCGGCGCGCCCCGCGACCGGACGCCGTTCGTCACGACGGTGCGGTAGAGTCGCACGGTGTTGTTGTTGCGGTCCGTGAAGTCGTACTCGACCGTCGGTCGCAGGGCAGGATCGCTGGGGCTCGCGAAGTTCGCCACCGACGAGATGTCCTGGCCGTCCTCGGTCTGGCTGTAGTTGAGCCGCCAGTCGATGTCCCAGCCGCCCCAGGCATGGCGCCCGCCCAGCGTGTTCGACCAGGTGTACTCGGTGGTCTCGCCGCTGCGGGTGTTGGACGTGATCTGGGCGCCGTAGACGACCCCCTTCTGGGGCGTGTTGCCCGAGACGCAGATGTCGGCGAAGCCGCTGGTCGTGATCGGGGCCGGGGTGGCGGGACAGGCCGACGCGCCCGTGTTGGCGGCGCCGTTGTCCATGCGGAAGATGTAGTTGTTGCGCAGTTCCTCGTCGTCGTACTGGGTGAAGACCGAGCTGGCGAAAATGCGGTTGTTCTCGTCGAGCTCGTACTCGAGCTTGAGCGTCGCGCCGACGTTCTCCCGGGTCAGCCGGTACATCTTGTTCTCGAACTCGCGCGCCCAGCGGCGGCTCTCGAACCCGGGGCGCTGATCGCGACCGTTGCCCGCCGTCTGGTAGGGATCGGTCTCCCAGTTATCGGTCACCATGTTGCGGTGGTAGTGCGAGACCTGGGCGAGCAGTCCCAGCCGGTCGTCCAGGAAGCGGTTCGAATAGACGACGCTGACGTTCGACTCCTCGCCGCCGCCCAGCTCGACGTAGCCCAGCTCCACCTTGGCGTCGACGAACGCGCCGGCGTGGTCGAAGGGGCTGCGGGTCACGATGTTGATGTTCCCGGCGATCGTCTCGCCCGGCATGTCGGGCGTCACGGCCTTCGAGACCACGATCTGGCTCGCGATCGCGGACGGGATGTTGTCGAAGCGCGTCTGGCGGCCTTCGGGGCTGATGATGGTCAGGCCGTCGAACGCCACCGTCGTCCAGTTGGGCTTCGCGCCCCGCAGGTTCACGTAGCGCGCCTGACCCTGATCGCGCTCGACGGCCAGTCCCGGCAACCGGCCCACGGCGAATGCGATGTTCTGGTCCGGCAACCGGCCGACCGCATCGGCGGCGATCACGCTCACGAGCGACGGAGACTCCCGCTGCACCTTCAGCGCGGCGGCCTCGGACTCGGCGATCGGCCTGCCGGTGACCACCACCTCGTCCACCGCCGACGCCTCGGCCTCGGCCCAGGCGGGCTGGACGGCGATGCAGGAGGCGACAGACGCCAGGAGCGCGCCGCGCAGGATCGAGTTGTGGTTCATGTCATTCAGCCCCTCTTTGCGGAGGGCCGATAGCGAAGCTTCACGACGGAACCTGAACGGCCGCGTGACGGAATGCCGACACCGGTGGCGATTCCGGTCGCGCTGCGGCGGCGAGAGCCCGTCTGTCATGGGGGTGTCATCAAACTGTCGGCGACGGCGGCCCATACGGCGGCCATGCGCATCGCCGCTCTCCTTCTGGCCGCGAGCCTCGCCCTCGGCGCCTGTGCGACGCTCGATCCCGAGGCTGTCTCCGACTCGCGGGGCCAGACGGTCGGGGCCGGCAAGCCCGTGCTCGCCACCGCCGAGACGCCGGCGATCGGGGGCGGGGGCCGCGACGCCGCCGACGACCCGGCGATCTGGGTGGACTCCAGGGACCGCCGCCGCGGCGTGATCATCGGGACCGACAAGGGGGCCGGTCTCCATGTCTACGACCTGGCCGGACAGCCGCTCCAGTTCCTGCCCGGCGGGCGGCCCAACAACGTGGACATCCGCGACGGCTTCCCGACGCCGGCGGGGCAGAGGGTGCTGGTGGCGGCCTCGGACCGGGGCCGACCGGGCGCCGGCGCGGCGCTGTTCTTCCTCGATCCCGACAGCCTGAAGCTCACCCTGTGGAGCGCCGTGCCGGTGGATCTGGCCGAACCCTACGGCCTGTGCCTGGCCCGGCGGGGCGAGGCGTTCCTCATGATCGTCAACGGCACGGACGGCCAGGTGCGCCAGCTGCGGGTCTCGGCGCGCGCCGACGGGTCTGCGCAGGTGGTCGAGGAGCGCCGCTTCGCGGTCGCGTCCCAGCCGGAAGGCTGCGTCGCCGACGACGCGCGGGGCCAGCTCTACCTGGGCGAGGAGGCCAGGGGCGTGTGGCGCTTCGACCTGGGCCTGGGCCAGCCCGCGCCGGAGCTGATCGCCGAGGCGCCGTCCCAGATGCTGATGCCCGACGTCGAGGGCCTCGCCCTGCTCGAGGATGACGCCGGCGCCTGGCTGATCGCCTCCAGCCAGGGCGACTCGGCCTTCGCGGTCTGGAACGTCGGCGAGGCGCAGACCGTCTATCACGGCCGTTTCAGCGTGGTCGCCGGCAACGGGGTCGACGCGGTGACCGGCACCGACGGGGTCGCCGCTCAGGGCCGACTCGCGGGCGCCTTCGCCAACGGTCTCATCGTCATGCAGGACGACGTCGATGACGGGCCGCCCGGGGCGAAGCAGAACTTCAAGCTCGTGTCGTGGGACGCCGTGAAGGCCGCTCTGGGCCTCTAGCCCGAGGGGGCTCGGAGCCTCGCCCGAGACCGCGAGGCACAGCGCCGCAGCGTTACTGTTGAGCTGTTCGCGTTTCCTTGGCGGCGCCTGCGAAAATCCCCTTAGGCGAAGCTCGATCCAGTTCCGACTCAATGTATGCGGTTAACACTCGATTAAGGGTGTCGGCGCGTACTTAACGCATCGTTACTCCGGGTGCGCCGGGCGAGGGGTGCCGGGCGCGCTAGACCGCAAAACTGGGGAAGGACGAAGCGTCCCATGACCATCTCACTGTCCGCGCCGCGCGCGACCGAGTTGAAGCCTCGAATTGTCGTGTTCGGCATCGGTGGGGCGGGCGGCAACGCCGTCAACAACATGATCGACGCCGGCCTCGAGGGCGTCGAGTTCGTCGTGGCCAACACCGACGCCCAGCAGCTCCAGTTCGCCAAGACCGAGCGCCGCATCCAGCTCGGCGTGCAGGTCACCCAGGGCCTCGGCGCCGGCGCGCACCCGGAAGTGGGCATGAGCGCGGCCGAGGAGAGCATCCCCGAGATCGGCGAGCACCTGGACGGCGCGCACATGGTGTTCATCACCGCCGGCATGGGCGGCGGTACGGGCACGGGCGCGGCCCCGATCATCGCCAAGTGCGCGCGTGAGCGCGGCATCCTGACGGTCGGCGTGGTGACCAAGCCCTTCCACTTCGAAGGCCGCCACCGGATGCGCCTGGCCGACGCCGGCATCGGCGAGCTGCAGCGCTACGTCGACACCCTGATCGTCATCCCCAACCAGAACCTGTTCCGTGTCGCCAACGAGCGGACGACCTTCGCCGAGGCCTTCGGCATGGCCGACCAGGTCCTGCACTCGGGCGTGCGCTCGATCACCGACCTGATGGTGCTGCCGGGCCTGATCAACCTCGACTTCGCCGACGTCCGCACGGTCATGACCGAGATGGGCAAGGCGATGATGGGCACGGGCGAGGCGAACGGCGAGGACCGCGCGCTGATGGCCGCCCAGAACGCCATCCAGAACCCGCTCCTCGACGAGGTGTCGCTGAAGGGCGCGAAGGCCGTCCTGGTGAACGTCACCGGCGGTCTCGACATGACCCTCCTGGAAGTGGACGAGGCGGCCAACGCCATCTCCGAGCAGGTGGACCCCGAGGCCAACATCATCTTCGGCGCCGCCTTCGACCCGACGCTGGAAGGCAAGGTCCGCGTGTCGGTGGTCGCCACGGGCATGGACGGCGCCTCGATCGCCGCCATCGAGCCCAAGATCGAGCGCCGCTCGCTGTCGGTGGAGCCGCTGCGCGCCACCGTGACGCCCCGACCCGAGCCGGTCGCCGAGGCGCCGGTCCTGGAACCGGTCGCCGCCGTGTCCGCGTTCGAGGCCGAGGCCGCGCGCGAAGAGGAGCAGCCCGACATCTTCGCGCCGCCGCTGGCGGCCGAAGCCCGGAGCGAGCCCCTGGCCGCCGCCAGCGAGCCTGCGCCGCTCACGCGGATCGTCGACCCCGCCGCGGCCGAGGACAAGGACACCGACGACGCGCCGCTCTTCGCGGAGCCGGCGTTCGAGCCGCGAAAGCCGCGCGGCGGGTTCCTCTCGATCTTCGGCGGGCGTCCGCGCTTCGACGCCCCGCCGGCTCCGGCCGCGCGCGAGGCCGCCCCCGCGCCGCGCCCGGCCCCCGCGCCGAGCCGCGGCGGCGCGCAGCCGCTCGAAGCCCAGGCGCCCGAGGACGTGGCCGACCAGAACGAGGACCTGGAGATCCCGTCGTTCCTCCGCCGGCTGGCGAACTAGAAACGGTCGCGAAATCGTCACTCCGCTGAAAAGCGGGGTCTGTTAGAACCTCCCGGAGCCCACTCCGGGAGGTTTCGCATGTCGAGCCGCATCATCTGGGTGTCGCCGCTGGCCGAGGGGTGGGCGGTGCTTTGCACCGGCCTCGAACCGCTTGTGTTCAGGTCGGGCGCGCGGGCCGAGGCGTACGCGAAGCGCCTGGCCGACCGCATCGCGCCGCTGGGACGCGCCGTGCAGGTGCGCGTTCTCGACCGGTCGCGCAACCTCGTGGGCACGCAGCTCTACCCGGCGGTCTGAGCGGTCCGCGAAGCGGCTGGCGACGTTCGCCCTGCCGCCGATTTGCGCAGTAGAATCAAGGGCCCGGCGGCGAGGCCGTTAAGGCTCGGTTCACCGAAACATTGCGAAACACGAAGTGCTTTGCTGCGGTGCATCAACCAGCTTAGCCAGCGCGTTGGGGGCAAAGGTCGGCTTCGCGCCGCGTTGTTGCAGGAAGGTCCGCCTTGGCCGCGTTCCAACATACCGTCCGGTCGCCGGCGCTGTTCGCCGGGATCGGCGTCCACACCGGGGAGTACACCCGCGTCTCCGTTCGCCCGGCGCCCGCCGACAGCGGCGTCGTGTTCGTGCGCACCGACGTGAGGGACCGCGACAACGCGATCCCGGTGGCGGGCGAGGCCGTCTGCAAGACCCAGCTGGGCACCGTCATCGGCAACGCCGCCGGCGTGACGGTCTCGACCATCGAGCACCTGATGGCCGCGCTGGCCATGCTGGGCGTCGACAACGCCGTGGTCGAGGTCGATGGCCCCGAAATGCCGATCATGGATGGTTCGGCCGCGCCCTTCGTGCGGGTGCTGGACCGCGCCGGGCTGCGGACCCAGGAGGCGCCGCGCCGCTACATCGAGATCCTCGACACGGTCGAGGTGACCGAAGGCGACAAGCGCGCCAGCCTCTCTCCGGCGGACGGCTTCGAGGTGGCGTTCACGATCGTGTTCGACAGCGCGGCCATCGGCCGGCAGAGCGTCGACCTCCCCATGGACGAGGCCGCCTTCCGCGCCGAACTCGCCGACTGCCGGACCTTCGGCTTCCTGAGCGACGTGGAAGCCCTGCGCGCCATGGGCCTCGCCCGCGGCGGCAGCCTGGAGAACTGCGTCGTCCTGGACGGCGATGTGATCCTGAACCCCGAGGGGCTGCGCCGGCCCGACGAGTTTGTGCGCCACAAGGCGCTGGACGCCATCGGGGACCTCTATGTCCTGGGCGGTCCGGTCCTCGGCCGGTTCGAAGGCGTCTGCGCGGGGCACGGCCTCAACAACGCCCTGGTCCGCGCGCTGCTGGCCCGGCCCGACGCGTGGCGCGTGCGCACCCTGGTCGAGGACCTCCGCGAAGCGGTCTGATCGGCAGACATCGTCGTCGGCGACGCCCTGCCAGCTATCTCTTGCGAACGGTTCGCAACTGGGGCCTAATGCGCGCCGGAGGTGCGCCATGCCCGATGATGCGAGCGCCCAGCTCGACGAGCTCTACAAGCCGCCCCATCCGCTGACCGTGGCCAAGGACATCGGCTGGGTCGACAAGCACGGCCGCCGGTTCATCGAGCTCTCGCCCTTCGTCGCCCTGGCGACCGTGGGGGCGAACGGCGCCGTCGACGTCTCTCCGCGGGGCGGCGGGCCGGGCTTCGTCCACGTGGCCGAGGACGGGAAGAGCCTCCTGATGCCCGATCGCCCGGGAAACAACCGACTGGATTCGCTGCGCAATGTGGCCGAGGGCTCGGGCGAGGTGGGGATGATGTTCATGATCCCCGGCGTCGACGACATCTACCGCGTCAACGGCCGCGCAAGCCTGGTGGTCGACGAGGCGCTCGCGGCGGGCTTCACCGAGTTCGGAAAGGTCCCGAAGTCGCTGCTGCGGGTCGAGGTGCGCGAGGCCTACCTGCACTGTCCCAAGGCGCTGATGCGCGCCGATCTCTGGGGCGACAGCCACCGCGTGGATCGTTCGACCCTGCCGTCGCTCTCGGACATGATCACCGAGCAGCTGGGCGTGGAACGGCCGAAAGCCACCCATGCCGAGCAGGTGGAGAGCCTTCGCCAGACCCTCTGAAGCCGCGCGCTGCGACCCGGCGCGCCGTTTGCTCGCCACAAGTCGTAGTGTAGATAGCGACTCTTACGCGTTGGGGCGCGCGCCGGTCTTGAGGTGAAGGTGTTCTTGGTCCGCAAATCCAGTCGCGTCGTACTCGTGGCCGCAGCGTGCGCGCTCGCCCTGTCGGCCTGCTCCAGCAACAAGAAGAACAAGCCGCGCCTCGCCTACGAGGAGCGGCCGGTGGAACTGCTGTACGCCACAGGGGCCAACCGGCTCGACCGTCGCCAGTGGGCCCAGGCGGTCGCCTACTTCCAGGAGGTCGAGCGTCAGCATCCGTATTCGGAATGGTCGCGCCGCTCGATCCTGATGCAGGCCTACGCCCACTACGAGTCGAACGACTACGCCGAGGCGATCGGCGACGCCGACCGGTTCATCCAGCTCTACCCGGGCAACCCCACCGCCGCCTACGCCCACTACATCAAGGCCATCTGCTACTTCGAGCAGATCGTCGACGTGAACCGCGACCAGGCCGCCACCGCCCAGGCGCTGGAAGCGCTACGGGACGTGGTGCAGCGCTATCCGCGCACGGAGTATGCGTCGGACGCCCGGCTGAAGATCGACATGGTCAACGACCAGCTGGCCGGCAAGGACATGACCATCGGCCGCTGGTACCTGCGCAACGGCGACACCCTGGCCGCCGCCAACCGGTTCAAGACGGTGGTCGATCGCTACCAGACCACCAGCCACACCCCGGAGGCGCTGTACCGCCTGGTCGAGACCTACCTGACGCTGGGCCTGCTCGAGGAAGCCAAGCGGAACGGCGCGGTGCTCGGCTACAACTACCCGGGCGATCCCTGGTACAACGACGCCTACAAGCTGCTGACGTCCAAGGGCCTGCGGCCGGCCGTCGAGCCGAAGTCGGGCGGGCGGGGCTTCATGCGGCTGCCGTTCACCAAGGACAAGCAGCGGACGGTGAAGCCGCCCGCGGCCGCCGCGGCGCCTGAATCCACGACCGAAGCGGCCACCACGGCCGAGGCGCCGGCGCCCGCCGAGACCGCCGCCGTGGACGCGCCCAAGAAGAAGCGCTTCCGGCTTCCCTTCACGAAGAAGGACTAGGCCTTCAAAGGGGGCCGATTCCCGGCGACATTCCCCGCCATGCTGATCGGTCTGCAGATCCGCGACGTGGTGCTGATCGAGGCCCTCGACCTTTCGATCGGGCCGGGCCTGACCGCGCTCACGGGCGAGACCGGCGCGGGCAAGTCGATCATCCTGGACGCCTTGGGCCTGGCCACCGGGGCGCGCGGCGACGTCGGCCTCGTGCGGCGCGGCGCGTCGCAGGCCGTGTCGACGGCGGTATTCGCGCCGGCGCCGGCGCACCCTGTGTGGGACCTGCTGGAGGAGAAGGGGCTCGCCTACGCCCGCGACGAGGACCTCGTCCTGCGCCGGACGCTGTCGGCGGATGGGCGCAGCCGCGCCTTCGTCAACGACCAGGCCACGGGCGTCGGCGTGCTCAAGGAGCTGGGCGAGGCCCTGCTGGAAGTGCATGGCCAGCACGAGACCGTGGGCCTGCTGGACGCGCGCACGCATCGCCCGCTGCTCGACGCCTATGGCGGCCTGGAGGGGCAGGGGCGGGAGGTCGCCCACGCCTGGACCATTTGGCGCGAGGCGCAGGCCCGGGTCGAGGCGCTGAAGGCCGACGCGGCCCGCTCGGCCGCCGAGGTGGAGGAGCTGACCTTCCGGCTCGCCGAGCTGGATCGGCTGGACCCCCGCGAGGGCGAGGAGGCGGCGCTCGCCGAGGAGCGCGCCATCCTGGGGGCGGCCGAGAAGGCGCTCGCCGACATCGGCGCGGCCCGCGAGACCTTCGACGGCCTGGGCGGCAAGGTCGCCTCGGCCATCCGGGCGCTGGAGCGCGCGCGCGACCGTGCGCTCAGCGCGGGCGCCGGAGCGGAAGGTCCGGCCGTCAGCCGCCTCGCCGCCGCCGCCGAGGCCCTGGACCGTGTGCTGAGCGAGGCCGCAGAGGCCGAAGCCGCGATCGACGCCGCCGCGGAAGCCTTCGACTTCGAGCCCGACCGCCTGGAGAAGGCCGAGGAGCGCCTGTTCGACCTGCGGGGCTTGGCCCGGAAGCTCAACGTCGCCGTGGAAGGCCTGCCGGCGCTCAGGGCGAAGTTCGCCGAACGCCTGCGCGCCGTGGAGTCCGCCGAAGGGGCGCTGAAGGCCGCGGAGGCGGCGGCACGGGACGCCCGCGGGGCTTACCTCGCTTCCACAGAGGTCCTGAGCCGGGGCCGCGCGGACGCCGGCGAACGCGTGGCCGGGGCAGTGATGGCCGAGCTCTCGCCGCTCAAGCTGGACAAGGCCCGCTTCCGGGTCGCCGTCGAGCCGCTGCCCGAGGAGCGGGCCGGTCCGAACGGCCGCGACCGGGTCGCCTTCGAGATCGCCACCAATCCCGGCGCCCCGTTCGGCGACCTGGGCGCCATCGCGTCCGGCGGCGAACTCGCCCGCTTCGCCCTGGCGCTGAAGGCGGCGCTGGCGGGACGCGGCGCGGGTCCCCAGCCGCTGATGATCTTCGACGAGGTGGACCAGGGCGTCGGCGGGGCGGTGGCGGACGCCGTGGGACTGCGGCTCAAGCGCTTGGCTTCGGCCGCGCAGGTGCTGGTGGTCACCCATAGCCCGCAGGTCGCCGCCCGCGCCGAGGCCCATTGGCGGATCGCCAAGGCCGGTGACGGCGAGCGCGTGCGGACGACCGTGGAGGTGCTCTCCCCCGCCGACCGCGAGGAGGAGATCGCCCGCATGCTCGCCGGCGCCCAGATCACCGACGCCGCCCGCGCCGCCGCACGGGCGCTGATGGACGCCTGACCGGGCGAGGCGGAACTTCCGGGGTGCTGGCCTGTTGGTGGGGCCCGCCTCAGGAAACACCCATGCCTGCCTCCCGCAACGTCGGCCGCCGGGCCGGCTATGCCGTCGCGATCGCCGGCGGCCTCGCCGCGCTCGCCCTCACCAACCATCTGATGGCCCGAAAGGCCGAAGCGCGGCATCCGCCCCGGGGCCGCTTCGTCACGGTCGGCGGCGTGCGGCTCCATTACCTCGAGGCCGGCGAGGGGCCGGCGGTCGTTCTCGTGCACGGCGTCGGCGTCATGGCCGAGGACTTCGCGCTGAGCGGCCTCCTCGAGTCCCAGGCCCGCAACGGGCGCGTCATCGCCTTCGATCGCCCGGGCTACGGCTACTCCGAGCGCCCCCGAGGCCGATCCTTCACCGCGCGCGACCAGGCGCGGCTGCTGCTGGACGCCATGACGGCCCTTGGCGTGGAACGGGCGTTCGTCGTGGGCCACTCCTGGGGGACGTTCGTGGCCGCGCATATGGCGCTGTTCGCGCCCGACCGCGTGACCGGGCTGGCGCTCGTCTCCGGCTACTACCGGCCCACGCCGCGGCTCGACTCGGTCGCGCTGGCCGGACCGGGCCTGCCTGTCGTGGGGGACGTCCAGCGCTTCACCCTCGCGCCGCCGACGGCGAGGCTGCTCACGCCGGCGATCCTGAAGCACCTGTTCGCCCCCGCGCCCGTGGCCGGGCGCTTCCGTTGGGAGTTTCCGATCCCGCTCACGCTGCGGCCTTCGCAGCTGCGCGCCAGCGCCGCGGACTCCGGTCGGATGGTCCGGGAGGCCAAGGTCCTGCAGCACCTGCTGCCCGGGCTCGCGACGCCGACGCTGGTGATGGCCGGCGCCGGCGACCGGCTCATCGACCCGCACCAGTCGCAGTGGGCCGCCCTGCAGGCCCCCGACGCGACCTACGTCAGCCTGCCGGGCGCCGGCCACATGGCCCACTACAGCGCCGACCTGCGCCTGCAGGCCGAGATACAGGGCTTCCGCGCACGGGTGGACGCCGGACGGACGCTGTCGGCGGCCTGACCGCGCCGTCACCCGGCCCGCGCCGCCGGAGGAGGGTTCCGCCCGGGCGGCGGAGCGGGTTAGACGTTCGCCATGGCCAAGGACGTCGCCGCCCTCACCGAAGCTGAAGCCGTCGAGGAGCTGACGCGCCTCGCGGACGAGATCGCGCATCACGACATCGCCTATTTCCAGCACGACGAGCCGGCGATCAGCGACGCCGACTACGACGCGCTGAAGCGTCGCAACACCGAGATCGAGGCCCGCTTCCCGCACCTGGTGCGCGACAACTCGCCGTCGCTGCGGGTGGGCGCGGCGCGGTCAGAGCAGTTCGCGCCGGTCGAGCACGGCGTGCCCATGCTGTCGCTGGACAACGCCTTCTCGGACGAGGACGCGCTGGAGTTCGACGCGCGCGTGAAGCGGTTCCTGCGGCTGGACGAGGAGGTCGCCTACACCGCCGAGCCGAAGATCGACGGCCTGTCGTGCTCGATCCGCTACGAGAAGGGCCTGCTGGTCCAGGCGGCGACGCGCGGCGACGGCCGGGTGGGCGAGGACGTCACCGCCAACATTCGGACGGTCAGGGACATTCCGCACCGGTTGGCGGGTTCGGGGTGGCCCGACGTCGTCGAGATCCGCGGCGAGGTCTACCTGGGGCACGCCGAGTTCGCCGCCTTGAACGCGGCCGCCGAGGCGGCCGGCCAGAAGACCTATGCCAACCCCCGCAACGCCGCCGCCGGGTCGCTGCGGCAGATCGATCCGAAGATCACGGCCCAGCGGCCGCTGCGGTTCTTCGCCTACGCCTGGGGCCATGTGAGCGCCCCCTTCGCGGAGACGCAGTGGGAGGCGTTGCGCAAGCTGAAGACCTGGGGCTTCCCCGTGACGCCGCAGTCGCAGTGCGTGAAGGGGCCGGAGGGACTGCTCGAAGCGTACCGCAGGATGGAGGCCGAGCGGCCGCACCTGGGCTTCGACATCGACGGCGTGGTCTACAAGGTCGACCGCCTCGACTGGCAGGGCCGCCTGGGCTTCGTGAGCCGCGCGCCGCGGTGGGGTGTGGCGCGCAAGTTCCCCGCGGAGCAGGCCCGGACGGTTCTGGAGGCCATCGACATCCAGGTGGGCCGCACCGGCGCCCTGACGCCCGTGGCGCGGCTCACGCCCGTCACGGTGGGCGGCGTGGTGGTGACCAACGCGACGCTGCACAACGCCGACGAGATCGCCCGGCTCGACGTGCGGGTGGGCGACACGGTGGTGCTGCAGCGCGCCGGCGACGTGATCCCCCAGATCGTGCGGGTGATCCCGGAGGAGCGGCCGCCCGGCGCGGAGCCCTTCGCCTTTCCGCACGTCTGCCCATGCCCGCTGCACACCGAGGTCGTGCGGGAGACTACGGCCTCGGGGGCCGAGACCGTGGTCCGCCGCTGCTCGGGCGAGTTCGCCTGTCCCTTCCAGAAGCTCGCGCACCTGCGCCACTTCGTCAGCCGCCGCGCCTTCGACATCGAGGGCCTGGGGGAGAAGCAGCTCGTGCTCTTCTCGGAGAAGGGCTGGTTGAACTCCCCGGCCGACATTTTCCGGCTGCACACGCGGCGGGACGAGATCCTCGCCATCGATCGGTTCGGCGAGACCAGCGTCGGCAACCTGCTGCGCAACATCGAGGAGCGCAGGTCGATCCCGCTGGACCGCTTCATCTACGGCCTGGGCGTCCGCCACATCGGGGAGACCACCGCTGTGGTCATGGCGCGCGGCTACGGCGGCGTGGACGCCTTCCTGGAGGCCATGGACAGGGTCGCCGCGCGCGATCCCGAGGCCGTCGAGGAACTCGACGCCATGGACCAGATCGGCGACGCGGTGATCGAGGCCGCCGCCGCCTTCTTCGCCGAGGACCACAATCGGGCCATGGTCCAGGACCTCAAGAGCCAGCTCCAGGTGCTCGACGCCGAGAAGCCTAAGACCGACACGGCGGTGGCGGGCAAGACGGTCGTCTTCACCGGCAGCCTGGAGCGGATGACCCGCGACGAGGCGAAGGCGCAGGCCGAGCGGCTGGGCGCCAAGGTCTCGGGTTCGGTGTCGAAGAAGACGGACCTGGTGGTGGCCGGGCCCGGCGCGGGGTCGAAGCTGAAGACCGCGACCGAGCTCGGGATCCAGGTCATGACCGAGGACGAGTGGATCGCCCTGGTGGACGGTGGGGCGCCGTGAGCGGGGCGGTCTCCAGCGATCAGCAACTGGCCATCGGCTTCGAGCGCCTGCGCTGCGGGTTCCTGAACCAGGCCGAGCTGATCTTCCTCGACCTCCTGGCGCGCGAGCCGGCCAATGCCACGGCGTTCCGCCTGCTGGGGGTCAGCCGGTGCAAGATGGGACGCGTGGCCGAGGGGGTGGCGGATCTGCGCCGGGCGGTCGAGCTGTCGCCGGACACCGAGGTCTTCTGGAACGACCTGGCCGCGGGACTGCGCGAGATGGGCGACCTGCCGGGCGCCCAGGCCGCCTACGCCCGGACGGGAGCCTTGCGCGACCCCAGGCTCGCGCCGCTGATGCCGCTCGAGACGCTGGTCTTCGCGACCGATCGGGCCGTGCACACCTTCGAGCAGTTCGACTACCCCTACACCGCGCGCATCCGGTACGGCGCCGGCCACCCGCCGCACGCGCGACTGGCCGAGATCATCGGCGCGGGACGGGACCGCTACGCGGCGCTCCTGGAACAGATGGCCCGGATCCAGCCCGACCTGGCGGAGATCCCGTTCGGCGGCACGGGCGAGGAGCTGACGCCCTACTGGCTCAACGCCTGGTACCCGACCCTGGACGGCATGGCGCTGACCGCGATGCTGCGCTCGCTCAACCCGGCGCGCATGGTCGAGATCGGGTCGGGCATGTCGACCAAGTACGCCCGCAACGCCATTCGGACCTACGGACTGCGCACGCGCATCACCTCGGTCGATCCGCAGCCGCGCGCCGATATCGACCAGCTCTGCAACCATGTCATCCGCAAGCCGCTGGAGGCCTGCGCGCCCGAGATGTTCGACGCCCTCGGGCCGGGGGACATCTTCTTCCTCGACAGTTCGCACCGCGCCTTCCAGGGCTCGGACGTCACCGTCTTCTTCCTGGAGATCCTGCCGCGGCTGAAGCCGGGCGTGATCGTGCACATCCACGACGTCTACCTGCCCGACGACTACATCTCGGGCCACGTGCACCGCATGTGGAACGAGCAGTACCTGCTGGCCACGGCGCTGCTGTTCGGGGCCGAACGGTTCGAGATCCTCTTCCCGGCCTGGTTCGTCTCCCAGGACCCGGCCTTGCGGGCCCAGGCGCGGGCGGCGGTGTGCCGCGGCGCCCTGGAGACCCTGGACCTCTACGGCGCGTCCTTCTGGATGCGGGTGCGGCGCTGAGGCGGGGCTTCCCTTCCGTGCGGTGAGCCGTGGTCCGTTCGGGTCTCGCGCCGGAGGACCCATGAGCAACGCATTCGAGACCGCCTGGACCTGCTTCGACGTCACCCTCGTCGGCAAGGTCGCGCACATCCGCCTGAACCGGCCCGAGGCGTTCAACGCGATGAACCGCGCGTTCTGGAGCGAACTGCCGGCCATCGTGCGCGACATCGACGACAACGCCCGCGCCCGGGCGATCGTCATCTCCTCGACCGGCAAGCACTTCTCGGCGGGGATGGACCTGCAGAACTTCTCGGGCGTGGGCGAGGGAGGCGGGCACGGGGGCGACCGGTGGTCGGCGGCCGAGGCCTCGCGCCACCACCTGCGCTCGCTCCAGGACACCTTCTCGTGCCTCGACGAGGCGCGCGTGCCGGTGATCGCGGCGATCCAGGGCGGCTGCGTGGGCGGCGGCGTGGACCTGACCAGCGCGTGCGACATCCGCTACGCGAGCGCCGACGCCTTCTTCTGCGTGCAGGAGATCAACATCGGCATGACCGCCGACGCGGGCACCTTCCCGCGGCTGTGCCGCCTGATCCCCCAGGGCTGGGTTCGCGAGCTCGCCTACACGGGCCGCCGCCTGCCGGCCGCGCAGGCGCAGGCGATCGGATTGGTCAACGCCGTCCTGCCAGACCACGAGGCGGTGGTGGCGCATGCGCTGGCGACGGCGGCCGAGATCGCCGGCAAGGCTCCGCTGGCCGTCGCGGGCTCCAAGGTGATGATCAACTACGCCCGCGAGCACGGGACGGCCGCCTCGCTCGACTATCTGGGCGTCTGGCAGGCCGGCATGTTCGCCGGACCGCACATGGCCGAGGCCTTCAAGGCCAGGCAAGAGGGCCGCGAGCCGCAGTTCCCCGACCTGGTCCCCGTCCGCCGCGGCATGTGACCGGCGGCGGACGCCGCGTCAGGGGGCGCGGGCCGTGACGATCCAGGTGGCGGAGTCGAGGCGCAGCCCCTCCGGGCCCACGTGGGGGGCCAGCGCGGCGCGCACGGCGTCGATCACGACCCCGGCCTTGTCCGGGTTCTCGCGCAAGAGGCCGCCCAGCGGTCCGACCTTGAGCGCGAGCCCGACCGAGGTCTCCAGGTCGCCCGCGCCCACCTTCTCGGCGTGCGGCGTGAGCGCGACATCGCGGAAGCCGGCGTCCGCGAGGATGCCGCGAACCCGGTCGCCGTCGGCGAACGCGAAGGGGCCCGGCGCGCCCGGCGTCGGCGGCGCGGGCGGCGGCACGTGCGCCAGGGCCGCCTGCATCGGCAGGGTCATGATCGGGTTCTCCGACGGGTCGCGCCAGCAGATGAACGCGAGCCGGCCGCCGGGCTTCAGCGCGCGGCGCAGGTTGGCGAAGGCCGCGACGGGATCGGCGAAGAACATGACCCCGAAGCGGGAGAAGAGACCGTCGAAGGCGCCCGCCTCGAAGCCGTAGGTCTGGGCGTCGGCCTCGACGAAGCGCACCCCGCCGACGCCCTCCGCCCGCTGGCGCGCCACATCGAGCAGCGTGCCCGAGATGTCGAGCCCGGTGACCGATCCGCCGGGGGCGACGCGGCCTGCGAGCTCCAGCGTGGTCTCGCCTGCGCCGCAGCCGACGTCGAGGATCGCCTCGCCCGGCTTCGGGTCCAGCGCGGCCATCGCCGCCCGCCCGAGCGGGGCGAGCTGGCGATCGAGCGGCGCCTGCATGGCGGCCCAGGTGGGGCCGGCGCTCAGGTTCCAGTACTCGGCCTGCGCGGCGTTGGGCTCGGTCATCAGAGAGGCTCCGTCACGGCTTCAAGCCAGGCCCGCACCTCGGGTTCGAGCAGCGGCCCGATCTGGTCGCGCACGCGGGCGTGATAGGCGTCGAGCTGGGCGCGCTCGGCGGGGGTCAGCATGTCGGCCACGATCAGGCGCCGGTCGATGGGCGCCAGCGTCAGGGTCTCGAACCCGTGCATTGGGCGCTCGCCGCCGGGGATCGCCTCGGCCTCGGTCACCACCTGCAGGTTCTCGATGCGGATGCCGTAGCCGCCTTCCTTGTAGTAGCCGGGCTCATTGGAGAGGATCATCCCGGGCCGCAGCGCGACGCTGTTGGGCGCCTTCGAGATCCGCTGCGGGCCCTCGTGGACGCCCAGGTAGCTGCCGACGCCGTGCCCGGTGCCGTGGTCATAGTCGAGGCCGTGCATCCACAGCGCCTGGCGGGCGAGCACGTCGATGGCCGACCCTGTCGTGCCCGCGGGGAAGCGGATCGCGGCCAGGGCGAGATGGCCCTTCAGCACCAGGGTGAAGCGTTCGCGCATCTCGGCGCTCGGCTCGCCGATGGCGACCGTGCGCGTCACGTCGGTGGTGCCGTCCAGGTACTGGGCGCCGGAGTCGATCAGGAGCAGGGAGCCTTGCTCGGTCCGCTTGTTGAGCCGCTGCGTCGGCCGGTAGTGGACGATGGCGCCGTTGGAGGCCGCCCCGGCGATGGTGTCGAAGGACAGGTCCTTCAGCGCGCCCGTGGCCTCGCGGAAGCCTTCCAGCCGGGTGACCGCCTCGACCTCGTCGGGTGGGCTCTGCTGGCCGTCCGTCGCGACCCAGTGGAGGAAGCGCGTCAGGGCGGCGCCGTCTCGGACGTGGGCGCGGCGGGCGCCTTCGATCTCGACGGCGTTCTTGCAGGCGCGGGGCAGGGCGCAGGGATCCTCGGCGCGGATCACGCTCGCACCGGCCTCGGCCAGGGTGTCGAAGTACCAGGCCGACGACTGCGCCGGATCGACGACCACGCTCTTGCCCTTCAGCTCCGCCAGGGCGGCGGGGAGGTCGTCGGGCGTCTCGAGCCGCACCTGGTTGCCGAGCCAGGCCGGCAGGTCGGGGGTGACCTTGGCGGGATCGAGGAAGAGGCGCGCCGTCCCGTCCTTGGCGAGGATGGCCTGCCCGATCGGGAGGGGCGAGCGGATGACATCGCCGCCGCGCACGTTGAACAGCCACGCGATGGAGGCCGGCGCGGTGAGCACCGCGGCGTCGCCGCCCTTGCCGCCGACCAGCTGGCCGACCCGCGCACGCTTGGCCGACGACTCCTCGCCGGCGAACTCCAGCGCATGGGGCACGACTGGCGCCTGCGGCTGCGGCGGGCGCGACTGGCCCCAGGCGCGGTCCAGGGGATTGTCGTTAACCGCCACCAGCTCTGCGCCCGCCTTGGCGGCGGCGTCGCGCAGCCGCGAAAGCGCGTCGGGGCTGTGCAGGCGCGGGTCGTAGCCGATGCGCTGGCCCCGCGCCGCGGCGCTTTCGAGGTAGGCCGGCACGCCGCCTTCCACGAGGTCGCGGATCTCGAAGAGACCGGTGTCGACCTGGTCGCGGACCTGCAGCGTGTAGCGGCCGTCCACGAACACCGCGGCCTTGTCCTTCAGGATCACCGCCGCGCCGGCCGAGCCGGTGAAGCCGGTGGCCCAGGCGAGGCGGTCGTTGGCGGCCGGCAGGTACTCGTTCTGATGCTCGTCCTCGTGCGGGACCAGGAAGCCGTCGAGGCCCTGCTGGGCCATGGCCTGGCGGATCAGCGGCACGTGGCGGGGGCCGAACGAGGGATCGGTGCTTTCGTCGAAGGTCTGTCGCATGGCGGGGATGTAAGCGGTTCCCCGGGGCGGAGCAAAGGCCTCTCGGCGCGCCAATTTATCCGGGTATAATTGACTCGGCGGCCGTCCGGGCGCATGGGAGGGCGGGGAGGGGCCCATGTCACCCGAGCAGATATTCAGCATCGTCAACTTCGCCGCCCTTCCCGGTTGGGCAGCGCTGGCCCTCGCGCCGCCGCGGCGGGACCTGGCGGTGCTGGCCGCCCGCGTGGTCGTCGCGGCGCTGGCGGCCGTCTACCTGGCGGCGCTGGTCGGCGGCATGCTGGGAGTCGGCGCCGACAGCGGCCGGCCGGCGGGCATGCCGGACTACACCACGCTCGCCGGCGTGGTCGCCCTGCTGGGCAATCCGTTCGGCGCGACGATCGGCTGGACCCACTTCCTGGCGTTCGACCTGTTCGTGGGCGCGTGGCAGGTCGAGATCGCGGGGCGTCGGAACATTCCGCACTGGATGGTGCTGCCGTGCCTGGCGCTGACCTTCATGTTCGGCCCGATCGGCCTGCTCGCCTTCTTCGGCGTCCTGGCGCTGCGCCGGAGGCCGGCGTGATGGACAAGTCGGCGCGCCGGGAGGCCATCCGGGACTTCAAGGAGCGAGGCTCCGTCGCCGGCGTCTACGCGATCCGGTGCGCCGCCACCGGGGAGACCTGGGTGGCGGGCGCACGCAACATCGGCCCCGCGCAGAACTCGATCTGGTTCTCGCTGAAGCAGGGCGCGCACATGAACCGCGCGATGCAGGCGGCGTGGACGGCGCACGGCGAAGGGGCCTTCACCTACGAGGTGCTGGAGCGCATCGACGGCGAAGAACTGACGCCGCTCGGGCTCGCCGACCTCGTCAAGGACCGCACCCGCCACTGGCTGGCCGAGCTGGGGGCGAAGAAGGCGGTGGGCTGAGGCCTCAGCCGCGCCTCAGCACCAGGGTCGCCCAGGCGTCGCGATGCAGCCGCCGGACCAGCCGGAACCCCTTCGACTGGTAGGCGGCGAGAACGCGCCGCTCCTGGGTGCGCAGCAGGCCCGACAGGATGGCGACCCCGCCGGGCTTCAGGGCCAGCCGGATGTCCTGCGACAGCGCCACCAGCGGCGGGGCGAGGATGTTGGCGAACACCAGGTCGTAGGGCCCGTCGTCCCGGACCCGCGCATGGTTCAGCCCGGAGGCGTGGACGAAGCGGGCCGGCGCGCGGTTGAGCGCGGCGTTCTCGTTGGCGATGCGCACCGAAGGGCCGTCGATGTCGGTGCCGACCGCGATGCGCGAGCCCGTCCGCGCGGCGGCGATGGCGAGCACCCCGGTGCCGCAACCGACGTCGAGCACGCGCTCGAACCGGCGGGCCTTCAGGAGGTCGTGGTAGGCCTGCAGGCAGCCCACCGTGGTGCCGTGGTGGCCGGTGCCGAACGCCGCCCCCGCCTCGATGCGCAGATTGACGGTGCTCGCGGGGGCCAGTCCCCGGTCGTGCGCGCCGTAGACGAAGAAGCGGCCCGCGCGCACCGGCGGCAGCCCCGAGAGCGCCATCGCCAGCCAGTCGGCGTCGGCCAGCTTCTCGGTGACCACGCGCAGGGTCGGCCAGCCGCCCAGCACGCGGGAGATCGCCGCCTGCTCGCCGGCCTCGTTGGGGAAGGCGTCGATGCGCCAGACGTCGCGGTCCTCGTCCTCTTCCAGGATCGAGAAGGTGAGGGCCTCGGTGGCGGGGTCGGCCTCGAGCGCCGCCGCGGCGGCTTCGGCGTCGGCGCGGGGGCCGCGGGCGATGATCTGAACGGCCTCGTCGGTCATGGGCGCGAGGCTCTAGCGGCTGGCGCGCGCGAAGGCGAGAGGGATCAGCCGGAGATGACGGCTTCGCTGTCCAGATCGGCCGGAGGAGGCGGCGGCGCGGGCAGGTCGCCCTCGTAGTGCGTGTTCCCGCGCATCGAAGGATAGATCGGCTCCTCCCGCGGGGGCTCGACGTAGGACGCCATCGTGACCGGCGAGGGATCCTCGTAGGCCATCACGTCGCCGCGGGTCTCCGCGTCGTGGTCGAGCGCGGCGTCCTCGGCGTGGACGGCAGGCTCGTACGCCGGCCGCGTCGCATCGGTTCCGACCACATAGTCGGGCAGGCTTCCGGCGTAGCGCGCGACGCCGGCGTCGTCGGCGGCGAGCATCCGGCGCGGACCGCTTTCGCCCATCAGGATCTGGGGTCCGGCCGCCTCGCGCTCGTCGAGCGTGGGCTGCAGGGCGCCGCCGAGGAGGAGCCCGGTGGCGCAGGCGATGGGGAGGCCCAGAGCCAGTCGCCGAAGGTCATCGTTTCGCAACATCCGCATCGGCGGCAAAGCGCGCATCGCGGCGATTGGTTGCGGCTCAGCCGGTCAGAGCCACTTCGCGCGGCGGAAGACGAAGTAGAGCGCCAGCATGACCGTCACCACGAAGCCGAGGACGGCGAAATAGCCGTACTTCCACTGCAGCTCGGGCAGGTATTCGAAGTTCATGCCGTAGATGCCCGCCACGGCCGTGGGCACCGCCAGTATCCCGGCCCAGGCGGCGAGCTGGCGGGTGATGGCGCTCTGCCGCTGGCTCTCGAAGAGGTTGGCGACTTCGAACACCGACGACAGCACGTCGCGGAGCTGCTCGATGGCGCTGGAGACCCGCCGGACGTGGTCGCCCACGTCGCGGAAGTAGGGCCGGATCGCCGGGTCCATGAACGGCATGTGCAGATGCTCGAGCCGGGCGCACACCTCCTCCATCGGGCCCAGCACGCGGCGGAACCGGACCAGCGACTGGCGCAGGTTGAAGATGTGCGTCACGTCCTCTCGGCTCAGGAACGCGTCCAGCGCGCGCCGCTCCATCTCCAGCACCTCTTCCTCGATCGCGTCGACGATCGGCTGGTAGCTGTCCACGATGAAGTCGAGGATCGAGTAGAGGACGTAGGCGATGCCGTTGCGCAGCAGGGTGGGCGCGCCCTCCAGGTGCCGCCGCACCTCGGTGAAGCCCCGGTCCGAGCCCTTGCGGATGGTGATCACGATGTTGCGGCAGAGGAAGGCGCAGGTCTCGCCGTAGATGATCTCCTCGCCCTCCAGCCGCCCGGTCCGCGCGGCGACGAAGACCTGCTCGCCATAGACGCTGACCTTGGGCAGCGGATGCTCGCAGAGCACGTCCTCGATGATCAGCGGATGCAGGTTGAACCGGTCCTGCAGGACGCGGAGCTCGTCTTCGGTGGGGTCGACAAGCCCGATCCAGGCGAACTGGTGCGGCTGGATCGGCCGATCCTCGGGCTCGTGCAGCCGAAGGTGGCGCAGCCGATGACCGTCGGAATACACCCTGGCCGCCGCGATCGGCATCCGCGCGAGACTCCCCTCAAGCTCGACCGGAGGAGACGCCAAGGCGCGGGCTTAGGCCACCAAAAAAACTTGCCCGGCTTCCCGTCATCCCCCGGCTCGCCCGGGGGATCCACTGGGCGCGGCGCCCAAGCGGCCGGCTCGCAGTGGCCCGGACGAGCCAGGCCATGGCGGTGAAATGTCATCGCCCGGTTCATCCGGGCGATCCATGATCGCTGGCGGTCGTGATGAGGACCCGGGCCGCCGAACGTCTCGGGTCGCCCATCCATAACGATGTTCATGGATGGCCCGGACAAGCCGGGCCATGACGGACTACATCGAAGGTGGCCGCGCCTGCAGATGGGAGAGCGGACCCTCGGCCCTGAAGAACTGGGGGAAGAGGTCTGCCCATTCTGGATTGTCGCGCTCGATCAGGTTGATCTTCCACTCGCGCTTGTACTTCTTCAGGCGCTTCTCACGATGGATCGCCGCCTCGATTTCGTCGTGCCATTCGATCCAAGCGAGGCGCTTCACGCCGTACCGCTTCGTGAAGCCGTCGAAGATGTCCTCGCGGTGTTGAGACACTCGCCTAAGGAGGCTGCTTGTGACCCCGACGTAGAGGGTGCCGTGCCGTGGGCTCGCCATCATGTACATCGCCGCCATCACTGCTTCTCCACGAAGCTGTCGATGACCTTCTTCTCGCCGGCCTTGTCGAAGTCGACGGTGAGCTTGTTGCCCTCGACCCCGCGGACGAGGCCGTAGCCGAACTTCAGGTGGAAGACGCGGTCGCCGCGCTTGAAGTCGCTGCCGGCCGAGCTGTCCGAGGTGGCCACCAGGCGGCCGTCGCCCTCGATCACCGCCTGCCGGCCGGGATGGCTGCCGCGGTACTGGTTGGCCTGGGCGCGGCGCCAGCCGGGGCTCTCGTAGCCGCCGCCGAAGTTGGGGTCGGCGTCCCAGCGGCTGCCGTGCTGCTGCATGCCCGGGCCGCCGCCGTAGTAGCCGGTCTCGGAGCTGGCCTCGACGTGGCCGGGGGGCAGCTCGTCGACGAAGCGGCTGGGGAGCTGGCTGGTCCAGCGGCCGTAGACCTGGCGGTTGGCGGCGAAGCTGATCCGCGCCTCCTCGCGGGCGCGGGTGATGCCCACGTACGCCAGCCGGCGCTCCTCCTCGAGGCCCTTCTCGCCCTTCTCGTCCATCGAACGCTGCGAGGGGAAGACGCCTTCCTCCCAGCCCGGCAGGAACACCAGCGGCCACTCCAGCCCCTTGGCCTGGTGCAGGGTCATCACCTGGACGGAGTCCGCCTGCGGCCCGCGCTCCAGCTCCATCACCAGCGAGACGTGCTCAAGGTAGGCCTGCAGGGTCTCGTAGCCGCCCATCGACTGCACGAGCTCCTTCAGGTTCTCGAGCCGCCCCTGCGCCTGGGGCGACTTGTCGAGCTTGAGCATGTCCGTGTAGCCGCTTTCCTCCAGCACGGTCTCCATGAGCCGGGCGTGGGCCACGTGCTCGCTCTGTCCGCGCCAGCGGTCGATATCGCGCAGGAAGCCGCCGAGCGCGGTCCGGGTCCGCGCCGGCAGTTCGTCGGTCAGCACCAGCTGGCGCGCCGCGGTCATGGCCGTGACCCCGCCCAGCCGGGCGACCTGCAGCAACTTCTGCACGGTGGTGTCGCCGATGCCGCGCTTGGGCTGGTTGACGATCCGCTCGAAGGCCAGGTCGTCGTCCTCGGACTGGATCAGGCGCAGGTAGGCGATGGCGTCGCGGATCTCGGCGCGTTCGAAGAAGCGCGGCCCGCCGATCACCACATAGGGAATCTGCAGCAGCACGAACCGCTCTTCGAAGGCGCGCATCTGGAAGGCGGCGCGCACCAGGATGGCGATGTCGGAGAAGCGGCGACCGCGCCGCTTGGCCGTCTCGATCTCGTCGGCGATCAGGCGGCTCTCGCCTTCGCCGTCCCAGACCCCGCGCACGATGACCTTCTCGCCGCCCTCGGCCTCGGTCCACAGGGTCTTGCCGAGCCGGCCCTTGTTGGTGGCGATTAGGCCCGAGGCGGCGGCCAGGATGTGGCTCGTCGAGCGGTAGTTGCGCTCCAGGCGGACCACCTTGGCGCCCGGGAAGTCCCGCTCGAACCGCAGGATGTTGTCCACCTCGGCGCCGCGCCAGCCGTAGATCGACTGGTCGTCGTCGCCCACGCAGCAGAGGTTCTGGCTCTTCTGGGCCAGGAGGCGCAGCCACAGGTACTGGGCCACGTTGGTGTCCTGGTACTCGTCCACGAGCATGTAGCGGAAGCGGTTGTGGTACTCGGCCAGGACGTCCGGCTGGCTGGTGAAGATCGTGAGGTTGTGCAGCAGGAGGTCGCCGAAGTCGCACGCGTTGAGGATGCGCAGGCGCTCCTGATACAGCCGGTAGAGGGCCTGGCCGCGGCCGTTGGCGAACTGCTGGCTCTCGGCGGCGGGCAGCTGATCGGGCCGCCAGCCGCGGTTCTTCCACTGGTCGATCAGACCCCCGAGCAGCTTGGCGGGCCAGCGCTTGGGGTCGATGTTCTCGGCCTCGAGGATCTGCCGGATCAGCCGCTCCTGATCGTCGGTGTCGAGGATCGTGTAGTTCGACTTCAGGCCCACAAGCTCGGCGTGGCGGCGCAGGATCTGCGCGGCGATCGAGTGGAAGGTGCCCAGCCAGCGCAGCCCCTCGGCCGAGGGGCCGATGATGGCGGTGATCCGCTCGCGCATCTCGCGCGCGGCCTTGTTGGTGAAGGTGACGGCGAGGAGTTCCCAGGGCCGGGCGCGGCCGGTGGCCAGGATGTGCGCCAGGCGGGTCGTGAGCACGCGCGTCTTGCCCGTGCCCGCGCCAGCCAGCACCAGCACCGGCCCCTCCACCGCCTCGACGGCGGCGCGCTGCTCGGGGTTCAGGCCGGCAAGATAGTCCGCCGGCCGGGCGTCGGCGCGGGCGAGGTCGGAGATACGCGGGGCGGGCGGACCGCCGAACAGGTCCATCGAGTCGGTGTCGGGCATCGGAACATATGTAGCACATCGCGCCCGCCGCTTAAGGCGCGTCGCGTGCGCGGGATGGTTTCAGCTCCCGCCGGGTTCGTGGCGCTGCGCGAACATCAGCGCCGCCACGCGGCACGCGCTGGCGAGCGGGCGGTCGCCGCGGTCGCGGTCGATGGCTGCGATGAGGGCGGCGAGGCTGGACCCGCGTTGCCGCGCCATTTCGTCCAGCACGGCCCAGAACTCCGGCTCCAGCGCGATGGAGGTCGCGTGGCCGGACAGCTGGACGGAGCGCTTCTTCAGCATCGCCATGGGCTTGCGTTTACGGCTTTCGCTTACGCCGATACAGCCCTCTTGCCAAAACCTGACGGAGGCGTCATTTTATCTGGACACTGTTCACATCGAGCCACGAGCGCCACGCCCCCATGACCCTCGCCGCCGAAACCACCACCGACTTCCGCCCCGACGAACCGCGCTGGGACGCGGCGAAGATGCGCTGGGGCCACGCCTGGCGTGCGCTGCAGAAGCTGCTGGCCGACAAGGACGACACCCACCAGGTCTTCGAGATCATGCGGGCGCTCAATGGCCGGTCCACGGCCAATGGCTATCAGCGCCTGTTGCAGACGACCCACGGCGGCCGCATCGCCTACGCCCGCGAGGAGTTCGCCAGGAAGCTGATGGACGACGCCTGGCTGGACAGCCTGCCCGCCGGCAGCGTCGGCGCCGCCTACCGCGAGTTCATCCGTTCGGAACATCTTTCGGCCGAAGGCCTCGCCGACGTGAGCCGCGAAGGCGGCAACGAGATCGAGGAGCAGCACCCTTACGCCTGGTTCGGCCGGCGGACCCGCGACGTCCACGACATCTGGCACATCCTCTCGGGCTACCATCGCGACGCCCTAGGCGAGGCGTGTCTGGTGGCGTTCTCGTTCGCCCAGACCGGCGGGCTCGGCTGGGCGCTGATCGCCTTCGGCGCCTGGACGCGCGCGCGGAAGTCGAAGGACTACCCCTATACGAAGGCGATCTGGCAGGGCTACCAGCGCGGCAAGGCCGCCAAGTGGCTGCTGGGCGAGGACTACGAGCGCATCATGGCCGAGCCGCTGGACGCCGCCCGCAAGCGCCTCGGCATCACGCCCGCCACCTGGTACGACGCGATCCCCGCCGAGGTGCGCGACGGCGCGTTGCCGAAGGCCGCCTAGTCCCGCTTCTTGCCGTCCAGCTCGCGGCGGGCGCGTTCCGCCTCGAGCTTCGAGACGGCCGTCTCGGCCTTGGGGCGGCCGAACTTCACCCGGTTCGCGGCCGCCTCGGCCTTGCGCGCGGTCTGCGCCCGCGCCTTGCGCGCCTTGTTCAGGTTGATCGGGTCCGCCACGGAAACCTTCGTCGGATCATGCTCGTTAGGCCTGCAGCCTATGACGAGGAGACGCGCATGATCCAGACTTCGGAGATCCAGGAACACATGGAAGTCGTCGGCTCGGACGGCGGGCACGTCGGCCGTGTCGATCAGGTTTTCGGCGCCGACATCGAGCTTGCCAAGTTCGACATGGGCGCGGGTCTCAAGCATCACCTGATCCCGCTGACCTGGGTGGACCACATCGAAGGTGACAAGGTCTGCCTGAACCTGACCCGCGAGGCCGCGAAGGCCGGCTGGCGCGCGAAGCACTAGCCACTCCGCCCGACGGTCTGCCATGACAGTCCGCTCAACCGTCGTGGGCGGACTGGAGAGGCGGCGTGAAGGTCTTCGTGTTGATTGCGGCGGCGCTTGGCCTTGCCCTGCCGGCCGCCGCAGCCCCGGCGCGCACTGCAAAGGTCTGCGCCGACTGCGTCACCGAAACCATGCGTCACCTCGCCGATCCGAAGATGCGCGGACGCGCCTGCGGCACGGCCGACGAGAACGCGGCGGCCCGCTACCTGGCCGATCGGCTGAAGCGCTACCGGGTCAAGGGCGCAGCCCCTGGGGGCGGTTACCTGCAGGCCGTGACGTTCCGAACGCCCACCTACGCGTCGCCGCCCAGTCTCGCGGTGGGCGGGCTGACCCTGACGCAGGGCCGCGAGATCGTGACGGTCGACCCGGCGGACGCCATCGAAGCGCCGCTGGTGCGCGTGGGCCTCGCGGCGCCCGAGGCGGCGGCCGGCAAGGTGGCCCTGTACGAGGCGCCCTATGATCCGAAGGCGGTGGGCGTGTTCCTGCGTGCGGGCGCCGCGGCCGTGATCGCCCCCGCGCCGGACAGCGTTCTGCGGGCCTGGGACCAGCTTGCCGAGCGCGGGCCCCGGGGCGTCCAGATCCTGGGTGTGGAGGAGCCGCCCGTCGCGGCCCAGACCAAGGGCCCGACGGTCATCTTCGCGCGGCCCGAAGCGCTGGCGCAGCTTCGGGCGCTGGAGGGGCAGGTCGCGCGGCTCGCGGCGCCGCGGGGCGCGCCCGTGGAACGGACCACCTACAACGTGCTCGCCGCAATCCCCGGCCGGACCAAGGCGGGCCGCGCCCAGGAGGCCGTGCTGCTGAGCGCCCACTACGACCACGTGGGCGTCCGGGGCGGGGTCGTCTATCCGGGCGCCAACGACGACGCCTCGGGCACGGCGGCCGTCGTCGAGTTCGCGCGCATGCTGGCCTCGGGACGCGCGCCGAAGCGCACCGTCCAGTTCGCGCTGTTCGGCTGCGAAGAGGAAGGCGGGCACGGCGCCAGGTACTTCCTGGCGCACCCGCCGGTTCCGCTGTCGACGCTGGTCGCCAACCTCGAGTTCGAGATGATCGGCGTGCCGGACCCCAAGGACCGGAAGGCGCTGATGCTCACGGGCTGGGAGCGCACCGACCTCGGCCCCGCGCTGAGGGCGCAGGGCGCCTCGCTGGTCCCCGATCGCTACCCCGAGCAGAACTTCTTCCAGCGCTCGGACAACTACCAGCTCGCCCGCAAGGGCGTGGTCGCCCAGACCATCAGCGCCTGGCCGATCCCGCCCACCTACCACCAGCCCACGGACACCCTGGAGAACCTCGACCTGACGTTCATGGTCGAGGTCATCCAGTCGCTGGCCGGACCCATCCGCTGGCTGATCGACGGCGAGTTCCGCCCGGCGTGGAACCCGGGGATGCAGCCCTGACGGCGGCGCCTACTTCACGTTGGCGCAGAACCGCTGGATGCGCTGGCAGGCGTCCTCCAGCACGCTGTTGGCCGTGGCGTAGCTGACCCGGAAGTGCGGCGAGAGGCCGAAGGCCGCGCCGTGGACCACGGCCACGCCCTCGGTCTCCAGCAGCTCGACGGCGAAGTCCGCGTCCGAGCCGATGACCTTGCCCGACGGCGCGGTCTTGCCGATCAGGCCGGCCACCGACGGATAGACGTAGAACGCGCCTTCCGGCGTCGGGCAGTGGATGCCGCGGGCCTGGTTGAGCATCGAGACCACCAGGTCGCGCCGCTGCTCGAACAGCTTGGCGTTGGGCTTGATGAAGGCCTGCGTGCCGTTCAGCGCCTCGACCGCCGCCCATTGCGAGATGGACGCCGGGTTCGAGGTGGTCTGGCTCATGACCTTGCGCATGGCGTTGATCAGGGGCTCGGGGCCCCCGGCGTAGCCGATGCGCCAGCCGGTCATGGCGTAGGCCTTGGAGACCCCGTTCATGGTCAGGGTGCGCTCGTAGAGGCCCGGCTCGACCTGGGCGATCGTCGAGAATTCAAAATCCCCGAAGACCAGGTGCTCGTACATGTCGTCGGTCAGGATCCACACATGCGGGTGCCTAAGCAGCACGTCGGCGAGGGCGCGCAGCTCGGCCCGCGTGTAGGCCGCGCCCGACGGGTTCGAGGGCGAGTTCAGGATGATCCATTTGGTCTTCGGCGTGATCGCGCGCTCGAGGTCGTCCGGCCGGACCTTGAAGTTCGTCTCCGCGCTGGTCGGCAGCGCGACCGGCTCGCCGCCGGCCAGCAGCACGATGTCCCAGTAGCTCACCCAGTAGGGCGTCGGGACGATGACCTCGTCGCCGGGGTTCAGCGTGGCGAGCAGCGCATTCCAGATCACCGGCTTGCCGCCCGGCGAGACGTTGATCTGGCTGGGCTTATAGGTGAGGCCGTTCTCCCGGTAGAACTTGGCGCAGATGGCCTCCTTCAGCTCGGGGATGCCGTCGACGTTGGTGTACTTGGTCTTGCCGTCGCGGATCGCCTTGATGGCGGCGTCCTTGATGTTGTCCGGCGTGTCGAAGTCGGGCTCGCCGGCAGCCAGGCCGATGACGTCCTTGCCCTGGGCTTTCAGCTCGCGGGCCTTCGCGTCGGCCGCGAGGGTCGCGGACGGCTTCACGCGGGCGAGCGCGGCGGACTCCAGGGACATGGCGGATGAGCTCCCGGCCTTAAGGGTTGGACGGCCGCGGACATAACCCATGCTGCGCCGCATTCAAACCGCCGCTTGGCGCGAAGTGGCCCGGGCGCGGTGGCTCGCCGCGCGCCGGGCCTTCGGGCTCTCCGTCAGCCGAAGTTGTTCAGCGAGATGTCGGCCAGGGTGCGGCCGACGAGCAGGACCGAGACGTCCGCGCCGTCGGCCGGGTCGCCCAGGTCGGCGAACACGTAGACGTCGCCGCCCACCTGCGCCGCCACATACTTCGCCCCGGCCGCCGAGATGTGCTCGTTGGCGATCGAGAGCGCCTGGGCGTAGTCGGCCGCCACGAACTCGGAATAGCTGCGCGGCAGGATCGAGCCGCCGCCGTCGGCGACGAAGATGCTGACCTCCGGAAAGTGGAGCGAGTCGTGCGCTTCCCAGTCCAGGATCTCGGCGTCGGCGCCCGCCGACGGCATGGTCTTGCCGATGATCTCGAACCGATCGCGTCCGGCCCCGCCCAGCAGCTTGTCCCTGCCTGCGCTGGCCGCCGTCAGGGTGTCGTCGCCGGCTTCGCCCGCCAGGGTGACGGCCTCGGGACCCTGCGCGGCCAGGCGGTCGTTTCCGTCGCCGCCGTAGATGAGGTCCTGCCCGAAGCCTCCGGAGAGGTTGTCGTCGCCGTCGCCGCCCATGAGCGTGTCGTCGCCCAGGCCGCCGTGGATCTCGTCGTCGCCGCGGTCGCCGAAGAGGAGGTCTCCGCCATCCCCGCCGCCGATGACGTCATCGCCCTGGCCGCCCAGGAGCGTGTCGCGGCCCGCGCCGCCGATGATCTCGTCATCGCCGAGGTTGCCATGGGCCCAGTCGCCCTGCTCGCCGGGCAGGCCGGGGCTTTCGCGGCCGGTCAGGATGACGTCGTCCCCCTGGCCGCCATAGAGGGTGTCGGCGCCGGCGCCGCCGACCAGGGAATCGTCGCCGCCGTTGCCCTGGACGAGATCGCGCCCGTCGCCGCCGTCCAGAGTGTCCGCGCCGGCGCCGCCGTAGGCCGCGTCGTCCGCAGGGCCGCCCGAAGCGCGCTCGTCGCCCGTGTCGCCGATGTAGAGCCGGCTGCCGTCGGCCATCACCAGTCCGCCGGTGCGTGACAGCTGCGCGAGTTCGGTCCCGAATGCGACCGTGCGACCGCCGAAGGTGACGAGAATGCGCGGGAGTTCCGGCGACAGGGCCAGGGGGTCGACCGACTGGTAGACGACGGTGACGCGGTTCGCGGGGCCGCCGTTGAAGGTCAGCGTGTCGCCGGCGCGGATGTTCAGCGCCTGCTCTGCCGTGATCGTGTCGAACGCGTACGCGGGCAACGGAAGGGCCTCCTCAAGCAACGGGAGCCCGACAACTCGCCCATGTTGCGTAAAAATGCAACGTGAAAATACGTAAGTCCGCGTGCGGCGTCAGATGAAGTTCGCGCCCGAGATGTCCGCCAGCGAGCGGCCCACCAGGATCGCGCCCGTTTCGACCGTGTTGCGGCCGCCGTCGACGAACAGCACGACGTCGCTTCCGACCTGGATCGCCATGACCTCTATGACGCCGGCCGCGAAGGTGTTCTGCGCCGCCAGAACCGCCGCGGTGAAGTCGGCGGCGCTGGTCTCGCTGTAGGCCTGGCCCACGACGAAGCTCAGGCGCAGCTTGTCCGTGACGCTCCAGTCGGTGATCCGGTCCAGGCCTGTCGGCTCCAGGGCGAAATAGGGATCGTCGAGGACGAAGACGTCCGAGCCCGAGCCAGGTCCCACGTCGCCGGTGAGGGTGTCGAGCCCTGTCCCGCCGTCGATGGTGTCGGCCCCGTCGCCGCCGGTGATCCGGTCGTTGTCGGCGCCGCCCTGGAGGATGTTGGACCCGATGCGCGCCGACAGGACGTCGTTGCCCGCGCCGCCGTCGAGTACATCGTTGCCGGCGTTCGAGCCGCCCGAGACGAGCGTGTCGGCGCCTCCGCCGCCCAGCAGCGTGTCGGCGCCGTTGCCGCCCAGGATCGAGTCCGATCCCTCGTCGCCGTTGACGCTCGCGCCCGGGTGCGACGCGGGGGTCTCGTTGGGCGTGATGATGATGCGGTCGTCGCCGTCGCCGCCGAAGACGGTCGAGATCACGGGAGTGTTGACGAGCGAGTCGACGATGCCGGTGTTCACCGTGATGACGTCGTTGCCGCCCTCGCCGGCGATCAGCCCGGCCCCGAGGATAACGTCGTCCCCGAGGTTGCCGTTGATGGTATCCCGCCCGCCCGAGCCGGTCAGGTTGTCGTTCCCCTGGCCGCCCAGGATGGTGTCCGGATTGCCCGAGCCGATGATCGTGTCCTCGCCCCGGTTCCCCTGCATGAAGTTGCGCGAGCCGATGGTCGTGACGCCGGCGACGAAGATGTAGTCGTTGTCCTGCCCGCCGTAGACGGTCTGGCTGCCGCCGTTGAGGATGATGCGGTCGTCGCCCTGGTTGCCCTGGACCAGCCAGAAGCCGCCGCCCACGCTCTCCAGGGTGTCGTTGCCGGCCCCGCCATAGGCGCCGCCGCTGCCCGTGGTCGCGGTAACGGTCAGGCGGATGTTGTCGCCGCCGGCGCTGCCCACCCAGAGTTTCGATCCGTCCGGGAAATTGGCGCGGGTCGCATTGGCCCCAAGGCTGAAGCCCGCGCCGAACGTCTGGGTCGTGGACCCGATGGTGACGTTGAAGGTGCCGTTTGCGTTGTAGATCACCGTCGTCTGCGTGGCCGAACCGGCCTCGACGGTGAGGATGTCGCTGGAGCTGAACGCCAGCGCCTGTGCTGCTTCGATCGTAGTGAAGACAAAAGTCGCCATGACGCCCCCCAGCGCGACGGCAGCGCTGCCGGGACGGCAGGGAACGCTGACACTCAACAACTATGGCGACATAGCTAGACCGGACTCGCGTATCCGGCCAGCCCCCCTGGGTTGACCGTGGTCGCCGAACAGGCGACCCGTCGGGCCGATGCGCCGCCTCGTCGCCTTCCTCTCGAACATGGACGCCCAGGCGTGGCGGACGCTGGCCGTCTCGTTCGTCCTGTTCGGCGGGGTCGGCGTCGTGTTCGTCTTCGGCGCCCAGCTGCTGGGCGTGGACTCCGAACGCACGCTGGAGGGCTGGCTGACCGCCGCCCGCGGCCCGTGGGCCCTGCCGCTGGCGGTGGCCGCGTTCGCCGCGCTCGCCTTCATCGGGACGCCGCAGATCGTGCTCATCGCCGCCGCGGTGGTGGCGTTCGGCCCGGTCTCGGGGGCGGCCTACAGCTGGATCGGGACGATGGTGTCGGCGCTGCTGGGCTTCTACCTGGGCCGCGCCGCGGGCGCCCGGGTGCTCGAACGGTTCTCCGGCGACGGCGTCCGCCGCTTCATGCGGCTGGTCGGCGAGAACGGCTTCCTGGCCAGCCTGATCGTGCGCCTCGTGCCATCGGCGCCCTTCATCGTCGTGAACATGGCGGCGGGCGTCACACCGATGCGCGCGCGCGACTTCGTGGCCGGGACCGGCATCGGCATCGTGCCCAAGATCGCGCTGACGGCGTTCGCGGGCGCCTCCGTGGTCCGGCTCCTGCGCGGCGAGATCGGACGCCACTGGGTGGAGCTGGCCGTGGTCGCCACGCTATGGCTGGCGCTGGGCTGGTACGCGCGAGGCTGGCTGGCCCGGCGAGGGAAGGACGACGGATCATGATGAAGCTCTACTATTCCCCCGGCTCGTGCTCGACCGCCTCGCACATCGCGCTGGAGGAGGCGGGCGCGGTCTACGAGGCCGTGCGTACGGACGCCCGTGTCGGCGACCAGCGGAAGCCGGAGTATCTGGCGATCAATCCGAAGGGCCGGGTGCCGTCGCTGGTCACGCAGCACGGGGTGCTGACGGAGACGGTCGCGATCCTGGCCTGGGTGGCGCGCGCCTACCCGCATGCCGAGCTGATGCCCGAGGACCCCTGGGCTTACGGGCAGGCCCTCTCGTTCATGAGCTATCTGGCCTCGACCGTGCACGTCGCCCACGCCCACCGCCACCGCGGCTATCGCTGGGCCACCGAGGAGAGCTCGTTCGAGGACATGCGCCGCAAGGTCCCGCAGTCGGTCGGCGATTGCTTCGCGCTGATCGAGCGCGAATTCTTCCGCGGGCCCTTCGTCATGGGCGACCAGCACACCGTCTGCGACGGCTACCTCTTCACCATCGCCGACTGGCTCGAAGGCGACGGGGTCGATCCCGCGCAGTTCCCCCGGGTGCACGAACACCGGGAGCGAATCCGCGAGCGGCCGGCCGTGAGGAAGGTTCTTGCCGAACTGGCGGCCTAGCGACGCATCCGCCGCAAGATACTTGCGGCTGGAGGCCCCTTTCGGTACAGACGCCGCCATGCGCACGCGGCTGAACAGCCTGCTTCTTCTCTCGCTGGGGCTTAGCCGCCCCTGGGCGCCTCTCTAGGCACGCGCAAGCTCGCGGCCGGGCGACCAGGGGTCTTTACGAACCTCCGCCCCATCGAACCGAAATCCGCGAGTTAGACATGACCAACCCCGTATCCGAACCCGCCGCCGCCCCGCCGTCGGCCAGCGACCGCGTCATCATCTTCGACACCACCATGCGCGACGGCGAGCAGTCGCCCGGCGCCTCCATGAGCCACGACGAGAAGCTGGAGCTGGCGAAGATCCTCGAGGACATGAAGGTCGATGTCATCGAGGCCGGCTTCCCGATCGCCTCGAACGGCGACTTCGAGGCGGTCCGCGCGATCTCCGAGATCGTCACCGAGAGCGTGGTCTGCGGCCTGGCGCGCGCCGGCGCCGCGGACATCGAGCGCGCCGCCGAGGCGGTCCGCCGGGCCAAGCGCGG
Source organism: Phenylobacterium sp. T106 (assembly GCF_057219735.1). Lineage (NCBI taxonomy): Bacteria > Pseudomonadati > Pseudomonadota > Alphaproteobacteria > Caulobacterales > Caulobacteraceae > Phenylobacterium > Phenylobacterium sp. T106. The sequence continues at coordinate 713,096 of NZ_JBXVWA010000001.1, read as the reverse complement.
CCGCATCCACACGTTCATCTCCACCAGCCCGGTCCACATGAAGTGGAAGCTGCAGATGGAGCCTGAGCAGGTGCTGGAGATGGTGACCAAATCGGTCACCCTGGCCCGCAACCTGTGCGGCGACGTGGAATGGTCGGCCGAGGACGCCACCCGCACCGAGCGCGACTTCCTGCTGCGCTGCATCGAGGCGGCGATCAAGGCCGGCGCCGGCACGATCAACCTGCCGGATACGGTGGGCTACTCCTATCCGTCGGAGTACGCAGACATGTTCCGGGACGTGATCGCGAACGTGCCGGGCGCCGACAAGGTGATCTTCTCCACCCACTGCCACAACGACCTGGGACTGGCCGTCGCCAACTCCATCGCCGGCGTCCAGGGCGGCGCGCGCCAGATCGAGTGCGCCATCAACGGCATAGGCGAGCGGGCCGGCAACGCTGCGCTGGAAGAGATCGTGATGGCGCTGAAGGTGCGGGGCGACAAGCTGCCCTTCGCCACCGGCGTCGAGACCCAGCACATCACCCGCGCCAGCCGCTACGTCTCGGCCATCACCGGCTTCCCGGTGCAGTTCAACAAGGCCATCGTCGGCAAGAACGCCTTCGCCCACGAGAGCGGCATCCACCAGGACGGGATGCTGAAGAACGCCGAGACGTACGAGATCATGAAGCCCGAGGACGTGGGCCAGATCGAGTCGAACCTGGTGATGGGCAAGCATTCGGGCCGCCACGCCTTCCGCGAGAAGTTGAAGGACCTGGGCTACGAGCTGGGCCAGAACGCGCTGAACGAGGCGTTCCAGCGCTTCAAGGATCTGGCCGACAAGAAGAAGCACGTCTTCGACGACGACATCATCGCCCTGGTCGACGACGCCCTGGCGAGCAGCGCCGACAAGGTGCAGGTCAAGCACCTGCGCGTCATCGCCGGCACCGAAGGGCCGCAGGAGGCCTTCCTGACCGTCACCATCGACGGCGAGGAGAAGAGCGCCAACGCGCAGGGCGACGGCCCCGTGGACGCGGTGTTCAACGCCATCCACGCCGTCGTGCCGCATGATGCGATCCTGCGCCTCTTCCAGGTGCACGCGGTCACCGAGGGCACCGACGCGCAGGCCCAGGTCAGCGTCCGCCTCGAGGACGATGGCCGGATCGCCACCGGCAGCGCCGCCGACACCGACACCCTGACGGCCTCGGCCAAGGCGTACGTCAACGCGCTCAACAACCTCTTCGCTCGCAAGGAGAAGAGCGCGCCTGGCGCCAAGGTCGCCAGCGGCTTCTGACGCCGCGTTCCCTCCCCGTGAGGGGAGGGTGGCGAGCGCTGCAAGGCGGTGGGCAAACCTGCCGCCTCCACAAGCCTCGCCCGAACCCGGTCACCCTGGCCGCGCCGCGGCCTGTCCTCCGCTGAAGGGGGGCATTGGAGCAAGGCATGCTCTGGATTCTGCTGACGGCGGCGGCCGCGCCGCTGCAGGTGGCGCGCAATGCGCTGCAGCGCGGCCTGGTGGGCGAGGCGGGCCCCTGGGGCGCCACGCTCGTGCGCTTCCTGTTCGGCCTGCCGTTCTCGATCGGGCTGTTCGCGCTGGCGGTCCTGCTGACGCCGGACGCGCGGCCCGACCCGTCGCTGCGCTTCCTGGCCGGCGTCTCCGTCGGGGCGGTGGCTCAGGTCGCGGCCACGGGATTTCTCCTGCTGGCGATGGGCCGGTCGGGCTTTGCGGTGGCGACCGTGTTCCAGCAGTCCTCGCTGCCCCTGGGCGCCGTCCTGGGGTGGATCGCGCTGGGCGACCGGCTCTCGGCGGGCGCCTGGACCGGCGTCTTCGTCGCAACGGCGGGGCTGCTCGTGCTGAGCTGGCCTCGTCGCGCGGACCTGCGCGGCAGCGCGGCGGGCGCCGCCCTGGGGCTGGCGTCGGGCGCGGCCTTCGCGGTCGCGCTCAACGGCTACCGGCAGTCGGGACTGGCGCTGGAGCCGGCCCATCCCATCTACGCCGCCCTGGCCGGGCTCGTCGTCGCCCAGGGGCTGCAGTCCCTGCTGCTCGGAGGCGCGCTGGCGGTGATGCAGCCACAGGCGCTGAGGGCCGTCCGCGAATCCTGGAAGGCGTCGCTGGGCGCGGGGGCGTTCGGGTCGGCCGCCTCGGCATGCTGGTTCGCCGCCCTGGCGCTGGCGCCGGCGGCGCCCGTGCGGGCCGTGGGCGTCATCGAGGCGCCCATCGCCGCGGCGGTCGGCCGCCGCCTCTTCCGCGAACGGCTGTCCGCCCGCCAGTGGATCGGCGGCGTCCTCACGAGCCTGGGCGTGGTGCTGACCGCGTTGGGCTGAACACGCCGCTCGCGCTGGCCGCCGGTCCTCCGGTATGAAGCCTTGCCGCTCCAGCATGGACCTGAGACAGAACCCGATGTTCCGCCGCCTGATGCTCGGGCTCCTCGCCGCCGCCGCGCTCGCGGGTCCCGCCGGGGCCGCCGAGGTGAAGGTGGCGGTGGCGGCGAACTTCGCCGAGCCGGCCAAGGCGATCGCGGCGCGGTTCAAGGCGCGGACGGGCCACGATGCGACGCTGAGCTTCGGGTCCTCGGGCCAGTTCTTCACCCAGATCGCCAACGGCGCGCCCTACGGCGTGTTCCTCTCCGCCGACCGGGAGCGGCCGGAGCGGGCCGAGGCGCAAGGCCTCGCGGCGCCGGGCAGCCGGTTCACCTACGCCGTGGGACGGCTGGTGCTCTATTCGAAGGCTCCGGGGTTTGTGGACCCGCGCGGCGACGTCCTGCGCCAGGGTCGCTTCGAGAAGATCGCCATCGCCGATCCGAAGACGGCGCCCTACGGGCTCGCGGCGATGCAGACCATGCGCAGCCTGGGCCTCGAGGGCCGGCTGAAGGGCAGGCTGGTCCAGGGGGCCTCGATCACCCAGGCCTACCAGTTCGTCGACACCGGCGCCGCGGAGATCGGGTTCGTCGCCCTGTCCCAGGTGGTCAACGCGAGGCGCGGCTCGCGCTGGATCGTCCCGAGCCGTCTCCATGCGCCGATCGAGCAGCAGGCGGTCCTGCTCCGCCGCGGCGCCGGCAACGCCGCGGCCCGCGCCTTCGTGGCCTTCCTGCAAGGTCCGGAGGCGAAGGCCATCGTCCGCCGCTACGGGTACGAGATCCCGTGAGCGAACTCCTGTCCGTCATCTGGCTCACGCTCAAGCTGGCGGGCGTGACCACGCTGATCCTCCTGGTCCTGGCCACGCCGCTCGCGTGGTGGCTGGCGCGCAGGCGCGGGCTTGCGAGCGAGTTCGTGGCGGCGCTCGTGGCGCTTCCCATCGTCCTGCCGCCCACGGTCCTCGGGTTCTACCTGCTGATCGCCATGGGACCGGAAAGCCCCTTGATGATCCCCCTGCAGGCGCTGGGCTTCCGCACCCTGGCGTTCACCTTCGAGGGCCTGGTGATCGGCTCGATCCTCTACTCGCTGCCCTTCGCGGTGCAGCCGCTGCGGAACGCCTTCGCGGCCGTGGGCGAGGACAGCCTGGACGCCGCCGCCACGCTCGGCGCGAGCAGGCTGCAGACGTTCGCCCGCGTCGTCCTGCCGCTGTCGGTCCCCGGCTACGTCGTCGCCGCCATCCTGACCTTCGCGCACACCATCGGCGAGTTCGGCGTGGTGCTGATGATCGGGGGCGCCATCCCGGGGGTCTCGAACGTACTGTCGATCGAGATCTTCAAGTCGGTCGAAGCCCTCGAATGGGGCCGTGCGCACCTGCTCGCGGCGCTGCTCACCGTCTTCGGTCTGGCTGTCGTGCTGAGCCTGCTTCGGCTCGAGCGCAGGTTCTCGGTCCTGCCGCTCAACGAGCGGTAGATTGCCCGCCTGCGGCGCTGCAACGGAAATCCGGTGTTTCCGCGGCGCCGCGCCGCAGCGCATTTCGCGCGCGACGCGAAAGCGCACACTGCTCTTTAAGCCTTGAAATGAGAGATTCGGCAGGGCAGAGGGACTTCAAAGCCCGCCAGACAAAGCCTAGCGACTCGACGCATCTTCCAGGCGTCAGGTCGGTCGGCTTGGACCCTCTGTCGGACGCGTCATTAGCCCCTATCCCCTCAGGGCCCTGCATGATCTCTTCCCTCTTCGGCGCCATCTCGAACGACATCGCCATCGACCTCGGCACGGCGAACACGCTCATCTACATGAAGGGCAAGGGGATTGTGCTGAACGAGCCCTCGGTGGTGGCGCTTCGCAACGTGGGCGGGCGCAAGGTGGTCCACGCGGTGGGGATCGAGGCCAAGCAGATGCTGGGCCGCACGCCGGGCCACATGGAAGCCATCCGCCCGATGCGGGACGGGGTCATCGCCGACTTCGAAGTCGCCGAGGAGATGATCAAGTACTTCATCCGCAAGGTTCACAACCGAAAGGGCTTCGTGAACCCGAAGGTGATCGTGTGCGTGCCGTCGGGCGCCACGGCCGTGGAACGCCGGGCCATCAACGACAGCTGCCTGAACGCCGGCGGCCGCCGCGTGGGCCTGATCGACGAACCCATGGCGGCCGCCATAGGGGCTGGCCTGCCGATCCACGAGCCCACCGGCTCGATGGTGGTCGACATCGGCGGCGGCACCACCGAGGTGGCCGTGCTCTCGCTCTCGGGCATCGTCTATTCGCGCTCGGTCCGCGTCGGCGGCGACAAGATGGACGAGGCGATCATCAGCTACATGCGCCGCAACCATAATCTGCTGATCGGCGAGACCACCGCCGAGCGGATCAAGAAGGAGATCGGCACCGCCCGCGCGCCCGCCGACGGCGAGGGCCTGTCGATCGAGGTCAAGGGCCGCGACCTGATGCAGGGCGTGCCGCGGGAAGTGCGCATCAGCGAGAAGCAGGCCTCCGACGCGCTGTCGGAGCCGGTCGGTCAGATCGTGGACGCGGTGAAGATGGCGCTGGAAGCCACGCCGCCGGAACTCGCCTCCGACATCGCCGACAAGGGCATCATGCTGACCGGGGGCGGCGCGCTGCTGCGGGGCCTCGACGCCGAGATCCGCGACCACACCGGCCTGCCGGTGACGGTGGCCGACGATCCGCTGAGCTGCGTCGCGCTCGGCTGCGGCAAGGTGCTCGAGCATCCGAAGTGGATGAAGGGCGTCCTGGAATCCACTCTGGCGTAGGACAGGCGCGCGAGCGGAGTCTGAGATGTCCTTGAGGGACAACCCGCTCGGCGAACTCAGGGTCCCGCTGACCTGGACGGCGGGCATCGTCTTCATCGTGGTGCTGATCGCCTCGGTGGCGATCCTGCTGTCCGACCGCCGCGAGACGTTCGACACCGACCAGTACGGCAACCCGCGCACCCTGTCCGACAAGGTGATGGCGCCGGTGGGCGATGCGTTGTCCACGCCGGGCCGGCTGACGGGGCAGGGGGTCGAGGGCGTTCGAGGCTACTTCTTCGCGGTGTCCGAGAACCGCCGGCTTCGCGCCGAGCTCAAGAACATGCAGCAGTGGCGCGACGTCGCCATCGCCCTGCGCGACACGAACGAGCGGTACCGCCAGATCCTCGGCCTCAAGACCGACCCGCCGATCCCCATGGCCACGGCGCGGATCGTGACGGAATCCCGTGGCCCGTTCGCCCATTCGCGGCTGGCCAACATCGGCAGCGAGGCCGGCGTCCGGCCCGGCAATCCGGTGATGAGCGAGAACGGCCTGGTCGGTCGCATCGTCGGCGTGACCAACGGCGCCAGCCGCGTCCTGCTTCTGACGGACGCCGCCTCCCGCACCCCGGTCATGATCGACCGCACGAACGCCCGCGCCATCCTGACCGGGGACGGCGGGCCCAATCCCCAGCTCGGCTATCTGCGGGGCACGAACGCCGTACGCGCGGGCGACCGGATCGTCACCTCGGGCGACGGCGGCGTCCTGCCGCGGGGCCTGCCGGTGGGCATCGCGGTCAGGGGGCTGGACGGCCGCTGGCGGGTGGTGCTGGCCTCGGACAAGGCGCCGGTGGACTACGTCCGGATCCTGCTGTTCCAGGACTTCACCCAGATCGTCGACCGCGCCGGGCTGGACAAGGTGGAGCCGCCGCCGCCCACGCCGGGCGCCTCGACGCTGCCGCCGCCGCCGATCGAGGCGCCGGCCGCGCCGGCTGGGACGCCCACGGCGCCGGCCGGCGCGGTCCCACCGGCGGGCGCCGCGCCCGCCGCAACCCCGCCTGCTTCGAACACCCGGACGCCTGCGCCGAAGACCCCGCCTGCGAAGGCCCCGCCGGCGAAGGCGGCGCCCTCCGCCGCCCGGGAGGGCGCGCCGTGAGTTCCGCCGCAGCACGCGGCCTGGCGCCCTGGCGGTGGCTGGGGCTGCCGATGCTGGCGGTGATGGCGGGCGCCTTCCTGTTCGCCCTTCCCATCCGGGTGTTCGGCGTCAGCCTGCCGGAGCCCGTCTTCGCCCTGCCGGTGGTGTTCGCCTGGGCCTACATCCGGCCCTCGATGCTCGCGCCCATCTGCGTGATGATCATCGGCCTCTACCAGGATCTGCTCTGGGGCAGCCCGCTGGGGTTCTGGGCCGTCTGCCTGCTGCTGCCGTACGGCGTCGTGCTCGGGTCGCGATCGATCCTGGCGGGCCAGAGCCGGCTCATGATGTGGGTGTGGTACGGCGCGGCGACCCTCCTGGCGCTGGGGGCCGGCTATCTCTTCACGATGCTGAACTCGCAGAACGCGCCCGACGCCGTGGCGGTGTTCTGGCAATTCCTCGCCACAGTCGTCCTCTATCCCTTCGCCGACCGGCTCATCGAACGGTTCGAGGACGCCGACGTGAGGTTCCGATGAGCAAGCCGGTTGCTCCCGCGGGCTTTGGACGTACGCTGGCGCCGAGCGGATCTCGCGCGAGCGGGAGGGCAGGGGCATGACGCAACCCGCCATCTTCTTCGAGGAAGTGAACGAGCGGCAGGGCGTGTTCCATCGCCGCTCGATCCTGCTGGGCGCTTTCGCCGGGCTTGGGCTCGGCGCGCTGGGCGCCCGGCTCGCCTACCTGCAGCTCTTCGAGACGCAGCGGTACGAGAAGCTCGCCGCCTCCAACCAGTTCAACTTCAAGCTGGCCCCGGCCCCGCGGGGCGTGATCGTCGACCGGAACGGGGCGATCCTGGCGGCCAACCGCCCGAACTTCCGGCTCCTCGTCGCGCGCGACAAGGGGGTCGACGCCGAGGCGACCCTGAAGACCCTGGCCCACTACGTGCCGCTGGACGAGGCGCGCCAGCGTCGCCTGCTGCGCGACATCAACGCCGCGCCGAAGCGGGCGCCCGTCTCGGTCATGGAAGACATGAGCTGGGAGCAGTTCTCGGCCATCAACGTGCGGTCGCCCGAGCTGCCCGGCGTCACCGCCGACATGGGCGAGGTGCGCGTGTACCCCCATGGGGGCGCCTTCGCCCACGTGATCGGCTACGTGGCCAAGGTGAACAAGGACGACATCGACGAGATCGTGAAGACCGGCGGCAAGCCCGATCCGATCATGCTTCATCCGGGCTTCCGGGTGGGCAAGCAGGGCGTCGAGAAGGCGTTCGACCTGCCGCTTCGCGGCAAGCCCGGCGCGCGCAAGGTCGAGGTCGACGCCAACGGCCGCGAAGTGCGCCACGATGACGAGGGCGACATCCCCGCGATCCCGGGCGAGGAGATACAGCTCACCCTCGACGTCGACATCCAGAACCGCGCGCTCGAGGTGTTCGGCGAGGAGAGCGGCGGCGCGGTGATGATGGACTGCCGCACCGGCGACATCCTCTGCATGACCTCGGCGCCCTCGTTCGACGCCAACCGCTTCGTGCGCGGGCTCACGGGCGCGGAGTACCGGGCGCTGGCGGGCTACGAGCGCAAGCCGCTGCTCGACAAGTGCCTGTCGGGCCTCTACCCGCCCGGCTCCACCTTCAAGACGATGACCGCCCTGGCCGTGCTCATGGCGGGGATCGACCCCGACCAGACCGTCTCGTGCGGCGGCGGCATGTTCTTCGGCGGCCGCTTCTTCCACTGCCACAAGAAGGGCGGGCACGGGCCGCAGAACCTCAACGACGCGATCAAGAACTCCTGCGACACCTACTTCTACGCCATGTCGCTGCGCGTCGGGCCCGATCGGATCGCCCAGGCGGCCCGGGCGTTCGGCCTCGGCCAGACCTTCGACATCGGCATCCCCGGCCAGAAGAAGGGCATCGTCCCCGACCCCGCCTGGAAGAAGCGCTACTTCAAGAAGAACGAGGCCATGCAGCCCTGGTGGCCGGGCGAGAACCTGAGCTATGCCATCGGCCAGGGCTATCTGCAGGTGAACTGCCTGCAGCTCGCCGTGATGACGGCGCGGCTGGCGAACACGCACTACAAGGCGCTCAACCCGCGCCTGATCAAGTCGGTCGGGGGGCGGGAGCGGCCGCGGGGCTCCGAGGTGCCGGACCTGCCGTTCCCGCGTGAGCACATCGACCGGGTGCGCGCCGGCATGGCGGCCGTGACGGACGTCGGCGGGACCGGCTATCGGGCCAGCCAGCTTGGCCTCGGCGACATCCTGATGGCGGGCAAGACCGGTACCGCGCAGGTCCGCAACTACGACAAGGGCGGCTCCCGCGGCAAAGGCGGCGTCTGGGGCCTGCGCGACCATGGACTCTTCGTCTGCTACGCGCCGATCGACGAGCCCCGCTACGCCCTGGCGGTGATCGTCCAGCACGGGATGGGCGGCTCGACCGCCGCGGCGCCGCGGGCGCGCGAGATCATGCGCACGGCGCTGCTGAAGGACCCGGAGATCCTGGCCCGCGTGCAGAAACCGCTGCCGATGCCCGAGATGACGCCGGACCTGGAGCAGGACACCGTCCCGCTCGCGCCGACCCTCACGCCCGCCGGCGTCCAGCCTGCGCCGGCGGCGCCGGCCGCCCCCACAGCCCCGGGACGCCCCGCATGACCGTCTCTGCCCTGACCCGTCCCGGCGAGCGCGACCGGCTGATCGTCAAGCTGAGCGAGATCGACTGGGTCTTCGTGCTGGTCATCTCGCTGATCGCCGGCGCCGGCGCGCTGATGCTGTTCTCCGCCGGCGGCTCGTCCTGGAGCCCGTGGGCGGGCAACCACGTGATGCGCTTCGGCATCTGCCTGGTGCTCATGCTCACCCTGGCGGTGATCGACATCCGCGTCTGGCGCGCCGTCGCCTATCCCGTCTACATCGTGGGACTGCTGCTGCTGGTGGCGGTCGAGCTGGTCGGCGACACCCGGTTGGGCGCCCAGCGGTGGCTCTCCATCGGCTCGTTCAGCTTCCAGCCGTCCGAGGTGATGAAGCTGGGCATCGTGCTGGCGCTCGCCCGGCTCTACCACGGCGCCTCGGCCAAGCAGGCCCGGCTCTCGTGGTGGCTGCTGATCCCGGCGGCGATGATCGCGCTCCCGGTCCTCCTGGTGGCCCACCAGCCGGACCTGGGTACGGCGATGCTCATCGCGCTGACCGGCGGCGCGATCGTGGTCCTGGCGGGTCTTTCTTGGAAGATCATCGCCGGGGCCATCCTCGGCGTCGCGGCCATCATCCCACCGTTCGTCATGTTCGTGATGCACGACTACCAGCGCCAGCGCGTGCTGACCTTCCTGGACCCGGAGAGCGATCCCTCGGGGTCCGGCTACCACATCCTGCAGTCGATGATCGCCCTGGGTTCGGGCGGGCTGCTGGGCAAGGGCTACGGCTTCGGCTCCCAGAGCCAGCTCAACTACCTGCCCGAGAAGCAGACCGACTTCATCTTCGCCGCGCTGGCCGAGGAGTTCGGCTTCGTGGGCTGCATCTCGGTGCTGATCCTCTATGCGGCGGCCATCTTCATGGCGCTGCGGATGGCCTACCTGAGCCACAGCCACTTCGGCCGCCTGGCCGCCGCCGGCGTCACCGCGACCTTCACCCTCTACGTGATCATCAACGGCGCTATGGTCATGGGACTGGCGCCGGTGGTCGGCGTGCCGATGCCCATGCTGAGCTACGGCGGGACGGTCATGCTGACGGTCATGATCGGCTTCGGCCTGGTCCAGTCCGTGCGCGTGCACCGCTACGCCGAGGTGACGAGCGGCAAGGGCAGCCTGGTCTAGGCGGCTATGGCCACAGGTCCTTGAGCGAGGGCTTCTTCGCCTGCGATTTCGGGGGAGGAGGCCCTTTAGTGGACTTTGCCTTAGTGTCGGCCGTCGGTGCGGCTGGCGGATCCCACGACGCCATGAGCGAGACGACGAGTTTGCCCGCGCTCTCTGCGCTCACCGCGCTGCCGCCGCCGCCTTGACCGCACGCGATCCGCAACGCCGCGGCTGTGTCAGGAGCCTTGAAGGCGTTCTCCCAGCCAAAGTCAGGGTTCTGCCGCTTTACCAGGGGCTCGCCAGAGCGGGAGAACGCCGTGAACTCGCGCCAGCGGAATTCGCGGCGTTCGCAGTCGTAGTCTGTGAGGGTCCTCACATATCCGGGCTGTGGAGGAGGGCTGGCCGCGATGTTCCGAACCACCCGGATCGTCCAAGCGCGAACCACGGGGCCGCCGCCGACAACCTCGATCTGCTGGTCGTCGATCACCGTCCAGGACTCAGCGCCGGACTCGACCACGTAGAACAAGCGGTTCGTCGGTGCTTTCGCAACCGGTGGCGGGGCGGCCATTGCCGCTGCCATGAGCGCGCAGCCGGCGCAGGTGGTGGCGAGCGAACTCATGCCTCACTCAGTAGCCCGCAGGCCGCATGCCGCCAAGTCTGGGGATACCTCAGAAGGGCTCGAAGCAGTCGTAGTTGCGCTGGCGGCGGATCTTGTCGCCCCGGAACTCGAAGAAGACAGCGAAGCGCGCCTTCATGGCGTCGCCGGGTTTCAGTGACCTGAGCGGCACCGCGAGCACGCCGCGCCATAGGACCTCGCAGGCGACGACGTCCCCGGTCTCGAGCATCGTCACGATCTCGTAGGTCTCCCAGGTCAGCACGTTCTTGCCGCGGGCGTTCGCGGCCTTCAGATCCTCGATCGTGCGGCGCGCGCCGGCCGGAACAAGCGCGTTCGGGAACTCCTCCTGCACCGCGTCCTCGGTGAGGAACGAGAGCGAGTCGTTGCGGGTCTCGATGGCCTTCAGGTAGGCGCGGACGATGTCGGCGCGGCTCATCGTCAGGCGCGCCTCAGACGGCCAGGGCCTGGTCCGTCGCCCTCACCAGGGCGTCGACGATGCCCGGTTCGGTGGAGGCGTGGCCGGCGTCCCAGACGACTTCGAACCGGCTCCGCGGCCAGGCGGCCTTGAGCTTCCAGGCGCTCTCCAGCGGCGTCACAACGTCGAAGCGGCCCTGCACGATCCAGCCCGGGATGTCGGCGATCCGGCCGATGTTTTCCAGGATCCAGTTCTCGCTGTCGAAGAAGCCGCCGTTGGCGAAGAAGTGGCACTCGATGCGCGCGAACGCGATGGCGAAGTCGATCTCGTTGAACTTCGACGGCCGCGCCTCCGGGCCCCGGATCGAGATCGTGTCGCCCTCCCACTGGCTCCAGGCGGCGGCCGCCTCGGCCTGGATGCGCCGGTCGGGACTGGTCAGGCGCTTGTGGTAGGCGGCGATCATGTCGCCACGCTCTTCGGGGGGGATCGGCGCACAGAACCGCGCCCAGGCGTCGGGGAACATCATGCACGCCCCGTCCTGGTAGAACCACCGCAGCTCGCGCTGCGTCAGCAGGAACACGCCGCGCAGGACGAGGCTCTCCACCCGCTCCGGATGCCGGATCGCGTAGGCCAGGGCCAACGTCGAGCCCCACGAGCCGCCGAAGACGCACCACTTCTCGACGCCAAGGTGCTGGCGCAGCCGCTCGATGTCGTCGACCAGGGCCCAGGTCGTATTGTCGTCCAGGCTGGCGTTGGGGCGGCTCTTGCCGCAGCCGCGCTGGTCGAACAGCGCCATGCGCCACTTCGCCGGATCGAAGAAGCGGCGCATGGTCGGGTTGATCGCGCCCCCGGGCCCGCCGTGCAGGATCACGCAGGGCTTGCCCTGCGGATTGCCGCACTCCTCGTAGAACACCTCGTGCGGTCCTCCGGTCGAGAGGTAACCGCTGGCGAACGGCTCGTTGTCCGGGAACAGGCCGCGTCGGTGGCTCGTGGTCGCGACCGCGGGCGCCGGGGTGTTTCGTTCCATTCAGGCCTTCTACTTCGGGAAGCGCCGGTCCAGCCAGTCCAGGATCAGGCGGTTCACTTCGTCCGGTTTCTCCTGCTGTGTCCAGTGGCCGGAGCCCTGGACAAGCCGGGTTTCGAGATCGCCGATGAAGGCCGGCATCGGCTCTGCCGCGGAGGGCGGCAGGACGGCGTCCAGTTCGGCGGTGATCATCAGGCAGGGGACGCCGTCGATCCGCGTGGGCAACGTCTCGGCGCGCTCCCAGTTGCGGGTGAAGTTGCGATACCAGCTGACGGGCCCGAAGAAGCCGCCGTCGCGGAACGCGTCGGCGAATACCGCCAGCTCGTCGGGCGTCAGCAGCCGCTCGCGCGGGTCGGCGTCCGGGCTCCACATCTTCAGCAGGTCGCGGAAGGCGAAGGTGGAGCCCGAGGCCGATGTGGGCGGCGTCTCGACGGGCGCGGCCGCCGGCCGTCGCATGAAGAAGTCCATCGTACGGGTGGTGTCGGCGCCCAGCACGGCCTCGGGTTCGTCCGGGTTCTGGAACCACACGATGTACATGTCGGGCCCGAACCGCTGGCGCATGATGGCGATGGGGTCGGCCGGCGCGCGCGGCATGAAGGGCGTGTTGAGCCCGATCACGCCCGCCACTCGCTGGGGATGGATGAGCGGCATCTGCCACACGACGATGCCGCCCCAGTCGTGCCCGCAGAAGATGGCTTTCTCGACCCCCAGGTGATCGAGGAGCCCCGCCATGTCCCCGGTCAACTGGTCGATGTCGTAGTCGGTCACGCCGGCGGGCTTCGACGAGATGCCGTACCCGCGCTGGTCGGGAGCGATGACCCATCGTCCCGCCTCGCCCAGCGCGTTGATCTGGTGGCGCCATGAGAAGGCGAGTTCCGGGAAGCCGTGGCTCAGGACGATCGGAACGCCCTCGCGCGGCCCGGCCTCGTAGTAGCCGAGCTCGATTCCGTTCACCCGCGCCCGCTTCGGCGGCGGCATCATCGTTTCCAGCGCACCCATCCAACCCTCCCGGCGTTTCCGACGCCCTGCCGCACCGATTTCGGTTTTCCGCGGCGCGTGAACTCCATATGGCAGCCCTGTCGTGACGTCCGCCAACGAGACTTCTTCCGGGGCGCCGCCCAGGACGCCCTGGGGCCTGGTGGTCCTGCTGGGCGCCCTCACCGCGATGGGCCCGCTCGCGATCGACATGTACCTGCCGAGCCTGCCCGCGATCGCGGCTGGCCTCGAGGCCGACCCGGCTCAGGCCCAGGCGACCGTCGCGGCGTTCCTGGCAGGGATGGCGGTCGGCCAGCCCTTCTATGGCCCCTGGTCGGACCGCATCGGCCGGCGCATACCCCTTCTCCTGGGCGTGCTCATCTTCATGGCCGCGTCGGCCGCATGCGCCCTGGCGACCTCCGCCGAGATGCTGCTGGCCGCGCGCTTCGTGCAGGCGCTGGGCGCCTGCGCCGGAGGGGTCGTGTCGCGCGCCATCGTGCGCGACCGCTTCGACCACGCGGAAACCGCCAGGATGCTCAGCCTGATGATGCTGATCATGGGCCTGGCCCCGATCCTCGCGCCGATCCTGGGAAGCGCCCTGCTGGCGATGGGCGGGTGGCGGCTGAACTTCTGGTTCATGACGATCTTCGGCGCGGCGCTTGCCGTCGCGGCCTTCGCGAGACTGCGGGAGTCCCGGTCGGAAGCCACGGCCGTCCAGGCGTCGCGGGAGAACCCGTTCCAGGCCTACGCCGCCCTGCTGCGGCAGCGCCGCCTGATCGGCTACGGCCTCGCCGGCGCGCTGAACGGGGCGACGCTCTTCACCTACATCTCCTCATCGCCGGGACTGATCATGGGGACCTACGGCCACTCCGCCGCCGTCTATCCCTGGCTCTTCGGCCTGAACGCGCTGGGCGTCATCGGGGCGGGTCAGGTGAACCGCATGATCCTGCGCCGGCTCACGCCGGACGCGGTGCTCCTTCGCGCCAGCGCGATCGCGCTGGTCTTCGCCGTCCTGCTCGCCCTCGCCGCGCTCACCGGCCTTGGCGGTCAATGGACCGTGCTGCCGCTGCTGTTCCTGCTGCTCGCCAGCTACGGCTTCATGCAGGGGAACACCATGGCCGGCGCCCTCAACGTGGACCCGCTGCGCGCCGGATCCATATCCGCGCTGATGGGGACCCTGTCGTTCGCCACCGGAGCGGCGGCGGCGAGCCTCGTCGCGCTGTGGCACGACGGCGGCCCCACGGCCATGGCGCTGGTGATGCTGGCGGCGCTGGTGGGCTCGGCCGTCTCGCTGCGCACGCTCGCGCTGCCGACGCAGCCCTAGCCCGCCTGAGGATCCACGCCCCGGGCCGCCCAGGCCAGGATGAGCCAGCCGGTCAGGAAGAGCAGGCCGCCGATGGGGGTGATCGCGCCGAGCCATCGCGGCGCGCCCAGCGCCATGGCGTAGAGACTGCCCGAGAAGAGCACCACCCCCGACAGGAAGAAGGCAGGGGCGAGCCGGGCGCGGCGCGCGCCGACCTGCATCAGGGTCGCGCAGGCGAAGGTCGCCATGGTGTGCATGAATCCGTAGGTGGCGCCTGTCCGCAGCCACTCCTGCGCCTTGGGATCCTTCACCCCGTGCGCCGCGAACGCGCCGACGGCCACGGCGACGAAGCCGCTGATCGCCGCCAGCGTCATCCAGTTCCGCCGCGTCCAGAACCCCATCAGCCCCACACCTGCGGACGCCGGTCCTTCCACGGCGTCTCCTTCTCGAGTTGAGCGGCCAGGCGGAACAGCGTCGCCTCGTCGGCGTAGCGGCCCGTGAACATCATCCCGATCGGCAGGCCGGCGGAGTCCATGTGGAGCGGGAGGCTCATGGACGGCTGGCCGGTGTAGTTGAACGGCGGCGTGAACGGGAAGACGCGGCCCTGGCGGCGGTTCACCTCGCGCGGCTCCAGGTTCACCGGGTCGATGAAGCCGATCTCGGGCACCGGCGTGCCGAGCACCGGCGAGAGATAGACGTCGACGTCCTCGAAGAAGCGAACCACCTCGCGCGCCAGCATCCGCGTCTCCTGCAGCGAATACATGACGTCGGCGCCGGTCTGGCGGCGGCCGGCCTTGAGCGAGGCCCAGGTCAGCGGCTCCAGTTCGTCCGGCTCGGGCTCGCGGCCCACCTCGGCGATGAGCCGGGCCATTCCGGCGGCGAAGTTGGCGGCGGCCGCGGCGCCGCGCGAGGCGTAGAGGGCGCGGTAGTCGACGCCCAGGCCCTTCTCGAAGACCTCGTGGCCGAGCGCCTTCAGCGTGGCGGCCGTCTTCTCCAGCGCGGCCTGGATCTCGGGGTCGATCGGACGGCCCGACGGGGTCTCGCTGGACCAGGCGATCCGCAGCCTGCCCGGGCTTGCGCCCAGTTCCTCGACGTAGGGCCGGGCCTTGGGCGGGGCAGGGTAGGGCGAGCCGGGCTCGGGCACGCCGGTCACGTCCAGCATGGCCGCGCTGTCGCGGACGGTGCGGGTGACGACGTGGTCGACCACATTGCCCATCGCGTAGTCGAAGCCGTCGGGCAGGTTGGGGTTGCGGTCACGGGTCACCTTCAGCCCCACCAGGCCGCAGCAAGCGGAGGGGATGCGGATGGAGCCCAGGCCGTCCGAGGCGTGCGCCAGGGGCGCGATCCCGGCCGCGACCGCGCTGGCCGAGCCGCCCGACGAGCCGCCGGCGATGTGGTTCGGATTCCAGGGGTTGCGGCAGGGGCCCAGGCGCGCGCTCTCGGTGGTGCCGGTGATGCCGTACTCGGGCGTGTTGGTCTTGCCGAGCGGGACGACGCCCGCGCTGCGGTAGCGCGCCATCAGGCCGCTGTCGGCGGCGTCCACCAGGTTGCCGAACCGGCTCCCGTGCGTGCGGGGCCAGCCCGCGACCGAGATGCCGAGGTCCTTGATCAGGAACGGTACGCCCTTGAACGGGCCGTCCGGAAGCGGTCCCGTCGCGGCCTTGCGGGCGTCCTCGAAGCCTTCGTAGACGATCGCGTTCAGCTTTGGATTGTGCCGCTCGGCGCGTGCGATCGCCGCCTCGACCAGTTCGGCCGGCGTCACCTGCCCCTTGCGGACCAGTTCGGCGAGGCCCAGGCCATCGTAGTTCGAGTAGTCGTCCATCAGCGGGCTCCGGCGGCGAGGAAGGCCATTTTCTCAACGGGGGGCAGTTCGGGCGCCTGGCGCTTCAGGACCCCGAACGCGCCCTCGGCCGCGTCCAGCGCCGCGTCGATGTCGGCCTCGGTCATGGCGGCGCAAAGGAACATGTTGTGCCAGGGGTGCACGTAGACGCCCCGGCCCAGCATCTCGGACGAGAAGCAGAACCCCTTCCGCAGGTCGGGGTCGTCGTCGAACAGGAAGAGGGGCATGACCCCGGGACCCGTCTGGCGGAAGCCGAAGCCGGCGGCCCGTGCGCGTTCGTCGAGGCCCTGGCGGAGGCGCTCGCCCAGGGCGGTGATCCGCTCCAGATAGTCGGTCTCGCGGATCAGCCGGAGCGTCTCCAGCGCCGCGGCCATGGGCGCGGCCTGGTACCAGAACGAGCCCGTGACGTAGATCGACGCCGCCGCCTTGCGCGCCCTGTCGTTCCCAAGCAGCACCGAGATCGGGTGTCCGTTGGCCACGCACTTGCCCCACGAGGACAGGTCGGGCCGCACGCCCAGGCGCTCCCACGAGCAGTCGCGGCTGAGCCGGAAGCCGGCCCGCACCTCGTCCACGACCAGGAGCGCGCCCGTGGCGTCGCAGAGCTCGCGGGCGCGGCGGGCGTAGGCCGGGTCGGGATCCGCCTGATCGATGAAGGCGTCGTGCTTGAAGGGGGCCGCGAACACGGCGGCGAGGTCGTCGCCGGCCTCGGCCACGGCCGCCTCCAGGCTGGCCACGTCGTTGTAGTCGTAGAGGATCTGGTGCGAGCGGTCGCTGTCGATGACCCCGGCCGGCCGCGGCACGCACCAGGGCGCGGCGCCGTGGTAGGCGCCCTTGGCCCGCACCACCGTCTTCCGCTTCGTGTGCGCCCGCGCCGTGGTCAGCGCCATGGTGGTGGCGTCCGTGCCGTTCTTGCAGAAGATCGCCCAGTCGGCGTGGCTCACCATGCGCACCAGCGCCTCGGCGAGTTCCACCATCAGGGCCGTCGGGCCCGTCAGCGTGTCGCCCAGGCCCAGCTGGCGGACGTAGGCGGCGTCGATCTCGGGATGCCCGTAGCCGAACAGGTTCGGGCCGTAGGCGCACATGAAGTCGAGGTAGCGGGCGCCGTCCACGTCCCACAGGTGCGCGCCTTCCGCCCGCGCGAAGAACTGCGGATAGTCGTCCGGGAGCAGGCCCACCGACTGGTGCCCGAACATGCCCCCGGGGATGACCGCGGCGGCGCGCTCGCGAAGGTTCCGGTCGGCGCTGTTGGCGCGGGTCATGCGGCCTCCCTTTTCGTTGTCTGCGGACATTAGGGCCACCGCCCTCTCCACGTCATCCCCCGGCTTGGCGAGAGAGGCAGCGGCGGCGCTCAAGGTGGCTCATGCACAGCCCAATGGGTGGCCCGGACAAGCCGGGCCACGACGGGCAGTGGGAAGGGGCGCGACAGGCCGGATGTCTTTCGGCGTCATCCCCTGGCTTGTCCGGGGGATCCATCCAGCTCGGCGTCGCCGGAGGCGCGGGGCGCCGGAGTGGCCGACTCCGTGTAACTCCCCGCCATGTCCCTGCCGGTCCGCCTCGGCCTCTTCTATGCGGCGATCTTCGTCGGCACGGGGGCGTCCTCGCCCTACATGCCGGTTTGGTTCGCCGACCGCGGGCTGAACGGCGCGCAGATCGGCCTCATCCTGTCGCTGCCCATGCTGGCGCGGGCGTTCACGGCGCCGCTGCTCGCGGTGTGGGCCGACAGCTTCCGGCTGCGCCGCACCGCGCTCATCTGGATGAGCCTGGGGGTCGGGGTCTGCTATGCCCTGATGGCGCTTCCGCTGGGGTTCGCGGGCTGGATGGTGGTGTGGTTCGCCGCGTCGTCCGCGTTCTCCACCGTCTCGCCGCTGACCGACGTGATCGTGCTGAACCGCGCGCGGCGGGACGGCTTCAACTACGGCTGGCCCCGGGGCATCGGGTCGGCGGCGTTCATCGTGGCGAACGTCGGCATGGGCGCGGTACTGAGCTGGGGCACGCCCGACCTGGTGCTGGTCTGGATCACCGCGGCGGTGGCGCTGACGTCGCTCGCCGCGCGATACTGCCTGCCGCCCGACCGCGTGCACGAGGAGGGCGCCGCGCCCCCGCCGGCCGCCGACCGCTTCGCGGGCCTCGGCGACCTGCTGCGCGACCCGGCCTTCATGACCGCGGCCTTCGCCTGCGGCCTGATCCAGTCCGCGCACGCCTTCTACTACAGCTTCTCGACCCTCACCTGGAAACAGCAGGGGATCCCCGAGAGCATGACGGGCGTGCTCTGGGGCGTGGGGGTCGCCGTGGAGGTGGCTTTCCTCTGGTGGATGGAGCCGTGGCGACGGCGGGTCGGCCCGCGCAACCTGCTGGTGATCGGCGGCGTCGCGGCGATCGTCCGCTGGACGGCCTATGCGTTCTCGCCGCCGCTCTGGCTGGTGTTTCCGCTGCAGGCGCTGCACGTCTTCAGCTACGCGGCGACCTTCCTGGCCTCGCTGCAGCTCGTCGAGCGTCTGTCGACGCCGCGCAACGCCTCGGCGGCCCAGGCGATCAACTCGGCGCTGTCGGGCGGGGTTCTCGCGGGCCTCGCGACCATGGCTTCAGGCCCGCTGTTCGATCGGTTCGGCGCCCACGGATACCTGCTGATGACGGCGATGTGCGTGGCGGGCCTTATCGGCGCGCTCCGGCTATATGGCGTGGGCCGGCTGGACCCGGCGTGAGGGAGGACTCCATGAGCCTGCGCCTGTTCGGCTGCCTGTGCGGTCAGTTCCACAGCGAGGGCGTCGCCATGGCCATGCCGGGCGAGCGGGTGAGCGTGCCGATCCCCTTCTACGTCCTCGAGCATCCCCAGGGGGTGGCGTTGTTCGACTGCGGACTCCCTGCGGCGATGGTCGATCCTGACGAGAGCTACCGCGTCGCGCTGCGCAGGGCGGGTCTCGACGCGACGCTCGCGCCCGAGGAGACGCTGACCCGGAACCTCGAGCGGCTGGACATCGATCCGGCACGGGTCCGGTGGGCGGCCCTGTCGCACCTGCACTTCGACCATGCCGGCGGCCTGCGGGAGCTGCCGAACGCCACGGTCATCGTCCAGAGGCGCGAGTGGGAGGCCGGGTTCGAGCCCGAACTCTCGAGCCGGTACGGCCTCCGCAAGCGGTACTTCGACCTTGGGCACCCCGTGACCTTGGTGGAAGGCGAGCACGACCTGTTCGGCGACGGCTCGGCCGTGCTGGTCCCCAGCTACGGTCACACGCCCGGCCACCAGTCGCTGCGCGTCCGGAGCGACCGGGGCGACCACATCCTGGCGGGCGACGCCTGCTACCACTGCGGCGTCGTCGAGACCCGGCAGTTTCCCCAGATGTCGGATCACGCGGCCATGAACCGTTCGCTGGACGCGCTCCTGGCCCTGCGTGGGCCCGATACGGTGATGGTCTGGGGACACGACCCCGATCAATGGGGCAAGCGGCCCGTCCTGCCGAACGCGCGAGACTGACGTGGCGACACGCTTGCGGGGTGGGGTCGGGCGCGGCGTAGTGGCGGCCCGGAGGTAAGTCATGCGCGCACTGAACGTCACCGCCCCGTGGGGCCTGGACGCCATCAAGGTCGTCGAATTGCCCGACCCGAAGCCCGGTCCGGGCCAGGTGCTGGTGCGGATGAAGGCGGTGTCGCTGAATTACCGCGACCTGTTGATGGTCAACGGCATGTACGGGCGCGCGCCCGCGACGACGAGCGACGTCATCACGCCCTTCTCCGACGGCTGCGGCTACGTCGAGGCGGTGGGCGAGGGCGTCACGCGCTTCAAGCCGGGCGACCGGGTGGCGACGCTGTTCTTCCAGGGCTGGATCTCGGGCCCGCCCACGCTGGAGAAGGTTGTCACCGCCCTGGGCTTCCCGATCCCGGGCGCGGGCTCCGAGCTGCAGACCTTCTCGGAACATGGCCTGTCCAAGGTCCCCGAGTTCCTTTCGGATAACGAGGTCGCAACCTTGCCCTGCGCCGCGCTCACCGCCTGGCGCGGCCTGTTCTACGACGCCCGGCTCGAGCCCGGGGACACGGTGGTGCTGCAGGGCACAGGCGGGGTGTCGATCTTCGGACTGCAGTTCGCCCACGCCGCGGGTCTGCGGACGCTCATCACCTCGTCGTCGGACGCCAAGCTGGAGCGGGCCAAGGAGCTCGGGGCCGACCACCTGGTGAACTACAAGACCACGCCCGCCTGGTCCGGGCCTGTACGTGAGGTGACGAACGGCCGCGGCGCCGACTTCATCATGGAGGTGGGCGGCGGCGGCACGATCCAGGAGAGCATGCGCGCCATCAAGATCGGCGGCCACATCGCGATCATCGGCGTCGTGGCGGGCGCGGGCGAGCCGTTCAATCCCGCGGCGCTCATCGGCAACTCGGCCAAGCTGCAGGGCCTCTCGGTCGGCTCGCGCGACATGTTCGAGTCGATGTGCCGGATGATGGATCTGAAGAAGATCTTCCCTGTGGTCGACAAGGTGTTCCCGTTCACCGAGGCCAAGGCGGCGTTCTCCGCGATGGCGGCCGGCGAGCACTTCGGCAAGATCGTGCTGGAGTTCTGATCCGGGCGGCGGAACGCGCCCTAGCGCAGCAGCAGCGCGCCCTGCCAGATGGCGAGGCCGACGACGACGAAGCCCACGACCCAGGTCAGCAGGCGCAGGGGCAGGACCTTGGTCATCCAGCCGGCGACGGGGGCGGCGACGACCCCGCCCGCGATCAGCCCGCCCACCGACCAGAGCAGGCCGCGCAGGCCCTCGGTCTCCCAGTGGCCGGTCAGCAGCGCCGCCAGGAAGGCCGCCGAGGTGGCGGCGGCGACGAACATCTCGGCGGTGTTGGTGGTGCCGATGGCCTTGCGCGGGTCGGCGCCCGCGCCCATCAGCGACGAGGTGACGACCGGACCCCAACCCCCGCCGCCGATGGCGTCGAAGAAGCCGCCGGCCAGGCCCAGCGGAAACGGCGATTTCCACGAGAACACCTTGGGCCTTGTCTGCCGCCAGGCGCGGTAGAGGATGACCAGCCCCATCAGGCCCAGCCAGGCCACCACATAGGGCTTCACCGCCTCGCCGGGCACCGACGTGAGTACGGAGGTCCCCAGCACCCCGCCCACCACGCCGCCGCCGGTCAGCAGCGCCAGCAGCTTCCAGTCCACGTTGCGGTAGACGATGTGCGACAGGCCGGAGGCCAGGCCGGTGAACACCTTGGCCGCGTGCACGCTGGCCGAGGCGTTGGCCGGCGTCACCCCGACGCTCAGCAGGACGGAGGTGGAGATGACGCCATAGGCCATGCCCAGCGCGCCATCGACGAGCTGGGCCGCGAAGCCCACCGCGGCGAAGGTCCAGAAGTCGGTCGGCGGCACGGCGGCCGTCAGGCGTGAAGCCAGCGGAAGATCGCCTCGGCGGCTTCCTCGGCGGTCATGGCGGTCGTGTCGATGCGGATCTCGGCCGCCTCGGGCGCCTCGTAGGGGCTGTCGATGCCGGTGAAGTTCTTGAGCTCGCCCTTGCGGGCCTTGGCGTAGAGGCCCTTCACGTCCCGCTTCTCGGCCTCGGCCAGCGGGGTGTCCACGAAGACCTCCACGAACTCGCCCTCCGGCATCATCTCGCGGACCATCCGGCGCTCGGCGCGGAAGGGGCTGATGAAGGCGGTGAGCACGATCAGGCCCGCGTCGGCCATCAGCTTGGCGACCTCGCCGACCCGGCGGATGTTCTCGACCCGGTCCTCCTCGGTGAAGCCGAGGTCGCGGTTGAGGCCGTGGCGGACGTTGTCCCCGTCCAGCAGGTAGGTGTGGCGGCCCTCGGCGTGCAGCCGCTTTTCCACCAGGTTCGCGATCGTGGACTTGCCCGCGCCCGAAAGCCCCGTGAACCACAGCACGCGCGGCTTCTGGCCCTTGGCGGCGGCGCGGGCGGCCTTGTCGACGTCGGTGGCCTGCCAGTGGATGTTGTGGCTGCGGCGGAGCGCGAAGTGCAGCATGCCGGCGCCGACGGTGCGGTTGGTCATCCGGTCGATGAGGATGAAGCCGCCCAGGTCCTTGTTCTCGGCGTAGGCGTCGAAGGCGATCGGCGCGGCCAGCGACAGGTTGCAGACGCCGATCTCGTTCAGCTCCAGGCGCGTGGCCGCGAGCTTCTCCAGTGTGTTGACGTTGACCCGGTGCTTGGGCTCGGTCACCTGCGCCGACACCGTCCGGGCGCCCGACTTCAGGAGGTACGAGCGGCCGGGGAGCAGAGGCTCCTCGTCGAACCAGACGATGGTCGCCTCGAACTGGTCCGCCACCTCCGGCGGGCTCGAGGCGGCGGCCAGAACGTCGCCCCGGCTGATGTCGATCTCGTCCTTCAGGGTAAGCGTCACCGACTGGCCGGCCACGGCCTGCGGAAGATCGCCGGTGAAGGTCACGATGCGCTCGACCGTGCTCTCGCGGCCGGAGGGCAGGGCCTTCACCTTGTCGCCGGGCCGGATGACGCCCGAGGCGATCTGGCCCGAGAAGCCGCGGAAGTCGAGGTTGGGGCGGTTCACCCACTGGACCGGCATGCGGAAGGGCTTGCCCTGGAGGTCGTCCTCGACCGGGGCTTCCTCCAGCCAGCGCATCAGCGGCGGGCCGTCGTACCAAGGCGACTTGTCGGACGTGTCGGTGATGTTGTCGCCCTTCAGCGCCGACATCGGGATGGCGGTGAAGTCGCGGATGCCGATCTGGGCGGCGAAGTCGCGGTACTCGGCGACGATGGCGTCGAAGATCTCCCGGCTCCAGTCCACCAGGTCCATCTTGTTCACCGCCAGCACCACGTGGCGGATGCCGAGCAGGCTCACGAGGTAGCTGTGCCGTCGCGTCTGGGTCAGCACGCCCTTGCGCGCGTCGATCAGGATGATGGCCGCGTCCGCCGTCGAGGCGCCGGTGACCATGTTGCGGGTGTACTGCTCGTGGCCGGGCGTGTCGGCGACGATGAACTTGCGCCGGTCGGTCGAGAAGAAGCGGTAGGCCACGTCGATGGTGATGCCCTGCTCGCGCTCGGCGGCGAGGCCGTCCACGAGGAGGGCGAAGTCGATGTCGCCGCCCTGGGTGCCGACCTTCTTGGAATCCGCCTCCAGAGCGGCCAGCTGGTCCTCGAAGATCATCTTGGAATCGTAGAGCAGCCGGCCGATCAGGGTGGACTTCCCGTCGTCCACCGAGCCGCAGGTGAGGAACCGCAGCAGGCTCTTGGTCTCGTGCGCCTTGAGGTAGGCGTGGATGTCCTCGGCGATGAGGGCGGACTGGTGGGCCATCAGTTCCCCTCCTGCGAAGCGGGAGAGAGGTGGATAGGGAAAACCGCACGCCCTGCGGGCCGATCGCGCCGGATCGGGCTCAGCGCCTGCGGCCGGCCCTCTCCACCGTCCGCTCTGCGGCGGACGGTCCCCCTCTCCCATGGGATGGGAGAGGAAAGGTGATTTTCGATGGAGCCCATCAGAAGTAGCCCTCCTGCTTCTTCTTCTCCATCGAGGCGGTCTGGTCGTGGTCGATCACCCGGCCCTGGCGCTCCGAAGTGGTGGTGAGCAGCATCTCCTGGATGATCTCGGGAAGGGTGGCCGCCGTGCTCTCGACGGCCCCGGTCAGGGGGTAGCAGCCCTGGGTGCGGAAGCGGATGGAGCGCATCTGCGGGACCTCGCCCGGCAACAGGCGCATGCGCTCGTCGTCCACCATGATCAGGTTGCCGCCGCGCTCGACCACCGGCCGCTCGGCCGCGAAGTAGAGCGGCACGATCGGGATGTCCTCCAGGTAGATGTATTGCCAGATGTCGAGCTCGGTCCAGTTCGAGATCGGGAAGGCGCGGAAGTTCTCCCCCTGGGCCTTGCGGGTGTTGTAGAGCCGCCAGAGTTCCGGGCGCTGGTTCTTGGGATCCCAGCGGTGCTCGGCGGTGCGGAAGCTGAGGATCCGCTCCTTGGCCCGGCTCTTCTCCTCGTCGCGCCGTCCGCCGCCGAACGCCGCGTCGAAGCCGTACTTGTCGAGCGCCTGCTTCAGGCCCTCGGTCTTCCACATGTCGGTGTGCAGGCTGCCGTGGTCGAACGGATTGATGCCGCGCGCTTTGGCTTCAGGATTCTGGTGGATCAGGAGATCCATGCCGCTCTCGCGGGCCATCCGCTCGCGCATCTCGTACATCGCCCGGAACTTCCAGGTCGTGTCGACGTGCAGCAGCGGGAAGGGCGGCTTGGACGGATAGAAGGCCTTCTGCGCCAGGCGCAGCATCACCGCCGAGTCCTTGCCGATCGAGTACAGCATCACCGGCCGCTCGCACTCGGCCACCACCTCGCGGAAGATGTGGATGCTCTCGGCCTCGAGCCGCTGCAGGTGGGTCAGGGTCTGGGGGGTCAAGCCGGCTTCGAGCTTTTCTGAACGTGTGAGGACGGGCGCGCCCATGGTCGATACTACACCACGTGGTCTGGAGCCCGCGCGCATGCCGGGCCGGCCGAGAAGGCTCGGCCGTGAGTTATAGGCGCGACCTGCCTGGGGCAAGGCGAGGGGCCCCCAGGATTTCTCTACGCGCGACCAGGGGAGTTGGAGGCGCTCAGGCCTGGCGCTTCGCCCGATCGCCCTTGCCGTAGCGCGGCTGGCCCTCCCAGCGCAGGGCGTCGCGGACGATGGCGTCGAGATCCGAGCACAGCGGCTCCCAGCCTAGCAGCTCCTTCGCGCGCGATGGATCTGCGACCAGGCTCGGGGGATCGCCGGCGCGCCGGCCGCCTATCGTGTGCGGCACTGGACGCCCCAGCGCGCGCGCCACGGCGGCGACCACCTGCCGGACGGAGCTGCCCTGGCCGGTGCCGACATTCACCGCCTCGAAGGCGCCCGCCGGGAGCGCGACCTCCAGGGCGGCCACGTGCGCGGCGGCGAGGTCGTTGACGTGTATGTAGTCGCGCAGGCAGGTGCCGTCGGGGGTGTCGAAATCCTCGCCGAAGATGGTCAGTGGCTTGCCGTCGCCGAGCGCCGCCGCCATGGCCAGGGGGATCAGGTGGGTCTCGGGCTCGTGTGCCTCGCCGATCACGGCCGACGGGTCGGCCCCGGCGGCGTTGAAGTAGCGAAGGGCGACCGCCGTCGCCCCGTGCGCCTGGCAGTGGGCGGCGATCATCATCTCCCCGGCGAGCTTGGTGTCGCCATACGGGCTCGACGGCGCCTTCGTCGCGGGTTCGGGGATGGTCTCGAGCGGACCCCGGCCGCCGGCGCCGTAGACTGCTGCGCTCGACGAGAAGACCAGCCGCCGGACGTCGGCGGTGCGCATGGCGGCGAGCAGCGAGCCTGTGCCCCCGACATTGATGTCCCAGAACAGGCCCGGCTCGGACACCGAGCGGCCGACCTCGATCAGACCTGCGAAGTGGATCACGGCCGTGACCGCGTGCTCGATCATCGCCGCCGCGAGCGCGTCCGTGTCGCGGATGTCCCCCTGTACGAGAGGACCCCAGCGTACGGCCTCGGTGAAGCCAGAGCTGAGGTTGTCGTACACCACGGGCACGTAGCCGCGCTCGGCGAGGGCCTTGGCCGTATGGGCGCCGATGTATCCGGCGCCTCCGGTGACGAGGATGTGTCGCGTCACGATGCTACAGGCGTATGTGCGCGCAGGCCTGCCGAGCCTGCGATCGACCGGTCGAGGTCACGCTTGGCCGGCCTCGACAAAGTACTCTTGCTCATTTCCCACCATTTCGAGGCCTCATGCGCGGCCTGCATGTCCGGCGCCAATGATTCCTCGCCCGATGTGTTGCACGATGGCGTGATGGCCGAGATCGGATGATCGCGTCGATCCCTTCAGTCTCTCGATCAGCGACTCGAACCAAGCCCATGGAGTTCCCTGGACCCCGCACGAACCGTCAGCGCGACGCGCGCAAGATGCGGAGGTAGTCATATGCGCGCCAGACCCGCAGACGATAAAGCATCCACAGCGCCTTCAGGCGCTGGTCAAGGCGCCGAAGGCGGGCGGTCAAGAGCACCTTCGGTGTGTGCGCGAGGGCGGACACTGGCATAGCTAGAGCCTTGACGAGCCATCGGCGACGGCCGTCGGGCCTATTGGCTTGGAGATTGAACGCTTCCTCGTCGAGGCGGCGCCACTTGTTCCTCAGTTGAGGCCAGGTACGCCGCGCGGGATGGCCGACCAGCGCATCGGGCGCATAGCCGATGCGGTATCCGAGGTCCCGGGCACGGTGGCACCACTCCAGATCCTCGGAAACGTGCTTCCGGAAGCCGCCGACGCGGTCGAACATGGATCGCGTGCAAAAGAGGTTGGCGGTGACGGTGAAGCCCTTGCTGAGCACATAGCCCCGGTTGTCGAACGCGAAGACCCGCTCGAACGCCTCGGCGGGCGTGAGGTGATCGTCGTCAGCGACGAGCACGTGCATCGCGCCTCCCACGAAATCGCACTCTTCGAGCATCCTGAGACCCTCCTCCAGCCACCTGGAGGTCGGCACGCAGTCGCAGTCCGTGAAGGCGAGGACATCGCCGCTGCTGGCGGCCACCCCGCCATTGCGGGCCGGCCCCGCGCCCTTTTCCGGGACCACAACAACCTTGCCGTGACCTGCGACAACGGCCCTCACCGCTGCCTCGCCTTCCGGCGAGGCGTTGTCGGCCACGATGATCTCGTAAGGGCTTACCGTTTGCTGCCTGATCGCATCCAGGCACGTGGCCAATGACGTCAAGTCGCTGTAGTGGGGAATGACGACGCTGATCCGGGCCATTGAGTCCGCATAGCAGAATTCGTGCCGGTCTCCGCCTCCTTGTTCACCGAGGACTTGCAGGGGAATCCGGCTGTCCATCCGCTGCGCCATCCGTGTCCGAAAACCGCGAGACTTCGCCGAACCATGCGTCCATCTTCCGGGCGATGGACATGGATTTCGAAGCCTGCCGCCGCGCCTTCGTCACCCGCGATCCGCGGTTCGACGGGCGCATCTTCGGCGCTGTGAAGACGACCGGCATCTACTGCCGGCCGATCTGCCCGGCGCGCACTCCGAAGCCGCAGAACATGACCTTCTATCCGAGCGCGGCGGCCGCGCAGGAGGCAGGCTACCGACCCTGCCTGCGCTGCCGGCCCGAAGCGTCACCGGACCTGGGGGCGTGGCGCGGCACGTCGAACACCGTCAGCCGAGCGCTGGCGCTCATCGAGGGCGGCGCGATGGACGCCGGCGACGTCGACGCGCTCGCCGCCCGGCTCGGCGTGGGCGAGCGGCAGCTTCGGCGATTGTTCCGTCAGCACCTGGGGGCCTCGCCCATCTCGGTGGCGCAGACCCGCCGCGTCCTGCTCGCGAAGCAGCTGATACAGGAAACGCGCCTGCCGATGAGCGATGTGGCGCTTGCGGCGGGCTTCGGCAGCGTGCGGCGCTTCAACGAGACCTTCCAGCAACTGTTCGGCCGCCCGCCGGGCGAGCTGCGGCGCTCGCGTCAGGCCGAGGCGCCTGCGTCCGACGGCATCGTCGTGCGCCTGCCCTACAAGCCGCCGTACGACTGGGATGCGATGATCCGGTTCCTGGCCGAGCGCGCCATCCCCGGCGTCGAGCGGGTGGAGAAGAGGCGGTATGCCCGAACGCTCGCAGTGGACGGCGAGCGCGGGGTCGTGATCGTCACGCCACGGCGTGACGGCGCGCTGCAGGCCGACATCCGCTTCCCGCGGCTGAAGAGTCTTCCAGCGGTGATCGCGCGCCTCCGGCGCGTGTTCGACCTTTCGGCCGATCCGGTGCTGATCGGCGCGCACCTGTCGCAGGATCCGGCGTTGGCGCCCTTGGTCGCGGCCCGTCCGGGCCTGCGCGCTCCGGGCGCCTGGGACGGCTTCGAGCTCGCCGTCCGCGCCATCCTGGGCCAGCAGGTGAGCGTGGCGGCTGCCCGCAACCTGGCCGCGAAGCTGGTCGCGGCCTACGGCGAGCCGATCGACGATCCCGCCGCGGCGGAGCTCGGGCTGACCCGGGTCTTCCCCCCGCCCGAGCGGGTGATCGGCCAAGAGATATCGCTGACGCTCAACATGCCGCGGGCGCGGGGCGCCGCGATCGAAGCGTTGGCGCGCACGGTCGCTCAGGACCCGGCCATCTTCACACCGCGCGCGGACCTCGACAGCGCTATCGCGGCGCTGAAGGCGCTGCCGGGTGTCGGAGATTGGACGGCGCAGTACATCGCTTTGCGCGAGCTGCGTGAGCCCGACGCCTTCCCGCAGGCCGATGTGGGCCTCATGCGGGCGATGGCCGACGAGGCCGGCGTGCGCCCCACGCCCGAGCAGCTCTTCGCCCGAAGCCAGGCCTGGCGGCCCTGGCGCGCATACGCCGCTCAGCACTTCTGGGCCGCCGACCCCGGCCTCCGGTCCGCCAGTCTGTCCAGGAAGAGAAAGTCCGATGCCCGCCGCGCAGCCTGAAACCCTCACCCTCGACCGCATCGCAACGCCGATCGGAACGGCCCTGGTCGTCACCGACGCGCAGGGCGTGCTCCGCGCGTTCAACTGGACCGACTACGAGCCGGCGATGCTGAAGTGGATCGCTCGCCGCTATCCCCAGGCGACGCTCGTCGACGGGGAGGCGCCGTTGCGCTCGGCGATCACCCGCTATTTCGAAGGGGACGTGCGGGCGCTCGACCAGATCGCCTGGGAGGGCGACGGCACCGAATTCCAGAAGGAGGTCTGGCGGACCTTGTGCGACATCCCGCCCGGCCAGACGATCAGTTACGCCGAGCTTGCCCGCCGCATCGGCCGACCGAAGGCCGTGCGCGCCGTTGGCCTCGCCAACGGCTCCAATCCGGTCGCTGTCGTTGTGCCCTGCCACCGCGTGATCGGCTCCAACGGCGCCCTTACGGGATACGGTGGGGGCCTGCCGCGCAAGCGATGGCTGTTGAACCACGAGGGCGCGACCCTCAGCCTCGTCGCCTGACCCGGCGCGCCGGCGGCCGTTCCGAGCGCATTTCGGCAGCCTTCACGCACGCACGCGGATCGCAGGTGGTGCGCCCCACGACCGCGACTGCGGCCGCGCGTCGGCTCGCGCGGCAAAGGCGACAGCGAGGCCCTGGGGCGCCGGATGTGAGACGTCTAGCCAGCGGGAGAGCGTGATCGCCTGCCTCGAAGCCGCTCTGGCCCAGACCGCCAGCGTCGGCGTGAGCCGTCACCCCGTCGGCGGTGCGGACCGTGACCAGGCGCCCTCATGAGCCGCCTGCGACACCACGAGTCTACCTTTCGAGCCGCTGCAGAGAGAACGTGACAGCGCCACGAGTCCTTGCGAGTAAGGGCTCGTGCATCAGAAGGTCAAAGCTAGGTGGGCTTACCTCATCGCTCCGGTCCTGGTTGCGGCCGGCGCCTCGGCGGGCCCGCCCTCGTCGCCTGTCTCGGCCCAAGACCTCAAACAGTCGGCGGAATCCGCGGCGAGGCCTAGCCCCGCGTTTGACCTGAACAGCCTGCGCGCGGCTCGACCGGGATCGACGATCAAGGTTCCACCGGGAGCCTATGGCCCCATCGTGCTCGCGAACCTGCCGCCGAACCTGACGCTCGATCTTGCAGACTCCCGGATCCGCGGCGTGCGGATCACCGGCGCGCGGGGCCTGACAATCGTTGGAGGTCGCTTCGAGCAGGCGCCGGGCTTCCGCGGGCTCGAGATCCGCGACTCCAGCAAGATCGTCGTGCGCGGCTTCCGAGGGGTCGGCGCCGGTGTCTTCCTGGAGCGGGTCGCCGATGTGCTCGTAGAGGACCTCGAGGTTCACCGGACGCGAGGTTTTTTCGCGGGTGACTCCCGCGATGTCGTGCTCCGCAACGCGAGGCTGGTCGGCTCCCCGTTCGACGCCCTGAACTTCCGCTCGATGACCAACTTTCTGATCGAGGACGCCGCTTTCGTCGGATCGGGCTGGAACGCCCAGGATCCGCTGAACAAAGGCAATCAGCACCCGGACGCGATCCAGGGGTGGGGCGACAACAGTGGGATCGTGGTCCGACGCGTGCGCATTGCTTGTCGCTGCCAAGGCGTCTTCATCAAGGACGGGACCAATCGCGATGTCCGCGTCGAAGACGTCGTGGCGATCCTGGAAAGCTACAAGTGGGTCGTCACGGTGCAGAACGCCTCGACGCCGCCGGTGCTGAGGAACGTCCGCGCGTGGTCCGCCGCGCCCGGCGGGGCGAGGCCCGGCCTGGATTTCCGCGGATCGACGAGCAGCCCGGTCTGGGTCGACAGTGGCGGCAACGAGATTGAAGGGGCGCCCGTGCGTGCGACGGACGTGATGCTCAAAGGTGGCGGCCCACGTCGCCCAGCCCAGCCTCGCGAGTCGCGGCAGGCATCCTGACGGGGATGGCGACCTTCAAGACGCTTCTTGCCCTCGCCGCGTGGCCCCTCGCGCTCGGCGCGCTCGCAGCGGCGACGTTGGCCCAAGGCGGGCGCTTCAGTTCCCGCCTGGACGTACTGACGCATCTGGCCCCGATCTATCTGGCGTCGGGCGTGCTGGCGCTCGTCTTGGCCGTCATCGGAAGCTGGCCGCGACAAGGGGCGCTATCGGTTGTGGCGGCGCTGGCGGTAGCAGCGTCCGGCTCGCTTATGGCCCGCGAGCTCTTGTCGCCTCGGCCGAGCACGATCCCCGAGGGGTCGCCCGGCCAGATCAAGGTCATCCAGTTCAACGCCTGGGGTGGCAACAAAAGGTCGGCCGAAGCCATCGAGTGGCTGCTTCGCCAGGACGCGGACATCATCATCGTCGAGGAAGCCGGCAAGGTTCGCGACGCGCTCAGGCGCCGCGGCGGCTACGCGGTCTCGTGCTCGAGCTGCGGCGCGGTGGTCTTCACGCGGAGCCAGCCGATCCGCCGGTATCGATCCAGTCCCACGAAGGGCCGCCCCGGCTACCTTTCATCGTCGACCTTGGTCGACGAGCGTGGCGCGTACGTGGTGGTGGGAGTCCACCGGCACTGGCCGACAAGGTTTGCTCTCGACCGGGCCCAGCGCGCCGAGCTCGAGACCTATCTCGCCCCCTTGCCCAAGGACCGCCTGATCCTGGCGGGCGACTTCAACTCCACGCCCTGGTCGTTCGCCCGGCGCCGTGACGATCGCGTGTTCGGCCTCATCCGGCGCACGCGGAACCTGCCAACCTGGCCGGCAGAGCGGGTGAGCCACAACCGGTTGCCAGCGCCGTTCCCCATCCTGCCAATCGACCATGTCTACGCGGGGCCCGGCTGGGCCACGGTGAAGGTCGAGCGGGGGCCCAGACTGGGCTCGGATCACTACCCCGTCGTCGTGACGCTCGCACCCGTGCGAGCCGTCGCGAAGTGACTCAACATTGCAAAAATTTAAGCCGCCTGACGTCTACGACCCGCGCAGCCAACGTGGCATACCCACGATAGGCGCGAATCGTCCGGGAAAGACCCCCATGGCGACATTGACGGAAATGGTGGCCGCCTTGGTCGTGCATTCCTCTGCTGCGGCCTTTTCCCACTTCGGCGTCACCGTCGACCTGCCCAAGGTCGAGCCGCGCAACGCGGTTTCTGAACGCGTCGTGGCTCGCACGCCGCGGCAGGCCGCTCCCCGCGCCACCCGCATTGAGCCGGCCAGCCTCGAGAAGGCCGGGGTGTGCCCGGACAAGGCCCCGCTGGTCCGCGCCTGACGGCTCCGCGACATTCAGCCGTCACCGGGCGATTCCGCACGCCACCTGTTTGCGTCGGCTGTCGCCCCGGGTAATCCTGCAGACCTGAGGTCTTGCCGGCTGTTGATAGGTGGCGGCCTGGCGCGGCGGAGGTCCGCGGGCTCGAGTGGAAGGGACGAGGCGTTGTTCTCGAAGCGGCGGCAGCCGATGGACTTCGCGGGCGCCGAGCCTGCGGCCGAAGCGCCCTTGGACGCGGAGACTGCGCCCGAGCCGTTCTCGGTCGAGCCTGTCGGCTTCAGGTCCATCGACCGTGAGAACGAGCAGTCGATCACTGTTTCAGGCTCCCGCGCAGCGCTCGCCGAAGCGCCGGCCGCGCCAGCGCACGAGCGGGTCTTCGACGTCGAGCCGAGCGGGCCTGCCGGCTGGCCCATCTGGCTGACCGCCTTCGCGGTAGCCGTCCTGTGGGCCCTGGGCCCGATCGCGTTCGCCCTGGGCTACCGCGCCAACGTGGCGCCGCTGCAGAACGAGCCGTTCGCGTTGATCGTGTTCGCGCTCCTCGCCATCGGTCCGGCGGCCTTCGTCTTCGGCGCCGCCTTCATGATCCGCCAGGCCCAGAAGCTCGCCTGGGAGACCCGCCTGGCGAAGGCCGCGGCCGACGACATGCTCGCTCCGGCCCTCATCGCGGCCGCCCGCGCCGGCGACGTCGCGCAGGCGGTGAGGGACGAGATCGCCCGCGCCGGCCGGGCGGCCGAGGAAGCCCGCGAGACCCTGCTGGCCATGCGTGACGCCCTGGCGTTCGAGACGGACAAGCTGACCGGGGCCTCCGCCCATTCGGCCCGCACGGCGCAGGAACTGGCCGCCACGCTGGGCCGCGAGCGCTCTGAGATGAGCGCCCTGGCGCAGACCCTCGACGCCCAGGCGATGAAGGTCAGCGACGCCATCGTCCAGCAGGCCCGCATGGTGGGCGAGGCGGCCGGCGTGGCCGAAACGCAGATCCGCGAGGCGGAGACGGCGCTGGCGGCGCGCGCTGCCGATCTGGCCGCCGCAGCCGGCGAGGTCTCGACCGCCGCCCGGACCGCCGGGGAGGATCTGACCCGCCACATCGCCCGCCTCGAGACCGCCGGGAACGGCGTGGCCGAGCAGGTGAGGGCGGTGGAGGCGGGGCTTTCCGAGCAGCGGACGGCGCTGGTCTCGCTGAGCCAGGCGCTCAAGGCGGACCATGGGGGCTTTGCCGATGAGGCCGCCGCCCACGCCGAGAAGCTGGGCGAGTTCATCGAGTCGGCGCGCGCCTCCGCAGCCGCCATGGCCGAGCGGGCCACCAGCGGCGGGGAACAGCTTCGGCGCCTGATGGCCGACGCGGCCCTGCAGTTCCGCGACCTGGCCGAGACCGCCCGCGCGGAGCGCGAGGAGTTCGGGCAGTCGACGCTGCATTCGCTGGAGGCGGTCTCGCGCGCGGCGGCCGAGCAGCGCGCGCAGCTCGAAACCCAGACGCGCGCGGCGATCGAGGCGCTGTCCAAGGCCGCCGAAGAGACTCGGGACGCCGCGGCCCGTCATGCCGCCGCCGCGCGCGAGCAGGTGGACAACCTCTCCGAAGCCGCCTTCGGCGCCGGCCAGAAGGCCAATCAGGTCTTCGAGGCGCGACTCGAGGAGGCGAAGGCGCTGATCGAGCAGTCCTCCCGCATGGTCGAGGACGCCGGGGCCCTCACCGCCCGCAAGCTGGCCGACGGGGCGGCGTCGGCGCGTGCGACGCTGGACGAACTCGCCGCCATGCTGGGCGACATCGAGGCGCGCGCCGCGCAGCTCCCGGTCACCGCGGCGGGACAGGCCGAGCAGGCCCGCGCCGTGGTCGCCGAGGGCATGGATGAGCTGATGGCCCAGGCGCGCCGCACTGCCGAGGAGGCGCAGGCGATCGACGCGGCGTTCCAGGAGCGCGTCCGCAAGAACTTCGAGATGCTCTCCGAGGCCGTTCGCCTGATGGGCGTCGCCGCGGCGTCGCCGCAGGCGCTGCCGTCGCCGACGCCCCGGCCGCCGCGGCGCGAGGCGGGGACCGGCGTTGCGTCGGCCGCCGCGCCGCCGCCGGAGACCACGGCGCCCCCGGCAGAGCCGCCGACCGAAGACCCTGGCGCGCTCGCGGACCGTCTTGGCCTGAAGAACCGGATACGCTTTACGCCCACCGCAACCGACCGCGAGTTCTCCGCCGTCTTCCAGGCCGCCGGCGGCCATCCGACCGGCTCCGACGACGACGAGGACGCCGAGGAGGCCCCGGGCGACGACACCTGGACGTGGAAGGACCTGCTGGCCTCCCTCGACGGCGCCGAGGGCGAGGGCGAGCGGCTGGAAGAGACGCTGGCGACGGAACTCGCCAATATGGGGGTGGACGCGGAGAAGCTCCTGCCGCTGGGGCGTGTCGAGGAGATCGCCGCCGCCATGCAGACCGGCGACGCCGAGGGCGCGCGCGCGGTGGTCAAGCGCCTCGCGCCGGCGGCTACGCGCCGGATCGGCCGGCGCCTCTTCACCGACGAGGCGATCCGGCGGAAGGCCGAAGTCTACGTCCGCCGTTACAAGACGCTCGTGGACGACGCCGTGGGCCGTGACCCCGAGGGCTTCGTCCTGGCGAACATGCTGGCCGCAGATTCCGGGCGCATCTTCCTGCTGCTCGACGCGGCCGGCGGCGACATGATCTGAATCATGGAACCGCCGCCCCGGCGGCCGGCGTTTCAACGCCCATGACCAACGATATCGAACGCGCCCACAAGGCGTGGCGGCGCGCGGAGCGCGTGAAGCAGCTGTCGGACCGCGTAATCGGCATCGGGCGCTGGGGCCTGGGCATCGACGGCGTCGTGGCGTGGATTCCAGTCGCCGGCACGGCCTATTCGGTCGGCGCTGCGGCGCTCCTTCTCTCGGAAGCCGTCCAGGCGGGGGCGTCGAAGGCGACGCTCGCGCGGATGGCCGCCTACCTGGGCCTCGACAGCGTGGCGTCCGGCATCCCCATCGTCGGCTGGGCCCTCGACACGCTCTTCACCGGTCATGCCTTCGCCGCACGCGCGCTGCAGCGCGACATCGAGAAGCGCTTCGGCCGTCCGGCGGGCGCTGTCGCCGAGGCGCCGCTCCAGGGCCGCGCCGTCGCGGGGCGTTGAGAGGCGGGGTATCCGAAACGACCCGTAAACCCGAGCAGGTCCAGGTTGCCGTCCGGGAGTTGACGGCGGGCGGCGTCCCGCACAGGAAGGCGTGCATGAAGATCCTGATCACCGGCGGCGCCGGCTTCATCGGCTCGGCCGTGGTTCGGCGCGCCATCGCTGACGGCCATCAGGTGGTGAACCTCGACGCGCTCACCTACTCGGCCAACCTGGAGAATGTCGAAAGCGTCGCGGCCGACCCGCGCTACGCGTTCGAGCATGTGGACGTGTGCGATCGGGCCAGGCTCGAGGCCGTCTTCGCGAAGCATCAGCCAGACGCGGTGATGCACCTGGCGGCGGAGAGCCACAACGATCGCGCGATCGAGGGCCCGCTCGATTTCGTGAAGTCCAACATCACCGGCACCGCCGTCCTCCTCGAGGTGGCGCGCGCCTACTGGGGCGGGCTTCCGGCGGACCGGAAGGACGCCTTCCGGTTCCACCACGTCTCGACCGATGAGGTGTTCGGCGCCCTGGGCGAGACCGGCGACTTCACCGAGGAGACGCCCTACGATCCGAAGTCGCCCTATTCGGCCTCGAAGGCGGCCGCCGACCATCTTGTCCGCGCTTGGGGCCACACCTTCAAGCTGCCGGTGGTGATCACCAACTGTTCGAACAACTACGGCCCGCACCAGTTTCCGGAGAAGCTGATCCCGACGGTGATCACCCGCGCGCTGGAGGGCAAGACGATCCCGGTCTACGGCGACGGCCGCCAGGTGCGCGACTGGCTGCACGTGGACGACCACGCCGAGGCCCTGCTCCTGGTCCTGCACAAGGGCGTCCTGGGCGAGACCTACTGCATCGGCGGCGACGCGACGAAGCGCAACATCGAGGTCGTGCGCACCATCTGCGCCCATCTGGACGCCATGGCGCCCGCGAACACGCCGCACGCCGACAAGATCACCTTCGTCACCGACCGGCCCGGCCATGACTTCCGGTACTCGATCGATTCCACCAAGCTGGAGCGCGAGCTGGGCTGGAAGGCGCGCATGCCGCTCGACCGCGGCCTGGAGGACACCGTGCGCTGGTACGTGGACAACTACGGCTGGGTGGAGCGCATCCGCGAGCGCGGGTTCCATTCCGATCGCCTCGGCCTGGTGAAGGCCTGAGGGGGCGGTCATGAGGAAGGGGCTCGTCCTCGCCGGCGGCGCCGGCACCCGCCTTCACCCGCTGACCATGGCGACGTCGAAGCAGCTGCTGCCGGTCTACGACAAGCCGATGATCTACTACCCGCTGTCGGTGCTGTTCCTGGCCGGCATCCGGGAGATCCTGATCATCACGACCGAGGAGGACCAGGCCGGCTTCAAGCGCCTGCTGGGCGACGGCTCGCGGTTCGGCGTCCGGTTCGAATACGTGATCCAGCCGCATCCTGGCGGTCTGGCCGAGGCATATCTGCTGGGCGAGGACTTCGTCGGCGGCCAGCCGTCCACCCTGATCCTGGGCGACAACATCTTCTTCGGGCAGAACTTCGTGCAGATGCTGAAGAACGCCGACGCCCGGACCGAGGGCGCCACGGTGTTCGGCTATCCGGTGCACGACCCCGAGCGCTACGGCGTAGTCGAGCTCTCGGCGGACGGCCGGGCGCTCTCCATCGAGGAAAAGCCCGCGAACCCCAAGTCCAACTACGCGGTGACGGGGCTGTACTTCTACGACGGCCGCGCCAGCGAGATCGCCAAGACCCTGACCCGCTCGGCCCGCGGCGAACTCGAGATCACCGCGCTGAACGACGTCTACCTGCAGGAGGGCCGGCTGCACGTCGAGCTGCTGGGTCGCGGCTTCGCCTGGGAGGACGCCGGCACGCATGACAGCCTGATCGGCGCCGGCGAGTTGATCCGCGTCTTCGAACAGCGCCAGGGCCTTCGCATCGGCTGCCTCGAGGAGATCGCCTTCGAGAACGGCTGGATCGACCGATCGGAATTGCTCAAGTCCGCTGAAGTCCAGGGCAAGAGCGAGTACGGCCGGTACCTGCGTCAACTGGCGGGATCACCGTAGCATGTGATGGCGGCCGCAGCCCGCTGGGTCGAGCCAGGACGTGAGCCCGCCGGTGAGCGCGACCCGAGCCACCACGTTTCGATGACAGCCAGGCGCCGCATGGCCGACACCTGCGTACCGCGGCAGGATTGTGCCCGTCAGCATCCCCAGCGCGGAAGCCACTTGGCGCATTGTTCCGTCAGGGGGTGAAAAATACTCGCCCATGAGGGGAATAGAGTTGCTGGCGCGTTAAGGCCGGACTTTAAGTGCCTACGAGACCCGAACTGCTGCTTCGATGCGATGCGCGACGGTGGGTTCGGATATAAAGGTTGCGTTATGTAATTCGTTGACTAGGCCTTAACGCGCAGTTAAGGTCGGCAATTGTTCAAAGGGGTATCAGGATCATGCGGGCTATCTCCAAGCTGTTTACGGCCTCGGCCGTCGCGGTTGCTCTGACAGGTTTCGCGACGTCGGCGAGCGCCATCACCTACATTGCCGACTGGACGGAGAACCCCGACCAGAGCATCACGCTGAACTTCGGCGATGACGACATCAGCGATCCGACCGGCCCGGGTATCTACTTCCCGCCGGCGGATGCCGGTGACGGTTCGTCCGAGCATGAGTGGGACGGCACCAACTTCGTCGACACGTTCACCTTCTCGCTGCCGAGCGGCATGGTCGGCTTCGCCGGCATCTCCATCGGCTTTGACGCGCTTTCGTCGCTGACGTTCACCAGCGTGACGTTCAACGGCGTCGAGCTGACCCGTTCCGACATGCCGGTGGGGAACGGCGGCAACATCGCCAGCTACTTCAGCACGTCGCCCGTGTTCATCAATATCAACACGCCGCAAGTTCTGGTGGTGAAGGGTACGGGCGGCGTGAACGCCTCGTGGGATGGCAGCGGCACCTTCGTTCCGGTTCCCGAGCCGAGCGCCTGGGCCCTCATGATCCTTGGCTTCGCCGGTGCGGGTTCGATGATCCGCTCGCGGCGCAAGGCTCTGGTCGCCGCCTAAGCCGATCGCAGTACCGATTGGGAACCGCCGCCCCTCGGGGCGGCGGTTTTCGTTTTGGGCTAGCCCTAACCGGATGGGCTGGATCGCGGAGAGATCTGTGCGGGATTTCCGACCGCGATGGAGCCGTCGGGCATCTCTCGCGTGACGACGGCTCCGGCCGAAACAATGCAGTCAGACCCGATTCTTATGCCGGGCATCACGATCGCGCGCGGGCCCAGATAGCTGCGCGGCCCGACGATCGTGTCGAGGTAGATCCCGCGGGTCATGTCGTGCGCCAGCACGACGACCTCCTCGTCAATGATGCAGGCTTCGCCGATGTGGATTCCGCGCGGCCAGGTTCTGTCGATGAGCGCCGTCGGCGCGATGCGGGCGGACGGATGAATATCCATTCCCCACAGCCGGGTCTGGATGAGGCGGTTGATCCATCGGCGAACACCATCGAGCATCAGTGGCAGAGTCCTCTTCGTGGAATGGCTCGTTGAAACACCAGCGCGGACCATGGCAGCCTAGCCGTCGATGGCCCTGAAGTCGCTAAATCAGCTCCGAGCTCTTCGGAATACGCTCATTGAATGGCGCACCCGCCGCCTTGCGCGCAAGCTCGGGATCGTGTTCGGCGAGGGGGTCAGCATCTCACTCTCGTCTCGGTTTGTGACGTATCGGGTCGGCGACATCGCGGTCGGCGATCGCACGCTCATCGCCTTCAAGACCCTGCTGATCAGTCGGGACAATCTGACCGGTGAGAACCGGCCAATCCGCATCGGACGACACTGTTTCATCGGCGGGGGAAGCATCATTCTGCCCGGTGTCACCGTGGGCGATGAATGCATCGTGGGCGGCGGGGCCGTCGTCTTCGAGGATGTACCGCCGCGCAGCATTGTGGTCGGCAACCCCGCTGTCGTGCTTAAGCGCGATATCGTCGTTGGGCCGATGGGAAGATTGGAAGGCGCGGACGAGAACAGTCGTCGCCTATACAAGCTGTAGTGTGAAGGTCTTCTTCTGAATTCCAGATTCAGAATACTGAACAGTGTTCGGTGTTGTTGTTGGCAAAAGGTTCTTAGAGATTTATAAATTCTAAAGTACACACAAAATTAAGTACCCCGATTCACCGTAGAGAAAGCGGGACTTCGTACCTTCGCCCCAACAGATGCCGCCTCGAACTAGAGAGCGGCGATGTATCGGGGCCAGTAACAAGATGATCTATAGCGTAGACTCGCTGTCGGGATTGACGACAGCGCTCCAGAACGCGCAAGGCGGCGACACGATCCAGCTCGCGTCCGGTGAATACGGGACACACACGCTCGCAGGCTTCAAGTTCGACAAGCCCGTCAGGATCGAGTCCGCCAATCCTAATGATCCGGCCATCTTCGACACGTTGAACCTGCGGTCGGTTAGCGGGATCACTATCGCGAACGTCGAGTTCTCGGTCGACGCCGGTCAGCGCGCGATGGAGATCAACGCCTCCAGCAACGTGACGGTCGAGGGCGTCTACGTCCACGGCCACGTCGGCGGCAGCTACGATGGAGAGGGTAACGGCATCCGCATCCTCAACAGTAAGCACGTGACGATTAGCAGCTCAGAATTTCAGGCTTTGAATAGCGCCGTTGCGCACCAAGACAGCGAGCACGTCAAGATCGTCGACAGCAAGTTCCATGAGATTAGCTACGACGCGGTGCGTGGCGGCGGCTCGAACTACGTGGAAATCTCCGGGAACTACTTCACGAACATCTACCGGCCCGGCTCCGAGCATCCTGACGCCATTCAGTTCTGGACCACGAACACCACCGCTGCCGCTCACGATATCCTGGTGGCCAACAACATCTTCGTCCGCGGCGAAGGAAAGCCCGTGCAGGGCGTCTTCATGAAGGACGAGAGCGGCAAGATGCCGTACGAAAACGTGACGATCGTCGGCAACGCGATCGTCGGCGCGGCGTACAACGGCATCGCCATCCAGGGCGGCAAGGGCGTCGAGATCAGCGACAATCTGGTGTCGGGTTACTCGGACATGACGTCATGGATCCGGGTCGATTTCTCCACCAACGTGAAGGTTACGGGCAACGACACGACGTCTATCGTTCAGAACAAGAACGGCGCGGGCGTTGTCCTAACCGACAATGACATGCTCGCGAGGACCGCGGTCGGCGATACCTCCGCGCTGGCGAAGTGGCTGCTCTCGCATCCCAAGACCGCTAGCGTGCTGGACGCCGGACTGCAGGCTTCCCCCCTGGGCCTCAAGACGCAGGTTGGCGGCGCGATCGAGCCGAACGTGCAGGTGATCGTGGGCGACCGCGCGGCCAACAACCTGGTCGGCGGTGCGCAGCAAGACCTTCTCGACGGCCGCGAGGGCGCCGATACCATGACCGGGGGCGCCGGCGATGACGTCTATATCCTCGACGCGGCTGGAGATCGGACGATCGAGCTCGCCAACGGCGGCATCGATGTGGTCAAGACGGCCCTGTCGGCCACGATCAAGCTGCAGGCCAACATCGAGAACCTGGTCCTTACCGGAACGCGCGCCCAGAACGCGGTCGGCAACGAGCTGGACAACGTGATCACGTCCAACAGCGTCGCCGGCAAACTGGACGGCGGGGCGGGCAACGACACGCTGATTGTCACCGGCGGCGCCACGACGCTTACCGGCGGCGCCGGGGCTGATGTCTTCCAGTTCGCCAACCTACCGTCGCAGCCCACTATCATCACGGACTTCCAGCGCGGCGTCGACAAGCTGGACCTCGGCCCGCTCCTCTCGCGCTACAACGGCGCGAACCCTGTTGCTGACGGCTGGGTGCAGTTCCAGGCGAACAGCGCGGGCGGGGTTTCGGTCCTTGTAGACATGGATGGACGCGGCGCAGCGTCGGGCTTTGTCCACGTGGCGTCCATCTCGGGCACGAGCAGCCTCGGCAGCGGCGACTGGCTCTTCTGAGCCGCCGCAAGTTCCGAGAATCGGGGCCCATGAGCCAAGCTCCTGGGCCCCTTTCCTTTTAGGGTGACGGCGGCGAGCTACTCGGCGCCGGAGGCGGCCCGGCCGGCGGGCATCGCGGTGGGCGAAAACTCCTGTTGCGCCGCGCCGAACCAGAGGTAGGCGGGCACGCCGTCGTCCGTGAACCGGTACTGCGGGCCGAACCCCGCGTTCCGCGACTCGAGCAGCTCGCGATCCTCGGCAAGGCGCAGGAGGAGCTTGCGCGCGCGCTGGGCTTCCTCGGGACGGGTCGCCACGCGATCCACCTCGTCTATCTCGAAAGCGCCGCCGACCGAAAGCGACGCCCGCGCCAGTAGCGTCAGCGCGTCGGCCTCGTCCTTGAGGATCTTGTCGATCGTTTTCTGCGTCGGCTTGTTGATGCGCAGCGCCACCTCGTCGAGTGCGCGGCCGACCGCCTCTGCAACATCGCGCGACGAGATCTTCGTCCTGCGATCCTCAAGGGCTATGAGCCCGGCGTGCTGCGCGAGCAGGCTGGCGATGTAGGGCGACCCGTATGCCGCTCGGGTCACAAAGTCACGGGCCAGCTTGTCGAACGACACGCCGGCGACACGCTCGCCGTTGGCGATCAGCTCGTGGATCTCCTCGTCAAGCATCAGCGGAACGCGCATGACGAGGATGTTCCGCCGGATCGAGGGGATGTGCTCAATCAGGTCGGTCACGTCGGCCGCCACACCGGCCACGACCAGCTGCACGCGCAGGAGCCGGTCGGAAAGAACCTTGATCAACTCGGCGATGTCGCGCCGGAAGCGAGCCGATTCCGCGCGATCGAATTCATCGAGGACGATCAGCACTCGGGTCCCGGTGATCCGCGCACACAGTTCGCCGAAGAGGCGCGGCGTGATTTCAGCGTTGGGCAACAGGTCGGCCAGCGCGAAGCCGCCTTCCGCCTCGGAGGCGGTGGGGCGAACACTGCTGTGGAAGCGGAGCGGGATTTCCGCGGCCACCGCGCGGAAGGTCTCGTCAAAGGCCGAAGCGGAGCCGCAGGAGGTGTAGATTACGATATAGCGGGCCTCTCGCGCCACTTCGGAGAGCATGTGCAGCAGCGACGTCTTGCCGATGCCGCGGTCCCCGTAGATGACCAAGTGGAGGCGCTGGTCCTCGATCGAACGGATCATCCTCGTGAGGAATTCCTGCCGGCCGGCGAACATCCGTTGATCGAGTACGGGCTGCGAAGGCGTGAAGGCGTTGCGAAGCTTGATGCGGATGGCGCCCGAGGCGTCGCCGCCCCGTCGATCCAGCTGATCGACTGCAGTCGCGCGAAATCGTGGAAGCTTGGCCGGGCGCTCGGTCTCACGGATCGGTTCGGCGCGGAGGGGCGCCGGGGCCTGACGGCCTTCGACCTCGGCGGGGCCAGGCGCCGGGACGGGTGACGTCCTCTTTCCCTTGCCCCAAAAACGCAGTCCGCTGAACTTCGCCACGGATCAGAGCCTCCACCAGTGCAGCGTCGTATTTTCCGGACCCAATCGCATACCCATAAACCTTTAACTATCCGTGCCGAGCCGGCGGTGGCAGCCCCAACGTCGAGATACGGCCAGGGCTCTGCGAAGGATGTTCATTTCACCCCCCTCGTGCTCGACCATTGCGGTTTAGATTAGGCGTTCGGATCTCAAGCTCGCGTCGCGATGAAGAGCACTTCGCCGGGGATCAAGCCGTACTGCACGACCTCCGGCCCGATCGGCGAGAAGCACGTCACTCGAAATCCCGCGGCCTCGAAGTCCTTCCGGACCGATCCGCCGAAGCGGCGAAGGTGATTTTCCTTGCCGAAGTGCAGCCCACGGTCGCGTTCGCTCTGCACCGCTGAATTCTCGTAGTGCTCCGACCACGCCTCGACGACGGGGAACATGGCCAGCAGCTTCCCGCCGTCCTTCAGGATGCGCCGAAGCTCGCGCAGCGCCTTGATGTGGTCGACGTGTTCCAGGACGTGAGAGCAGACGATCAGGTCCCAGGATTCATCGGGTTGATCGATGGCCTCGATGTTCAGTTTGAGGTCGACGCCCTTTGCGAAGAGGTCGGCGGTCGTATAGCGCCCCACCATCGGCTGGAGCACGGCGCGCACGCTATCCTCGGGCGCGAAATGCAGCAGAGACTTATCGGGGCCGGCGAGCCCTTCGCGATCGATAGCGAGCTTGAGCAGTCGATTGCGAGTGTTCGATCCGCATGCGGGACAGACCGCATCGTAGACAAAGATGTCCGGGAAGTGGATCTCGGCGTAGAACTTCCCGCGATAGCCGCAGAGCACGCAGGTTCTGGGTTCGTAGCCGAACACCCGCGGGGCCAGCTTTCCCAGCAGGCTCGCCGTGCGCGCGAAGTTCCACGCCCTCGGAAAACGTTCTTTGAGGAAGGACTTCGCCGTCATCATTTGGCTCCAGATAGCACGTCAGATGGCAGTGCCGGACGCCCTGCGCCAGCCCGCGTCAGCCAGTTGGGTTTATGGCGCTCGTTGGTGAGGCCCGCCGCCCAACCCTGCAAGGCGAAGGCCAACTGACGAACGGCCCCCGCCTTCCCGTAGCGGATCGTCAGATGCGTCAGGGCAATCAGCGCGGTCAAGGGCAGAAGCAGCGGACGGAGGTCACGGGTCAGCAGGAGACGGTTCCGCTCCTGCAGGTAGACGGAGAGCTTCGAACGGCCCCGGATCGGGCCGCCCGCGCCCGTGGACGTGCCGTGCCGATGCAGCACCACGGCGTCTGGCGCATAGCCCAGCCTTTCGCCCATGGCCTGGCCACGCAGGCACCATTCGACCTCTTCACAATAGAGGAAGTAGTCCTCGCGCATGAGGCCAACCCGCTCGACATAGCCTTGACCGACCAGCATCGAGGCGCCGACGACATAGTTGATCCTGCCTTCGAGCTGCTCCGGGTTTGTGGCCCGTGTGCGCGGCTTGCCGCTGTCGATCGAGACGGCGAGCGCCCCGAGGGCTCGCCACAACCCTCCGCGGCTCGCCAGGTTGCCCGACGTCAGGACCAGGTCGTGGCCTACCATCGCGACGTCCCCACGACGCAGCCGTTCGACCATGTGGGCGAGCGCGTCCGGCTCAGGCAGGGTGTCCGGGTTCAGCACCCAATAGGCCTCGGCCCGACCCGCGTATCGCAGGCAGGCGTTCACGCCGCCCGCGAAACCCGGGTTGTCGAGCGGCGGGAGGAGGTTGATGCGTTGCCCGCCTGGCAGGCGCTCCGGCAGTGCGGCCGCCATCGCGGACCACGCGTCCTCACCCCCGTTCTCACAGATGACGACCTCGAAGTCCGTGTAGGTCGAGACCTCGAGGGCGCGCAGGCACTGCTTCACATCGTCGAGCGTGCGGAACGAGACAATCAGCACGGAAATGGTCATCAAGCTGCCCGCTGTCCGATGGGTGTCACCCGTCGCCCCCCTGTAGCCCAGTCGACGACTGCGCAGACTGGGCGATGCCTCGTGCCAATCCGTTAATGCGTCTAGGCGATGTGTACGCTAACGGATCACCCAGGTTTGGCTTTTCGTGGGGCAGGTGTGTTGATGTTGGACGAGGAGCTCAAAGCAAGTTCGCCGGCCTCCGTGGATGCCGGCGCAATGTCCGCCCGCGAGCCGGGCCTCGTATCGGTGATCATCCCGACCTACAACCGCGCACGCACTCTGCCGCGCGCGATCGCGAGTGTGCTAGGCCAGAGCTACACCAACCTCGAACTGCTCGTGATGGATGACGGGTCGAAGGACGAGACCCCCCAGTTGGTGGCTGCCATAAAGGATCCGCGCGTCGTCTATGTCCGGCTGGAGGGGAACCGCGGCGCCTCGCGG
This sequence comes from Phenylobacterium sp. T106, assembly GCF_057219735.1. Lineage (NCBI taxonomy): Bacteria > Pseudomonadati > Pseudomonadota > Alphaproteobacteria > Caulobacterales > Caulobacteraceae > Phenylobacterium > Phenylobacterium sp. T106. The sequence continues at coordinate 668,548 of NZ_JBXVWA010000001.1, read as the reverse complement.
GCGCGCAACGCCGGCCTGAAGCTCGCACGGGGCGAGTTCATCGCATTCCAGGACAGCGACGACGAGTGGCTCATGGACAAGCTGGCCACCCAGGTCGCGGCGGCCACTTCAGCGCCGCCTGGACCGGTGACCGTCTTCCACACCAAGATACAGTACGGACGCGACGAGAAGTCCCGCTACGGGCCCAATCGAGTCTGCTGCATTCCGGCCATCGAGAACCCTGAGAGCGCCGACTTCAAGCGTTTGATCAACAAAGAGAACCTGATCAGCACCCAGACGCTGCTCATCAACCGTGAGGCGCTTGAGCTTGTGGGGCCATTCGATGAGTTGTTGGTGAACAACAACGACTGGTCATTCGCGATCGAGCTTCTGTACAAGACCCACGTAGTCTTCATCAACGAGCCGCTGGTGATGACCTACCTGCAGAACGACAGCATCTCGAAAATCCGCCGTGGCGGCGTGCGCTCGCAGATCCGTATCGTGCAGCGTCTGCGTCGCTACGGTGAGATCGAGCCGGCCGTCGTGGCGGCCCACCTTGGCCGGATCGGCTGGGGTCTGGCAAAGCTAGGCAACCCGGGCCTTGCGCGCCGTCTGCTTGTCAGAGCTCTGACGATCAGCCCTTTCGCGCTGAAGAACTGGGCCCGGTTCGTGGTGAGCTTCGGCCTGAGCGGTCGCCGCGCGTAGCTTTGCGCGGTGCTGTCGCCGCCAGCGGATGGCGACGACCATCCCGAACATCAGGAACAGGACCGAGTGGATGTCCGCCTGTCCGAAGACCCACTTGATGATCAGGATTTCGGACAAGCAGACCGCGATTGGCATCAGCAACAGATGCTCGCGGTCGTCGTCCTGACGCGCCTCCTCGCTGATCGAGCCCATGCCCGCGTAGTAGAGGATCAGCAGAACCAGGCCGAAGAAGGCAATGAGTCCCGCGACGCCGTACTCCAGTCCGATGACGATGTAGTAGTTGTCCACCGCGACAAAGGCGCCTTCCGCATAGCCCATCGAGTCGCCGGCTTGGCCGGCGCCGTTGCCGAACGGGTTCTTGAAGAAGCGCGGCAGCGCCATCTCTAGCTGTTGGGAGCGAGCCTCCGTGCTCGCCTTCTGCGCTCCGCCACCCATCAGCATCACGTAGAGGCGCCGGTTCGTCAGGCTGGCGACGAGCACCGTCACGAAGATGAAGGGATAGGCCAGCACGAGGGCTGGTCCGATCAGATCATTGCGCGCGCGCCGCCACCGCTGAAGGCTCCAGATCAGCACGTAGCTCAGGAACGAGATGAGCATGCCCACCACGCCCAAGCGAGACCCAGACAGCTGGATGCAGTAGAAGGCGATCCCGATCATTACGACGCAGGCGACCCGCACGAGCATGCTCCGGCTGGTGGCGGCGAAGTGAATGAAGAAGGGCGTGACGATCGCCATGTATTCGGCGAGCCCCAGGGGCGTGGAGAACGTCGCCTTCGCCCGATAGATCCCATCGGCGCTGCGCATGTTCGCACGGAGGAAGTCGATTCCATCGGCGGCCTTCAGCCAGCTCGGCACGATCTCTGCCCACAGCACGTGCTGCACCCGCGACTCCGGAATGGTCATCATCGCGAGCGGGACCGCCAACCAGCAGAGCAGCACGATGAACCGCCTGATCGAGCCCTGGGTCCGGAACACATAGACGCTGAGGAAGAACACCACGGTCCAGCTCATCTGCTGGATGATGGCCTTCTGCGCGCTCGCCGCGATGGCGTTGGACAGCGGCAAGGTCAGGAACTGTATGGCGGCGAAGGCCAGGACGAACTGCCACACCCCGGGAGACGACTTCAGCGTCTCCAGGATGTCGGCCCGCAACTGCCGCGACGAGGAGAGGCAGACCAGGAACGTCACGGCCATGGGGATGCCGATCAGGCGCTGGATTGTAATCCACGGCAGCCCAGGAAGAGCTATGGCCAAATAGTTTGGCCAGAGCACAAGGCCCACAAGGAACGCAAACAGCAGCGCTTCGGCGAACTTGATCGGCACAGTGCGCTGATTGGGCAGCGCCCAGATGACCAGCATGCCCAGAAGGGCAACCGGCGCGAGAAACTCGGTTATCAGATAGGGCGCGGTGAGGGCGAAGAAGAAGCCATAGACGAGGCAGAAGCCGACCAATCCGACCAGCAGCACCGCGATGGCGACATAGCGCCAGAGCCCGTGGTGCTGCATGTACGGCTTGAGAGCTTGGGCGGGTCGCTGGAACCATGGCCAGCGTGTCAGATAGACGAGCCACTGAAGGGCGAGCTGCAGCACCTCCAGCGCGGGCGGCGGCAACCGCAACCCAACTCGCCACCGACCGATCTGCATCTTCACAAGTTCCCGGGAGCCGCGCTCGACGTTCGATGGCGGCTTCTTCGCATATAGAAGGCGAAGTAGAAAACGCGGCCCTAAGAACCCCCGCAATCAACCAACTGCCGAAACGGCGTGGTAACCGCTGGCGAGCAATCTCTCCCCTCAGGGGCGAACGGTTGAGCTGCGACCCGTTCTATGCAACGCAACACAGCCTAGCTTGCGCGGGAAGGGACTGTACATGGCCGAGGTACTCGTCGCCGACCGCGGCGCGCTTGTGGCCGCGCTGAAGACGGCATCGGAAGGCGATGTCATCCGGCTTGCAGCTGGCGACTACGGCGACCTCACTCTGAAGAACATGGCGTTCACCAACGTCACGATCACATCGGCCGACCCCGGCGCCACGGCACAGTTCGCCCGCCTACAGCTCACGTCGGTGAGCGGCCTGACATTCACGAACCTCGAGATCGAGGTGGCCGCGGGAACCAAGGGCATCGAGGTCATCGGCTCCACGAACATCGTCCTGGACAACCTCGACGTCCATGGCGTGATCGGCGGGGGCGCCATAGGCGAGGGCAACGGCCTGCATGTGCGCAATAGCGCTCACGTTAGGATCAGCAACTCTGACTTCTATGACCTCACGCAAGGCTTGTCGCACCTCGACAGCTCAAACCTGCTGATCACTTACAACACCTTTTCGGAAATCCGGTTCGACGGCATCCGAGGGGGCGGCTCATCCTACGTTGACGTCATCGGCAACTTCTTCACCAACTTCGCCAGGGTGGGCGAAGAGCATCCGGACGCCATCCAGTTCTGGACGACCAACACGAAGACGGTCGCCCACCATATCAACATTGCCGGCAACATCTATGTCCGCGGGGAGGGCACCTACGCTCAGGGAATCTTCTTGAAGGACGAGACTCGTCAGCTTCCCTACGAGAACGTGTCCATTCATCAGAATGCTATCATCGGCGGCGCTTACAATGGCATCGCCATCACCGGCGGCAACGGCGCCGACGTCAGCGACAACCTCGTAGTCGGCTATCCGGAGATGCGATCCTGGATCCGGATCGAAAGTGCGCGCAACATCCTGCTGGACAACAACAGCGTCGACTCGTTCCTGTTTCGTAGCAACGGCGAGGGGATCGTCCAAACGAACACGACGGATGTGGGCGTCGCAGATGTGGGTGACAATCGGATCCTGTTTGCCTGGCTCGACCAGAACCAGGACGCTCCCGTGCACTGGGAGGCCCTCGCGCGCTTCCTGGGCTACCAGCGTCCCGGCGAGGTGATCGAGATGGGGCCGCCGTCCATCACGCCGCCGGAGATCCACCTAGGGCAGGGCTTCATCCTCTTCGGAGGCGACATCTTTTAGGGGCGCGGGCGCCCTATGCGTCACGAGTTCGTTGCGTCCCGGATATAGGATCTGATCCGCGCGACGAACTCCGGCGGCGCCGACGCGGACATGGGTTCGAGCGCGCGGTCATCAGCCAAGGCGCCTTGCACGGCCTGCGCCAACTCGTCCTCGTCGAAGGCCACGCGGACGCCTGGACGCTGCATCAACCAACGCGCGGTCGCCATCTGGTGATCTGTGTTGTGTTCGCCTTGTTCGAAGCGCCGAGGAAACAAGACGATCGGCTTGGCGAATTCCAGCGCCGACAGCACACTTCCCATGCCGGCGTGCGCCACGATCAGTCTGGCCGACCGCGCGACCTGCACGAACTCGCCTCGCGGAAGCATCCGCACATGCCTCATGTTGACGGGCTTGTAGGCGCCGTCCCCGGTCTGGGCGAGGAACTCCTCCCCCGGCAGGCCCAGGGCGATCTGATCCATCGCCCTGACGAAACGATCGAAGGGATAGAGTGAGCCGATGGTAACGAAGATCATATGACGGAGCCCCAGTAGCGCGGCCCGTCCGGGCCCGAGAGTTCCGGCCATTGCGTCAGCCATTCGTGCGCCACGTAGCGAGCCTGACGCCCCGACGACGACAGCCGCTCACAGTTCGCGATGCTGTCGATCCAGATGGTGCGCGCGTTGCCCAGCAAGCGCGCGACGGCAATGGCGATCAGGCCCGGCAGCGCGCCGGTGGTGATCACCACAGTCGGGCGCTCTTTGAGGATAATGAATGCGAGGCGCGCGGCGACGATCGGCAACCGGATGATGTTCTGGCGCGTGATGTCGGGGACGACGTAATACCTCTCGCCGGCCAGTTCGACGCCGTAGTCCTCGAAGACGCTGACATACGCCGCGTCAAGCCCCTCGAAAGCCGCTCTCAGCCGCCGAAGCTGGATCCAGTGGCCGCCGCCTGAGGCGACAGCCAGAATCCGCGGAACGCGTCGCTCTGCCATGGTTACTTCCCGGACCTCGCCGCGTTCGGCTTTGACCACCCGCACATTGCGGCGACAAGAGCCGGTGTCACGTTGGCATTTGGTTAAGCAGCGCGGGGTGATCTTCGCCTTGCACCGTGCCCGCCTTGTGGGCTTTAAGGTTCACGATCCGATGGCCGCTCATTCGTGCGGGCTGATGTTAACCTGGCCGTGACGCCGCCTCATTTGAGCAGAGGGATTGATGCTGACTTCGCGAACCGTGGCTGCGCTCGCCGTTTGCCTGCTGATATCGGCTTGCGGCGATAAGGAACCGAAGGGCCAGGTGGCCGCCACGGTCGATGGCAAAGAAATCACCATGCTCGAACTCAAGGACGAGCTCGGTGATTTCCGGGCCCCCGACGCCAAGACGCGCCGGGAAGCTGAGCGGGCCGCTCTGCAGCAGATCGTCAACCGCAAGATCCTCGCCGAGGCTGCCCGCGAGAAGAAAATTGACAAGCGTCCGGAGTTTGCGCGCCAGGAAATCAGGCTCGAAGAGGCTCTTCTTGTCCAGAGCTGGCAGCAGGATATCGTCAAGGCGGTGCCGGCGCCGAGCCGCGAAGAGATCGACAAGTTTATCGCTGAACATCCGGACCTCTACGCCCAGCGCAAGGTCTTCCTGACCCAGCAGATCCGCTTCGCGCGTCCCCAAGACGCCGCGTTCTTGGATTTGCTGCGGCCGATCAAGACGGTCGATGAGCTGATTGCTCTTCTGCAGTCGCGCAACATCCCGTTCCAGCGCGGGAACCAGGCGGTCGATGCCCTCAGGATCGATCCCCAAATGACAGCCCAGATCATGAAGCTGCCGCCGGGCGAGTTGTTCGTCGTGCCCAGCGGCGCGAACCTGGCCGTGACCCAGATCCTCGAGACCCGCGTCGCGCCCGTGCCCAACAACGTCGCCTCTCAGCACGCCTCGCAGTATCTGCAGAGCACGCGCGCCAGGGAAGCCGTGACACGGGCCTTCCAGCAACAGCTCGCGGCTTCGGCCGACAAGGTTAAGTATAATGCGGCATATGGCTCCCCGCCGACGAAGGGAGCTCCCGCAGCCAAAGCAGGCGCCCCGGCCACGAAGGCGCCGGCGGCGCCTGCCAAGGCGCCTCAATGAGCCGACCCCGGCGACCGATCGATATTGGAGCGCTGAGCCGAACGGTCATGCTGGCTGGAGGAGTGGCTGCCTCGGGCGTCTCCGCCGCCGTGGCGCAACCCTCGTTGCAGGCGTCGCCTTCCGCGGGTCGGAGTTTCACGGCGGAAGCTACCGTGCGGGCGAGGTACGACACGGATGTCGGGCGCGGTGACCTGACGCGTCCGACGGACGTCTCCGGGCAGACCGAAGACATGGTGTACTCGCCATCGCTGTCCGCGCGTGGATCCTTTCCATTCGGGCGCAGCGTGCTCTTCCTGTCGGGGTCGGCCGGCTATGAGTTCTACCAGCGGAACAGTGACCTCAACAGCGAGCGCATCCAGGTTCAGGCGGGCTCGTCGTTTGTGGCCCAGCGCTGCGTCGCCACGCCGACGGCTTCCTACTCTCGCCGCCGAAGCAATACGGAAGACCTGGACGAAGTGCCGGACCAGGTTACGGGTAGGAACATCCAGACGATCTACGCATACGGCATCTCCCTTGGCTGCTCGCTAGGAGTGGGCTTCGGGCAGTCGTTGTCGCTGCAGAGGTCCGGCATCAAGGGCTCCTCGGACTTTACGGCGGAGTCCCAGACCACGACGCTATCGGCCGCCGTTGGCTATAGTAACCGGGTCCTCGGGTCGCTCTCCGCCGTCGGCTCGTACGCCAAGACCGAGAACGACCAACCCCCGACCGTGCCCGCTTTTGTGGCCCAAGGGTTCGAGCTCTACACCGTCGGAGTTCAGTATGAGCGACCCATCGGCGCTCGCCTGACGGGCCGGGCGTCGCTGCAGTACTCCAGGACCGAGGTGGCGAGCACCCTTACGCCCTCGACCACCGAAAACGGGCTGGTTTGGGATGTCGGGCTGGCTTACCGGGCCAGTTCGCGCCTGCAGGCCAACGTCTCGTACCGCCGCAGCATTACCCCTTCCACACGACCCGGCGTCAACTTCGGCCGGGACGAGTTCGCGCAGGGGCAGGTGACCTACTCTCCAAATCGACGAATTGGCGTGACTCTCGGCGCCAACCTGCTACGCCGCAAGTCGAGCGTGGATGCTGCGGCGATGGCGCTTGCGCCGAGCGAGGAAGAGATTGCGGCGGTCTTTGCCGCCGGGACGCTGCAGCTGGGAGACAAATCATCGCTCTCGCTGGATGTGCGACATGAGGATAGACAATCGACGCTGGCCGAAGCTGACTACACGGCTGATCGTATCAGCCTAACCGCTCGACGCCGGTTCTGACTCCATGAGGATGCGTAATGAGTAGGCCTCTTCTCGCCCTGCTGGCCCTCTTCACGGCGGCCATATTGCCCATGGCCGCCGTGGCGCAGGCGCCGCCGCCGGCCACACCGCAGCCTCCCGCTGCGGGCGCTCCGCCCGCGGCCACCGGCGAGGTGGTCGCCGAAGGTCCTGTGGCAAGCACCGCGGATCCTTCCTTCGTCCTCGGCCCGGGCGACGTGATCGCCGTTGGCGTTATCGGGCGCACCGAGTTCAATGCACGTGTTCGCGTCGGCAACGATGGAAACGTGCTGCTCCCGTTGCTCGGCAGCATGCCCGCGGCCGGTCGAACCGTCCCGCAGCTGGCGGAGGAATTGCGCGACCGCCTCGCGAAGGGCGGATTCTTCTCCGACCCGGTCGTGCGCGTCGACCTCGCAGGCGTCGCCAGCCGCTATGTCACCGTGCTTGGCTCCGTCGGGCAGCCGGGCCTCGTCCCGCTCGATCGGAACTACGTGCTGTCCGAACTCCTGGCGAGGGTTGGGGGGCGGACGGCGACGGGCGCGGATTACATCATCGTGACCAAGGCTGACGGCGCTTCGAAGCGCTTCCGGATTGATTCACTCGCCACCGGCAGCGGTCCCGACATCGACCCGGTGCTCGAGCGGGGTGACAAGATATTCATTCCTCCGGCGGAAAATGAAGTGATCTACGTCAACGGCCAGGTGAGGGCGCCCGGTTCGTTTTCCGTGCTGCCGGGCATGACCGTTCGCATCGCCATCGCGCGAGCAGGAGGGGTCAATGAGACTGGGAGCGAGAAGAAGGTGAAGCTCGTGCGAGAAGGCAAGACGGTCAAGGTCAAGCCCGACGATCCCGTGATGCCGGGCGACGTGCTGACCGTTGGCGAGCGGCTCTTCTGAACTAAGGTCCGGCGAATGGGTATCGTTCAGTTCTTCCGCATACTCTGGGCACGAAAGGTCATCGTCCTTGCGGCGATGATCTGCACGTTCCTGGGCGCCTATGTCGTAACCGTCATCGCCGCGCCTCGCTACGAAGCGCGCGCGCGGGTCCTGCTGAACGTGCTTCGCGCGGACCCCGTGACGGGAGAGTCGATCGGCCTGCGGGCGGTCAACACCTACGTCGCGACGCAGATCGAAGTCATGAAAGACTACGGCACCACCGGGCGAGTTGTGGAAGAGCTGGGCTGGCTTTCGGATCCGAACCTGATCGCCCAGTATGCCGCCCGGCCCGCGTCGGAGACCCGCGAATTCCGCCGTTGGCTCGCCCAACGGGTCGCCGATCGGGTCAGCGCGAAGCTGGTCGCGGGGTCCATTCTTGAAATCACCTTCAGTTCGTCGAGTCCCGTGGAGGCCCGTCTGGGCGCGGAGTCGCTACGCCAAGCCTACATGGACTCCAGCCTGACGGCGCGTCGACGCGACGCGTCGAAGATGGCGGCCTGGTATACGTCGCAGGCGGACATCGCGCGGAAGGCGGCTGAGCAGGCCGAGCAGGTCAAGGCCGGCTACGAGCGCGAGAGTGGCATCGTCATGCAGGACCAGACGGACCTGGACAGCGATCGCCTCCGCTCCCTGGCCAGCCAGGCGGCCGTCGTGACCGCGCCCAGCGTGACGATGCCAACCAACTCTGCCGCGAGCCTGCAGCTCGCGCAGATCGAAGGTCAGATCGCACAGCTGTCCCGCTCGCTGGGCCCGAACCACCCCGAGATGCAGGAGCTCAGGGCTCGGCGGGATTCGATCGCAAAGATCGCGCAGGAAGAGGTCGCCGCACTGCGAGCCAGCGCCAATGCCGCCGCGGCGAGCGTCGGGGCGGCTGAGCGTGCGCTCGAGGCGCAGAAGTCACGCGTGATCTCGCAACGGGACAAGGTCGAACGGCTGCGCCAGTTGCAGGCAGAGGTCGATCTCCGTCGCGAACAGTATCGAAAGACCGCGAGCCGGGCGGCGGAGCTTAACCTCGAGTCCGCCGTGGCCGACACGGGGATGACGGCGCTTGGCGTGGTGGTGACGCCCTCCAGCCCCGCCTTCCCCGACAAGCGCCTGATCCTGGGCGGGTCGCTCGCGCTTGGAACGACCTTCGGTCTCGGCTTGGGGCTCTTGGTCGAGCTGCTGCGTCGCCGGGTGCGGGGGATCGAGGACCTGAACGGCAGCCTCGATGTGCCCTGCCTCGGGATTGTCGAGGGTGGTCGGAAGCCGAGCGTGTTCCAAAGACTTCGTCGTCGCCCCCGGCTCGAGCCCATCGCGAGGCTGCAACCGTCGTGAGCAAACCCGCCCGAAGGCTGCCGACGCCGCCTCCGCAAGGATGGGCGTCGCCAAGCTCACTCCCGACTCAAAACGAGCCCTCCGGCCGAGCGGCCGAGAGCATCCGCGCATTGCGGACCCACTTGGTCGCCCAGCACTTGCAGGCAGGCCGCCGCGGACTGACCGTTTGCGCGCCCACGGAGAATACCGGCTGCACGTTCATATCGGTGAACCTGGCCATCTCGTTCGCGCAGGCGGGCTTCAACACGCTGCTCATCGACGGAAACCTGCGCGCTCCCGAGGTGCAGCTTGCGATCCCCCCCCCCGGATGGAGAGCAGCCTGGCCTGCGCTCCTTGCTTGCGAACGCCGGCGCGTCCGTCGGGGACTACATCGTACCCGACGTGCAGACGAACCTCTCGATCCTGTACTCGGGCGGCGCAGCGGCGAATGCGCAGGAGCTCCTCGCCCGCGAATGGTTCGAGGAGGTGATCAACTCGTGCCTGCGCGATTACGAGATTACGATCATCGACACCCCGCCGGCCAATATCTGCGCCGACGCACGCCGGATCGGCACGGTCGTGGGATATGGCATCATCGTCGCCCGCAAGCACCGTTCGATGCTTCACGATGTGAAGACGCTCATGGAAGATCTGCAGCTCGACCACGCGAAGGTAATCGGTACGGTCCTTAACGATGTCTGAGGGCGCAGCGGCAGAGAGCGGTGTGACCGGCGCGGCCGCGGAGCTGCGCCGATGGTTGCTGAGATGGCCGCTCATCATCGGCTTTGCGGTGCTCGCTGTCCCGACCATCCTGTCGCTCGGCGAGCAAGTCTGGTCGCAGGAATTCGGCGCCCACGGGCCGCTTATCCTTGCAATGGGCATCTGGCTGATCGCGCGGCGGCTCGAAGGAATGCGCGCGCTGCGTGAACCTGCGAACGGCGTCCTTGCCGGCGCGGGCCTGCTGGGCTCGCTGGCGCTCTATACCTTCGGCCGGGCCTACGATTTCATCAGCCTTGAGACGGCTGGCGTCTATGGCGTGGGATTGTCGGTCATCTACCTCGAGTTCGGGGCCCGCGCGCTCGTGAAGAACTGGTTCCCCCTGTTCTACATGGCGTTCCTGATCCCGCCGCCAGGCTGGGTCATGGACCAGGTCACCGCGCCGCTGAAGACCCTGGTCTCGTTCGCGTCGACCGAACTGCTGGCTTTGGCCGGCCTGCCCATCACCCGTGAAGGTGTCACCATCTACGTCGCCCAGTATCAGCTACTGGTCGAAGACGCATGCGCGGGCATGAACTCGCTCATCGGCCTGATCGCGGTGAGCCTCCTCTACATCTATCTCATGCATGGGTCTCGGGCGCGCTATTCGGCGATCCTGACAGCGCTGACCATTCCTATCGCTGTGTTGGGCAATATCGTGCGGATCATGATCCTCGTCCTCCTGACGTATTTCTTTGGCGACGACGTGGGGCAGGGCTTCCTGCACGAAACGGCCGGCCTCGTGCTCTTCGTTATCTGCCTCACACTGATCTTCGCGGCGGACCAGGTGCTGAGCCGTATCCTGCCGGCGGCATGGCGGCCGAAATGACCACGCGCCGCGACCTGCTGATAGGAGCGGGCTGCATCGCCGCTCTGGGGGCAGCCGAGGCGCTGCGGCCCCGCAAAGTCGTGACGCTGCTCAAGTCGCGCCGGCTCGAGACCATCGTGCCCGCGGCCTTCGGGACGTGGCAGTCGGTCGACATCGCGGACCCACTGGCGCTGAACCCCGGCAGCCTGTCGGCCAAGCTCTACAACCAGCTGGTCGTCCGCCTCTACACTGAGGCGACGACCCAGCAGCAGGTGATGATGCTCCTGGCGTACGGCGAGAAGCAGACCGACGAGCTCCAGCTCCATCGGCCAGAGGTCTGCTACCCGGCGTTCGGCTACACTTTGCTCAGCAATGAGCCGGCCCAGATCGGCTTGCCCCAGACGGCCGGGATTCCCTGCCGGCGAATTCTCGCCGAGGCGGAGAATCGTCGCGAGGCGGTGGTCTACTGGTCCCGGATCGGCGACTCCTTGCCCGACAGCGGCAACGCGCAGCGCGCGGATCGCCTGCGGATGGCGATGCGGGGCGTGATCCCGGACGGCGTGCTTTGCCGCTTCTCGATGGGCGCGAGACCCGATGGGCCCCCCGATTGGCAGCTGATCGATGGCTTCGTCGTGGGTATACTGCGCGCAATGCAGCGCGACGCCCGCCAGGCGTTGGTGGGCACGCAGAGGGGCCTGGGACTGGCTTAGAGGACGATGAGTGCGGCGCCTTGGATTTCGATCTGGTTCGCCGTCGGCCTGCTCGTCGCAGGCTGCGACGCTCGCGAGCGCCTGAGCGATCAATCAGCTGGCGCGAACGACCTCGTGATCAAGGGCCAAGTGGCGCTGAAGCAGGCCACAGAAAACGCGCGGGCTGACGTCGAGGCGCGCGCGGTGCAGGAAGCGGCCGCAACAATCGCGGCGGCCCGAATCGACGGCGCCGACGACGACGACCCTTCGCTGGATCCCCAGCAAAGGGATCAGCTGGCGCTGGAGGATCGCTACGCGACGCGCCGCCAGGGCGACGGCTGGGCCGTTTACGACACGGCGACGGGGCGTGTCGTCCAGGACGGCCTGGAGGAGACCAGCGTTGGCGCGCGCCAAAGGGCTGAAGCGATGAACCGGGGCGCTGCGCGGCGGTGACTCGGCTCAGCCGGCGCGCGTGGCTGTCCCGCGGGCGAGGTTCATGAGCATCTCTGCCAAGCGGTCGTTGAGTGCGCGCTGATCGAACTCCGCCTCGATCTTCCGCCTCGCGCTCTCGGCCAGGGCCCGTGAGCCGGCCGCGTTGTCCGCCAACCACTCCAGGGCGTCGGCGAGACCTGAGACGTCGCGCTCGGCCGCAAGCAAGCCGCTCTCGTGATCCTGGACGAGCTCCGGTATCCCGCTGTGGATGGAGCTCACGACGGGCAGTCCCGACGCCATGGCTTCCATCAGCGCCACCGGCACGCCTTCCATGTCGCCGTTCGACGCGGTCACGCTGGGCAACAGGAAGGCGTGCGCTCGCGACAGGCGCACCTTGACCTCGTCGTGCGGCTTGGAGCCGAGGAACACGACCTGCTGGGTCAGTCCCAAGTCGCGCACGTCCTGCTCGAGCTTCGCCCGCTGCGGACCGTCTCCGATGATCTCGTAGCGCCAGCTCAGAGTGGGACGGCGGCGCGCCAGTTCGCCCAGGGCCTGGATGGCGTATTCGAGACCCTTCTTCTCGACGAACCGGCAGGCGGTCGTGAACGTCAGCGTCTCTCCGCGTGGTCGGTCCGGCTGGAACGCTATGCCGGCGCAGTCGACGCCGGTCCGATGGACGAGTGTCTTCTCGGGATCAGCGCCAGCCCCCACCAGAACATCACGGAAGTAGCGGCTGACGGGGAGGAGTAGGGAGGCCTGCCGGAAGAGCGACCGGTAGCGCCCCAGCGTGCCGTAGCGGATGGCCAGCGCCACGTCATTGCCATGGAAAATGGTCGCGAAGGGTGTTCGGAACCGGCCGGCGGCGCGCGATCGCGCCAGGCGAGCGCCGGTTTCGCCGAAGTGGGCCATGAGTACGTCGTGTCGCCGGAAGCGGCTGTCGCAGGCCAGGTCGGCCGCGGCCTCGACGATGCGGCGGGCGCGGCGGGGCAGGCGAGCCGTCGCATCGATCGCGCCCGTAAGGTCGCCCCATCGCCGCTCCGCCGCCTCCATGAGACGGCGGACCTCGGGATTGGCCATGACCACGGGATCGTCGCTCGCGAGCTTGTCGGCGACAACCTCGACGGAGAAGCCTCTCGCCTCCTGCGCCAGCGCCTGGTCGATGACGAACGTCTCGGACAGGAGCGGAAACGCGATGGTGACGACGCAGAGCTTTGGCGCGCCGCGCTGATCCGACGAACTCATCCTTCGCCCCGCCGCGCGCGCAGCACCGAAGACGCTAACTCCAAGATCACCATGCGAGTGCTCGAGACCGATAGAAGCACGGCGAAGGCGACGCCGTAGAATATGAGGACGCTGATGCCAATGTAGACAAGCGGCGCGCTCGGCAGGAAGGGCCGAAGCAGCACCCACGCGCACGCTGCGGCGGCCATCGACAGGGCCTGCGGACCGCAGGCGGCCAGGATCTGGCCGGCGCGGACGGGACCCCGCCGCCCGACCACCCAAAGATTGGCGGGGAAGCGAACCAGCAGCCCCGAGATTCCGTAGGCGGCGGCGACGCCGACTGCACCCCACGGCAGGCCAATCGCAAAGGCTGCGACGCTGGTCACCGCATTGAACAGTCCAACCTGCGCCAACTCAGTTGTCCGGCTCTGAGTGATCAGCACCCACCCAAACGTGTTCGAGACGATCTGGTAGAGACCCACGAGGCCAAGCCATCGGAAGATTGCGACCGATGGCCGCCATTCCTCGCCGAGGAGAAAGGGGATGAGGACATCCGCCGTTGCGATCAGCAGCGCGACCATGGGGCCGCTGATCATCAGCATGACCTTGAGCCCCCGGTCATAGGCGCGCCGATAGCGTTCCGGTTCGCTGGAGATCCGCGACAGCAACGGGATCATGAACTTCGAGATCGGCGTGTTGATCTGCATGATCGGGAACACGAGCAGCTTGTATGCGCGGTCGTAGAAGCCCAGCGAAGCCGCTCCGGCTGACCAGCCGATGAGCACGTTGTCGGCGTTGCGCGCGACGTATGTGCTGAGGTTGAAGCCGGTCATCCCGTAGCCGAACCTCAACAGCGGCCGAATCTCGGCGAACGTGGCGCGTCCCCGCGGCGCCCAGCCGGACAGTATCCATGCCAGAATGGCGGTGACCAAGCTGGCGCCGGCGAACTGGGCGATCAGCGCCCAAGGCCCGTCGCTTCGAAACCCGACCGCGATCGCGAAGACCACGCCGCTGATCGCCGCGACGATCTCGATCACCGCCAGACGGAAGAACATCAGGCGACGGGAAAGCAGCGCAATCTGCACCGCCCCGAGCGCCGAGAAGACGATATGGGTGGAGATCAGGATGGTGACCCAGACAACCAATGGCTCGCCATAGAGCCAAGCCAAGAGCGGCGACAGAGCGCAGAGACCCGCCGCCAGCAAGACGGCGAGTGCGATGTTGACGTGGAAGATGCCGGTCGCCTGCGAGTCCTTGATCTCCTTCGGCGCAATGATCGCGTTGGCGAGGCCGAAGTCCTGGATGAGCGTAGCGAACGAGATGATCGGCGCCACCATGGCGAAGATGCCGAAGGAATGTGGGGCCAGTAGGCGGGCCAGCACGATGACCGACACGATCTGCACCAGGAGCTTTATCCCCTGGGACGCACCCGTCGCGACGAAGCCCCGCATCGCTGCCGAGCGAAGTGGCGCCGGGGAACCGCTGTTGGCAGGCTCATCCATCTGCAATGCTCACGAGTACCGGTCGCGCCGCAGGCCCCCTTCGACGCTCCGTTCGTCCTCCGTCGCAGGGCCGATGGTGAGCGCTTCTGCCGACTCGCGGTGAGCGTTCGAAGAGCAGTAGCTACTTTCTGATCAAGCCACTAGGAGTCTCTCCTCAGCCGAAGGGGGCGGTCGATGTCATGCGGATCTTGTTGATCGGCAATCACACGTGTGGGAACCGGGGCGACGCCGCGATCCTCCGCGGGCTGATCGAGGAAATCGAGCGACAGCGTCCGGACGCCTCGATCACGGTCACCAGCCGCTACCCGACAAGCTCGAGCTACCTTCTCGGACGGGAGGTGATTGCCGACGTCTTTGCGCGAGGCCGGGGCAACCGCCTGGTCCGGCTGCGGCGCAGGCTGGCCCCGCACCTGCTCTGGCTCGCGGCTAACCCTCGATTCCGGTTCGTCGCTTCGCTGCTGGCGTCGGAGGACCAGGAGCGAATCGCGTGGCTCAAGGGCTTCGAACTCATCATCCAGGTGGGAGGCTCCTTCTTCGTCGACCTCTACGGGGTGCGTCAGTTCGAGACGCCATTCGCGGCCTGCGTCGCAGGCCGCCCGCTGAAGTTGCTTGGTCACAGCCTGGGACCGGCCGAGACGCCGACCTTCCGGAGGTTCCTCAGGCGTCTATTGGAGCGGGCTGAGGTTGTGGCTCTTCGGGAAAGCATCAGCCGCGATCTACTGGCGCAGCTGCGGCTCCCTCTGCACCGCGTCACCGGCGGGGCCGACACCGCGTGGCTGGTAGAGCCCACCGTCCTGCCCCCTGAGCAACGGCGTCGCCGCGTGGCCTTGACGGTCCGCGAGCTCGCGCCATTCGACCGTCGCCTCAAGACCACTCAAGCCGAGTACGAGCGTGCGCTGGCCGCCCTCGCCGATCGCGTCATGGAAGCAGGATGGGACGTGGTGGCCGTCTCGACCTGCACGGGCATCGACTCCTACCATCGCGACGACCGGATGAACGCGCTCAAAGTAAAGGCCCGGACCAAGGACCCCGCGCGCTTTGAGGTCGTGATGGACGAACTCAACGACAGCCAGCTCGGGACGCTTCTGTCTGGCTGCGACCTCGTGGTCGGCACTCGACTGCATAGCGCGATCATCGCGATGAACTTCGGCGTTCCGGCCATCGCCATCAACTACGAGCACAAGTCGGCTGGCGTCATGCGGCAGCTTGGACTCGAGTGGGCGGCCGCCGACGTCACCGAACTCTTGAGCGGCGCGCTGGCGGACCGCGTCGTCGCCAGTCTGCGGGATCTTGACCGGCTTCGCTCCGAAACGAAGAGCGCGGTCGACGCAGAGCGCGAGGTGGCGAGGGCGATGGTGCGCGACGCACTGGCCCATGCGGGGGGCGCCGGTCAGGCGGGCTTGGCGGCCACGACCACATAGTTCTTGGGATGGCCGCCGCCGCGATATGGCGCAGCGACGTCCAGCCGCTGGAACATGAGCGCCGCCACCAGGAACACGCCACGGAACACGAGCATCAGTGGCGCGAGCAGCCAGGCCAGCGGCCGTGGCTTGAGGTCCGGGATCACCGTCGGCAGGAACGTCGCGGCCAATCGCAGTTGATAGCCGACCGTCCCAAGATAGCCCTCGTTCCACTCGAGCGAGGCCATCTTGAAGCCGGCCTTCTCGAGCAGGATGGGGTACGCGAACTGCGTGTAGCGGAAATAGTCGTACGGCTTCTCGTGCTCCTCATAGAAGAACGGAGCCGTGCACAGCAGCTCCCCGCCCGGCTTCAGTACTCGGTTCAACTCCGTCAGGGCGGCCACGGGGTCCGGCAGGTGCTCCAGGACCTGGTTCAGAATGATGAAGTCGAACCGCGCGTCTTCCACCGGGATAGCCGCAAGGTCGCACACGTAGGTGCTTCGAACGTACTCCTTGTCGACGAGCTCGAAGTCGGCCGACTCGTAGTGCGCGTGTGCGAACAGCGGCTTGTACGGCGCCGTGCCTGCCCCGGCATCGAGGACGTAGTGTTCCGGGCGGATCCGCTTCGCGAACTCGCGGTTTACTCGCTGAAGGTGTTCGCGAGAGGAGTTCACCGAGAAGCGGCGAAGAATGGCGCGAAGCATTCGACTATTCCTGGCGCGGGACGCGCTGGATAGCGCGTCGATAAATCGTTGTGTGGAGTGGCGCCTGGCCAGCGACCATCCGGAACGTCTGCCTTAAAGGAGTCGGCCTTTCGTGAACAACAGACTGCGCTTGAGAGCGCAAGCGTTGCCGGTTTCGTTGGCGCACATCGCCTGCTCGCTCTAGCGGAGCCCCAGGGCGGGTTTCAGGGCGATGTACTGGTCCTGCGCCGCCTTCATGTGCGCCGGGACCTCGCCCTTGAGGTCGTGGCGGCCCTCGAAGGCGGCGCCCGCCAGGTCGGCGCGGCGCCACTTCAGGACCACCTCGAACGCGACGCCGTCCTCGAAATGGAGCAGCACGAAGCGGGGCGGAAGCTTGTGGAAGTGGGACAGTTCGATCTTGGCGCCCGACGCGCTCAGGTCCCGGATCACGCAGTCGGCCCACATGGCGAGCCCCTGGCCGTGCAGCACGCGCGCGCGCAGGCTGACCGGCTCGCGAGGCTCGGCGCGGCGCTCGATCCACTGTCTGGCGGCACGATCCATGGCCGCCAACATGACCGACTATGCTTAAGAGAACGTCCCCATCGGGCCGAAATTCTGCGGCGTTTTCGCGCGCCTAGGGGGCCGTGGGCTGGAAGCGCACTTCGGTGACCCGCCGCGCGCCGTCGATGCGGTCCACCTGCACGACGATATCGATCACGCGGCTGACGTAGGTCTGGACCTTCTCCCAGCCCAGGTCGACCCCCGACGTCAGCGCCAGGAGGGCGATCTGGTCGAGGGCGCCGGCGGGGCTGTCGGCGTGGACCGTGGTCAGCGAGCCTGGATGGCCGCTGTTGACCGCGCGAAGGAAGGCGAACGCCTCGCGCCCGCGCAGCTCGCCCAGGAGGATGCGATCGGGGCGCAGGCGCAGCGAGGCGGCCAGCAGCTGGTCGGCGTCCACCTTGGCTTCGCCGAGATCGCCCCGCACGGCGACGAGGCCCACGCTGTTGGGGTGGTCGAGCCGGACCTCCGGGGCGTCCTCGATGACCACCAGCCGCTCGTCCCGGTCGATCTCCTTGACGAGCGCGTTGAGGAGGGTGGTCTTGCCGCTGCCGGTCCCGCCCGAGATCACGATGGTCTTGCGCCGCCGGACGGCCAGCTTGAGGAAGCCGGCATGGTCGCCGGCCGCCAGCAGGGCCTCGAGCTCGGCGTCGTCGCGCGCGTCGCGAGCGGGGTCCGAGCGCGTCGTGGCGTCGAAAAGACCGTCGCGCGCGAGGTCGGCGACCGTCAGGTCCGAGATCAGGTGCTTGCGCACCGCCAGCACCAGCCCCCCGCGGGTCGCAGGCGGCGCCACCACCTGCACGCGGGCGCCGTCCGGCAGGGTGGCCGACAGAAGGGGCTGCTCGCGGTTGACGCCCTGGTGGCTGGCGGCGGCGATCTGCCGGGCCAGGCGCTGGAGCGCCGTCTCGTCCAGCTGGTCGGCCGGCTCGCGCGTCATCCCGCCGCCCGTCGTCTCGACCCAGACCTCGCCCGCGCGGTTCACCAGGACGTCGGTGACGTCTGGACGCGACAGCCAGGGCGACAGGGGCGCGAGATAGGCCGAGAGATAGACGTTGGCGGTCATGGCTCGGCCTCCCTCAGCGCGCGACGGCCGAGAAGTCCAGGTCGCGCGCGACGAACACCTGCACGGGCGCGCCCTGAGCCACCTTGATGGTGTCGGGGATGTCGATCTGCTTCTGCAGGGCGATGGAGGCGACCTGGTTGGCCTGGGCGGGCGAGCCGATCACGAACGTCGTGTTGTTGTTGTCGGCGACGCTGTTGGCCAGGGCCTGCGAGCCCGCGGACACCACCGACAGCAGGATCGAGGCGCCGAAACGGCGGAAGAAGTGCGTGTCCACCTCACCCTCCAGGCCCCCCCGGCCCAGGCGGTCGGTCGCGGGCGAGCCGACGTCGATGGTGACGCCGGTGGGACTGATGATGCGGGTCCAGACCACGAAGGCGCGGGTCTGCCCCACGGCGGCGGCCGACTTGTACTGCCCCACGAGGCGCGAGCCGCGCGGGATGAGCACGCGGCTTCCGTCGAAGCTGCGCACGTCGCGGCTGACGACGCCGCGCACGGAGCCGGGCAGGTCGGAATTGATGGCGGTCTCCAGCACCGCGGCGATCACCGTGCCCTGCGGCACCGTTCGGCCGAGGTCGCGCATCTGGCTGGCGCGCGCGGAATCCGCGGTGTTGCCGATGACCCGGGCGGCGAAGCGCTCGTCCGAGCTCTCGCGGACGTCGTTCGCGGGGGGCGCGACCACCGCGACCGCGCCCGGGGCCGCCTGGGCGAGCTGGGCCGGCGCGGCGTCGGCCGCCGAGAAGTCCACGACCATCGCGGGCGCACGCCAGTGGGCCTGATTGGGATCGACGCCGGGGACCAGAGGCGGAGGCGGCAGCGCGGCCTGGGCGGGGGGCGGCATCGGGGCCGGCTGGGGCGCGGGCACGGGAGCTGCGGGGGCCGGCGTCGCGGCCGGGCGCTCGGTCTGGGTCGGCGCCGCCTGGGCGTGCGCCTGCCGGCCGCTGCTCAGGCCGTTGAACACGATGAGACCCAGCACGGCCGCGCCGCCCAGGCCCGCCCACAGCGTCATGGGCGAATTCGGAGCGCGCACGCGGGGGGCGCGCGCCTCGCCGCGGGCGAACACCGGGCTCACGTCACGTGGGCTCTTGCCGCTCATCTGCGCCACCAGGGGTCCTTCTTGCGCTGCCGCAGCATGCTGGCGTCCTCCACGCGGAAGCCATCGTTGTAGATGCGGGTGACCTCGGAGCCGCGGCGAAGCACGAAGCCGCGCGCGATCCGGTCGACCACGACGTAGCCGTCCCGCAGGCGCGTGTTCACCACCGCCTCGCCGCCGTCGGCGTCCACCGCGAAGATGGCGGGCAGGTCTTCCTCGCCCCGGAACGTGAAGTAGGTGTCGCGGCCGTCGTCGAAGACCTTGATGGGCAGGGTGCGGGTCGAGCCTTGGTAGCTATAGGCCGCATTCGCCTCGACGGGCGGCGGCGGAGGAGGCGGCGGCGCGATCACGGCCACCACCGGCGCGGCGTAGAGGAACCGGACCGAGAAGGGCAGGGCGGCCGACCGCTTCTGGACGCTGAGCTGGAAGTTGTAGCGCCGCAGGCTGGTGATGACCGTCATGTTGGTCGGCGGCCGCGTCGCCATGGGCTTCAGGAAGAGCAGATTGGCGCGGCGGTTCGGCGTCACCTGCCAGCCCAGCGAGTCGCCGATGGCCACGTTCTCGATCTTCTCGGCCGGATCGAACTCGACGGAAAGCTGGTAGCCGAGGGCCGTCCGGAGCTCGACGACCTCGGCAGGGTCGTAGTCCACTACATGGATGCGGGGGTCGCCGGGGCCCGGCTGCGGCGTGACGGCGAACGCCGGTGCGGCGCACGCCAACAGGGCGGCCGCCAGGGCCAGGGAGGTCGCGGTTCGGGTCATCGGGGCGCTCCCGCGGGTCGGGAGGTGACGGTGGGACGGCGGTAGGTCTCGCCCAGGCGCGCCGGCCTGTCGCCCAGCTGCACCGAGACGCCGCGCGGCGCGGCCGACGCGGCGGCGGCCGTCGAGGCCGCGCGCGACCGCTGCGCGGCGGCCTGGGCGCGGTCGCGCTGGAGGTCGAGGGCCAGGCGCTCGGCGCGCGAGGGCAGGATGTCGGCGGCCACGATGGGCGCGCCGGAGGCGGAGGCGCGGGCGGGCTCGCCGAGGCCCGCCTCGCTGCGGGCCCGCGGCATCCGGAAGCCCAGCGCCATCACGCAGGCGCCCAGCACCAGCGCAGCCTGGCCGGCCGCGAACACGAAGATCAGCGCGGCGGTCGAGATCGCCGTCTGCGGCTGGAGCTGCATGGCGACGCGCTGCTGAGCCAGCGCGCCCAGCCAGGGCTCGATGACGGCCAGCATGAGGACCAGCAGCAGCCAGCCCACCATGGGAGTGAGCGCCGCCGCCAGCAGCGCCCGCAGCCAGCCCACGAAGATCCCGCGGGTCGCAGGCAACAGCGCCAGGGCGATGAAGACGGGCCCGACCGCCGTCAGGATGCCGATCGCCAGCGTGGCTGCCGAGATCACCCCCACGCTGGAGAAGAAGAGCGCGCCGCTGGCCAGCGACACCGCCTCGGCGGCGGCCGCCTGCGGGCTGGCGTAGGGCTTGGCGTCGACGCCGGCCACCTTGCCGAACGCCGCCGCGGTCTGGGTCAGCTCGTCGTAGGTGGCCTCCAGTCCGGCGATGGGGTCCGCGGCCAGCGAGGAGCGGCTCGCCTCGGTCCACGGCGAAGAGGCGATGGCGGCGATCTGCAGGGGCGCGCGGCCGGCCATGTCGAACACCAGCGTCTGGAAGGTCGACCAGCTGGTCACGAGCGCGAGGATCACCCCGACCATGACGGCGATGCCGGTGGCGTCGGTGAGGCGGATGCCGCCCTGGGCGAAGAGCAGCCTCCAGCCGATCCACGCCACATAGATGGTGAGGAGCGCCGTCAGCGCGGCCTGGAACACCGGCGAGCCCTGGGTCAGCGCGAGGTATCCGCCCTGGGCGTACGCCTGGGTCTGGCAGTCGATCGTGGCGAGCACGCCCCGGATCACGCCGTCGTCGACGACACTGGCGCAGGCTCCGCTCATGCCGCGTTCCGGCCTTCCATGAACGACGGCAGCCAGTCGGCCGGCGCATCGCCCACCTGCGCGCGCAGGGCGTCCAGCCGGCGCACCGCCCGTTCGGTGCCCGCCAGCACCGCCAGCTCCCCCGACAGGCCCGAGAGGTCCAGGCGCGCGACCACCGAGTGATCGCCGCGCTTGATGAGGAAGCAGCGGGACGTATCGGGCAGGTTCTTCACCAGGCCGAACTCGTGCTCGGAGAGGCCGAAGCCGTCGATGTAGTCGGCCGCCTTGGCGCGCGCGTTGGGGAAGAAGATCTGCGTCGCGGCCTGCTCGATGATCGCCGAGGCGATCCGGCTGTCGAGCGCGTCCGAGGCGGACTGGGTGCAGAAGCCCACGAGCCCATTGCGCTTGCGGATGGTCTTTTCCCAGTCCTTGATCCGGCGGACGAACACCGGGTCGTCCAGGACCTTCCAGCCCTCGTCGACGATGAACATAGCCGGCTCGCCGTCCAGCCGCTGCTCGAGGCGGTGGAACAGGTACATCATAGCCGGGATGCGCACCGTGGGCGCGTCCAGCAGGCGGGTCATGTCGAACCCGAGGATGCGGGTCTCGAGGTCGAGCAGGTCGTCGGCGTTGTCGAACAGCCAGGCGTGGTCGCCGCCGTCGCACCAGGCCGACAGGCGCGCCGCCAGGTCGCCGGCCTGCGGCCGCCGCGCGCCGCGGAACAGCTCGCGCAGATAGCGCAGCCGCCGGTGGCTGGGCGGCTGGGCGAAGTTGGCGTCGATCGCGTCGGCGATCATCGCGCGGTCCTCGCTGTCGAGCGTGTCGCCTTCCGAGGTCAGGAGCTGGGCCACCCACTCGGATAGGAAGGCCCGGTTGCCGGCCGTGTCGGGCAGGGCCAGCGGGTTGAAGCCCGTGGGCTCGCCGGGCGAGAGCACGTCGTAGCGGCCGCCGACGGCGCGGATGAACGGCTCGGCGCCGCGGTCCTTGTCGAAGTAGGCGATGCGCGGCTTCAGCCGCTCGGCCTGGGCGAGCAGGAAGGTCAGCAGGACCGTCTTCCCCGACCCGGAAGGCCCGATCACCGTGAAGTTGCCGAGGTCGCCCTGGTGGAAGTTGAAGTGGTAGGGTCCGAAGGCGGTCGTCTCGAGCACCGCGATGGCCGGGCCCCAGTGGTTGCCTTCCGCCGTGCCGCTCGGGTGGTTGTGGAAGCTCGCCAGCCCCACGAAATTGCCGGCCGAGATCAGGCCCTTGCGGGCGATGTACTTGAAGTTGCCGGGGAACTGCGCCCAGAACGCGGGTTCGAGATTGACGTCCTCGCGCACCGCGACCGCGCCCGCCTCGGCCAACGCCGACTGCACGTCGGCGACCGCGAAGTCGAGGTCTTCGAGCGTATCGGCCTTGGCCAGGATGGTGAGGTGATGCTCGCCGTAGGCGGCCCGACCGGCGCCCACGTCGTCGCGGGCCTGGGCCAGTTCGGCGCGCAGGCTGTAGGCGTCGTCCTCGGCCGCCTTGAGCCGGCGCAGGGCCAGGCCCATCCGGTCGAGCGCCGCCTGGCGGTCGACGAAGGCGAAGCTCTCGGTGAGCACCATCTCCATCGGCAGACGCAGGACGCCGTCGAGCAGGCCCGGGGCTGTCCGCGCCGGGTAGTCCTTCATCGAGATCATCGCGCCGAACGCGGGCTCGCCCGAGCCCCCGCCGAACTCCATGGCCTCGAGCCCGAAGCTGAGGCGGCGGGCCGCGATGGCGTGGGACAGGTCGCCCGAGGGCGCCAGCACCGGCCGGACGTCGCCGTTCAGGAGCAGGCTCAGGAACTCCGCCGGCTCCGAGCGCCGCGCGCCGCCGGGCGCGTCGTACAGGCCGAGGGTCCGCGCGCCGTAGGGCGCCAGGGCGGCGGCGAAGGCCTCGCGGGTGGCGTGCAGTTCGCGCAGGTCGCGCGTGATGTCGGCGTCGCGGGCCCGGGGCCCCTTCAGGAGACGCTCAATGAACCCGGCGCTGCCCTGCGTCGGCCGCAGGACCAGGGTCAGGAAGATCTCGTTCACGTACAGGCGGCGGCTGGCCAACTGCTCGCGCCAGCGTCCGTCCAGCGCATTGCAGAACGGCTCCTCGGGCGGAGCCGGGAACTTCGGCGTCACGCGCCGGCGCACCACGTGGTGCCAGACCCCCAAGCGCGAACTGGCCGCGCCGCGCAGCACGGTCTCGCGGATCGCCTTGCGGTAGTTCAGCTCCTCGTCCGCCGCCGTCTCGAAGGGGAAGCCCGCCAGATGCAGCACCTGGACCAGCAGCCCGTCACGGGTGCGCAGCGTCACGTCGTCGACGTGGCCTTCGTAGGGCAGCCGGTCTCCCACCGCGGCCTCGCGCGGCGCCAGCACCTTGGCGGCGGCGGTGGTGATGAAGTGGTCGCTCATGGCCGGTACGAGTTCCCGCCCCAGAAGCTGAAGTTTCGCACGCGCGGGCAGGTCTGTAGACGGGTCATCCAGAGGTCGAAGAAACGCGGCTCGCGCAGGGAGCCCACGTAGCCGATGGCGTGCACCACCACCGCGATGCCCAGCGACCACCACGACCGGGTGATCAGGAACACCTCCAGCGTCACGATCAGGTTCAGGACCATGTACGGGTAGGTGACGCCGCCGATCATCTGCGGCCGCGTCAGGGCGGCGAAGACGGGATCGGACGCGAGGCGGCTCACGGGATCAGCCTCCCGCCAGCGACCGGATGCCGGCCACGATCGAGACGGCCCCGAAGATAATGAAGGCGCCGACGATCACCGTCAGGCCCCGCTT
Organism: Phenylobacterium sp. T106; assembly: GCF_057219735.1. Lineage (NCBI taxonomy): Bacteria > Pseudomonadati > Pseudomonadota > Alphaproteobacteria > Caulobacterales > Caulobacteraceae > Phenylobacterium > Phenylobacterium sp. T106. The sequence goes on along the minus strand of NZ_JBXVWA010000001.1, from coordinate 644,404 downwards.
CCATTCGATCCGGCCGGTCAGCATCAGGAAGCCGACGGCGGCCACGGCGATGACGGCCGCCGTGGTGGCGACATTGCCCAGCAGGGTGTTCTGGACCCAGTTGAGCGCGGCCAGGATCGGCGCCGATCCGGCGGGATCCTGGGCCTGGGCCTGCGCGGGCGCCGCGATCAGGGCCGCCAGGCCAGCCAGGGCGTAGGTCGTTCTCATCGGGTCACTCGGGTCGGGCGGCGGCGAGCCGCGCCAGGATCGCGCGGACATAGGCCTGGGTTTCGGCATAGGGCGGGATCCCGCCGTAGCGGCGCACGGCCTCCGGCCCGGCGTTGTAGGCCGCGAGCGCCAGCCGCACGTCGCCGAAACGGCGCAGCTGCTGGGCCAGGTAGGCCGCGCCGCCTTCGATGTTGCCGCGGAGGTCGGAAGGATCCACGCCGAGGTCGCTAGCCGTCTTGGGTAACAGTTGCATGACACCCAGCGCGCCCTTTGGTGACACAGCTCTGTTATTGAACCGGGATTCCTGCCAGGCGACCGCCTCGACCAGATGCGCCGGCACCGCGTGCCGCGCTGACGACTCGTGGATCAGCCGGACGACCTCCTGCGGCGGGGCGGTCTCGGGCGTCGCCGCCGGCGAGGGCCGCACGATCAGGGTCGCGCCGCTGTCGCTGTACACCATCGGGCCCGCGTAGGTGGTCACGGCGCCGTCGTCGCCGATGGAGAGCACCTGGGCCGAGGCCGCGCCGGACCCCATGGCGGACAGGCAGAGCGCTGCCGCCAAGACCGTGCGATGTGCGTCGCCCCGCTTCATGTACGCCCCACCCATGAGGCCTTCACACTAGCCCAAGGGGGCGCCGCGCGGCCAGATCACTTTGTCGCGGCAGTTAGGGCGTCGATGCGACAGCATTGCGACGGCCTCCGGCCTGGCCCCGTCGGCGTCTCGGGCAGGCGCCGCAAGCCCGCGCCGCCGAATCCGAACCGTCACAAGAGCGCAGCCGAGCCGTCATGAAGGGCCCGTAAGTGTCCGGACTGGGCAGTGGGCTCGGGCGGGGACTCTCCGATGCGGCCGCTTGCCCGCGCGTCGTCGAACGGTGGGAGATCCCGATGCCAGCCTTGAACTCGCTGAAGCCATTCGCCCTGAGCGCGCTGGCTGCGCTGCTGCTGACGTCCTGCGGCGGCGGTGGTTCGTCCGTGTCCTCGCCCGGGGAAGGGCAGTTCGCGACCGGGGGGACGGGCGGAACCGGCGGCGGAACCGGCGGCAACGGCCAGGCGTCGGCCGACTGCCCCACCGGGTTCATCAACCTGGGCACGGTGGCCAACGGGACGCTGCGGTCGTGCGGCATCCCGCGCACCATTACCGGCAATCTCACGATCCCGTTCCGGCCGGGCACCGCCTACCGCATCGATGGCGTCGTGGCCGTCGGGCAGGACCAGGGGCCGGACGCCCAGGCGCCGCGCGCCGGGGCGGCGTCAGGCGTCCTCACCATCGAGCCCGGCGTGACGATCTTCGGCGGCATCGCCGAGTACCTGGTCGTCAATCGCGGCTCGCGGATCGTCGCGGACGGCACCGCCTCGCGGCCGATCATCTTCACCAGCCTGAACGACCTCAACGGCGGCCCTGACCTCTCGGGCCAGTGGGGCGGCATCGTCATCGCCGGCCGCGCCCCGATCAATCGCTGCCCGCCGACCGCCACCAGCTTCCCCGCCAATCCGTCGAACTGCGAGTTCCGGTTCGAGGCGATCCAGACCATCAACTGGGGCGGCAATGCGCCGACCGAGTCCAGCGGCGTCCTGCGCTACGTGCAGGTGAAGGAAGCGGGCTACGAGGTGGCGCCGAACGAGGAACTGAATGGCATCACGTTCGGCGGCGTCGGCAGCGGCACCACGGTCGACTTCGTGCAGGTCCACAAGGGCGCCGACGACGGCATCGAGCTCTTCGGCGGCACGGTCAACATGCGTCACGTGGTGATCGACCAGTACGACGACGACGGGCTCGACACCGACGAGGGTTACAGCGGCTCCATCCAGTTCCTGATCGTGTTCTCCGACAGCCCGACCGAGGAAAGCCGCTGCTTCGAGGCGTCCAGCGCCGGCTCGACCGCCAACGGCGCGCCGCTGCTGCGCTCGCGTCCGAAGGTGTCCAACTTCGTCTGCCGCCAGGGACTGCAGAACACGGTGTTCGACAGCCGTCAGCACCAGGGCATGGTCCTGAACAGCGGCACCGGCTTCGATCTGCTCAACGGGGTGATCTACTCGGCCAACCCCGCCATCCCGTGCCTGGACATCGACGACGCCGCGACGCTCGCGGCGCCGGCCCCGAACTTCGCCTCCGTGGCCCTGTCCTGCGGCGCCGGTCCGTTCCGGGCCACCGACAACAACCAGAACGACGGTCCCGCACAGCGCTTCTCCGCCGGGACGAACAACATCTCGACCGGCTTCACGCCGACCTTCAGCCAGGTGTTCATCAACGGAAGCAACGAGAGCGGCCGCGTGGCGACCAACCCGACGCCGACCTCCGCCTTCTTCCTGGGCGTGAGCTACATCGGCGCGGTCTCTGGCCCGAACGACAACTGGTACGTGGGCTGGACCTGCGGCCTCGCCGGCGCGGCCAGCTGCTGATCCCCGGAGCACGGGCGGCGGCCTGAGCCGCCGCCCGATCCCTTTCCTTCCGACGAAGGCCAGACATCGATGCAAGCCAACCTTTGCAGCCTACGGGCGATGCTGTTCGCCAGCGCCGCGCTGACCGCGGCCGCTCCGGCCTGGGCCCAGGCCCCGGCCACGCCCGCGCCGGCCACCGACACCGAGGTCGAGGAGATCATCGTCCAGGGCAAGTTCATCCCGGACCAGATCCGCGACACGCCCGAGGTGGCGAACTTCCTGACGATCGAGGACGTCCAGCGCGCCGGCGACGACACCGCCGCCCAGGCCCTGACCCGGGTCACCGGCCTCTCGGTCGTCTCCGGCCGTTTCGTCTACGTCCGCGGGCTGGGCGAGCGCTATTCGCAGGCGCTGCTCAACGGCTCTCCGCTGCCCAGCCCCGAGCCGCTGCAGCGGGTCGTGCCGCTGGACCTGTTCCCGGCGTCGATCCTGGCCGGCACGGCCGTGCAGAAGACGTTCTCGGCCAACTACCCGGGCGAATTCGGCGGCGGGGTCATCGACCTGCAGACGATCGGCGTGCCGGACAAGGCCTATCTCAACGTCGGCGGCAGCGTCGGCTTCGACACCCAGATCAGCGACGAGAAGGGCCTGACGTACTACGGCTCGAAGATCGACGAGACGGGCTTCGACGACGGCGCCCGCAAGCTGCCGGTGGGCGTGCGCCAGTTCGCCGCCACCCGTCCGGTCGTGTTTACGGGCTCGCAGGGCGGGCTCTCCCTCGACGAGTTCAAGGCGGTCGGCCGCAGCTTCAACAATGCGCCGCTCAACCTGATCCAGCGCGACCGCATCCCGCTGAACGGCAGCCTCGACCTGGCCGGCGGCGCCGGTCTGGACACCGACTACGGCCGTGTCGGCGTCGTGGGCGTGCTCAGCTACCGCAACAGCTGGCTGGAGCGCGTCGGCGTGCGCCAGACGACGCTGCCCGACGTCGGCGGCATCGCGCTCGCCAGCGACGCGCAGTTCGAGTCGAACCAGAACGACATCAACTGGAGCGGCCTGGGCGGCCTTGCCTGGGAGTTCGGCGACAACGAGATCCGCTACACGGGCCTGTGGATCCGCTCGACCTCGAAGCGCGCTCGCATCACCCAGAACTCCGCCGTCTCGTCGGGCAGCGCGAACGTCAATTCGTTCAACACCGAGTGGTTTCGGCGCGAGCTGCAGATGAGCCAGCTGTCCGGCAAGCACAAGCTGGGCGACTTCGACGTGGACTGGCGCGGCACCTACGGCCGCACGACGCGCGAAGCGCCGTACGAGCGGCTCTATCGCTACGGCCTCGGCGCCAACGGGACCCGGGTCGCGCTCCTGTCCGGCGCCAACCAGCTGGTCTCGTTCTCGGACCTCGACGAGAACATCGCCACCGCCAACCTCGACGTGCGCTACGACCTGCCCGTGGACTTCGTCCGGCAGGCCGAGCTGCGCATGGGCCTGGCCTGGCAGGAGAACGACCGGGTCTCCGTGCGTCGGGACTTCACCTACGACGCCGGCCGCAACTGGGACCCCGCGCGGTACGCGGGCGAGCGCATCGACTTCCTGGTCTCGGATCGCAACATCAACGACGACATCATCGTCCTGCGCGAACTCACGGGCTCGGCCCTGACCGGCGACACCGCGCTCTACAACGCGGGACTGAGGACCTACGCGGGCTACGTCCAGATCGACTCCGAGATCCGGCCCCTCCTGAGGGGCAGCATCGGCGTGCGCTACGAGGATGCGGAGGAGACGATCTCGACCTTCGACATCTTCAACCGCGCAGCGGGCGCGCAGTTCAGCCGCCGCATCTCGAACGACTACATCCTGCCCGCGGCGACGCTGACCTGGAACTTCGCCGAGGACCAGCAGCTGCGCCTGGGCCTCTCCAAGACGATCGGCCGGCCCCAGTTCCGCGAGCTTGCGCCGCAGCGCTACCGCGACAGCGAGACCGACAGGATCCTGACGGGGAACCCGTTCCTCGAGGACACGCGCTTCAAGAACGCCGACCTGCGCTACGAGTACTACTTCGCGCGCGGCCAGTACCTCACGCTCGGAGGCTTCTACAAGCGGCTCGACAAGCCGGTGGAGGTCCTGGCGGTCCTCGGGTCCGACGGCAACTTCCAGCAGACCTTCTTCAACGCACCGTCGGCCGACCTCTACGGCCTGGAGGCCGAGGTGAAGAAGTACTTCGAGTTCGACACCGGCTACGGCTGGGTCGACGGCAAGCGCTGGCTGGTGGCGGTCAACTACACCTACACGAAGTCCGAGCTGAAGGCCGGCGCGGGCGACACGATCGTGCTGAACACGACCGGCGTGCGGACCACGCCCGCGGCCACGGACTACATCGTGAGCGGCGAGCCGCTGCAGGGCCAGTCGGACCACCTCGCGAACCTGCAGCTCGGCTTCGAGGACGACGAGGCGGGCTCGCAGGCGACGTTCCTGGTGACCTACGCCAGCAAGCGCGTCTCGGCGCGGGCCAGCAGCATCGACCTGCCCGACCTGGTCCAGAACCCGGGCCTGCGGATCGACTTCGTCTACCGCCAGACCTTCACGATCATGGACCGCGAACTGTCCGCATCGTTCGAGGCGCGGAACCTGACCGGCCGGGACTCCTTCGAGTACCAGGCGCTGAACGGCCGGCGGTTCGAAACCAATTCCTACAAGATCGGCCAGAGCTACAGCGTCGGCCTGACGGCCAAGTTCTAGGCAGGACGGCGCGGAGCCTGTCCGCGCCGGATAGCCTCGCCACGGGCTGCTAGGGCGGTGTAGGCCCCGTCCGGGCGTCGGGCGGCTCGGGGAGGGCGCCGTCGTCCTCTCCTTCCTCCGCCGTCTCACGAAGCAGGGCGGCCATCTCGCTCGGCGATTGCTGGAAGATGAGGCCGATGGCGCGCATCGAGTGTCCGCGCCGATGCATCTGCCGTGCGAACTTGAGCTGGTGCTGGGTGAGGGGCGAACCCGTCGCCCGCCCGCGGCGGCGCTCGCCGGCCGCGCGCGGATGCCGCGCCTCGTAGTCCGCCAGCAGCGCAAGGGCCCGCGGCACGCCGCCCTCCGGCGTCAGCGTCTCGCCCTGGGATCCCCCGACGATCCGCAGAGTGACGCCGATCTCGAGGAGGCGGCGGAGCAGCCGGGCGAGTTCGCCCGTGGTCAGGCCGAACGCTTCCAGCGCGTACACCAGGATCTCGTCGCCCGGCGCCAGCACGGGGCGCGCGGCCCAAAGCCTGTGTGCGCCGTCCGCCACGATGACGTCGCTCCCGGCCATTTCGATGCGGCGGCGCTGGACACTCGCCGGCGGAAGGTCCGGCGAAGGACGGACAACGCCATAGCGCACCGGCGAAGGCTCCCCTGACGGACGCTCCGCGGTTCAAGTCCGCCACTGCCGTCCTTTGCAGATTCCGAATATGTGCGGGGTATGTGACAGTTCTGTGAAACCCCGATGCCGCTGTCATGAAAGTCGAGGTCGTCGGGCGATAAGTTGAACCGCCCCAAAGTGTCGGAAAACTGTTGCATAGACGCGATATACGTTGTCGTTTGTCTCCGAAGAGCGGCTCGTGAGCCGCCAAGTCCGGAGGAACGCCCATGCGCGCCATGCTCTGCGCCACCGTCTTTTCGGCCATGATCGCTGGCCCCGCCCTCGCGCAGCCCGCCCCGGCGAAGGCCGGGGAACCCGGCGCGAAGCCGTCCAGGACCGTCTACGTCTGCGACAAGTCGGCCGCCACGCGCCGCGGCTTCGAGCGGGAGTTCGGCGTCGCCGCCCAGTTCGTCAAAGCCGATCAGGCTGCGGCTACGGGCGGGTCGTGGGCTGCGCCGAAGTGCATCACGGCCGCCGAGGCCCGCAAGCTCAAGCGGGAGCTCGCCAGCGCGAAGTAGCCGTCGAAGGTTCGCGGGGCGCCGGCGCCGGTCAATCGGGCGACTCGAGTTCCTCCAGCTCCCGGCTCTGTGAGGTGAGCATGTCTGGGAGGTGCATCAACTCCTCGATCTCGGACGGAAGCGGAGCAACCTCTTCGCTGGGAGGAAGGGGATCGGGCGCCTCGCCAGCGCGCGCCGCCACAACCATTTCGCCGATCGCCTGCAAGACGGCGTCCGGACGGTCGATCATGATCAAGTGCGAGGAGAAGATGCGCCGCTGGGAGCCGACGCGGGCGCTGTGCGCGATCTGCTGATGCTTCAGTTCGAGGGGCGAGACGCCGTAGCCAAGCGAGGGCGGCCCGACCACAGTTTCGGAAGCTGACAGGACGTAGGTGGGGATTCTCGCCGTCACCGCCCTCGACCTGAGCACCTGCTCAGAGGTGCTGCCAAAGATGCTGTCGAGCTCGGAGATCTGGTTTCGCCAGGTCGCTGGCCGACGCAGAAGTCGCGCGACATCCTGCGGCTCGCGCGGGGACACGCAGCCGGCCCATGCGAGGCTTTCGGGTGGCGGCTGCGGCGTCTCCATGCTGACGGCCAGGCATCGCCGGGCCCTTGCCCGCAACCCCTGAAGGCCGTCGACCTGAGGTGGAACGATCTGCTCGGGCGTCGGGTCGAGAAGGACCATGCCGGCGATTTCGACGGGCTTCTGAGCTGCGAACAGTCGAACATAGAGGGCGCCCGCCGAATGGCCGACGAGGATGAACGGTCCCTTCTCGCCGGCCTGGGTCAGCGCCTGACGCAAGTCGAGGGCGATCGCGGCGCCGTCGCGGGGGTCGGGGCCCGGTGAACTGAAGCCGGAACCGGCGCGATCATAGGAGCAGGCCCGCGTGGCGCGGGCGACCTCCGGCTGCACCTTGCTCCATGCCTCAGAGGTCGCCCGGAAGCCGGACTCGAACAACACGGTCGGGGCGCCCTGGCCGCTGCAACGCAGGTTCAGGCTTCGATCGGCATTGAGCGGCACGAGCTTTCCGGGGCGCGCGTATGCGGGCGCCGCCCGCGCCACAGCACCCGGCGCGCCGGAGGGCATGCATCCGGCAAATCCGGTCAACAAGCAGACCAGCGCGACGCGCAAGGGGAGCATCGCAAACCTCAAGCTGCGACAAAGGCGGGAACGATTCTATATGATACTAGTCAGGGGTCAGCAGCAGGGCGGCACGTCTCTTGCTGGTGAGACAGCGGGTTCGCGCACGATTGCGTACGGCGCGCATCCTGATACTAGGCTAGGCATCGAACCATGGGAGCGCTCAGGTGGAGACCGTCTATGATTGGATCACTGTAGCGATCTTCGGTGGGCTCGTTGTGCTGTTCCTGCACCGGTCGGTGCAGCCGGAAGAGCCACAGGATACCATCCTGCATTATCTGCCGCCCGCGGTGGGATGCGCCTTCGCCAACTATGTCGGCAACGAGGGGCAGGGCCTGCTGTCGTTCCTCATCGTCCTGGGGGTTCTTGTCTACATCGCCCTGGTGCTGAAGCCGTTCGGGTTCAAGTTGCCGCGCCGCTAGGCGCGTCGTCGCCATCGGCGGGGTGCTTTCCATGGCTGCGGGTGAGAGTCGCGACAACGGGTTTGGCGCCTTGCGCCTGTTGTTCGCCTCGGCGGTGATCTTCTCGCATACACCGCAGATGTTCGACGGCGACTTCAGCCGTGAACCGCTCAAGATGATCTTCGGGACCATCAGCCTGGGCGAGGCGGCGGTCTACGGCTTCTTCCTGATCAGCGGATACCTGATCACGGCGAGTTTCATCTCCGACCCCCGCTCATACCTCATGAAGCGGGTGCTTCGAATCTATCCAGCGTTTCTCGTATGCTACGCAATATGCATGGCTCTCGTGGCGCCGCTCGGCGGCGCCAACTTCGGGACGATGTCGGGCCTGGACTGGCTGAAGGTGGTCGCGAACGGCTTGGCGCTTCGCGCGCCGGCCGCGCCGGAGGCGTTCGAGGGGCTGGCCTACCCTGTCCTCAACGGGTCGATGTGGACGATCAGCTACGAGTTCCGCTGCTATATCCTCGCCGCCCTGCTGGGGATCGCGGGCTTCTACCGCCATCGCGTTCTCTATCTGGCGCTGACCGTGGCCCTGCTGGCGGCCACCATAGCCCTGCAAACGCCGCTCGGAGAGGCCGTTGACCAGTTGTTGCGGCCGGTTCACGCCGTGATTGGAGCGCCGACGAGGACGGCGCCGCTGACGGCAGCGTTCTGCTGCGGGGGCCTCCTCAGACTCTACCCGCAGACCTATCGGGGCGGGATCGCCCTGATCGCAGCTGTACTCTGCGTCGGCGGCCTCATGATCCCCGCCCTCGCGGTCGCCGTTCTTGTCACGGCCGGCGCGTACGCGCTGTTCTGGCTGGCGTTCAACCTCGAATGGGCGCCGCTTCGCACAATCAACGCGAAGGATGACATCTCCTACGGCCTCTACCTCTATGCTTGGCCGATCGGAACGCTCCTCATCTGGTACTGGCCGCAGATGTCACTGGGACTGCACGCGCTGACCACGCTGATCGTGGCCGCCATCTGCGGGTTCGCGAGCTGGCATCTGCTGGAGAAGCCGTGCATGCGGCTCAAGAGCAAGCTGGGCGGTTTCGGCCGGGCGCCTCGCTCCCCCGTGGCCTCCGCTGACACGAACGCCCCGCATTGATCGCAGCCGGGTCCGCCCGGCGCCGCCCTGTCCCTACCTTACCGAGCCCGTGTCCCCCAGAAGGCACGGCGCGGTGCGCAGGATGATGGCGACGTCCAGCCAGAAGGAGCGGCGTTCGACATATTCGAGGTCGAGGGCGACGCGTCGGCGGACGTCCTCGGGCGTGTCGACCGGACCCCGGCTCCCGTTGACCGCGGCCCAGCCGGTGAGGCCCGGCTTGATCCGGTGCCGGTGGGCGTAGGTCTCGACGAGCTTCGAGGCCTCGGCGCCGCCGCTGAGCATCCCGATGGCGTGGGGCCTGGGGCCCACGATCGACATCTCGCCGGTGATGATGTTGAAGATCTGCGGCAGCTCGTCGAGGCTGGTCTTGCGGATGAACCGGCCCACGCGCGTGACCCGGTCGTCGTCGGCGGTCACCTGGCGGGCCGCCTTGTGGTCGGTCGCCTCGACACGCATCGAGCGGAACTTCCAGACCAGGAACTCCTCGTTCATGTAGCCGTGGCGGCGCTGGCGGAAGAAGACGGGGCCGGGGCTGTCGAGCTTGATGGCGACCGCCACGGCCAGCATCAGCGGGGCGAGGGCGATCAGGCCCAGCACCGAGAGCGTCAGGTCCAGCACGCGCTTGGCGGCGTGGTAGCCGGACTTCTCCGGAGTCCCCGAGATGTGGGCGAGGTCGAAGTCGGCGACGCGGCCGACAGCCTGCGCCTCGGTTTCATCGTCGGCGTCGTCGAGGAGCAGCGAGATCGGGTTCGGGATCGGCGCGAGCCGCTCGAGCAACTCGGCGATGCGCCCGCTGGCCTTGGGCGGCACGGTGATCACGATGCGGTCGACGAAGGGCAGGATGCGGTGGTCGATCAGGTCGGCGGTCTTGCCGAGGACGGGGACGCCCGCCACTTCCGGACCGACCCGGTCTCGGCGGTCGTCGAAGATGCCGAGGATGTTGACGTCACGGGTCCTGAGCGCGCGCCGGATCAGGCGCTGCGCGGCCGACGTGCCCCCCACGATGATGAGGTTCGGGGTGATATGCCCCTTCCTGCGCAGCGTGCGGACGACGGCCCGCCAGGCGATGTGGCTCATGCAAAGCGCGGTCGCCGCCGCGGCCACCCAGATGGTGCAGGCGATCATCGGGAAGGCCGGATCGAAGGCCGCGTAGAGGGCCCCAGCGCCGCCGCCCGCCGCGGCCGCCGCCAGCAGGAGCCGGCCGAACCGGCGGCGCGCACGCTCGCGCGCGTTCATGGAGTAGGCGCCGGTGGCGACGAGCAGGAAGAGCGCCAGCATAGGCGCGCCCAGCCACATCACCTCGGGAAGCCGGGTCAGGCGCGTTGCGACGCTCGACGCCAGCATCAGGGCCACGACGTCGCCGGCCTGGAACAGGCGCGCCAGGCCCGCGCCGGAAATCCGCGACCGCACGCTGTGCAACTGCGCCGGACGCAGCGGGCCACGCCGATGGACCGGCGCGGCGTCCTGAGTTTCAGGAACGGCGCGGAAGGCGCCGGTATCGTCGGCCATTCTGGCCTCCCCAACCGTCTCGGGGGCGACCCTAGCCGGGGGCTCTGAGCGATCGGTTAATCGGGATCAGTAGGCGCGTTCGTCCCCGAAGATCAGCGGCAGGGTCCGCCACACGATCTTCATGTCGAGCGCGAACGACCAGGTATCGATGTACTCGTTGTCGCTCTGGACCCGGTCGATGATCGCCTGCGGGTCACGCACCTCGCCACGGAAGCCGCAGACCGCGGCATAGCCGGTCAGGCCCGGGCGGGCGCGGAATCGCAGGTCGTAGCCGGGCACGGTCTTGCTCCACGCCTCGTCGTGGGCCACCGCGTGCGGCCTGGGGCCGATCAGCGACATGTCGCCCTTCAGGACGTTCAGCAACTGGGGCAACTCGTCGAGGCTGAACTTGCGCAGGATCGCCCCGAGCGCCGTGACCCTGGCGTCCTGCCGGGTCGCCTGACGTACGACGTCCCCGTCCTCGGCGACAGTCATGGTGCGGAACTTGTAGACCGTGAAGATCACGCCGTTCAGGCCCGTACGGCGCTGCCGGAACAGCGCCGGACCAGGCGTCTCGACGCGGACGAGAAGGGCGATCGTGAGCAGAAGGGGCAGGAAGACCAGCAGCGCGCCCAGCGCCATCACGATGTCGAAGGCGCGCTTGCGCCGGCTGGTGGCGACCTTGGCCTTCACCGGTGTGGCCGGCGGGAATGGCGCGACGGCGGTCCGGGAGGGGCTGGCAGGCGTCCACTGGGCCGGCTCGGCATGACCATGAAACTCCGCCAGCTTATTCATGGCAGGCTCGGCGGTCAGGCTTGCCGAGTCCGCGGAGGAACGCCTCCATGGCCTCCGGGCTCCAGAGCCGGACGCTGAGGCGGGGACCCCGGGAGCCGATCTCGGTGGAGATCCGGGCGTCGCCGTCGACTTCGCCTTGGTGCGCGTTAAGAAAGCCGTAGAAGGCGGCGCGAATGCGCTCGGCGTCTTCCTCCGCTCCGAACCGCGTTTCAATTCCGGACATCTTCCCCGCCGTCCCGTCGACCACGCCGGGAAGCGAGCAAGAGCCGCGCCACGGCCCCGTCCTCCCCGGGCAGTCGCTCTATATTCGGACGATGCGACCATTCGGTTGCAAGCGGCGTTCAACAATCGTCAACCAAGGCGCCGAAGCGGCGTCAGTACGCCTGTGGATCGCGGAATATGATGACCGCCGTCTTGGCCAGGATCGCGAAGTCCAGGCCGAGCGACCAGCTGTCGATATACAGGTTGTCGGCGGCGATGCGGTCTCGCATGCAGCCGATGTCCCGGATTTCGCCCCGAAGCCCGTTGACCTGCGCGAGGCCGGTGAGGCCGGGTTTCGCGCGGAACCTGTCACGGTAGGTCGGGATGTGCTCGGCGTAGTGCTCGTCGTGGGCGAGGGCATGCGGCCGCGGGCCCACGATCGACATGTCGCCCTTCAGAACGTTCAGGAATTGGGGCAGCTCGTCCAGGCTGAGCTTCCGCAGCACCGCGCCCACCGCGGTCACCCGCGAGTCGCCGCGCGTGGCCTGGCGCACGTTGGCGCAATCCTCGGCCACCGTCATGGTCCGGAACTTGTAGATCGTGAAGACACGCCCGCCGCGGCCGGTTCGACGCTGTTTGAAGATCACCGGACCACCGGACTCAATGCGTACGAGCAGGGCGATGGTGAGCAGGAGCGGCAGGAACACCAAGAGGGCGAGCGCGGCGCCGGCGATGTCGATGCAGCGCTTCGCCACGCTGGAGGCCGCGGAGACCTCCGCGTCTTGACCACGCGCCGCGATCGGCCGGCCGGCCGCCGGACCTGTCTCTGTCGTACGTGCGAGGACGTCCGTCATCGCTGAACTCGCTCACCCCTCACCGGCGCCCGTGCGCGTCGCGCCCCTATGGTTGCCGTCCTGTTAGCTCTATCCCCAAACGACTTGTTCACGCTCGTCGCGCTTAACTCGTCTCAGCCCGAAAAGCGGGCGGAGTCGGAGTAGAAAGATGCCGTCCGACGTGTCTGTCGAGTTGATGACGCCCGCCGCGGTGCAAATTCCAGCCCGCCGCATCCCCGTCGGTGTCGGCCTGACGCTGGGCGCAATCGCGTCGCTCGCTCTGTGGACCTGCATCGGCCTCGGCCTGCGCGCACTGGTGGCCTGAGCGCACCTCCCTCCACGGCGCGGCGGACCGCGCCTGCTCAAACTCCGGCAGTCTTTTACATGCGGGCCCCCTGAGGGGCAATCGAGGGCGGGCTTCACGCCGCCGAGCCAGGCCGTTCCCGTTTCGGCGCGCACGCGCTAGGTGAAGCGCGTGTCAGGCCCGCGCGGGAGACCCCCATAGCTTCGCCCGTCTATCCGTTGATCCTGTGCGGCGGGGTCGGCGAGCGGCTCTGGCCCTTGTCGCGGCCGGGGCGGCCGAAGCCGTTCCTCCCGCTTCTGGGGACGCGTTCCACCTTCCAGGCGGCGCTCCTGCGCGCCCGGGCGCTGGCGGGCGGCCGGATCATCGTCTCCGCGGCGGCGCGGGACGAGGCCCTCGTGCGCGAGCAGCTCGCGGCGGTCGACATGGACGCGCTCATCATTCTGGAGCCGGAAAGCCGCGACACCGCGCCGGCGATCGCCGCGGCGGCCGCCTGGACCGCCCGGGAGGATCCGGACGCCGTGCTGGTTGTGCTCCCCGCCGATCATCACATCCCGGACGCGGACGCCTTCCGGGAGGCCGTGGGGGTGGCCGTCGGCGCCGCGCGCGGCGGGGCGATCGTCACCCTGGGGCTGCGGCCGGACAGGCCCTCCACGGCGCTCGGCTACATCCGGCCCGCCCCCGGAGGGGAGCCTGTGCGGCCGATCGTCGAGTTCCTGGAGAAGCCTGAGGCGGCGCGTGCGGCCGCCCTGGTCGCGGAAGGCGCGCTCTGGAACGGCGGCGTCTTCGTCGCCCGGGCGCAGGTGCTCCGGGACGAAATCGCGCGCCATGCGGCCGAGGTGGCGAGCGCGGTCGAGGCTGCGGTGCGGGAGGGTCAGGCCGAGGCGGGCGCGGTGCGGCTCGGGGCAAGCTTTGGCCAGGCGCCCCGGATCGCCTTCGACCGCGCCGTCATGGAGCGCACCGACCGGGGGGCGGTGCTGCCGGTTGCATGGGCCTGGTCGGACCTGGGCGCGTGGGACGCCGTGCTCGCCGCATCCGAGCAGGATGCGAACGGCAACAGCCTCACGCCGGGCGTGCAGGCGCCAGGCGCGTCGCAGGTCCTGGTGCGAGCGGCCGACGGGGTGGACGTCCGGGTCGTCGGCGCGCGGCGGCTGGTCGTCGTGGCCGAGCCGGACGCGGTGCTCGTGTGCGGGCTGGAGGCCGCCCAGGACGTCCGGAAGGCTCGGGCCGCCATGGCTGGAGCGTCGGTGCGTGCGGCGCCGGGCGTCGAGATCGCCGTCGTCGGCGCGAACGTCGCGGTCGTCGCGGCGCCGCAGGCCGTCCTGGTGCGCGCGCCCGGGCCGGTGCTGCGACCGCGCCGTACGCCCTTCGGGAGTCTCGAAGAGGCGGCCGAATGGTTCGGCGTCTGGCTGGACGCCGAGGCCCTGCCGCTGTGGGCGACGCAGGGCGTCGATGCCGCCACGGGGGGCTTCCGCGAAGCCCTGGCCTGGGACGGGTCGGTTCACGACGTCAGGAGACGTGCGCGCGTTCAGGCGCGCCAGGCCTTCGTGTTCGCAAGCGCCGCCGAGGACGGGATCACCGGCCCCTGGACCATGATGGCCCACGACGGCTTCGGCTGGTTCCGGCGGCAGGGAAGGCGGGCGGACGGCCTGTATGCGGCCGCGTTCACCGTGGAAGGTCAGGTGACCGACCCTGAGCCGCGGCTCTATGAGCACGCGTTCGTGCTGCTGGCGCTCTGCGCGCTCAGCCGGACTGACGGCGACGCGGCGGGGGAGGCGGCCTCGATCGCGGAACGCCTCAGGGCGCAGTTCCAGCACGCCGAAGGGGGCTATCGAGAAGCCGGGCCGCAGCCTTTCCAGGCCAACGCTCACATGCACCTGCTGGAGGCGGCGCTGGCCTGGGAGTCGGCGGGAGCTCCAGGGTGGGCTCGGGTGCTGGCCGACGAGGTGGCGACGCTTTCCCTGCGGCGGTTCATCGATCCGGCGACCGGGGCGGTCCGAGAGTTCTTCGACGCCGGATGGAGCGCCGTGGATGGCGAAGCCGGCCTCATCGAGCCGGGGCACCAGTTCGAGTGGGCCTGGCTGCTGCACCAGTGGTCGAATGCGCGGGGGAACGCGGAAGCGGCGGAAGCGGCGAAGCGCCTCTTCGCCGCCGGGCGCAAGGGTTGGGACCCAGGGCGAGGCGTCGTCCAGAACGCCGTCTGGCCGGACCTGTCGGTGCGGGACGCCGGCGCCAGGCTGTGGGCGCAGACCGAGCACCTGAAGGCGGCCGTGCTGCTCGGCGAGCGGGCGGCGGCGGTGGAGGCCGCGAACGGCCTGCTTGCCTTCCTCGACACGCCCCAGCCGGGGTGCTGGCGCGAGCGGATGGCCGCGGACGGCGCGTTCCTTCCGGAGCCCTCGCCGGCCACCTCGCTCTACCACCTCTACGGCGCCATCCGTGAGCTCAGGCGCGCGGCGGCCAAACCATGGTAAGCCCGCGCCGATGGTGATGAACCCTTTCACACGGACGCCGGCCCGCATCGCGGTCATCGGCCTCGGCTATGTGGGCCTGCCGCTCGCCGTGGCGTTCGCTGCCGACCACGACGTGGTGGGCTTCGACCTGAGCGAGACCCGGATCGCCGAACTTGCCGCCGGCCAGGACCGGACGATGGAAGTGCCGGCCGAAGACCTGGCCGCCGCCCGTCGATTGAGCTTCTCGAGCGACCCCGCGGCGCTCGCAGGCGCCAACGTCTTCATCGTGACGGTGCCGACGCCCATCGACGGCCACAAGCGCCCGGACCTGAGCGCCCTCATGGCCGCCAGCCGAACTGTGGGAAGCGCCATACGCCAGGGCGGGGTGGTGATCTACGAATCCACCGTCTACCCCGGAGCCACCGAGGACGATTGCGTGCCGGTGGTGGCGGAGGTTTCCGGTCTTGGGTTCAACCGTGACTTCTTCGCCGGCTACAGCCCGGAACGCGCCAACCCGGGCGACTCGCACCACCGGCTGGCCGACATCGTGAAGGTGACGGCGGGATCGACGCCGGCCGCCGCCGAGTTCGTCGATGCGCTCTATGCCTCCATCGTTCGGGCCGGCACCCATCGCGTGAGCTCCATCCGGGTGGCCGAGGCGGCGAAGGTCATCGAGAACACCCAGCGCGACCTGAACATCGCGCTCGTGAACGAGTTCGCCCTGATTTTCGGCCGGCTTGGGATCGATACGCATGAAGTCCTGGGCGCGGCGGCCACGAAGTGGAACTTCCTGAACTTCCGGCCGGGCCTCGTGGGAGGCCACTGCATCGGCGTTGACCCCTACTACCTCACCCACAAGGCCGAGGCCGTCGGGTACCACCCGGAAGTGATCCTCGCCGGACGGCGGATCAACGACGGCATGGGCGGCCACGTGGCGCGCGAGCTGGTGAAGGAGATGATCCGCCGGGGCGCGCTGGTGAAAGGCGCGCGCGTGCTGGTGATGGGGCTGGCGTTCAAGGAAAACACGCCCGACCTGCGCAACACGCGCGTGATCGACATCGTGCGCGAGCTCGAGGACTACGGCGTCCGGGTCGATGTCTGGGACCCTTGGATCAGCCACGATGCGGCCCGCCACGAGTACGGGCTGGAGATGGTCTCAGAGCCGGCGACGGCGGCTTATGACGGCGTGGTGCTTGCGGTGGCGCACCGGCAGTTCGCAGCCCTCGGCGCAGAGGCGATCCGCGCGTACGGACGCGCCAACGCCGTGGTCTTCGACGTCAAGGCGGTGTTGCCAAAGGGCGCCGCGGACCTGCGGCTGTGACCCTGCTGTGAGCAGGAGGCTCGAAACACCCTGAGCGCCGCGGCGTCGGCGGCCGGAGCGGGAGCGGAGGTTCGCGAGCGCCAAGACCCACCGAACTATCTCAGCCATGTGCGATAACCCTGCCCATGTGAGCCGGCCTTCGGTCGACGCCGGATCGTGGAGGAGCTTGGCATGGATCGCCGAACGTTCATGGGCCTTTGCTCCGCGACCGCGTTGGCGCCACCGCTCGCCGAAGCCGCCGCGTCCGAGGTCGCCGCGCTGGGACCACCCCCGCCGCGGATCAGCTCGGCGGAACGGTCGGCGCGGATCGCCAAGGTCCAGGGTCTGCTGCGGCGAGAGGGGCTTGCGGCGCTGATCGTGGAGCCGGGCTCCAGCCTGGCCTACTTCACAGGCGTGCGCTGGGGCCGCAGCGAGCGGCTCACCTGCGCGCTCATGCCGGCCCGCGGCGAGGTCGTCATGGTGACGCCCTTCTTCGAGGAGCCGTCGATCCGCGAAAGCCTCGGCGTGCCGGCCGACGTGCTGACATGGCACGAACACGAGGATCCGCTGGCGATCGTCGCGACGTGGCTGAAGGGCCGCGGGGCCGCCTCGCAGGCCGTCGCGATCGAGGAAACCAACCGCTTCTTCATCGTGGACGGGCTGAAGCGGAACCTGCCAAGCGTGCGCGTCGTCAGCGGCGCCGGCGTCGTGCGGGCCTGCCGTATGCTGAAGACCCCGGCCGAGATCGCGCTCATGCAGCACGCGTCGGACATCACGATGGCGGCCTATCGCGACACCATCCCGCGGATCGAGGCCGGCATGCGCCCCGAGGACATCGGCGCGATCATGAACGGAGCCACGGCGAAGCTAGGCGGGCGGCCCGAGTTCGCGCTGGTCCTGCTGGGCGAGGCCGCGGCCTACCCCCATGGATCTGGCAAGCCCCAGGCGGTGAAGCCCGGGGAGGTCGTGCTGATGGACTGCGGCTGCACCTTCGAAGGCTATCAGTCGGACATCTCGCGGACGTTCGTGTTCGGCGAGGCGACGCCGCAGCAGCGCAAGGTCTGGGGCGAGGTGCGGCGCGGGCAGGAGATTGTCTTCGAGGCCGCCCGACCGGGGGCGACCTGCGGCAGCGTCGACGACGCCGTGCGCGGCTACTACGTGAGCCTGGGGTATGGCCCGGACTACAAGCTGCCTGGTCTCTCCCACAGGACGGGCCACGGCATCGGCATGGACGGGCACGAGCCGGTGAACCTGGTCCGCGGTGAGACGACGCGGCTGGCGCCCGGCATGTGTTTCTCCAACGAGCCGGGCATCTATCTCCCGGGCGCGTTCGGGGTCCGCCTGGAGGACTGCTTCCATATGACGGAGCAGGGGCCGAGGTGGTTCTCGCAGCCGGCGAAGTCCCTGGACGCGCCGGTCTGACCTCGCGCTGCGCTGCGGCCGCGCCTCAGACCCCGTAGTACTCGCGGTACCAGTCCACGAACCGCCCGACCCCGACCTCGATCGACGTGGACGGCGCATAGTCGAGGACCCGCCGGGTCTCGGCGGTGTCGGCCTCGGTCGCGGCGACGTCGCCTGCCTGCATGGGCAGGAAGTGGATCTCGGCCTTCCTGCCGAGCTTCTCCTCCAGGACTTCGATGTAGCGCATGAGCTCGACGCGTCGGCTGGCGCCGAGGTTCAGAACCCGCCAGGGCGCGGCGCTGGTGGCGGGATCGGGCTTCGTGGCGTCCCAGGCCGGATCGGCCGACGGCGGACGGTCGATAGCGGCTACGAGGCCATCGACGATGTCGTCGACATAGGTGAAGTCGCGCTGCATCTCGCCCTGGCCGTACACCTCGATCGGCCGGCCCTTCAGGATGGCGTCGGTGAACTTGAAGAGCGCCATGTCGGGACGACCCCAGGGGCCGTAGACGGTGAAGAAGCGGAAGCCGGTGCAGGGGATGCCGAACAGGTGGGCGTAGGCGTGCGCCATGGCCTCGTTCGCGGCCTTGCTCGCGGAATAGAGGGTGATCGGGTGCGTGGCGGCGTCGTGCACGCTGAACGGCAGATTCGCGTGGTTGCCGTAGATCGAGCTGGTGGACGCATAGATCAGGTGGCGCGGCGGATGGGCCCGACACCCCTCCAGGACGTTCAGGAAACCGACGACGTTGGAGTCCACGTAGGTTTCCGGGCTCTCGAGGCTGTAGCGGACGCCCGCCTGGGCCGCGAGATTGACCACGGCCTCGGGCCTGGTCTCGGCGAACAGCGCCGGCATGCGTTCGCGGTCGGCCAGGTCGATGGTCACGTGCCGATACGCGGCGGAGGCCTCCAGGATCGCGAGCCGGGCGCGCTTGAGCTGGGGATCGTAGTAGGCGTTCAGGCTGTCGAGCCCGACGACGGCATGGCCCGCGGCCAGCAGGCGCCGGGCCAGATGGAAGCCGATGAAGCCGGCGGAGCCGGTGACGAGGATCGCCAAGGGAACCTGCGCTCGAGGAATCCGCGCGATGGCGCGCAGGCTCGTCCGTAAACCGCGTCGCGGCGCCTGACTAGCGCCCGAGCCCGACCACCTTGCGCAGCGCCGCCACGCCGGTCGGCTCGGACGAGGCCGCCTCCAGCCGGGCCGAGGCGGCCTCGGCGGCGCGCAGCCGCGACAGCACGGGGAAGAGCGCCGAGGCGGTGGCCGCCAGCACCCCCATGCGACCTTCCCGCCATCCGCCCCGCGCGATGTAGGCGCCGAGGAAGGTGAGGAGGCCCGAGGCGAGGATGGCGCCCACGCCGCGGACCCGCCCGGCCTCGGCCAGATCCTCGGCCGCCAGCGCCGTCAGACGATCGAGCCGGGCGACGACGCTGCCCGCGTCGCGGCCCACCGAGCGGCGGATCGCGCCCTTCAGAGCGCCTCCCGAAGCGCCGGCGAGCACATAGGGCGCGTTGAGGCGCCGGGGGCCCCAGGCCTTGAGGCCGCGCTTGTAGAGGCGCGCTTCCCGCCGCGGGGCGAGAGGGCCGGCCCAACCGCCGCGAACGCGCGTCTCGCCGATGTAGTTGTCGATGGGCAGCTCGTACCAGTCGCCGACCGGGCGCATCTGGATGGCGGCGCGGATCTCCCACGCCACCGCGGCGTCCACGAGTTCGTCGGGCTCGATCTCGAGGATCCACTGCGAGGTGGCGGCCTCGATGCCCGCCTGCCGGCGCTGGTTCTCGAGCGGGAAAATGCCGTCGATCACGACCGCCCCGTGGCGGCGCGCGATCTCCTGGCTGCGGTCGGTGCAGCGGTCGGCGACCACCACCACCTCGTCGCAGAAGCTCAGCTTGCGAAGGCACGCATCCAGGGATGCGTCCTGATTCTGCGCACAAACGAGCGCCGTGAGTTTTACCACGTACCCCGCTCCCATCCCACCATGGGTAAAGACGCCGCCGCAGGAGCCTGCCCCCCAGCCGAGGCCGCGCTTCAGAATGCGGCCGCGAGTCGCACGCCGAAGGTGCGCGGGCGTTGCGGGGTCGCCTGGCGGACGGCTTCGATGATGTCGGGCGTCTGCGGGTTGTCGGCGAAGCTGAACGGGTTGCCATAGGCGAAGGTGTCGCCGTCGTCGTTCAGGGGATTGGTCACGAAGGCGGTGAGCCGCCAGTGTCGGGCATAGACCTCGGCGGCCAGCTCGGTGCGCAGGTAGTGGTCGGTGCGCGGCGGCTGATCGAAGGACAGGCCGGACCGACCGACGTAGCTCGCCTCGGCCACCAGGCGCAGGGACAGAGTGTCGCCGAGCGGGCGCAGGTAGGTGACCAGCACGCCTGCGGAGACGTCCGGCACGCCGGGCAGCTCGTCGGCGATCCGCGCGGCGGGCGACACCGGGAAGTCGGGGTTGATGTTCTTGACCCGCGAGTCCGAGACGAGGCCGTTCGCCTGAACCGTGAGACCCATGGGGAATTCGTAGGCGGCCTCGCCTTCGAGGCCGAGGATGCGCGCGTCCCCGACATTGGCTGTGTAGGCGAGCCCGGACTGCCGGTACTGGTCGGTCTGGATGTTCGCCCAGTCGTCGTAGTAGGCCGCGGCGCGGACGGTCAGACGGTTGTCCAGGCGACGGAACTTGGCGCCCACCTCGAAGTTGCGCAGCCGGTCGGGCCGGAAGGTCGTGCGGGTCGAACGGATCGGGAAGAAGCCCGACGAATTGAAGCCGCCCGGGCGATAGCCCTCGCTGACCAGGGCGTAGACGAGATCGCCGTTCGGGAACTCACGCTGCAGCGAGATCTTGGGGGAGAAGCCGTCGAAAGTCCGCGCCTGATCGAAGAAGCGCGGCGCGAAGGGGGCGCTGATCCTGAGGTCCGCGGTGGTGACGACGCGCGTCTGGAAGACCCGGCCGCCCAGCGAGGCGGTCCAGCCGCCGCCGAGGTCGTACGAGCCTTCGCCGTAGAGGGCGTACTCGGTCAGCTTGTCCCGGCGGCTCTCCCAGTAGACCGTGGAGGCAGACGCCGGCGAGAGGAACTCCAGCGTGGACGGGCTGCGGGCGCGCGTGCGGGCCGCATAGAGGCCGACCAGCCAGTCGAAGCGGGCCGCCGGCGAGGAACGCACCACGAGATCCTGCACGACCATCGTCGATCGGGTCCGCTCGTCATAGACGCCGAGGTCGGCCAGTTCGGCCCCGAAGATCCCGCGCGCGGCCGACGCGTCGTACTGGCTGGCGAAGACGTGGTGGATGTAGCTCGTCGACGACGCGACGGTCCCCCAGCCGAAATCCCCCTGCAGGCGCACGCCCCCGTACGAGAAGTCGTTGTTGTGCGTCTCGCGGATCCGGTTCCCCCGCTCGTCCGGCGCGGCGGGCGAGCCCGGCCGCGCCATCGCCTGGGGCTGCCGCCGGCCCCCCGTCATCTCGGCGGTGACGTACTGGGTGTCGTTGGACCGGAGGTTCTGGGTGGCGGCCAGGGCGTCGAACCGCCAGTCGTCGCTGAGCTGCAGCCGGAACGCGAGGCGGCCGCCGTCGCGCCGCGTCTGATCGACGTTGGTGACCCTGAGGCGGACATCGTCGAGATAGCCGCCCTGCACGTCGCGGTAGGCGACCAGGCGAAGTCCCGCGCGGTCCTGCAGCAGGGGCAGGTTCATGTATCCGTCGAGCTCGTGGCTGGTGCTCCCGCCCTCGGTCGTCGCCACCGTCGCGGAGGCTCCGAACGCAACGTCGCGGACGTCAGGCTTGGCCGTCACGATCCGGTAGATGCCCGCGATGGCGCCCGACCCGTACAGCGCGCCCTGAGGGCCGCGCACGACCTCGATGCGTTCGACGTCGACCAGGCGGAGGTCCGGATCCGGGGCGTTGTAGTTGATCGGCGCGTCGTCGAGATAGGTCGACACGGTGGTCCGGGTGCGCCCCGTGAACGCGCCGTCCGACAGGCCTCGGACCAGCAGCTTGTCGCGCCCCGGGCCCAGGTTCGTGGAAAGAACGCCCGCCAGCTGACCGATCGTCTGGCCGACGTCGTTCGCGCGCGTGGCGGCGATCTGGTCGCGTGAGATGGCGCTGACGCCGGCGGGGAGGCGGTCCAGCGCGGCCGGCCGCTTGGTGGCGGTGACGAGCACCTCGGCCACCACCGCCGCGGCGCGCGGCGGCTCGGGCGGGGGCGGAAACGAGAGGCGAGGCGGCGCGGCGGTGATCCGCACTGTGCGGGAATCGATACGGCGATAGCGGCACGGCGCCCCCGCCAGGATCCGGTCCAGCGCCTCGTCCAGCGTGTAGGAGCCCGAGAGTTCGACGCGACCGCCGGCGCCGCAGGTGGCGGTCCCGAGGATGGAGACGTTGGCCTGCAGCGCCAGATCGATCAGCGCGTCGGCGTAGGAGCGCGGCGGGATGTTGAGGCGCAGGCGCGCATCGGCCGCGTCGGCCCGGCCCGCTACGCAGGCAAGGACAACGCCGCCCAGCACCGCTCGGAGAGGCAGGCCCCGTCGTCGAATGGCTCCACGCCCTGCTTAACGGTCCGACGCAGGATCGCGCTTGAGGACCACGGCCGAGCCGGAACGTACCGCGCTTATGGGAACGAGCAAGGCGAGGCGACGTATCACCGCAGCCTGATCGTCGAGGACGAGCACGCCTGAGATGGGCATGGCGCCGAGCGCCGGATCCTCGATGCGGATCGGGGTCTGGAACTGCTGGTTGAGATCGTCAACGACCTCGCGCAAGGGCTGCTCGCGGTAGATGAGCCGTCCCGTGCGCCAGGCGAGGACGTCCCGCGGTTCGGCGGCCGCGACGCGGGCCTCGGCGGCGCCTTCTTCGTGCTCGAACCTCTGGCCGGGGCGGAGGCGGTACGCCTTGCCCGCGGCGCCGTCGCCGGGGCGCACCTCGACCGAGCCGCGCGCGACGGTCACGGAGACCTGGCCGCCGAGCCGGCGGACGTCGAACTGGGTGCCGACCACGCGGACGAGGCGGTCGCCGGCCGCCACCACGAACGGCCGCCGGGCCGCGTGCGCCACGTCGAAGGCCGCCTGGCCCTCCTCGAGCGTGACGCGCCGCGCGCCGCGCGAGAAACTGACCGTCAGGCGGGTGCCGCCGTTCAGGTCCAGGGTCGAGCCGTCCGGGAGGGCGATCGTGCGGCGCTCTCCCTTGGCCGTGACATAGGTCTGGGTCTCGGGGCCGGCGAGTTCAGGCGCGAGCACCACCGCGACGGCCGCAGCCGCGGCTGCGGCGCCCAGCCCGAGGGCGGCCCGGCGACCGACGCCGACCGGCGCCGGCGTGGCGCGGCGTTCGGCGAGCGCCCGCGCGACCGCGTGGCCCTGCGCGCCATAGCCCTGCGAAACGGCGAGGGCGGCGTCGAACGCGGCGGCGTTCTGGGGGCTGGCCGACAGCCAGGCGTCGAAGGCCACAGCCTCCGCTTCCCGAAGGTCTCCGGCTTCCAGCCGCACGACCCAGACGGCGGCGTCCTCGCGCCGCGTCTCGTCGCCGTATCGCCAGCCGAGGTTCATCGCTCTCCCCTGACAGGCCCCATGCGACGGCCCGTCGCACGGTTAGACGTCGCCGAGGGCGCTTGCCCCCCGGTCGTCCGGTACAATTTCAGGTAGAGCCTCATGGGCCGAGTCTCGCCGTCAGCGTCTTCAGCGCCGCCGACACATGCTTTTCCACTGATTTGACGGATATTCCCATCTCCCGCGCCGTCTCGGCGTGGCTGCGGCCCTCCAGCTTGTGCAGCCGGAACGCGCGCCGCTGCTGCGGGGGCAGTTCGGCCGCCGCGTCCACCAACTGGCGCAGGCGTTGGCGGGACGAGACGGCTTCGTCGGCCGGGGCGAGTTCGGCCACGTCCTCGTCGCCGATCGTGACGTGGGCGACCCGCCGCCAAGCGGCGTCGCGGGCGCTGGATCGCGCGTCGCCGCGGGCGCGGTCGAGCATGACGTTGGCCGCGATGCGGTAGATGAGGGCCACGGGGTTCTCGGCCGTGACGCTGAGGTCACGGGTGGCGATCTTGACGTAGAGTTCCTGGGCCAGGTCCTCGGCGAGCTCGGTCGAGCCGCAACGCGCCGCGAAGTACCGGACGAGATTGGCGCGCCGCTCGAGGTAGATCTCGAGCAGCGGGTCGGTGGGCCGCTGGGCGCCGGGGTTCGCCATCAGGCTCATACGGTGTCAGAAATGCCTCAATCCGGCGCTGTCGCCAACGTCGCAGCGGACGCCGGGCGAATTCACTGGGGGGCGGGCGCGATCGGCGGCGTCTAGCCTTCGACGTCACTTAGGTTCGCGGCGCCTCGATGGGCACGCCGCGCTTGGGGAGCGGCGTCATGGCGTGCGGGTCGCGGGGGAGCGGCCCGCACGTCCAGCCCCCGGATTCCCGCAGCCGATTCGCCGATGGCCCCTGGTCTGCCGCAACGGCATGCCTGGAACATGAGCCAAGCGGGCGCCATTTCCGTATTCTATCCACACGATAGCGCGAGCTTCGCCGGTGACGGATTGGCCCGCGGTATGCAGACGGGGTTACAGCCTCTATGAGGATCGCTCGCGGTAAGGGGGCGCTGGGGACGCCCCTGTGCCAAAATGGGTTCGAGGAGTAGCAGATCTATGAGCCTTAGGACCGTGCCGGGACTCGAACCCGCGCCGACCAAACATGCCAAGCTTGTGCAATGGGTGCGTGAGATCGCCGACCTGGCGGAACCGGACCGCGTCGTCTGGTGCGACGGGTCGGAGGAAGAGTGGAACCGCCTGACCGCCGAGCTGGTGGCCGCGGGGACGCTGAAGCCCCTCAACCCGGCCAAGCGGCCGAACTCCTTCTACGCCGCCTCGGATCCTCGCGACGTGGCGCGCGTCGAGAGCCGCACGTTCATCTGCTCGGAGAAGCCGGAGGACGCCGGCCCGACCAACAACTGGCTCGACCCCAGCGAGATGCGCTCGGACCTGAAGGACCTCTTCAGGGGCGTGATGCGCGGCCGCACGATGTACGTCGTGCCCTTCTGCATGGGCCCGCTCGGCTCGCGGATCAGCCAGATCGGCGTCGAGATCACGGATTCCGCCTACGTGGCGGTCTCGATGCGGATCATGACGCGGATGGGCAAGGGCGCCCTCGACATGCTGGGCGACGACGGCTTCTTCGTCCCCTGCGTGCACACGGTGGGCATGCCGCTGGTCGACGGCGTCAAGGACGTCGCGTGGCCCTGCAACGAGGTGAAGTACATCGTCCACTTCCCCGAGACGCGGGAGATCTGGTCGTACGGCTCGGGCTACGGCGGCAACGCGCTGCTGGGCAAGAAGTGCTTCGCGCTGCGCATCGCCTCGGTGATGGCGCGCGACGAAGGCTGGTTCGCCGAGCACATGCTGATCCTGAAGCTGACGTCGCCCGAGGGCGCGGTGAAGTACATCGCCGCGGCCTTCCCGAGCGCCTGCGGCAAGACCAACATGGCCATGCTGCAGCCCACGCTGAAGGGCTGGAAGGCCGAGACGATCGGCGACGACATCTGCTGGATGCGCTTCGGCGAGGATGGCCGCCTGTACGCGATCAACCCGGAGGCCGGGTTCTTCGGCGTCGCGCCCGGCACGGGCGAGGTCACCAACAAGAACGCCGTGGACGCCCTGTGGGGCAACGCCATCTTCACCAACGTGGCGCTGACCGACGACGGCGACGTCTGGTGGGAAGGCCTCACCGACACCCCGCCCGCGCATCTCATCGACTGGAAGGGGCGCGACTGGACCCCGGACAGCGACGAGCCCGCCGCGCACCCGAACGCGCGCTTCACGGTTCCGGCCGCGCAATGCCCGGTGGCCGCGCCCGAGTGGGAAGACCCCGCGGGCGTGCCGATTTCCGCGATCCTGTTCGGCGGGCGCCGCGCGTCGGCCGTTCCGCTGGTCACCGAGGCGCTGGACTGGCGCCACGGGGTGTTCATGGCCTCGAACGTGGCCTCGGAAGGCACGGCGGCCGCCGAGAACGCCATCGGCGAACTGCGCCGCGACCCGTTCGCGATGCTGCCGTTCTGCGGCTACAACATGGGCGACTACTTCGCCCACTGGCTGAAGATGGGCGAGACCGCGCCCGACGCCGGGAAGCTGCCGCGGATCTTCTTCGTCAACTGGTTCCGCAAGGACGAGCGGGGCAAGTTCGTGTGGCCCGGCTACGGGGACAACAGCCGCGTCCTGAAGTGGATCGTCGAGCGGCTCGACGGCAAGGCGGAAGCGGTGAAGACGCCCATCGGCCTCGTGCCGGCCAAGGCCAGCCTGGACACGTCCGGCCTCAGCCTGACGGATGCGCAACTCGACCTGCTGCTGACAGTCGATCCCGCGATCTGGCGTCAGGAGGCGGCGCTGATCCCGGCGTTCTACGAGCGCTTCGGCGAGGCGACGCCCAAGGCGTTGTGGGACGAGTACGAGGCGCTGGTCTCGCGACTGGAAGCCGCCAAGGCGCCTGAACGGGTCGTCGCGGCCGAGTAGCCGCGGGCGCGACGCCGACTCCCCGCCTCCCCTGCAAGGGGGTGCTGCACAGCAGGGTTGAGCGGTGTTGAACGCCGCGGGCAGCCCCCCACCACCGCCTTCGGCGGTCCCCCTCCCCCTGCGGGGGAGGACCTGGGGAAATGCTGCACCGACCGGATCCTGGCCGTCGCCCTGGTCCTCCCCTGCGCAGCAGGGTGGAGGGGTCTTGAGCGCCAGCCGGAGACCCCCTCCACCGCTTCGGCGCGGATCACGTCCGGAGCAGGCTCTCCCCCTGTGAAGTCGCCGGGCGTGAGGGGCGGTGGAGCCGTCCGCCTTCAACCGCAGAGATCGCGGAGGAGCGCGGAGGCCGCGGAGATCTCTGCGCTCTCTGCGCGCGTCTCTGCGTCCTCTGCGGTTCGATCGAGCGCCTGCGGCGGCAGCCCTGCCGGGCGGTCCCCCTCTTCCGCTTTGCGGGAGAGGCAGGTGCGGCGGCGCGAAGGCCATCGGCCATATGTGAAAGCCCTGACCTCAGGGGGAACGCCCTGGTCCGCCGCGGCCGCGTGTGGTCAGCCGCCCTTGATGACGCGGAGGCTGGGCGGCGCCGCGGGCGCCTCGCCGCGCACCTGGGCGACCAGGTCGAACAGCGCGCGCCGCACGGCCTCGGTGTCGCCGTCGCGGGCGACCTGGGCCAGATCCTCCAGGTGGCCGGGCGTCATGCGCACGGCTGAGCCGGAGATCACCTCCAGGACCTTCGAGGCGGCGGGGAGGGAGGTCTCGGTCTCGTCCAGCAGGGCTTCCGTGAGCTTCTCGCCCGGACGCAGCCCCGTGATCTCGATCTCCACGTCCTTGCGTCCGGAGAGGGCGATCATCTGCCGGGCCAGGTCGAGGATCGACACCGCGTCGCCCATCTCGAGCAGGAAGAGCCGCGAGTCCCGGCGATCGTCCTCGTGGCACGCCGCGGTCGCGTGCAGCACCAGCTGGGCGGCCTCCGGGATGGTCATGAAGAAGCGCGTCATCTCCGGATGGGTCACGGTCACCGGACCGCCGCGCTCGATCTGCGACTTGAAGATCGGCACCACCGAGCCCGAGGATCCCAGGACATTGCCGAAGCGGACCGCGGAGAAGCGCGTGCCGCCGTCGTTGGTGGTCTGCTGGGCCTGGATGACCGCTTCGGCGAGCCGCTTGGTGGCGCCCATGACGTTCGTGGGGTCGACGGCCTTGTCGGTCGAGATCAGCACCATCTGGCCGGCCCCGGCGGCCTTGGCGGCCTCGCACACGTTCCAGGTGCCGACGACGTTGGTGAGCAGGCCCTCGGCGGGATGCCGCTCGACCATGGACACGTGCTTGAGCGCCGCGGCGTGGAAGACGAGGTGCGGCCGCTCCTGGACGAACACGTTGGCCAGGCGCTTGGCGTGGCGCACGTCGCAGAGGACGGCCTTGGTGGAAATGTGCGGATAGGTCTCGCGCATCTCGCGCTCGATCTCGAAGAGGGCCGTCTCCGAGAAGTCGAGCACCGTGAGGTGGCCGCAGCCGAAGCTGGCCACCTGGCGGCAGAGCTCCGCGCCGATGGATCCGCCGGCGCCGGTCACGAGAACGCGGCGGCCCTGGATCAGGCGGCCGATGGCGCCCCGGTCGAGCTCGATGGGGTCGCGCGCCAGCAACTCCTCGATGTTGATGTCGCGCACCGGCAGGAGGGTCAGCCCCTCGTGGTGGCTCAGCTCAACGATCGAGGGCAGCCGCAGCAGGCGGATGCCGTCGGTCTTGAGGCGGCCCAGCACATCGGCGGTGAGGCCCTTGAGCTTGGCCGGCTCCTCCAGGAACAGGATCGCGCGCGGGTAGCGGTTCCAGCGCCGCAGGTCGGCCAGCGCCGCGTCGAGGCGATCGATGGCTTCCAGGATGCAGACCCCGCGCACCTGTGCGCCCACGTCGCGGCGATCCGTGCCGATGATGCCGACCGGCGTGTAGGCGCGGTCGTTGCTGCGGGCGACGTCCCGCAGATAGGTGTCCGCAAGCGACGGCGGACCGATCAGCAGCAGGGACGGGGCCTGGGCGAGGCGGTCGGTGGCGGTCTTGAGCGGGGAGAAGCTCTCGAGGGCGTGCTCGTGCAGCGCGCGGCGCAGGATCCGCACGCCCATGGCGCTGACCATCTGGAACAGGGGCGCCATCACCAGCGTCGAGCGCGGCAGCCCTTCGGCGCGGTCGAGGACGAAGCAGGCGAGCAGGAAGACGCCCACGGTGAGCACCGCGCTGCGCGTGAGCACCAGCGCGTCCGGGATGGACACGTAGCGCCACGGCGATAGCTCGCGCCGGAACGCGAGGCTGAAGACGCCGGCGATGGCCGCATAGAGGGCGGCGAGCTGGAAGAAGGACATGGCGCCCGCCTGACCGAAGCCCAGCTCGGGCTGCGTCGGCGCGACGAAGAAGGCGACGGAAAAGGCGACAGCCGCGAGCAGCATGTCGAAGACGACGGTCTGGGCCCGAACGGTCATGCGCTCCATGCGCCGAACTCCGCTGACGTCCTGTCGATTCCCGACCATAGGGCGGTGCAGGCGGTCCGTCAGTCAAAACAAGCCGTGGAAGCGCCAGGGCGCCGGCCCGCTCGGCCAGCGCGGCCCGCCAGGGCGGCGGAACCTAGGCATTGCCGCCTCCGTAGGCAACCTGGAACGGCCTCGCCGCATACGAAAGAGCCGCCGCGGTCAGGCGGCGGCTCCCCTGCGCGAATCGCGCGAGCGGTCACCAGACGAGCTTGATCGCCCCGACCACCCGGGAGTCGCCGTAGCCGAGCGGGTCGGCGGCGTTGGAGGCGTCCGTGTCGAAGTAGCGGACGTCGAAGCCCACGTTGTCGGTCAGCGCGAAGCCGACGCCCACGTTCCAGGTGGTGTAATCGAGGCCGCCGTCCTGCTCCTGACGGCCGATGGCGCCGCTCACCGAGAACTTGGTCTCCGGGATCGTCACCGCCGCGTTGGCCTCGTAGTAGAACGCGTCGTCCGCGGCGCCGAAGAAGTTCGGCGAATAGTAGGTCGCCACGCCCAGGGTCGCCGGGCCGGCCGGCACCGAGGCGGCGGCCTTGAATTCCCAGTAGTCGTAGTTCGACGCGCCCTTGTCGATGTAGCCGTAGTAGATCACGCCCAGGTCGAAGGTGACCGCGCCGACGGTGGGCTTCACGCCCGCGTAGATGTCGAACTCGGCGTCCGTGGAGTCCAGGAAGTCCACGTTGGACACCCACACGCCGGCGTATCCGATGCCCAGGGTGGCGTCGACGCCGCCGAACACCTGCGGATCCTCGTCGGTCTGGCTGAAGCCGCGGAACACGTAGTCGGTCGACGCGCCGATGTTGAACGAGAAGGACGGGCCGGAGCTCTCCTCCTGGGCGGCGGCGGCGCCGGCGAAGCAAAGCGAGGCGGCGGCTGCCGCCAGCGCGAGTTTGAGCGTTCTCATTTGTCTATCCCCTCTTGATGCATCCGGCCGTGACCGGCAAGCCGCGCCATGGTCGGCGGCGAACGCCTCAGATCAACGCGGGGGGCCCGGTCCAGCGAAGCCACGAGTCCGCTGACGAACGATTAATCAGGCTGAGCGCGCGGCGCCTGAAAAATGGGCGCCGGGGCCGATCAGCGGGCCACGAGGGGCGCGAATCCCAGGTGCGAGCCGGCGTCCACGAGGAGCGTCTCGCCGGTGACGTGCCGCGAGTGCGGCGAGGCCAGGAAGACCGCGGAGACGGCGATGTCCTCGGCGGTGGAGGCGGCCTTCAGCGGGGTGCCCGCCGCGGCGTTCTCGCGGACGCGAGCGGCGGCCGCTTCGCCGACGCCCTTGCCGAACCAGGGGGTGTCGATGAAGCCGGGGCAGACGGCGTTGACGCGGATCTTGGGCGCCAGCGCGCGGGCCAGCGACAGGGTCATGGTGTTGAGCGCGCCCTTGGAGGCCGCGTAGGGCACCGACGAGCCGATGCCGGTGACGCCGGCGATGGAGGCGGTCATCACCACCGCGCCCGGGCGCTCGCCGGCCTCCAGCAGCGCGCGGCAGGCGCGGACCATCTGGTAGGGCCCGATGACGTTGACGCCGTAGAGCTTCAGGAAGTCGTCGGCGGAGACGCCGTCGAGGTTCGCGTGATTGTTGAAGGTCGTGGTGCCGGCGTTGTTGAACAGCGCGTCGACGCGGCCGTAGGGCTCGGCGGCCGCGGCGATGCGGCGGCAGTCATCGTCGTTCGCCACGTCGCCCTGGACCAGCACGGTCTCGGCGCCGTGAGCCTGGCACTGGCGGGCGGTCTCCTCGGCGTCGTCCCGGTTGCGCGCGTAGTTGATGATCACCGCCTTGGCGCCGCGGGAGGCGACCTCGACGGCGACGGCGCGGCCGAGCCCGGTGGACGCGCCCGTGACCACCACCACGAAGTCGTGAAAATCACCCTGGGCCATCGCGCGTCCTCCCGTTGTTGTTTGGGGCCGTGCTAGCCGGTAAAGCCCGCGCATGGAAGAGACCCATCTCACGCAGCTCGGGCGGGAGGCGCGGGGGTTCGAGAGCCCCGAGGCGGCGGTCCTCGAGCGCGTGCCCAATCCGCATGCCGGGACGACCTATCTGGTGCGCTTCACGGCGCCGGAGTTCACGTCGCTCTGCCCGGTGACGGGGCAGCCGGACTTCGCGCACCTGGTGATCGACTACGTTCCGGGCGACTGGCTGGTGGAGTCGAAGTCGCTGAAGCTCTACCTGGGGTCGTTCCGCAACCATGGGGCGTTCCACGAGGACTGCACGGTCGCGATCGGCCAGCGGCTGGTGCGCGAGCTGTCGCCGCAGTGGCTGAGGATCGGGGGGTACTGGTACCCGCGCGGCGGCATCCCGATCGACGTGTTCTGGCAGACCGGCCCGGCGCCCGAGGGGCTGTGGCTCCCGGACCAGGGCGTCGCGCCCTACCGCGGCCGCGGGTAAGGCCCGGGGCGGCTCAGGCGCGGCGGCGATCCACGGGCAGCCAGACCTCCACCGTCGTCCCACGTCCCGGCGCGCTGGCGCAGGCGAAGGCGGCGCCGATCGTCTCGGCGCGCGCGGCCATGGTCCTCAGCCCCTTGCCCGACCCCGGCTCGCCGTCGCGGGCGAAGCCCCTGCCGTTGTCGGTGATCGCGACGCGGACGCCCGGACGGCCCTCGCGCGTCTCGGGCGCGCAGGCGAAGACGAGCACCTTGGCGGCCGAGTGGGTTAGCGCATTGGCCACCGCCTCCTGGATCAGCCGCAGGAACTGCAGGGCGTTCGCCGAATCCAGCCACCCGATCGGAGGGCAATCGCCAACATCCCAGCGCACGACGAGGCCCGCGCGCCCGAGGTCGGGCTCCCAGCGGTGGCGCAGGTTCCCGAGCAGGGCGAGGACGTCGCCGCCCAGCGGGTCCAGGGAATCCACGGTGAGCTTCAGGTCGGCCACGGCCCGGCGCAGCAGGTCTATCGTCTCGGCAGGATGCTTCTGCTTCCGCGCCACCGCGAGGGCGGTCACAAGACTGGAGCCGATGCCGTCGTGCACCTCGCGCATCAGGCGCTCGCGTTCGCTTTCCAGGGCGCGCTCCACCTCGAGCCGGCGGCGGGCCGCCTCGCTGGCGGCCAGGTCGGCCCGCGCCGCGGCGATGCGGCCCTCCAGCGAGGCGTTGAGCGACTCGACTGTGCGGACGGCCGAGACGAAGCGGCGGCCGACGACGAAGAAAAACGCGGCCAGGATGGCGAAGGCGTTGTAGGGCTGGAGATAGAAGCCGGCGCCGTCCCACCAGAGCAGGTGGTCCTGCCGCCCCAGGTCGTGCACGCCCACGGCGAGCGTCGCCGCCATGATCGTGAGGAGCAGGACGCGCGCGAAGGCGTCGCCCCGCCAGGGCGCCCGCACGAGCACGCCGATGCTGACGGCCCCGGTGGCCAGGACGATGGCGGTGCAGATCCGCCCCTCGTGCCCCAGGGCGGTGAGGACGACGGACGCGATGGCGTTGGCGGTCCCCAGGGCGAACCACAGCACGTTCCAGCGCTCGCGGTGCGGGACCTTGAAATACTCGCCGACGAACCCGAAGCCGAGCGGCGTCAGGAAGAAGATCATCGTCTGCGAGAGCAGGCCGAAGAGCAGCGGGTCGAAGGGCGCCCGCTCGAAGAAGAACACCGTGCCGCGAATGAAGTAGGCGATGCCGAGCGCGGCCAGCCAGGCGAGCTCGGGCTCCTGGCGCCGGCGTGACAGCCACAGGAGAAAGGTGACGGCGGTGAGCGCGAGGACGATGTAGTTGGCGATCTCGGCGCCCTTGACCCGCCAAAGGGTCTGGCGCGCGTGGATCGGCCGCAGCTCGGCCAAGGGCGCCAGGCGGATGTCGCCCACCACCAGGAACCAGTCCAGCGCCGAGTCGACCCGCAGGAGCAGCTCGTTCGGGCCCGCCCGCAGCGCCTGGGCCGGCAGCGGCACGAGGACCGGGCGGTTCCAGCCGATGACGCGGTCGTCCTTGCCCGCGTAGGTGCGATAGACTTCGACGCCGTTCAGGTAGGCGACGTAGCGCTCGGCGATGTCCTCGGTGTAGAGCGCGTGCGGGCCGGCCCCCAGCTGGTCCATATCGAACCGCGCCCGCACCCACACCGTGATCCTGTGGTGCTTCTGCGCGCGGGCCTCCTCCTCGAGCGAGAGCTGGGGCAGGGGACGCCGCGTCCAGCCCGACGCCGGCGGAGTGTCGCTCTCGGAGACGGCGAACTCGGCCTCGCGCACCACGAGGCCGTCCTCGGCCCGGGCCGCCGCCGCCGCCGCCGCCGCGCCGAGCGTCAACGCCAGCAGGCAGCCCAGCCAGAGCCTGAGCGGCCATGGGAACCGCCCGGCGATGGTCAATCCAGGATTCCCTGGCTGGACGCCTCGAACACAGCCTCCGCGCGCGAGTTCACCTCGAGCTTCACGTAGATGCTCTTCACGTGCGTGCCCACGGTGTTGACCGACAGGCCCAGCAGCTCGGCGCATTCCTTCTTGGAGAAGCCGCGGGCGAGCATGTTCAGGACGTCGCGCTCGCGGTCGGTCAGCGTGGCGTCGCCGGCCTGCGGCTCGGGGCGGATGTGGCGCAGGACCTGGCGGGCGATCGCGGGGCTGATGGGCGATCCGCCGCGGCGCACGTCGCGGATGGCGGCGACGCAGGCCTCGGGCTCCATGTCCTTCAGGAGATAGCCGCGGGCGCCGGCCCGGATGCAGTCGATCACCCGTCTCTGCTCGGCGAACATGGTGACCACCATGACGTCCGCGCCCGGATGGCGAAGGGCGCTGCCGCGGATGAGCGCGATGCCGTCCCCGTCCGGCAGCCCGAGGTCGCACAGCAGGACGTCGTAGCCGCCCGCGGCGACAAGGGCTTCGCCCTCGGCGGCCGTGGAGGCGGTCGCGACGACCCGAAGGCCCTCGGCCGGCGCGATGACGCCCGCGAGCCAGGCCGCCATCGCGGGGTCGTCCTCGACGATGGCGATGCGGATCGCTGCGCCGCCCGGCGGCGTCCCGGCTTCCTGTCGCTCCAAAAGGGCCCCCCCTGAAGGCGCAGGGGCGATGATGAACGAAGGCGCCGGCGGCGTCGACGACGTGTCCATCACCCAAACAGGTGAAGCGCGGCCGCTGCGGCCCGGGCTAGCCAGCGAGTCCCGGTTCGCCCCGGGGCCGCTCGAAGATGGGGGTTGTTCCATGTCCAGGTCACTCGCGCCGCTGGCCGCCGCCGCGCTGCTCGCCCTTCACGCGGCGCCCGCCGCCGCCGACGTCATCGTCGACACCGGCGAGGTGGAGTTCCCATTCGCCGTCTGGGCGATCGGAGAGTTCGGTGACGACCACATCGGGCTCGCCGCGGCGTTCACCGTGTCGCAAACCACCCGGATCACCGACTTCGAGAGCTTCTTCGGGCTCAATGCGCAGCCGCAGACGGTCCACATGGGGATCGCCAACAGCCTCGGGGCGGTTCCCGGCAGCGAGATCTTCTCGGCGCAGGTCCACATCGCGGCCGAGCAGGGCGGCGACTTCTACGACTGGCACGGGGTGCACGGCGCGAACGTGGTGCTGGGCCCCGGCGAATACTGGATCACCTTCGAAGTCCGCGAGGACGACACGTTCGAGAGCGGTCTTGCCTTCTACGCGCCGAACCCGACCCTGAAGGAGGCCAGCCACCGGCGCTCGACGGGGAACTGGGGCGTTTCCAACGACCTCGACTTCTCGCTGCGGGTCTTTGGCGACCCGGTTGGGGCCGTGCCCGAGCCCTCGGCCTGGGCCCTGATGATCGCCGGGTTCGGCGCGACCGGCGCGGCGATGCGTCGTCGGCGACGCTACGGGCCGGCCTGAGGCGCCCGGGCGATCCGAGCCGGCAGATGATCCTGGGCCCGCACTGAATTGCCGAGGCGCCGCGAACGACGTCGGCAGAGTCCAAGACCGAGTCTTCCGAAGCAAAGCTTGAGTATGTGCGGCTTGGGAACTGTCGGTGCGCGTGTTCACCGTGCCGGGCGCCAGTTGATCGGCGTGCGGCAGATCGACGGCGGCTGTTGCAAACGCGGGCCAGAAGCCTAGAATTGACTTTGCCCAACTCTCCTCGGGCGTGTCACCTCAGGCCGGGCGGCGCGGTGCGTCGTCCGGCCGTCGTGTTTCTCGGGCCATCGTGTTTCGTGAGCCGTCAGGGCGCCCAATGCGTCACGAGGGGGTCGAGCGCGGCCCGCTCGCGTTCGAGAGGCGGCTCGCGGGGCGTCCCCAACAGGATGACGCCGGCGATGCGTTCGCCGGCCCGCACGCCGAAGACCGCCGCGGCCTCGGGGTCGTAGCTGTACCAGTCGGTGATCCAGTTGGCGCCGTAGCCCATGGCGAGCGCGCCATAGAGCAGGTTCGCGCAGACCGCTCCGGCCGAGAGCACCTGTTCCCACTCGGGGATCGCCGCCACCGCGCGCGGCGAGGAGACGACCACCACCGCCAGGGGCGGGACCGCGAGCTTGCCCAGCTTCGTGACGAGGGCGGCGTCGCCCCGCGCCTCGGCGACCACGGCCAGCCGGGCGACCAGGGCCGCCTTGGCGTCCGCCGACACAACGATGAAGCGCCAGGGCGAGAGCTTGCCGTGGTCGGGAACCCGCGCGGCGAGGCGCAGCAGGTCGGCGAGTTCCTCGCCCGACGGGGCCGGCTCGACGAGGGTGAGCGCCGACGTGGAGCGGCGCAGCGCCAGGAAACGGAGCGCCTCGGGCGACGGCTGGAGCGGCAGGGCGGCGCCGAACTGCGGCGGCGCGGGGAGCTTCGAGGGCAAGGGACCGGTCCGGCGCTTGAGGTGAGGGAGGAGGCTCTTTATGGGGACGGCCGAGCCGGCGGCAAGCCAAGGGACAGTTCGATGGGCGAAAAGCCGGCCTGGCTGCGGCCGCACGGGACGCCATGGGTGCGCGGACCCGAACGCGTGGTCTACGACAACCCCTGGATCCGCGTGACCGAGTACGCCGCCACGGCGCCGACCGGCGCGCCGGCCGTGTACGGCCTGGTCGGCTACAAGAACCTGGCGATCGCGGTCCTTCCGCTGTTCGAGGACGGAACCACGGTGCTGGTGGGGCAGCACCGCTTCCCGGCCATGGACTACAGCTGGGAGATCCCGGAAGGCGGCGGGCCCCTGGCCGACGATCCGCTCGCGAGCGCGCAGCGCGAACTGGCCGAGGAGACCGGTCTCGCGGCCACGGACTGGCAGGTGATCCTGACCGCGCAGCTCTCGAACTCGGTCAGTGACGAGCGGGCGATCGGATACCTCGCGACGGGCCTGCACGCGGCCGGCGACAAGCGGCACGCCGACGACACCGAGGCGTTGGAGCAGGTGCGCGTCCCGTTCCGCGAAGCGTTCGACGCCGCCATGGCCGGCGATTTGCAGGACATGTTGACGGTGGCGATGCTGCTGAAGGCCCACCATATGGCTCGTGAAGGGCTTCTGGCGCCGGCTTTGGCCGCCGCTATGTTAGGGTAGGGAGAACCCAATGGGTCGAGAGGACGCCATGAGCCAGCGCCTTGAGGTCGTCGATGTCACCGCCCCGCCCCCGGTGTGGGCGGCGCTACGCAACGAGGCCTACGCCGCCGCCAAGTCCGAGGCGGCGCTCGCCAGCCTGCTGGCGGCCGTCATCCTGAACCACGATACGCTGGGCGACGCGCTGAGCTACCAGCTCGCGCGCAAGCTGGGCGACCAGGAGCTGCGGGCCATGAGCCTGCGCGACACCATCGAGGAAGCCTACGAGTCGCAGCCCGACATCGTGGCGACCGCCGAACTGGACCTGAAGGCCGTGTTCGAGCGCGATCCCGCCTGCAAGGGCTACGTGCAGCCGTTCCTGTTCTTCAAGGGCTTCCTGGCCCTGCAGACCCAGCGGGTGGCGCACTGGCTGTACGGCGAGGGCCGCGAGACGCTGGCCTTCTACCTGCAGAGCCGCACGAGCGAGCTGTTCCAGGTGGACATCCACCCCGCCACGCGCATCGGCAAGGGCGTGTTCGTCGACCACGGCACCGGCATCGTCATCGGCGAAACGGCGGTGATCGGCGACGACGTCTCGATGCTGCAGGGCGTGACCCTGGGCGGCACGGGCGCCGAGCGCGGCGACCGACACCCGAAGATCGGCAAGGGCGTCCTGCTGGGCGCCGGCGCCAAGGTGCTGGGCAATATCCAGATCGGCGACTACGCCAAGGTGGCCTCGGGTTCGGTGGTGCTGAAGGACGTGCCGGCCGGCTGCACCGCGGCCGGCGTGCCGGCGCGGCTGGTGAACTGCCCGACCTGCGAGGAGCCGGCGCGGACCATGGATCACACCCTGCCGATCATCTCGGACTACTCGATCTGACGTCCGCGAGACCCGGGTTTCGCCGATCTTAGGTTTCGCCCGGACGAGGCATTCGCTAGAAGACCGCCCGGACTGGACCAGGAGCGTTGGCGTGGACGAGAAGACCATCCGCAGGATCGAAGGCCATCTGCGTGGCACCTTCGCCAACGCGCGGATCAACCTCGTGCCGCGTCCCAAGCAGAAGGACTCCGCCGAGGTCTACATTGGCGAGGAGTTCATCGGCGTCGTGTTCCAGGACGAGGACGAGGACGGCTCGTTCATGTTCGAGATGGCCATCCTGGCCGAGGACCTGCCGTAGGCCTGCCGGGGGATCAGTCGTCCCGCAGAAGCCGGTAGGCGAGGCCGGGCGCGAGACGCAGCAGCGGCGGCAGGGCCGCGGCCTTCCCGACGTAGATTTCGCGCCGGCCGGCCTTGAGGCCCCCGAGCATCTGAAGCGCGGCCGCATCCGGGCTGAGCTTTCCGGCGCCCCGCCCGCGCGTCATCTCGGTGTCGACCAGCGGCAGGACGGCTTCGGCCACGTGGACATGCGGCGCGGCGTCCTCGCACTGGTAGCGCAGCGCCCGGGTGAACGCCCGGACCCCGGCCTTGGTCGCGCAGTAGACGGGCGCCGACCGCTTCGGCGCCAGAGCAAGGCCGCTCGTCACGTTGACGATGGCGGCGCGGGGCCGGCTCGCGAGGTGCGGCAGCAGGCCGGCGCATAGGGCCACCACCGCCTCGAGGTTGATCGCCATCTCGGCGCGGAGGTCGCCGAGACGGGCGGCCGCCTCGCCATGGACGAAGTCGCTCATCACCTGCACGCCCGCATTGTTGATCACGACGGACAGTTCGGGGCTTCTCGAGGGCAGGGCCGCCACGGCCGCATCCACGTCCTCGCGGCGGCCGAGGTCGAGGGGCCAGGGCGTAAGCCGGCCCGCGGCGCCCCGGGCCGCCTCGGCCAGGCGATCGGCGTCCCGCGCCAGGGCGATGACATGGGCGCCCTCGGCCAGCAGGCGACGGGTCAAGGCGGCGCCCACGCCCCGCGTGGCCCCGGTGACGAGGACAGTGGCGTCGCGAAGGTCCATGGCGTGCTCCCCAAGATCGAAGATGCAAATGGCCACGGCGCGCGGGTTGCCCGATTATCCGCGGTTAATGCGCGACCGGCCTTCCGCTCTTTCGACGCGTCTTTCGACCATCGCCGGCGGGCCGCTGCCCGACGCGGAGGATCTCGACCGGAGGGTCGTCTCGCGCAGGTACAAGCCGGGCGAGCATCTGTTCCACCAGGGCGACGCCGACGGGCACGTCCGGCTGGTGATCTGCGGCCTGGTGAAGCTGGTCTACGAGGATGCGAAGGGGAGGGCCTTCACGAAGTCGATCGTGGAGGGCGGCGACATCTTCGCCAGCATGGCGGCGCTGGCGGGCGAGGCGGCGAGCTTCAGCGCGGTGGCCCTCACGGCGGCCGAGGTCGAGCAGGCGCCCTGGAGCGAACTGCAGCGGCAGGCGGCGCGCCACCACGCCTGGGAAACGGCGTCGCGCCGACTGTTCATGGACTATGCGCGGCGCAAGGAGATCCGCGAGTTCGAGTTCCTGACGCTCTCGGCCGCCGAGCGCTGGACGCGGCTGACCCGGGAGCGTCCGGCCCTGGTGCAGGCGGCGCCGCAGGCCGAGCTCGCCGCGCTGATCGGGGTCACGCCGGTGGGGCTGAGCCGGCTCAAGGCGCGACTGCGGCGGTGTGGCTTGGGGGACTGAGCGCGGGGTGACAGGC
This sequence comes from Phenylobacterium sp. T106, assembly GCF_057219735.1. Classification (NCBI taxonomy): domain Bacteria; kingdom Pseudomonadati; phylum Pseudomonadota; class Alphaproteobacteria; order Caulobacterales; family Caulobacteraceae; genus Phenylobacterium; species Phenylobacterium sp. T106. The sequence goes on along the minus strand of NZ_JBXVWA010000001.1, from coordinate 605,532 downwards.
GAAAGGCCAAGCGCTCTTCAGCGGACCTGGGTCACCTTCAGGACGCCCGCGGGGAGGGGGGCGATGGGGGGCTGGGGCTGGGCGGTGTCGAGCCAGGCGGCCCAGTGCTGGCGCGGCAGGATGACGATCTGGCGGTCGTGGTAGGGCGCGATATCGGGGCCGGGCGGGCAGGTGAGCAGCGTGAAGCGGTCGTCGCGGATGAGGCCGGCGATGGCGAAGAAGCCCCCCTCGGCCGCGGTGAACAGCCACTTGGACTTGGGCGCCTTGGCGCCGGTGAACTCGAAGAAACCGTCCGCCGGGACCAGGCAGCGGCCCGAGCCGAAGGTGCGGCCCTCGGAGCGGAAGTTGATGACGGGGCCGCGGGGGCCCGGGAAGCCCCAGCGGAGCTGGGTGAGCCGGCCGCCGCCGCCGGGCCGGCCGGCCAGCAGGTAGGCCGGGTCCGTGGGCCGGATGGAGGCGCGGGGCTCGAGGTTCGGCGCGCCGCCCTCCCAGTCGATGGGGACGCTGAGCTGGCTGAAGGCCTCGAGCAGGTCCTGGAGCGAGTTCTCGAACCGGAATTCGTTGCACATGAAATATACGGACTCCGGTCGAAGCAGCTCTGTAGCTTAGATGCAGATCAGGCGGCGCCGCGGATGATCCGGCGGGCCTGGAACGGCGGGATGATCGCGGTGATGTGCGCGGCCCAGCGGAGTCGGGCGTCGCGGCGCATGGGGCCGGCGATGCTCTCGAGGTCGTAGAGGCCGGGCCGGGATCCGCGCAGCAGCCGCTTGACCAGCACCTCGTCGGTCTCGACCTCGACCACCACCACCTGGCCCAGCATGTCGGGGGTGGGCGCGGTGCGCTGGTCCTCGAAGTAGATGAGGGCGCCGTCGTCGGCGAGGCCGCGCATGGAGTGGCCGACGACGCGCAGCGCCCGCGCCCGCTCGGTCCCCCCGGGCGGGATCGGCGCGATCTCCGCCGGGTCCTGCCCGAGGGCGAAGAGGACCACGCCCTCGGGATTGGCGCCCACGTGCCCGATCACCGGGACGAACTCCGCCCCCGCCCCCGCGGGCGCGGCGGCGCCGGTCGCGTCGTAGAGCCATTCGGCCGTGACGCCGAACGCGGCCGCGTACGCCTTGGCCCGCCGGTAGGAGAAGGGCGCGTTGCCATTCTCGTTCGCCGCGTAGGTGTTGCGGCTCCAGCCGAAGGCGTCCGCCGCGGCGGCGGCGGTGTCGAACCCCCGCTCGATGCGGGCCTGCCTGAGGCGCTCGGCGCGTCCGTCCATGGCTGTAGATTACATGTCATCGTATTTGACTCAAGCCGATGTAGAATATATACAGAACACATGGTGAACACACATCAGGAAACGTACTCCGTGCTCCGCTGCGGCGGCGCGACCCAGGCGCGAGCTTGCGCCGAGACCGGCGTCAGATCCGGACGTGGATCGTGGCTGGAAGCCGGGTTCCAGGCCGGACTGGGCGTCGCCGACCGGCGCGCCATCCGGCCGCGGTTCGCAGGCCACGCCGAGCACGTGGCGGCCGTCCAGGCGGCCGGCGGCTATCCGGTGCTCGGCCGATGAGCCGGGATGGCGACGCCGCCACGCTGGTGGCCGGCGCCCTCGGCCGGCGCAAGCCCGGCGAGCGCGGGCAGTTCCTGCGCGAACTGCTGGCGCATACGGCGGCCGGGCTGGTGGTGATCGAGGGCGAGGCGGAGGCGTCGGAGGCGGTCTACCGGCTGGCCGACGCGGTTGTGGCGCGGGGACTGAAGCTGTGATGCGCAGGGCGAAGCTGAGACCGGAGGACGTCGCGCGCGAGCGGATGATCCGCCAGGAGCGCCAGCGCAAGGCGCAGGCGCACGCCGCCGCCGTGGAGGCGGGCGTCGCCGAGACCGTGGCGCTGTCGCGGGCGCGGGGGGAGGCGATCGCCGAGCCGACGGCGGGGCGGCGGGGCCAGCCTTACCGGCGGCAGAGCGGGCTGGACTGGCTGGCCGCGAAGGGCCGCATCGGCGCGGACCGTCTGGCGGCCGGGCAGCGCTACGGCGCGGCGTACCGGCGGGTGAAGCTGGAGAAGGCGATCCCCTCGACCCTGGACGTGCGCGTGCGCGGCGAGTTCGTCCCACCGGCGCTGGAGGACGTGCTGGCGCGGGGCGAGGGCACGGAGGCGGCGCGCCGGCGGCTGCTCGAGTTTCGCCGGCGGCTGTGGCGGCAGCCCGACCTGGTGGCCGCCTGCGACCTGATCTGCGGCGAGGAGAAGACCCCGCGCGAGGCGGCGGCCGGCGATCCGCGGGAGGCGGCGCGGCTGGAGGCGCTGCTGAAGGTGGCCCTGGACGTCCTGGCGGCCTAGGGCTGGCCGGTCATCCAGGCGGCGGCCCGGTCGAGCAGTTCGGCCATGACGTCGGCGTCCTTGCGGCCCGTGCGGGCCGGGACGTGGAAGCTGTGGTCCGCCGCCTCCGCGAGCACGAGCGTGGCGCGGGGGCCGAGGTCTTCGACGACGGGGCGCAGCAGGGCGAGGTCGGCCAGGGCGTCCGCCGAGCCCTGCAGGAAGAGCATGAGGACCTCGACGGCCTTCAGGTGATCGGCGCGGTCCACGCCCGGCTTTCCGGCCGGGTGCAGCGGAAAGGCGAAGAAGACCAGGCCGCGCACGTCGGCCAGCGGCGCGGCGGCCTGGGCCTGGGACGTCATGCGCGCGCCGAACGAGCGGCCGCCGGCGAAGAGCGGAAGGCCCTGCGCACGGCGGGCGGCCTCGACCGCGGCGGCGCGCACGGCGGCGTGGGCGACCCGCGGCGGGTCGGGACGCCGGCCGCCCTTCTCCATGTAGGGGAACTGGTAGCGCAGGGTGGCGACGCCGCGCGCCTCCAGGCCGTCGGCGACGACGGCCATGTGGCGATGGGTCATGCCGGCGCCCGCGCCGTGGGCGAGGCTGAGCACGGCCCGGGGCGAGGGGGGCGACTGCCAGAGGGCGGAGACGGCCTGGCCGTCAGGAAGGTCGAGGGCGAGCGGTTCGGCGGGCATGGCGCGACCATAGACGATCCCGCCACGCCCCGGCATGGTCGGCGCGATGGCCGATCGGCTCGACACCTACCGCGCCAAGCGGCGCTTCTCGGCGACGCCCGAGCCGGCGGGCGGGCCGGGCGGCGGGGCGTCGGACGCGCCCATGTTCGTCATCCAGAAGCACAAGGCCCGGCGGCTGCACTACGACCTGCGGCTTGAGATGGGCGGGGTGCTGAAGAGCTGGGCGGTGCCGGAGGGGCCCTGCCTGGACACCAAGGTCCGCCGCTTCGCCAAGCTGACCGAGGACCATCCCCTCGAGTACGGATCGTTCGAGGGCCGCATCCCGGAGGGCAACTACGGGGCGGGCAACGTCATCATTTGGGACCGCGGGACCTATGTGACGCTGAAGGACCCCGAGCAGGGGCTGGCCGACGGCGAGATCAAGTTCCGGCTGCTGGGCGAGAAGCTGTCGGGCGGCTGGACCCTGGTGCGGCTGAAGGGCGACGGGACCGACTGGCTGCTGATCAAGGAGCGGGACCCGTCGGCTCGCCCGATCGAGGACTACGACGTCCTTGTGGAGGCGCCGGACAGCGTGGTCAGCGGCCGGTCGGTGGACGAGCCCGAGCCGGCGCCGAAGCCGCGCAGGGCCGTGAGGAAGGCGGCCCCGGGCAGGATCGAGGGCTCGGTGGCGGCGCCCCTGCCGGCCAGGTGGAAGCCGCAGCTGGCGACGCCCGCGGACGCCGCGCCGAAGGGGCCGGGCTGGATCCACGAGATCAAGTACGACGGCTATCGCACCCTGGTGTTCGTGGACCGCGGCCAGGTGCGGATGATCACCCGCAACGGCGTGGACTGGACGCACCGCTACGCGGCGGTGGCCAAGGCGTTCGAACGGTTGCCGTGCCGGACGGCGATCCTGGACGGCGAACTGGTCGTGCAGGACCCGCGCGGCGTGGCGCGGCTGGACCTGCTGGAGCAGGCGCTCTCGGCGGGCGACAGCCACGCCATGACCTACTTCGCCTTCGACCTCGTGCACCTGGACGGCTACGACCTGTCGGGCGCGAAGCTGATCGATCGCAAGCGGGCGCTGGAGGGGCTGCTCGCGCCGGTGGCCGATCCCCGCTCGCAGATCCAGATCAGCGACCACTTCGAGGGCGAGGGCGACCAGCTGTTCGCCGAGGCCAGCCGCCTGGGCCTGGAGGGCATCGTCTCGAAGCGCGCGGACAGTCGCTACGTGCAGCAGCGGTCGGCCAACTGGCTGAAGGTGAAGCGGGTCGAGATCGACGAGTTCGTGGTCATCGGCTTCCTGTCGAACATGCCGAAGAACGCCTCGTCGCTGGTGCTGGCGGAGGAACGCGGCGGCGAGCTGGAGTACGCCTGCCGCGTGGGCTCTGGGATCGGGGAGGACCTGGCGCGGGAGATCTACCGGGCGCTGGAGCCGCACCTGCGGGCGAAGCCGGTCGTGCCGGTCCCGCCGACGCCGGGCGCCAGGTGGGTGGACCCGGCGTGGAAGGTGGAGGTGGGCTACCGCAGCCGCTCGCGGATCGGCGCGCCGCGGGCGCCGACGCTGATCTCCATCGCACCCTGGAAACCGCAGCCGGCGGCGCGGGCGGTGAAGCCCCGGCTGGTCAGCGACCGCGACCTGGCGGCGATCCACCTGACCAACCCGCAGCGCGCGTTCTCGGACACCGGCGTCACCAAGCTGGACGTGGCGATCTACTACGCCCGCGTGGGCGACTGGCTGCTGCCCGAGGTGCTGCGCCGGCCGGTGACGGTGATCCGCTGCCCGAGCGGGGACCTGAGCGAGCTGTTCTACCAGCGCCACGCGTTCAACGGCCTGCCGCCGGGCCTGGAGACGGTGGAGCTGTCGGACGAGGAGGGGCGCGCGGCCTTCATCGCCATCACCGAGCCCCGGGGGTACCTGGGCCTGACCCAGTTCGGCGCCGTGGAGTTCCACCTGTGGGGCTGCCGGATCGACGACCCCGAGCACCCGGACCGGATCGTGCTGGACCTGGACCCGGACGAGAGCCTGCCGTGGAGCCGGGTCTGCGACGGCGCGGAGGTGCTGCGCGACCGGCTGCAGGCGCTGGGGCTGACGCCCTTCCTGCGCACCACGGGCGGCAAGGGCCTGCACCTGGTGGTGGCGCTGAGGCCCGGGCGGCACGACTGGGCGACGGTGAAGGGCTTCTCCGAGGCGGTGGCGCGGGCGGCCGCGGCCGACAGCCCCAGCCTGTTCACGGCGGTCTCCGGCAAGGAGCGCCGCAAGGGCAAGATCTTCGTGGACTACATCCGCAACGCCCGCGGCGCGAGCGCGGTGGCCTCGTACTCGCTGCGCGCCCGGCCGGGCTTTCCGGTGGCCACGCCCATCGCCTGGGACGAGCTGCGGAAGTTGTCGGGAGGACACACCTTCGACCGTCTTTCAGTGGTCCGGCGCCTGGAGACCTTGGCCGCGGACCCGTGGGATGGTCTAGTATCGAGTAGTTCAGACCTTACGCCTAAGATGCTCCGCGACGTTGGGATGAAGAGGTAGGTTCCGCATGGCCGGTCGGGCGAGCTGGAAGGGTTATCTCAAGCTCTCGTTGGTGTCGTGCCCGGTGAAGCTCTTCCCGGCGACGTCGGCGAGCGCGGGCAAGATCAGCTTCAACCTGCTGCACAAGGACACGCTGAACCGCGTCCAGCAGAAGTACCACGACCCGGAACTGGGCGAGATCGACCGCGCCGACCTGGTGAAGGGCTACCAGTTCGAGAAGGACAAGTACGTCGTCGTCACGGCCGAGGAGCTGGACGAGATCGAGATCGAGTCCTCGAAGACCATCGATATCGACGGGTTCGTGGACGCCGCCGAGATCGACCCGATCTACTTCGACTCCACCTACTACCTCGCGCCCGACGGCCCGATCGCCGAGGAGACGTTCGCCGTCATCCTCGAGGCCATGCGCCGGGCCGACAAGGTGGCCATCGCCCGCATCGTCCTGTCCGGCCGCGAGCGCCTGGTGGCGATCCAGCCCATCGAGGACGGCTTCCGGCTGACCACGCTGCGCTCGGCCAAGGAGATCCGCGAGGCCTCGGGCGCGCTCGAGAAGCTGAACGCCAAGTACGGCGACGACATGCTGGCCATGGCGGGGCAGATCATCGCCTCGAAGCAGGCGACCTTCGCCCCGGCGGCCTTCGAGGACCGCTACGAGGAGGCGCTGCTGGCGCTGGTGAAGTCGAAGATCGCCGGCGGCCAGCCGGTGATCACCAAGGCGCCCGAGCGCGGCAATGTGGTGAACCTGATGGACGCGCTGCGCCGCTCGATCGAGGAGGAGCGCCGGCCGCCGGCGCCCAGCCTCGGCAAGGCGGCGAAGGCGGCCGGGGGGAAGGCTTCGGCCGCGGGCAAGGCTCCGGCGAAGGCGACGGCCGCCAAGGCGCCGCCGAAGAAGCGGGCGCCCGCCGCCTCCTGACCCGATGGATGTGCGTGACCGCGCGATCGCCCTCTACGGCCGGTTCCAGGCGGGCGCGCGCGAGCGGCTGGCGGGCGAGATCGAGGCCCGTGGCGGCGGCGTCGCGCGCGACCTGACGCGGCGGTCCGACGCTCTGGTGGTGGGCGAGCTCGCCACCGCGCTCATCGATTCCGGCGCGCTTCCGCAGCGGATCGGGGCGGCGCAGGCGCGCGGGGTCCCGGTGCTGGGCGAGCGCTCGTTCGCGGCGGCGCTGGCCGGCGAGGCGGCGACCGAAGCGACGCTGCCGCTGGCGACGGCGCTGGCGGGCACGACGCTCACGGCGCAGGACGCCCAGGTGCTGGCCGCCTTCGACCTGATCGGCCTGGACGGCGACCGGACGCGCTTCGGCGACGCGCAGCTGATCCGCACCGCGGCCGACCTGGTGTCGGGCGGCCGCACGCTGGGCGGCGTCGTCCGCATCCTGGCCCGGGCGCGGGACCTGTCGCCGCGGGGCCGTTACCGGATCGTGCTGACGCCCGCGGGCGACGCGGCGCTCAAGTGGGCCGACGGGCTGACGACCCTGGAAGGGCAGGGGCAGCTGGCGTTCGACGAGGCCCACGCCACGGTCGACGATCTGTTCGAGGCCGCGGCCATGGCCGAGGCCGAGGGCGACCTGGAGGCGGCGGCGCATCTCTACGACCTGTGCGCCCGGGCCGATCGCCGGGACGCCATCGCGCCCTACAACGAAGGCAACATCCGGCTGGCCCAGGGCGCCTTCGACCAGGCGCGGCTGGCCTACCAGCGCGCGCTGGGGCGCGACCCCCGGTTCGTGGAGGCGCGCTACAACCTGGCCCAGGCGCTGGACGCGGAAGGACGTTCGGAGGCGGCCGCCGGCGAGCTGGCGCGCGTGCTGGAGACCGACCCGCGCCACCCGGACGCGGTGTTCAACCTGGCGCAGCTGCGGATGAAGGCCGGCGCGCTGGGCGACGCCGCGGCGCTGTACGAACGCTACCTCGCCCTCGACCCGCCGGAGGACTGGGCGCGGACGGCGCGCCGGGCGCTGCGATACTGCAACGGACAGGCGTGATCCAGTTCGCAGTTTGTTCTTGACATGTCTACACGTTTTCGGTAGGTTTCTGTCAGCGTTGATGAGTGCGACCGGCGCGGGGGCGAAACGGTGTCCGTTCGCCTTGGGGGCGCCTTCCAAGGACATCTTGCCGGCTCTGGTGGCCGCGCTGTCGCGTGACAGGCGCGTGGACCACTGGTGGCTGATCTGTGGGGATGCGGTCGATGAAGAGACTGTTCGTAAATCCGGCTGACCTGGAGGGCGACGAACTGGACGCCTGGTACCGGCGCCCTTTGGCCGAGATCGCCCGAGATCGCGAGGCCTCTCTGCAGGCGGATCACGACGAGTTCTTTGGCCCGCCTCCCATGCAAGAGGCGCGCTTCCGGCCCCGCGCGGTTCGTCCAGCACCGGAACGCATCGCGCCCCCTCCCGGGCAGGCCCTGCCTGCGCCTGGGAGCACTGGCGGCTTCTTTGAGACGTTCCCGAACATCCGTGGAGGCTACCTTCCCAATCGCCCTTACCCCCTCAACTGGGTGGAGCACATCGGCGGCGATGAATTCCGGCTGGCGGACGGCAGCATCGTCCGCTCGGGCGAACTGGAGCGCCTTTACGCCGAGCAAACACAGCGGATGGCAGGAGAGGACGAGCCGGGGCCTGCCACCCGCGTCCGAGTGGTGGACAAGGCGCCTCCGGGCACGATCCCGGACGCCGCCCAGATGCTGCAAGGCGAGCGAGAGGAGGATCCGAGTTGCCATCCGCTCGGTGGGTGGGAACCCGAGCAGCGGGATGACACACGCTCGCAGCGCAGCCGCGACTACGAGGATCAGATCACGCGAGCGCCGGGCCTGGACTATGTGGTTCGGACGCCTAGGGGAGCTGTCGCCTTTGACGGGTGCGCCGTGTGGGATCCTCGTCGACAGTTGCTGGAGGCGAAGGGGCCGGGATATGCCTCGCTCGTGGCCTTCATGGCAGACGATCCCAAGTACCGGAAGTTCAACACGTCTCCGCGCTTGCAAGCCGGTAGGCAACGAGAAGCGTCCGGGGGAAGGGCGGTGGATTGGCATATCGCGGAGAAGGGAGCGTTGCCGTTCTTTGAGAGACGCGTCGAGATTGCCCCGAATATGACGGTTCGTCACACGCCTCCCGAGGCTAAGTGGAGGCTGTTCTAGGTTGATCGCTCCGACCGCCATTCCGTTCGACCCGGTGTCCGAGAGCTACGGGTATCTGTGGGGATGGCCGAGTCGCGCCCAGAGCGCGGAGAGCATCGCCGACAAGCTACAGCGAATAGCCGGCCTGCTTGGCGAGGTGGAGCCGGCCTACGGGGAGCTGTGGCCCTTTGAGAGCGGGAGCCCGCCGCGGCCGGGGACGCTCGGACCTGTGCTTACCCACCCCGTCGAGGATGTGGCGACGGTCATCGACCGTCGAACACGTTTCGACCCGCCGCAGCGGCCTGCGCCGGTGGCGCAGAGCGGCTACTGGGTGCTCGTGGGCAACCATCGGCGCCCTTCGGATCCGCTCTACGCGAGCTTGTGCGTGCAGGCGGGCGCCTATGGCGAGCAGAGTGACAACGCGGTCGAACTCGAGGTCAATCCGAACGGTCCGCTATGGCGCAGCGACGACTTCACGCGCCACGTCTTCGAGGCTGGCCTGGCCCTTTGGGACGCCAGGTGGGGGGCTGTCTGGCATCGCAAGGCGACCGGCTGCGGGGTGAAGCAGCGACCGCGGCTGGCCTGGACGGCGGACCGGTTCGCGTCGCATCCGGCGCCGCCCTACATCTGGCCGCATCCGTACCCGTTCCCGTTCGAAGAGCCGCCTGAATCCGTGACGGCGCACCCCGGGCTCGGGGGCGAGCTGCAGGCGTGGGGCGGCTGAGGACGGTCTTCCGGCTGCGATGACGTCGGGCGACTTCACAGGCGTTCGGGGGTGAAACCCCCTCTCGCTTTGCGAGCTCCCCCAGGGGGGGAGCATCACCCCAGGGTCCTCCCCTTTGGGGGAGGTCCGGCGGCGCGACGCGCCGGCGGGGAGGGGGTGGCTGGCAGGGTTCGGGGTGGAGGCCCCCTCTCGCTGCGCGAGCTGCCCCAGTGCGGAGCATCCTTCCCGCGGTCCGCCTCGTGCGCAGGGGCAGGGCCATCGCATACGAGGGCTCGGCGGGCGTGAGGGGCGGTGGAGCCGTCCTGCTTAACCGCAGAGATCGCGGAGGCGGCGCGGAGGGCGCGGAGATCTCGGCGCTCTCTGCGTCCTCCGCGGTTCCATCGAGGGCCTGCGGCGCCAGCCCTGCCGGGCGGGATGCGTTTCCCGCGCCGTGGCTGCGGCTCGCCCTCTCCACCGCCCGCTCTTCGGCGGGCGGTCCCCCTCTCCCGCTAGGCGGGAGAGGAAGGTGCGGTGTCCTGTTCTAACCGCAGAGATCGCAGGAGAGGCGCGGAGGGTGCGGAAATCTCTGCGCGCTCTGCGTTCGTCTCTGCGTCCTCCGCGGTTCCATCGAGCGCCTCCGGCGCCACCCGCTCTTCGGCGGGCGGTCCCCCTCTCCCGCGTCGCGGGAGAGGAAGGTGCGGCGGGGTGGTGGAGGCTCGGGGTGAGAGCCCCTCGACTTGAAGAAGGAGTTCCAGATGACGAAGCGGAAGGGTCCCTCGGTGCGGGCGCGGCGGGGGCCGACGGAGTATTCGGGGCCGCTGGCGCAGAAGATCCTGGACAGGCTGGCGGAGGGCACGACCTACGAGCGGCTCGGGCGGGAGCGGGGCATGCCGTGCACCGCGACGCTGTACAACTGGCGCAAGGCCTATCCGGAGTTCGGGGAGGCGGCGGACGCGGCGCGGGAGTTCGGGGCGGAGGTCTGCGGGGATCGGGCGCTGGACGTAGCCGAGGCCGTCACCGAAGAGACGGTGCGCTCGGCCAAGGTGAAGATCGACGCCCTGATCCGCCGCGCCGTGGCGCTGGCGCCGGATCGGTGGGCCGCCCGCCGGACGCCGCGCGCGCCGGCGAAGCCCGAGCCCGTGGAGATCATCTTCCGGGTGCGCCGCTTCGAGAAGGTCGTGGGCGCCGACGGCCGCGCGGTGCTGCGCGAGATCTTCCCGGAGGGCGAGGGCTGATGGTGCAGCAGATCACGCGCGTGCTGGAGTGGCAGCCGCGGATGCACCAGAACGAACTCTGGGACGCCCTGCTGGGCGGCGCCAAGCGGGTGGACGTCGTGGCCCATCGCCGATGGGGCAAGGACGAGGTGGCGATGAACTGGGGCGCGTGGGCCGCGCAGGCGAGGGTGGGCGGCTACTGGCACCTGCTGCCCGAGGCGGCGCAGGGCCGCAAGGCCATCTGGGACGCCGTGAACCCGCACACGGGCAAGCGGCGGATCGAGGAGGCGTTCACCGACGATATGAAGCCGGAGTTCGTGGACAGCGAGATGAAGGTGCGGCTGGGCAATGGCTCCACCTGGCAGGTCCTGGGCTCCGACACCTACAACAGCCTCGTGGGGTCGTCGGTGGCCGGGGTCGTGTTCTCGGAGTGGTCGCTGACGCGGCCCGAGGCCTGGACCTACCTGCGCCCGATCCTGCTGGAGAACGACGGGTGGGCGGTGTTCCTTTGGACGCCGCGGGGGCGGAATCATGCGACGCGGGCGTTCGAGAGCCGCGAAAAGGACCCCGAGTGGTTCACGCTGAAGTCGCCCGCCACCGCCACCGACGTGTTCACGGCCGAGCAGCTGGAGCGCGAGCGACGGGAGCTGGCCGCCGAGCTGGGGTCGGAGGAGGAGGGCGAGGCGCGCTTCTCGTCCGAGTATCTGGTGAACTTCGATGCGGCGACGCCGGGGGCCTACTACGCCTCGCTGCTGGGCGCGGCCGAGCGGGAGGGGCGCATCGGCGGCGTGCCGCACGACCCGGCGCTGCGGGTCGACACCGCCTGGGATCTGGGCATCGACGACTACACCGCCATCTGGTTCTTCCAGCAGGCGGGGCGCGAGGTGCGGGTGATCGACTACTTCGAGACCGCGGGCCAGGGCCTGGAGGCGATCGTGCGCCAGGCCATCGGGAGCCGGCCGTACGTGTGGGGCGTCCACCACCTGCCGCACGACGTGATGGCGCGCGAACTGGGCACCGGGCGCTCGCGCTACGAGGTGCTGGGCGGCCTGGGCCTGTCGCGCATCGAGGTCGGCGCGGCCGCAGATCCTGAGGACCGCATCAGCGCGGCGCGGCTGATGATCCCGCTGACCTGGTTCGACAAGGAGCGCTGCGCGCTGGGGCTGGACCGGCTGCGGGCCTACCGCAAGCGGTGGATCCGGGCGACGCACAGCTATGGCGGGCCGCTGCACGATCAGGCCAGCCACGGCGCGGACGCCTTCGGCGAATTCGCGCTGAACCGGCGCGGCGCCGCCGCCGTGGAGCGCGCCCCGGAGGCGCGCCGCCGGAGCCTCGGGCCCGCGGGCGGCGCCCTGAGCTGGATGGGCTGACAAAGGCGCCGGCGCGGGCGTGCGTTAATCCTGACGCTCCAGACGACGTTAAGGCCCGGGAAACATAGTTCGGGCGGTCGGGGGGCGAGGGAGTCAGGAGTTCGGCGGTGCCGGAGATCGCGCGGCAGGCCCTGGATCTGTTCGAGGCGCGGCCGCTGACGTGCGTCGGGGTGGCGATCGCCGTCATCCTCTATCTGAACCTGATGATGTCGGGGCCGCGCATCCGCTGACGGCTGCGCCGTGCAACCCGCGTCCTCCGTCTGCATTCCGAATGCCGGACAGACGGAGAAACTCGATGAACGGTGTGGGAATCCTGGGCGCGATCATCATCGGCATCCTGGCCGGTTGGATCGCCGAGAAGATCATGGGCCGCAATCACGGACTTCTGATGAACCTGATTGTCGGCGTGGTGGGCGCATTCCTCGGCAGCTTCGTGGCGACGATGCTGGGCTTCGGCGTGGGCGAAGGGATCATCCCGAGCCTTCTGACCGCCACGGCCGGCGCGGTCCTGCTGCTTTTCCTGGTCGGCCTGTTCCAGCGTCGCCGCGGGGTCTGACGCGCGTCCCGACTGGGCGGTTGACAGGTGTTGTTACGTCTGTAGTCTGAATTTGCTACAGACGTAATAACACGGGAGGCCGCCCATGAGGCGCGTGAGGTTCATGACGGCGCCGGCGGCGCTCATCTTCGTGATGGCGCTCTCGGGCGTGGCGCGGGCGCAGGAGGCCGCGCGGTGCGCGGGTTGCGGCGAGGGCGGCCTGACGGTCGTCCCGCCCGCAGAGCGGCTGCATATCGGCCGGGTCTTCGCGGACGCCTCGCTCGAGGTGAAGACGGTTTTCGCGATCCTGCTCATCTCGACGGTGGCCGCGCTCGTCGTCTGGGCGATGAGCCTGGGCAAGGTCGGCAAGGGCGACGCCAAGGGCCTGGCGGGCTCGCTGGGGCGCCTGAGGATCGTGCGGTCGGCGGGCATCCCGCTGGGCGCGCTGGCGGCCAGCTACATCCTGTTCGCCGGCTTCCTGGGCATCGCGAACGTGCGGCCGGCGCCCTCGATCACGGTGATGGCCCCGGGATGGGCCGAGGCGGCGCTGGCCGTGATGCTGGGCCTGCTGGCCAGCACCGTGGGCGTGCTCTGCGAGCGGCACCTCGAGGCGCGGATCCGCCGCGCGGCGGCCTGAGGATGGCCACACCGCCGCGGATCTCCGCGGCCGAGAGCCAGGTCATGGCGGTGGCCTGGGCCGCCGCCGAGGCCGGCCGCGACGGGGCGGGCGCTGAGGAGATCCTGGCCGAGGCCGGCTCGGCCAACGGCTGGGGCGAGGCCACGGTCCGCACGCTGATCCGCCGGCTGATCACCAAGGGCGCCCTCAGGTCGGAGCGCCGGCGCGGCATGGTGGTCTATGCGCCCCTGATCCGGCGCGAGGACTGGGTTACCGACGAGAGCCGCGGGCTGCTGGACCGCCTGTTCGGCGGCCAGCTCGCGCCGCTGGTGGCGCACTTTGCCCGCGAGAAGGCGCTGGCGCCGGAGGACCTCGCGCGGCTGAAGCGGCTGGTGGCCGAGCTGGACCGCGACGACGACGATTGATGTTTCGTTTTTGTTCTTGACAAGCCGACACGTTTTCGGTAGGTTTCTGTCAGCGTTGATGAGTGCGGCCGCCGCGGTGCGGTGAGCCTCCGGCGCGTTCCGATCCACCAGCCGCCGCGGTCCTCGCAGACCGCCTTCCACCCGCCGGGCGTCGCTCGCGCGGGCGCCTTCACGTGAGGTCCTGCCTTGTCCGACGAGATCCTTTCCGAGGCCCGCGCCGCCTTCGAACTGGCGGCCGACGCCGAGGCCGACAACCGGCGCGAGGCGCTGGACGACCTGCGCTTCGCGCGGCTGGGCGAGCAGTGGCCCGAGGCGGTCCGGCGCGGGCGCGAGCAGGAAGGGCGGCCCTGCCTGACCATCAACCGGCTGCCGGCCTTCATCCGCCAGGTGGTGAACGACGCGCGCCAGAACAAGCCGGCGATCGCGGTGCATCCGGTGGACGGCGCGGCCGACCCCGAGACCGCCGAGGTGATGAACGGCCTGATCCGCCATATCGAGCAGAGCTCCGACGCCGAGGTGGCCTACGACACGGCCCTGGACTTCGCGGTGACGAGCGGGGTGGGGTACTTCCGGATCAACACCCGGTACGCCGCGGACGACTCCTTCGAACAGGACATCGCCATCGAGCGGGTGGCCGATCCGTTCTCGATCTACGGGGACCCCGAGTCGACGGGGGCGGACTCGTCGGACTGGAACACGGCCTTCGTGGTGGATTCGCTGCCGGCGGCGGCGTTCGCGGCGCGGTGGCCCGGCGCGGCGGTGGCCGACTGGGACGGCGGCGGGGCGATCCGTCCGGCCGGGGAAGCCCGTGACGGGGAGCGCGTGACGCTCGCCGAGTACTGGCGGCGCGAGCGCGTCGAGCGGACCATCCTGGCGCTGTCGGACGGGCGCGTGATCGAGGAGGCGACCTACAGGGCGCAGAAGGCGCTGTTCGACGCGCTCGGCGTGACGCCGGTGGGGCGGCCGCGCAGGAGCGCCAGCCACCGGGTGGTGCAGCGCATCCTCTCCGGCGCCGAGGTGCTGGAGACGGTGGAGTGGGCCGGGCGGTTCATCCCCATCGTCCCCGTGTTCGGCGAGGAGCTGATCGTCGACGGCCGGCGTCGGCTGCGGAGCCTGGTGCGCGACGCGAAAGACCCGCAGCGGATGTTCAACTACTGGCGCACCACGTCGACGGAACTGGTCGCCCTGGCGCCCAAGGCGCCGTTCATCGGCCGGAAGGGCGCGTTCGACACCGACGCGAACAAGTGGGCGACGGCGAACGTCCAGAGCCACGCCTACATCGAGTACGACGGCCCCGAGCCGCCGATGCGGCAGGGCTATGCGGGCGCGCCGGCCGGCGCGCTGCAGGAGGCGATGAACGCCTCGGACGACATGAAGTCGATCATGGGGCTCTACGATGCGAGCCTCGGCGCGCGGTCCAACGAGACCTCGGGCCGCGCGATCATGGCGCGGCAACGGGAGGGGGACGTCTCGACGTTCCACTACATCGACAACCTGAGCCGGGCGATCCGGCACGCCGGGCGGATCCTGCTGGACCTCATCCCGAAGGTGTACGCGACGGCGCGCGTGGTCCGCGTGCTGGGCCAGGACGGCGCGGCGCACAGCGTGGGCGTGGCGCCTGGCGGCCGCGCGGCCGGGCCCTCGGCCGAGCAGCTGCGCGCCATCGGGCGGATCCACGACCTGGGCGCCGGCAAGTACGACCTGACCGTCCGGGCCGGCCCCTCGTTCACGAGCCGCCGCGAGGAGGCCGCGACCCAGATGATCGAGCTGATCCGCGCCTATCCCGGAGCCGCGCCGGTGCTGGGCGACCTGCTGGCGCGCAACCTCGACTGGCCCGGCGCGGACGAGATCGCGGGACGCCTGGCCGCGCTGCTGCCGCCGGCGGCGAAGGGACAGGATCCGCAGGTCCAGGCCGCGCAGGGCCAGGTCGCCCAGCTGGCGCAGGCGCTGGCGGCGGCCAGGAGCGAGATCGCCGCCCTGAAGCAGGACCGCGCGCACCAGGCCCGCAAGCTGGAGATCGAGGCCTTCGAGGCCGAGACCAACCGGATGCGCGCCCTGCAGCGCCCCGCCTGAGGCCTAGGTTCGGGCCGGGCCAAGCGAAGCCTTGCAGTTCTTGAAATGTTCTGGTCAATTCGGGGGTGCGGATGTGGAAGGACGCAATGAGCGCCTCGGGCGTTCCGATGATCGAAGGCGACGGGCGGTCCAGCCCGGGGCCGGCCGCCGGGGCCCGCCCGACGGCGCCAGGCCGGTTCGACCCGGCCCGCGGCATTCCGCGCCGGGGCGGGGGAGCCCTGTCGCCCGGCGCGTGCGAGTTCATCTTCTACGGCGGCGCAGGCCAGGGCGGCGACTATCTGGAGGGCTTCCGCCGATCGTTCGAGAAGGCCGGGATCGACCGGCCGGTGATCCCCAACTACGGCGACCCGGCCGCGAGCGCGGCGGGGCGGCGGCGGATGGCCGGCGAAGTGCTGGACGTCCTCAAGTCCAACGGGCTCAAGCATGCGCAGGCCCTCGCGGCGACGCCCGGCATGCAGGCCGCGGCGCGCCACTCGCGAACCCTGGGCGATGAGCAGTACAACCTGGGCGGATACTCCAACGGGGCCGTGATGGCCGCCGCGCAGGCGTACGCGGTGGCGGAGAACGGCGGCGTCGTCGACAATCTCGTCCTGCTGGGGGCGCCCATCAACAAGGACCTCTACGATGCGGTGCGCACCCATCCCGGGATCCGGAATGTCATCACCATGGACCTGACCAAGTACGGGGATCCGGTGCGGGCGGGCATGAGCGACGCGGCGCTGGCGGCGTCGACGCCGAAGCTGGCCCGGCAATGGCGCGAGCAGACGGGGCACTTCCGCCTGAGCGGCGAGGGCGAGGTGTTCGACGCGCGCCGCGACGAACTGGCCCACGACCTGAAGCGCCGGGGACTGAGGTAGTGGCCGGGCGACGCACATGGGCCGGGCTCGTGGCGGCCCTGGCCGCGGCTGCCCTGGCCGCGGCGGCCGCCGCGCCCGCCGCCCGCGCCGAGCCCGCGGACGCCCAGGCCGCCCCCGAGTCTGCAGGATCATCCTGCGTCTTCATCTTCTACGGGGCGGTCGGCCAGGGCGGAGTCTATCTCGAGCGGTTTCGCGCGGCGTTCGCCAAGGCGGGAATCCGCGACCCGATCGTGCCGAACTACGGCGACCCCTGGACGTCCGCGGGACTGCGGCGGCTGATCGGCGAGGCGGGCAGCGTGACGGCGCGCAACGATCTGGCCTACGCCAAGGCCATGGCCGCCACCCCCGCCATGCAGGCGGCGGCGCGGCAGTCGCGCAGCCTTGCCGGCCGCGAGCAGTACAACGTGGGCGGCTACTCCAACGGGGCGGTCATGGCCGCAGCCCAGGCGTTCGCCGTGGCCGAGAACGGCGGCGTGGTCGACCATCTGGTCCTGGTGGCCGCCCCGCTGAACAGCGACCTCTACGACGCGGTCCGGCGACATCCGCGGATCCGCAAGGTGATCACCGTCGACCTGGACGATCTCGGCGATCCGCTCCGGGCGGGCGTCGGCGACGCCGCGATCCGCCTCGCCACGCCCGCGCTGGCCTGGCAGTTCGCCCCGAAGTCCGGCCATTTCGCCCTGAGCGGGACGCGCCCGGAGGCGGACCGGGCGCGCGAGGCGCTGGCCCGAGCGCTGTACCAGGGAGGCCTGCGTTGAGGCGGATGAGCGTTCCGCTGTTCTGGATGGGCCTGGGCCTGGCTTGCTGGCCCCTGGCGCTGACGCTGGCCATGGCCGCGTATCAGCACGCCAACGGCGACGACTACTGTCGCGCCTGGGCCGGCGTGAACAACCTGGCTCTCGCGCCGGCGGCGGTCGCGTTTGGCCTCTCGGCGTTGTCCGCGTTCGACGCTCGCCGGGCCCTGGTCATGCTGGCGATCGTGCTCGCGGGTCCAGGCTGGGCGTTGAGCTGTGGGATGGCCCATGGCTGACCGCGCGCGCATGGCCCGAGCGGCGTTCTGGATTGCGGCCGGACTGGCCGCGTGGCCCTACCTGGCCATGCTGTGGCTCTACGGCGGCCGCCGACCGCTCTACTGCAGCCTGTGGGATCCGTGGACGGCGGTCGTGGCCATGGCGCCTGCGGTCCTGGTGTTCGCGATCTCCGCCGTCCTGCGCTTCGACCGGCGGCGGCTCGCCGCGATGGCGGCGTTGCTGGCCGTTTGGCCGACGATCTTCGTCGGCTGCAGCTTCGCCGTCGGCATCGGCGGCGAGACCGAGTTCTTCTCCACCCGCCCCTGAGGGGCTCAGCTCCAGAGGACAAGATGCACGACGATATCCTGCCGTTGGCGGGCGACGACCCCATGCGCGACGAGGATTGCGCCGGTCCGGACTGCGACCCGGCGGACGAGATGTTCGAGCTCGAACTGGACGGCGTGACCCACACCGTGCCGGCGGCGCTGAAGGGCGCCTTCCTGCGGCAGGCCGACTACACCCGCAAGACCCAGGAGATCGCCGAGCATCGGCGCGCTCTGGAGGCCGAGCGCGAGGCGATGTCGCGCCGCTCGGCCGCCCTGCGGAGCGGCAGCCGCGACCGGATCAGCCTGATGGTCCTCGACGACCAGATCGAGGCGTTCGAGAGCGTGGACTGGGAGGCCTACGCGGCCTCGGACCCCGAAGCGGCGCAGGCCCTTTGGACCCAGTTCCAGGAGGCGCAGGCGGCGCGCGACGAGCTGGCCTACGCCGTCGCCCACGACGACGAACGCGCGCAGCTGCAGTCCGCCCGCGAGGCGGCCGAGGCGATGGCGAAGACCGGCGCCCGGCTGCGCGAGGAGATCGACGGCTGGTCGCCGGAGGTGGCGAGCAAGCTGGTCGAGTACGCCCAGGCGTTCGGCGTGACTCTGGAGGAGCTGGCGCAGGCCGCGGACCCGCGGCTGTGGAAGCTGCTGCACAAGGCGTGGACCGCGGACGAGGCCAGCCAGCGCGGCGCGCAGGCCGAGGCCGCCCAGGCGGTCCGGCCGGCCGTCCTGGTGTCGGGCGGCGGCGCCGCCGGCGCCGGCGTGCGCGACGAGCTCAGCACCAAGGAATGGATGCGCCGACGCGGCGAGCAGCTCTCCGGCGGGCGCTGACGCCGCCGCACCCGTCTTCCAGCCCAGCGCCCTCGGCCCCTCCCGCGCGGGAGCACGGGCGAGGGCGCTCCCGACAGCCGCCGCCGGCTCGCGCCGGCCGGACCCCGAACACCCGCCGGCGGGCGGCTCGGGCGTCTTCGCGCGGCCCGACCTCAACCCAAGTCCGCAAGGAAACCCATGCCCAACACTCTCTTGACCGCCACCGCGGTGACGCGGGAAGCGCTGCGCGTGCTGCACCAGAAGCTCAACTTCGTGGGCACGATCACGCGGGACTACGACGACCGGTTCGCCCAGTCGGGCGCCAAGATCGGCGACACACTGAAGATCCGGCTGCCGAACCAGTACAAGGTCCGCAACGGGGCGCCCCTGGGCTCCGGGGCCGACCTGGACACCATCGAGTCGAGCGTCGATCTGAAGGTGCAGACCCAGAAGGGGGTCGACTTCAACTTCACCTCGGCCGACCTGACCATGGCGCTGGACGACTTCTCGGAGCGCGTTCTGGAGCCGGCGATGAGCGTGCTCGCGGCCAACATCGAGGCCGACGCCATGAGCATGTACAAGGATGTCTGGAACCAGGTCGACAACCACGGCCAGCCGGCGTCCTTCGCCAAGGTGCTGCAGGGCCGCAAGGTGCTGGTCGACAACCTCGCGCCGCTGAACGGCCGGACCTGCAACCTCAACACCCAGGACAACGTGGACCTGGTGGACGCGCTGAAGGGCCTGTTCAACGACAAGGCCACGATCAGCAAGCAGAACCGCGAAGGCTTCATGGGCCGCACCGCAGGGTTCGACTTCATGGAGAACACCCTGTGGCCGTCGCACCAGCGCGGCGCGGCGGTGCAGACCGGCTACACCACCAACACGACGGTGGGCGCGCTGCCGCTCGTCTCGACGCCCGTCACGGCGATCACCGTGGCGACCGGAACCGGCGGCATGAACAAGGGCGACGTGTTCACCATCGCCAACGTGTTCCGGGTGCACCCCGAGACCAAGCAGTCCACCGGGGTCCTGCAGCAGTTCGTGGTCGTGAACGACCCCTACGCCGGCGGCGCCGGCGTGGTCACCATCGCGCCGGCGATCGTGCTGGCCGGCCCTGGCCAGAACGTCACGATCCCGGTGACGTCGGCCACGGCGGCGATGACCTTCCCGGGGACGCCGTCGCAGGCCCACGGCCTGTCGATGGCCTACCAGAAGGGCGCGTTCGCGTTCGCCACGGCGGACATGCTGCTGCCCCGCGGCGTCGACTTCGCCTCGCGCGAGGTGTTCGACGGGATCTCGATGCGGATCGTGCGCCAGTACGACATCAACAACGACAAGTTCCCGTGCCGCCTCGACGTCCTGTACGGGTACAAGACCATCCGGCCGCAGCTCGCCTGCCGCCTGGCCAACAAGTAGCGCCGTGACGCTGCGCGCGGCGGGCCGGAAAGGCCCGCCGCGCAACCCGGCCTTCGGGGCGCCGCGGCGTCCCGCGCCCCACACAATCGAACCTGCGAGGTTGGTCCATGGCGATCACGACCTACGCCGAGCTGAAGGCTGCGGCGGCGAACTGGCTTGTGCGCGGCGATCTCACCGCCCGGATCCCGGAGTTCATCGCGCTGGCGGAGGCGCGACTCAACCGCGTGCTGCGCGCGCGCCTGGCCGAGGCCGAGGTGGCGCTGACCACGACGGCGGGCGCCAGGACCGTTCCGCTGCCGGCGGGGTTTACCGAGCCCCTGCGGCTGTGGATCGTGAAGACCGACGGGCGCGTCGAGCTGCCGTTCCTGGACCCGAGCCTGATCGCGGCCTCGTCGCTGCGCGGCGAACCGGGGGCGTGGAGCGTGGACGGCGCGGCGATCGCCTTCGACCGGCCGTCCGACAAGGCCTACGCCCTGACCCTGAGAATGCTGAAGGCGTTCGCGCTGAGCGATGCGGCCGGGACCAACGCGCTGCTGGCGGACGGACCCGACGTCTACCTCTTCGCGACCCTGTGCGAGGCGGCCCCCTTCCTGCGGGACGGCGAGCTGGCCTCGGCCTACGAGGCCAGGCTGGACCGCGCGATCGCCGAGCTCAACGCCAAGGATGCGCGGAGCCGCGCCGCGGGCCGGTTGCGCAGCGAGCTGCCCGACCTGATCGGCGCAAGGAGCGGCTGGTGACGCCCTTGCCGGTGGGACCGGGCGCGCCGGACGCCGTGCGGGCGATCCTGAAGTCGTTCCACGACGCCCTGACCGCGCTGCTGCACCCGGCGGCGCCGACGCCGCTCTTCGCCCTGGCCGCGGCCGCACTGCCGCCGGCGGCGGAGCATCCGCAGACCCTGGTGCTCGTCACCGACCTCAACATCCTCGCCCACTCGGACGGGGCGCACTGGATCCGCCAAGACACGGGAGCCGTGATCGTCTGATGCCTTCTTCCTGGTCGCCATCGCTCCGGTTCGAACTGCAGTTCACCGGCGAGAACATCAACCTGTGGGGCGAGAAGCTGAACGCTGTGCTCGCCCACGCCGACTACGCCATCGCCGGCTGGCTGACGAAGCCGCTGACGGGGAACGCGGCGCTCACCATCGCCAATGCGCCCGACGACGAGGCGCGCGCGGCCATGATCAAGTTCACGGGCGGGGCGGGGCCCTTCACCGTGACGATCCCGGCCGTCAGCAAGAGCTACCTCGTCTGGAACGCCTGCGACGGTCCGGTGACGCTGACGACCGGTGCGGGCGCCACGGTGACGATCGACGCCGGCGACATCGCCTGGGCCGCCACGGACGGCGCGGCGGTGAAGACGCCCGGCTACGGCGGGCTGTCGATCAAGGACTACGTGGCCGCGACGGCCTGGTCCTACAACGCCGGGAGCCTGCCCGCCCAGGCCGGCAACGCCGGCAAGTTCGTGCGGACCGACGGGGTCAACGCCAGCTGGCAGGGCCTCTCCACAGCCGATCTCAGCGACTACGCGAGCGCCGTGCGGGGCCTGGCCCTGGCGTTCGCCGTCGCCCTCTAAGGAGCCTAACGACATGCCCGTGACCCCCAACAGCATCGTGACGCCGCAGACGCCGAGGTCGGCGGCGGCGGTCGTGAACACCGCGCAGGCGACCTTTCCGCCGACGACCAACCCCGGTGGGACGGCCCTGCTCGTCACCGCGGGTGCCAGCGGCGGGCGCGTGACGCGGCTCGTGGCGCTGCCGCAGGAGACCACGGGCGGCGCCGGCGTCATGCAGGCGTACCGCGACGTGGGCACCGCCGGCGCGAGCAAGTACCTGTTTGCGACCGTCGCCTGCGCCAGCGACACCGTGAGCGCCACCGATCCGCCGGCGGCGCTGGACTTCGGATATTCCGACGACAACCCCCTGATCCTGCAGGCGAACGAGCGGATCTACGTGGCCACCGGTATCGCCAAGAGCATCTGCTTCATCGCGGAATGGGCGGACTACTGATGGCGACGGGACAGAAGCTCCGGGGGCTTGTGGGGCAGGGGATGGGGGGGAAGAAGGAGGGGGCGTCTCTGCGCTTGGCTCAGGTCTACGAGTCAGTGACGCCCGGCGCGGCAACCTTCACCGCGCGATACTCAGGCACGCTCTTTGTCTTCGCTTGGGGTGCCGGTGGGGGTGGGTCTAGCGCTAGTGACTTGGCGGGAGGTGGTGGCGGCGGCGTCTACAAGAGAGCACGCATTGGCCGAGGACAGTCAGTTTCGATCGTCATCGGTAGCGGAGGGAGTGCGGGTCCCACCAGCGGCAGCGGCGGTTCGACGTCGGTTACACTGCCCTCTGGCCTAGTAGTCACGGCGACTGGAGGAATGGGTGGCAACCAAGGTCGAAGCGGAGGAGTCGGCGTCAATGGTGATGCCAACCGTTCTGGCGGCGCTGGCGGCACCGCAGGAGGCGCGGGTGCTGCAGGCGAGGACGGTGGTGGCGCGGGTGGTGTGCCGTTCTCCTCAAATGCCGGGGGTGGCGGTCAAGCAGGCTTCGAGAGCATCGTGCCGGGACTTCCCTACAGCGCCGCTCTCGCAACCGCCAATGCGGCACCGCCTGCTGCTGGCGGCGCTTCCAATGCGACTATCCTAAGCGCCGCAGGTGTGGGGGGGCCCGGGAAGGTCCTCATGTACTTAGTACGCCGCTTCTAGGGCAGCCTTCAGTTGTCCAATTGGGGTAGTCCAGTCCCCCAATTTGCTCTGCCGGAACAAGCGCATTGAAGGGTACCAAGGGCTGTCAGTGCGGTTTCGCAGCCAGCGCCAGTCAGCTGGTTCCGGCAGCAGCAGCATGCACGGCTTACCCATCGCGCCAGCGAGGTGCGCCACTGCTGTGTCCACACTCACAACAACCTGCAGACCCGCGACTATCTCGGCTGTGTCTTGGAAATCAGAAGCACCAGTTGATTCCGGAGACAGGTCGATTGCGCCTGGCAGAGCCCTAAGTTCTGCCATCTCCGCCTCACTGAGCGACCGATGCTGGTCATTTGCGTAGGCAGGATTGCCGGCGAGCATCAAACCAACTCGCCCGCGGTACCTGGGTGGCGCGCTCAAGTAGGGAGCCGGTGGAATGGTATCGAGACGCGTTCCACACAGGTAGGGAAGCGAGGGGCCAAGCGCCCAAGCATCCACGGGTGGCAACTCCACGCGGCCCTGAGCGGAAAGGACGGGAACGCCTAGGGACGCGAAGAGTCGTACGAGCCTAGGATGGCACATGATCGTGACCTGGACGCCGCGCCTCCGGAGCATGGGCGCGTACCTAGCGAACATGATTTGATCGCCGTACCCCTGCTCTGGCAGGATTAGGAGACTGCGGATTTCGCCGCCGTTCCATTCGGGGACGGATAGCTGCGGCTTCCCGGCGCCGCGTCCGCCCATTTCGATGGGGCGGGTTTCATAGAGCCGAAAGCCGAGCTCGTAGTTTCCTTCCGCGAGAAGTTGGAATGAAGCACGCCAGTGCTCGCTCTTTGGGAGCAGCCGTTCCTTGTCGCTCATCGCTGTCGATTACCCCGCTGGAAACGCGGCGCCCTAGGAATTTCAGTTGCAGGCGGCTTCGACGCCCAGTTTCGCCAAGGCGGCCGTCGGCCCAACCACGACAGGGAGACTTCGCCTGGAGCGCATACACAGCTCTTCGAGGTCGCCTCGGATACGGGGCATCTGACGCCTTGGATGGAGATTAGTTGGCGCCGAAGATGCCGTAGTCGGCCAGATAAGGAAACTCCGACGCGTCTCGTGGCCATGCGTCTCCGACTTCGCAAAGGCGCCAGGCCGGGGGTTCGTCAACGGCGAGGACGGAGATATCGCCGCGCAACTTGGGCCGTTCGTCCAAGCGGCGCTCTCGTCTCCGGGTCAGGAATGGAGAGAAGAACCAGTACAGGCGGTAGCCGTGCTCCCTGAAGGTACTGAAGACGGCATGTGCGGTCTCGCCTCGCTGGCGAGAGACCTCCACTAGCCATGACGGGCGTACCTCCGCTACCAGCCGCTCAGCGCCGGCAAGCACCCGGCCTTCAAACCCTTCCACGTCGATCTTCACAAAACGGCTATCGGGAGGCGCGCACTCATCAAGTGTGATCATGTTGATAGGTCGGCGATCTCCCTCGCCAGAGTACAAGGAAAACGCGCCCACATTCCCAGTCGAATGCAGGTCGAATATAGGCGCCTCTATCGTGCCGGAGACTTCTCCCGCGGCTGCATTGATGCAGGTGACATTCGAGAGCCCGTTCTCGGTGGCGTTTCGCTTCAGCAGGTCTGCGATGACAGGCTGCGCCTCGATGGCGAGGACCTGCGATTGTGGGTTTCGCTGAGCAAACGGCAGGCAGATCGCGCCGATGTTGGCGCCGACATCGATGAAGGCCCCGCTGCAAAGGTCGCAGATCAGGTCGAGCTCAGGGCGGGCAAACTCCCCGTAGTCCCGGAGACATGCGCCGACTGCGGTGTCCGCAGCGGGGACGTAGAATCGCAACCCATAGGCGTTGGCGACGTCGATCATGGGCTCACCTTCACGCAACTGCCTGGCGGGCCGTGTTCACGAGCCGGCGGGAGCCGCGTCAATGAGGTTCAGCTTTGTCAGCAGAGCGGCTGACCGGACAACCAGGGCGACGGGGGCCTTCAGCTTAGCTGCGACCGTATGGATCGTCGCGGGCTGGTCGATCAGAGCCGTAAGGACGTTCTCCAGAGAACTGGATGGCGACGACAGCAAACCGAAGAGGGGATGCGCAACAAGGGTCCTCAGGTCCGAGACTGAGGTTCCGGTCCTTGCCCGCAGCATGCTGTCCGCGCCCAGCGTCTCCGTCGGGTAGTGGCCGAAGGCGTGGAAGGGGTCGGCGCGGGCGGGGGCGGCTCTGGGGGCCGCCTGGATCCAGGCCTGCAGGGCGGGGTCGGTCCCGGCCGAGCGGCGGCGGGCGTTCAGGTCGGCCCAAAGGTCCTGGTACTGGCGGTAGACGACGGGCCAGGCGTAGAGCTGGCGCGCGCGGGCGCGGCCGGCCTCGCCCATGCGGCGGCGCAGCTCGGGGTCGCCGGCCAGCCGCGAGAAGACCTCGGTGAAGTCGGCGATGTCGACGGCGGTGGATTGGGCGGCCGCCCAGCAATAGTGATCGTAGTTGAGCGAGTGGGTCTCGAGGCCGCGCGCCAGCGCCTGGCCCGCGCCGGGCGCCGGGGCGATCGTGCGGACGCGGAAGCCGTCGACGCCGTGGCGGACGGTGTCCTTGTACCCGTCCCAGTCACTGACGATCACCGGCAGCCCCGCGGCCATCGCCTCGATGGGCGTCAGGCCGAAGGTCTCCTGGATGTTGTCGGAGAGCGAGACGAAGACGTCGGCGCCGGCCCAGGCCTGGTCGCGGAGGTCCCGACGGCGGCCGTCGATCCACAGGACGCGCACGTCGGGCGCGAAGTCGCGCGCGCCGGCCTTGAAGGCGTTGGCCACGGAGTCGTTCGGGAACCAGCCGGCCATGATGAGCGCGATCTTGCGCCCGGTGCGCTCGGCCGCCGCCTGGAGGCCCTTGAACATCGGGTAGGGGTGGGCCTTGGCGTGGTAGACGAGGCGGCCCACGAAGAGCGCGGCGACCTCGTCAGGATACAGGCCGAGGGCGGCGCGCCCGGCCTCGCGGGCGGCCTCGTCGAATGCGAAGTCGTCGCAGTGGACGCCCAGCGGGATCAGCGGCAGCTGCGGAAGCCGGGGCGTCACGTCGACGCCCAAACGCCAGCGCTGGTAGTCGCGCTCGAGCTCGTGGAGCCGGCGCACGGTCTCGATCACGGACGTCGAGGTGCAGACGAGAGCGTCCCACGGGGCCACCGGCTCGCGGAGGAGGTTCACGATCTCGTCCATCGCCGTGGTGCTGGCGGTGGTGTGGGTGACGCCGCAGACGGAGTAGGACGCCAGGCCGGCCCGGATGCGGGTGCGGGCGTGCGTCGCGACCGTGGAGTCGGCGAGGTAGAGGACGCCCACCCTGGCGACGCGCTCGAGCTGCGGCGAGGGGATCCACTCGAAAGGCGCGGACGGATCGATCGCCCGCACCATCGCCTTGAAGCCCTCGGCCGAGCTGGCGACGGGCGAGTAGCCGTAGACGGGGCTTTCGCCGCGCCCCTGGACGGCCGCGCGCAGGAACCCTGCGCCGGCCGATTGCCGCCCCATCAGCTCCACCTTCGCCATGTCGTAGCCGTCGGGTTCGGCGCGGATGACAGCGGTAGCGGGCGGGGCGTCGGACACCGGGAACCTTGAGCGTCGGCTGATCGGGACGCGGATCAATGGAGCCTCGGCGCGCCGGACACAAGCGCTGCGGGCGGGGTGCAGCCCCGCGGCCTCAAGCACAGCGAGAACGCGATGAAGATCCCCCTCGACCTCCCGCCGGGGCTGAACGGCGACGACACGTCCCACGCGGCCGGCGGTCGCTGGGCCGACGGCTCGAACGTCCGCTTCCGCCTGGGCCGTCCCGAGACGATCGGCGGCTGGGAACGGCTGATGAGCGAGCCGCTGACGGGCGTTTGCCGCGCGGTCTTCCCGTGGACCGACAACCAGGGCGTCCTGGACATCGCGTTCGGGACGCACAGCCGCCTGCAGCTCTGGCGCGGCGGCCAGCTGTTCGACATCAGGCCGGCGTCGGGGTTCACGGCCGGCGCCGTGGACGGCGCCGGGTCGGCGGGCTTCGGCACCGGCGGCTACGGCGTGGGCGGCTACGGCCTGCCTTCGACCACCGACTACTTTCCGTTGACCTGGTCGTTCGGCGCCTGGGGGCAGCAGCTGCTGGCGAGCCCTCGCAACCAGACCATCTTCGCCTGGACCAACGACACGGGGCAGCCGGCCCAGCCGCTCGCGAACGCGCCGGCCAACGTGACCCACATGCTCGTGGCGCCCCTGAACGGCGGCTACCAGGTCTTCGCGCTAGGGTGCAACGAGGAGGTCTCGGGCGTCTTCAACCCGCTGTGCATCCGGCACTCCTCGATCCGCAACAACACCCAGTGGAGCACGAGCGCGAGCGGCTCGACGGCCCGCGAGTACGTCCTGACCGGCGGCGGGCGGATCGTGGGCGGCCGCATGTGCGGGCCCTACCTGCTGGTGTGGACCGGTGACGCGCTGTTCCTGGGCTCGTTCGTCGGGGCGCTGAACCAGCCGTGGCGCTTCGAGCGGGTGGGCCGCAACTGCGGCCTCATCGGGCCGAACGCGGCGGTGGTGGTGGGGCAGACGGCGTTCTGGGCGAGCCCCGACCGCCAGTTCTACAGCTACGCCCCGGGCGGGCAGCCCGAGCCGCTGGCGTGCCCGATCCGCCGCGACTTCGCCGAGGAACTGGCCGCGAGCCAGGGCGACAAGGTGGTCGCGTCATCCAACGCCGAGTTCTCGGAGATCCGCTTCGACTATCCCGACCGGCGCGACGGCTACGAGAACAGCCGCTACCTGGCGCTGGCGCTCAGCGGCCTCGACGCGGGCGCCTGGCATCGAGGCCTCATGGCGCGCACGGCCTTCGTGGACGCGGGCCCCTCGGCCTACCCGATCGCCGCGGCCGCGGACGGCTCGGTGTTCCTGCACGAGAAGGGCCGTTCGGCGGACGGCGGCGCCTTCGCCTGGTTCATCGAAACCGCCGACAGCTACCTCGATCCCGAGGCGACGCTGCTGGTCCGGGGGCTTTGGCCCGACTTCAAGGACCAGATCGGTGCGGTGACCGTGACCGCCGCGGCGCGCCTGCATCCGCAGGACCCGACGGCCGTGGCGCAGTCGGTGGCGATGGCGCCGCGGGATCCGAAGGCGGACCTGCTGCTCAGCGGCCGGCTCTTCCGGCTGCGGTTCTCGGGGGAGAGCGCGCCCACGGGCTGCCGGATCGGGCAGCCGACCTTCGACGGCGCGCCGGCCGGGCGGCTCTGAGCGCGCGCAACCCAATCAGCAGTTTCAGGAGGTGTGAATGTCGGCGCCATTCGGTTTCAGCCTTTCCGGCAGCGCAGAGACCAGCAAGACCAAGACAAACAAGTCGGGGACGTTCACGGGCGCCCGGACGCCCATCGTGCCGGACTGGGCCGTCGGTCCCGTGCAGGGCGCAGCGGGGCGGGTGGACCAGCTGCTGGGCCAGGATCCCAACAGCTTCGTCGCGCCGGCGCACGGCCTGCAGCAGCAGGCGGGCGCCGCAGCGGGCGCGCTCAGCGGGGCGCCGGCCGAGTTCCAGCAGGCGCGCAACCTGACCCAGGGCGCGGCCAACACGGCCTGGACCCAGCCGCTGATGCAGGCGGACACCCCGTTCGCCTCGGGCGGCAAGGCCTATGACTGGGTCGGCCGGTACCTCAATCCGTACCTGGATCAGGTGGTCGACTCGAGCGCGGCGGACTTCGACGCCCATGCCGGCCAGGTGCGGGCCCAGCAGGCGCTGGACCTGGCGAGCTCGGGCGCGTTCGGCGGTTCGGGCGCAGCGCTCACCCAGAGCATGACCGAGGGCGAGCTGGCGCGGGCGCGGGCCGCCACGCTTTCGGGACTGCGGTCGCAGGCCTACCAGACGGCCCTGGGGGCCGCGGCGGGCGACGCCGAGCGGGCCACCCAGGCCCGGATCGCGAATGCGCAGACGGCGCTGCAGGACCGGGCGCAGAAGGCCGCTTTCGGCTTCCAGGGCCAGCAGCAGCAACTCGAGGCCGCGGGCCAGCTCGCGAATCTCGCCCAGACCGACGCGGCCAACCAGCGCGCCAACATCACGGCTCAGCTGAGCGCCGGCGACGCGCTCCGCAACGTCCAGCAGCAGCAGCTTCAGGCGCCCATGACGTCCGCCCAGCAGATCGTGGGCCTCCTCAACAACCTGCCCATCGGCCTGTTCACGGGTCAGAGCGAGCAGAACGCCACGACGGAAAACACCGTCAGCAAGACCAAAGGGGCCTCCGTCAAAGCCGGGGTCACCGCCGGCGGGGCGGGCTAGCCATGGCGACGCAGTCCGAACGCCTGGCGATGCTGGAGCAGAGGCTGAGCGACCACGAGGCGCGCTGCGAGGAACGGCTGGGCGAGATCAAGGCCGCCGCCGCTTCGACCCTGCGCGCCGTCGAAGGGCTGAAGAGCCGCACCTGGGGGCTGGTGGTGGCCCTGCTGGCCTGGGCGCTGGCGCAGGTCTGGACCGTGACCGGGGCGCGGCTCGAGCGGCTGGAAGCCGGCGGGGCGACAGCCGTCCAGGCCGCCGCCTGCACGGGCCAAGCCGTCGACCTGTGGCTCCCCGCAGCAAAGGAGGAATGACCATGATGAGACGCCTGATCACGATCGCGATCGCCGTGGCGGTCAGCGGCTGCATGAGCCTGCCTATCGCGGGCGGCCCCTCGAACGCCGAGGTGTTGAAAGCGCTCGGGGAGCATATCTCGCTGTGCGAGCGGCGCTATCAAGGCGGCTTGGGCGTGGGCGCCAGCTTCACGTTCAGCATCGAGTGCCGGGGTCAGCCGGCGGCGCCGGCGGTGGGCTCCGCCCCGGCAGGCGGGGCGAACGCCTGACCGGCGAGTCGCTGCACATAGTCCGAGATGTCGGACGGCCAGGGCGCCATGTGGGCGGCGAACGCGGCGGCGTCGCCCGCGTAGAGCGCGCGGACAGCATCTTCATAGGCCGGCAGGTCGCCCGCCAGGGTCGTCATGACCCGATAGGCCGCCTCCTGGGCGGCCCGGCGGCGGTCCGGGCCCGCGGACGTGCGGCGGGCCTCCTCGACGAGGCGGCGCAGCGCGGCCGATGCGCCGCCCGGCTGCTGCGCCAGCCAGTCCCAGTGCCGGGGCAGGAGGGTCACCTCGCGGGCGACGACGCCAAGGCGGGGACGCCCCCGTCCTTTCTGGACGCCAGGCGGCGAGGTCCGCTTTGCGCGCGCTTCATACTCGGCCACGGCGCCGTCGGGGCCATGGCGCAGCTCGAGATCCACGACGCGTCCCGTTTCGTCGTCGAACACCAGGACATGCGGCGCGTCGGGACGAGCCGCGGCCCTGGCGATGTCGGACAGGCCGCCCGTTGCGTGACGGCGAGAACCGGCAAACGCCGTGAAGGTGGGGCTGGCGCCCATGCCGCAGACTCCGAGATTTTATTACCCGGATATAATTACTCGCCGCTGAGGCTCTGCACAATAGGGACGCCGCGGGCCTCCTTGTATGCGGAGGCGACGATCGGCGTGACCCAGTACTGACGGAACCATCGCCGGAGCCAGGGGTCGTCGCCGACGAAGGCTCGCATCTGGCGGCTGGGATCGACCGCCGCCTGCACCTGCTCGAGCGTGCGTCCGGAGTCGGCGAGGGGCTTCACCTGGGCGCGGATGTCGGCAAGCGCCGCCACGAGCCGGTCGACGTACGCGCGGTCGCGCTGCGGGGGCCCGTGTCCGGGGATCAGCGTCGCAAAGTCCATCGCCCGCAGCCTGCCCAGCGCCCCGATCCAGTCGGCGGGGTAGCTGCCGAAGCCGAAGGGGACGGGGGCGACCACGATGTCGCCGGCCACCAGGATCCTCTGGCGCGGCAGCCACACCACCGCATCGCCGTCGGTGTTCGCGCGGCCAAGATGGAGCACCTCGACCGGCGTCTGCGGGTCGGGAAGGTCAAGCCGCACGTCGAACCCCTCGGACACGGACAGCGTCACCGCGCCGTCCATGTCGACCGCGTACTGGCGCATGAGCCGCTCCGACGCGGCCCAGCCCGCCCGTTCCTCCGCCGTGTTCGCCTCTTCACCCATGCGGCGCACGTAGGGGATGAAGTCCTGCAGGCTCTTCTGCAGGGCGGCGTTCGCGGCCGCGTCGGGCGCGGCCGGCGTGTTCATGGTCTTCGCCGTGCGCAGGTGGCTCTGCGTCGCGCGGGTCGCGATGGTGCGCGCGGCTGGCCAGGCCTTCAGGATCTCGGACAGGCCCTGGGGATGGTCGCCGTGCCAGTGGGTGATCACGATCGCCTTGACGGGCTTGGAGCTCAGTCGCCTGACCGTCTCGACAACCCGGCGCCCGGCGCCCGGCGAGCCACCTGTGTCCACCAGCACCAGCCCGTCGGCCTGTTCGATCACGGTCACATTGCCGGCCGGCTGCACCTGGAACGTCGGCTGCATGAGCACCCAGACACGCGGGTCAACCGACACGGCCTCCTGAACATAGCCGTCCGGCGCGGTCGACTCAGCCAGACCGGGGCCGGCGAGGGCAAGAAGGAGGCAGGCGACGGCGAAGGGAGCGCGTATCCGGATCACGCGGGAAGCCGAGACCGCTCCGGCCTCGAGGTCAAATGAAAGGGCTTCATGGCTGGACGGAAGGGCCCGGACCTGATCCGGACCCTTCCGATGGTGCCGCCGGGCAGGATTGAACTGCCGACCTCAGCCTTACCAAGGATGCGCTCTACCACTGAGCTACGGCGGCGAAGGCGCGCGCTATAGCGGGAGCCGCGCGCGGCGTGAAGCCCCAAATCGCGCCGCCGGACTTGACGGCGACGGCCTCGGGGTCGCACCTGCGGGCCATGTCCAGGACGCCGGACGGCAAGAACCCTCAGCGCGAATCCCGCGAGGCCCAACTCGCCCAGGCGTTGCGCGCCAACCTCAGGCGCCGCAAGGCGGGCTCCGCACCGCAGCCTCCTGTGAAGCCGCGCGAAACCTCCACGGATTGACGGCTTGGCGCGTTCGCGCGGGGCACGCTAGATAGCGGCGCAGATGGACCGCGCGAGGGACGCGGGCCGCACGGGCTTCGTTAGGACACCGATTGGATCGCATCGCCATCACCGGCGGCGCTCGGCTGGAGGGGGAGATCCCCATCAGCGGCGCCAAGAACTCTGCCATCAAGCTGATGGCCGCGAGCCTTCTCACGGAAGAGCCCCTGCGGCTGACGAACATGCCCCGGCTCGCGGACACACGGTTCCTGGGACGGCTGCTGCAGCGACTGGGCGTCGAGGTCGCCGAGTCCGAGGGGGCCGACGGGCCGGAGACGCTTCTGACGACGCCGGAGATCGTGAGCGGATTTGCACCGTACGACCTGGTCCGGCAGATGCGCGCCTCGTTCAACGTGCTGGGACCGCTGCTGGCGCGGAGCGGGCAGGCGAAGGTCTCACTGCCCGGCGGCTGCACGATCGGCGCCCGGCCGGTGGACCTTCATCTGAAGGCGCTGGAGACCCTGGGCGCCAAGATCGACCTGCATGAGGGCTACGTCTACGCGCAGGCGCCGCGGGGCCTGAAGGGCGGCCAGATCGACTTCCCCTTCGTCTCGGTCGGCGCCACCGAGCACACGCTGCTGGCCGCGGTCCTGGCCGATGGCGAAACGGTGATGACGAACTCGGCCTGCGAGCCTGAGATCACCGACCTGGCCGACTGCCTGAACAAGATGGGCGCCAAGGTCACGGGGGCGGGGACTCCCACGATCCGAATCGAAGGCGTGAGCCGCCTGTCCGGCGCGACCCATGCGGTGCTGCCCGACCGGATTGAAACGGGCACCTACGCGCTGGCCGCCGCGATGGCCGGCGGCGAGGTGCGGCTGACGAAGACCCGCAGCGACTTCATCCAGGCGCTGATCGACAAGATGGTCGAAGCGGGGGTGGACGTGACGTCCCACGCGGACGGCCTGACAGTGAAGCGCGGCGGCGGCCGGCTGAAGGCTGTCGAGCTCACCACCGACCCCTATCCCGGCTTCGCCACCGATCTGCAGGCGCAGTTCATGGCGCTGATGACCCTGGCCGAGGGCGAGAGCGTGATCCGCGAGACCATTTTCGAGAACCGGTTCATGCATGCGCCGGAACTCCGCCGCCTCGGAGCCGATATCTCGGTGCAGGGCGGCGAGGCGAGGGTTCGCGGCGTCGCGGCGCTCGAGGGCGCTCAGGTGATGGCCACCGACCTTCGGGCGTCTGTCAGCCTCGTGATCGCGGGCCTCGCGGCGCGTGGCGAGACGGTCGTGAACCGGGTGTACCATCTGGACCGCGGCTTCGAGCGCCTGGAGGAGAAGCTGGGCGCATGTGGCGCGCAGGTCCGGCGCCTCAAGGGCGACGGCGCGGAAGAGGTCGAGTAGGCATGACCGGTACGGGGCAGCTCCAACTGCTGGCCGAGGACGAAGAGGACCTGGCCGTGATCTCGGCCGCGCTGCAGGACGCCGTGGCCAAGGTGGGCGACGTCTCGTTTGAAGCCCGGGCGCGGCGCCTGACGATCGCCTTCAATCGGTACCGCTGGGAGGCAGGGACGCGGCAGCGGGTGCGCTCGGCGTTCCAGGTCGGCGGCGTGCTGGACCTGAAGGCCAGGAAGATCCGGCGCGACCGCAAGGACGCCGTGCTCGAGCTGCTGGCGATCCGCTTCGATGCGGGCGAGGCGCCGGGCGGCGTGCTGACCCTCAGCTTCGCCGGCGGCGGGGATCTCCGCGCCGAGGTCGAATGCATCGATGCGGTCCTGGCCGACGTCTCGGAACCCTGGCCGACGCCGCGCGCGCCCAAGCACGCCGACTGACGCGATGGCCTTGGCCGCCGCGCGCGGCTATGAGAGCGCGCCATGCGCCGCTTCCACGCCTCCGACCCCGGTTTTCAGGACGCCTTTTCCGCCTTCATCGCCGAGCGCCGCGAGACGCCCGAAGAGGTGGACGCCCTGGTGCGGGATGTGCTCGCCGCGGTCCGGCAGGAGGGCGTCGAGGCGCTGCTGCGGTTTGCCCGGGAGTTCGATCGCGTCGAGCTGACCGAGGCGACGTTGCGGGTCACCCCCGAGGAGATCGCCAGGGGCGCCGAGGCCTGCCCCGCAGAGGTGCGCGAGGCCATCGCCTTCGCTGCTGCGCGCATCCGCGCCTACCACGAGCGGCAGCGGCCGGCGGACCAGCGCTTCACGGATGCGGCCGGCGTGGAGCTGGGCTGGCGATGGGGGCCGCTGGAGGCGGTCGGCATCTACGTGCCTGGAGGCCGCGCGGCCTATCCGTCCACCGTGCTCATGAACGCCGTGCCCGCGGCCGTGGCCGGCGTCGAGCGGATCGCCATGGTGACGCCGCCCGGACGGCTGCAGCCTGCCGTCCTCGCGGCTGCGCAGGAAGCGGGCGTCACCGAGATCTGGCGTGTCGGCGGCGCGCAGGCTGTCGCGGCCCTGGCCTATGGCGCGGGACCCATCCGCCCCGTCGACAAGATCGTCGGCCCCGGCAACGCCTTCGTCACCGCGGCCAAGCGGCGGGTTTACGGCACGGTGGGGATCGACGCTCTGGCGGGGCCGTCCGAGATCGTGGTCGTCGCGGACGGCGCGAACGATCCGCAATGGATCGCCGCGGACCTTCTTTCGCAGGCCGAGCACGATCCCGCCGCCCAATCCATCCTCATCACCGACGACGAGGCGTTCGCGGCCCGGGTCGAGGCGGCGGTGGCCGAGCAGCTCTCCGCGCTGGCGACCGGGGCGGACGCGGCGGCTTCGTGGCGCGACCACGGCGCCGTCATTATCGCGCCGCTGGACGAGAGCCCGGGTCTCGTCGACCAGATCGCCCCCGAGCATGTGGAATTCGCGCTGGACCAGCCCGAGCGGCTCGCCGACCGGGTGCGGCACGCAGGCGCGATCTTCCTCGGCCGCTACGCGCCCGAGGCGGTGGGCGACTACGTGGCCGGCTCGAACCACGTGCTGCCGACCAGCCGCGCCGCGCGCTTTTCGTCGGGGCTGTCCCTCTACGATTTCCTGAAGCGGACCTCGATCGTGCGGTGCGATCCGGAGTCGTTCGCCGCCCTTGCCCAGGCGACCATCACGCTGGCCGAGGCCGAGGGGCTTCCGGCGCACGCGCGCTCGGCTGCGATCCGGCTGGGGCAGGGCCGCTAGCCGGCCGCGCCCGACAGCCCGGGGCCCGGCGAAGCCGGGCTTTTTCCATGTCCAAGGCCCAGCTTCTGCGGAGGCGGGATGACGGGAGCCCCCGGTTTGCAATAAAGCTCCGCGTGGGACCATGGCCGAAGACCTGAAGAAGACGCACCGCCTGCAGTCGGTCGAGCTCGACGAGGAGTCGCTCGCCGCGGTTTCGCGCGACCAGGAGCAGGAGCGTCAGATCGCGATCTTCGATCTGCTGGAGGAGAACTACTTCCATCCCGAGGGCGCCGACGGGGGGCCCTACGACCTGCGCATGGGCCTGCTGGAGAACCGGCTGGTGCTCGACATCAAGGGGCCCTCGTACGAGCGCCGCCACATCCTGTCGCTGTCGCCCTTCCGGACGCTGATCAAGGACTACTTCATGATCTGCGACAGCTACTACCAGGCCATCCGAAACTCGACGCCGCAGCAGATCGAGGCCTTGGACATGGGCCGACGCGGCCTGCACAACGAGGCGTCCGAGCTGTTGCAGACGCGTCTGGGCGGCAAGATCGAGACCGACCTCGACACGGCGCGCCGGCTCTTCACCCTCATCTGCGCCCTCCACTGGCGAGGTTGATGGGGCATGTCGGACCAACCCGGCAAACGCCAGCCCGATGCGGTCCTCTTCTGCTGCAACTTCAACCAGGTGCGCTCGCCGATGGCGGAGGCGCTGCTGAAGCTGATCGCCGGCACGCGCATCTTCGTGGACAGCTGCGGCCTGAAGCGGGCGAGCTTCGACCCGGACGAGGACGAGATGGAGGTCGATCCCCTGGCCGCATCGGTGATGCAGGAGTTGGGTGTCGACCTGGCGCGCCATCGCTGCAAGGTCTTCGACGACCTCGAGGACGATTCCTTCGACCTGGTCATTTCGCTGACTCCCGAAGCGCAGCACCGCGCCATCGAGATCGCCCGCGGCCGCGACGCCGAGATCGAGTACTGGCCCACGATGGATCCGACGCTCGTGGAGGGCTCCCGCGAGCACCGGCTGGAGGCGTATCGGCAGGTCCGCGACGGGCTCGCGGCCCGCATTCGGGAGCGGTTTGGCGGCTGAGGCCGCGCCGTATCGACCTGCCCCCATCCGATGCGCTATATTCGGCGTCGCAGATTGCGGCTCGCAGCCAGACGGCGCGAGCCGTCGTCGTATGTGAAGTCGAGGAAGGACCAAGGAGCCGCATGGCGAAGGAAGAACTGCTCGAGTTTCCGGGTACGGTCAGCGAAGTGCTGCCGAACGCGACGTTCCGGGTGAAGCTCGAGAACGACCACGAGATCATCGCCCATACGGCGGGCAAGATGCGCAAGAATCGCATCCGGGTGTCGGCCGGCGACAAGGTGCTCGTGGAGATGACGCCCTACGACCTGACCAAGGGCCGCATCACCTTCCGCGTCCGCTGACAAGACCGAGGCGCGAGACTTGCCCGCGCAGCAGCGCCTCGTCCTGGCTTCCGCGAGTCCCCGGCGGCTCGACCTTCTCCGTCAGATCGGCGTGGTTCCAGACGCCGTGGACGCGGCGGAGCTCGACGAATCCCCACAACCCGATGAGACCCCGCGCCAGCTTGCGCTGCGTCTCGCGTGCGCCAAGGCGTCGCTGGTGGCCGCCCGTTGGCCGGACGCCCATGTGCTGGCCGCCGACACAGTGGTCGCCGTCGGCCGTCGCGTGTTGCCCAAGGCCGAGGACGACGCGCAGGTGAGGTCCTGCCTGCAACTGCTCTCCGGCCGCGCGCACCGCGTGCTCACCGGTGTGGCGGTGTGCGCGCCGGGCGGGCGGACGGCGCGGCGGCTGGTGGAGACCCGGGTCCACTTCAAGCGCCTGAGCGCCTCGGACGTCGAGGCCTACCTCGTGAGCGGGGAGGGCGTTGGGAAGGCCGGCGGCTATGCCATCCAGGGCCGCGCCGGCGCGATGGTCATCGCCCTCCAGGGCTCCTACTCGGGCGTCGTGGGACTGCCCCTCCACGAGGCGGCGAGCCTGCTCGATGGCCTGGGGTTCCGCCGCCCATGAGCGCCCGCCGCATCTTCCTCGACAGGAGCGTCGGCGAAACGCGAGGCGTCGTGACGCTCGACGGTCGCCCCGAGCGCCTGATCCTGCAGCGAGACGGCGACGATCCCCGGCTGCAGCTCGGCGCGCGCCTCGTCGCGCGCGTCGAGAACGTGGAGCCCGCGCTCGCCACGGCGTTCCTCGACCTGGGGGGCGGCCAGAAGGCGATCCTGCCGTTCAAGCCCGATCAGCGGCCGGTTCGCGGCGCGGCCGTGGAGGTCGACATCCGTGGCGAGCCGCGCGCGGGCAAGCTCGCGACCGCACGGCTGATCGGGGCGGGGGAGGGCGCGCCGCGCCTGTTGCAGCCTCCGCCGGACGTCGGCGACATCCTGACCACGCTGGTCCGCGACGCCGCCCTGGTGGAGGGCCGCGCCGCGCGCGCCGCCGCCGACGAGGCCGAGGCCGAGGCCCTGGAGACCGTCTTCCCGCTGCCGGGGGGCGGTTCCGTGGCCATCGAGCCCACACGGGCGCTGACGGCCATCGATGTGGACCTCGGCGAGCGGAAGGGCGCCGACGCCAAGCGGGCCGCTCGGGCGGGCAACCTCGCGGCGCTGTCCGAGGCCGCGCGCCTGCTGCGCCTGAAGAGCCTCGGCGGGCTGGTGATCGTGGACCTGGTGGGCCGCGGCCACGACGGCGCCGCCCTGATGGCGGCCGCCCGGCAGGCCTTCGGACCCGACAATCCGGGGGTGGCGATCGGACCCGTGGGACGGTTCGGGACCATGGAGATCTCGATTCCCCGCCGCACACGGCCGCTCTCGGAGCGCCTGGCCGACGCGCGCGGCGCGCTCACCGACCGTACCCTCGCGCAACGCCTCGTGCGGCGCCTGGAGGACGAGGCGGCCGCCCAGCCCGGCGCACGCCTCGCCGCGGCCTGCGCGCCCGACGTGGCCGCCGCCGCGACCCCCCTGATCCGGGCTCTCGCCGATCGCTTCGGCGCCCGCTTCGACCTGCGCCCCGATCCCGCGCGCCCGCGGGAGCAGTTCGACGTGGCGCGCTCATGAGCGGAGCGAGGTGTCCGACCTGCGGCAAGCCGCCGGATCCGGCCTACCGGCCGTTCTGCTCGCGCCGCTGCGCCGACGTCGACCTGCAGCGCTGGCTGTCGGGAAGCTACGCCATCCCGGCCGAGGAGGAGGAGGGCCTGCCCGACCGCGATGCGGCCGACGAATAGGCCTCGAAATTCCTGTCTCCGCGTCGCTGGACTTCCAAAAGCGGCTCTTCTATAGACACGCCTCCCGCGCGGGCGGACCCCGGGCCTGGGTAGCTCAGTTGGTAGAGCAGCGGATTGAAAATCCGCGTGTCGGTGGTTCGAATCCGCCCCCAGGCACCATCTCCCACGGTTCCTCATCACTGCGCCGCCGGGCGCCGCCATCGAGGCTGCGCCCCCATCCCGGACGGGCGTGATCGCGCGCCGCGAGGGCTGCTATGGCAGGTCCGCGGCGGCCGGGCCGGCCGCAGAACGCCTGTCATTTGAGCAATCTGTGTTCCAAAAGATTGCTGCGTCGCAGCATCAGCCCGCGACGAGCGGTCGCCTTTCGAGAGCTCTTCAGACGAAGTCCTGTGTGCAGCGCACAATTCGTGCCGAAGCGTCAGAAAAATGACGGCCGCGGGAAAGCTTCTGCCCCTTGACGCTTCGATATGGGGTTGCCAAAGGGTCGGTCCGCTTGTCTTACAAAGCGGTAAGACTTTGGGTTCCTCCCGCAGGAGTTCAAGGCCGTCCGCCCAACGCCAATCCCTGCGCAAGTCGGGGTCCCGCGTTCCGGGTCGGGCGCAGCGATAGCGCCTCTGGCGTTCTGGCCGCGCGAGTGGTTTGGGCGCCGGGCTTTGTTTTAACTAGGGTGGAGACGCTCTCGCGCGACGACCCTCCGGCCAATCGTGCTAGACCAACCAGGAACTGGCGACAGATGCTCGACAACAAACTGAAGATGACCTTCTCCGCTCTCCTCGGCGCCGTGGCGCTGAGCGTGAGCGCGCCGGCGTTCGCTCAGGACGCCGCCGCCCCGGCCGCCCCGGCTGCAGATGCGGCCGCCGCGGCTCCCGCCGACGCCGCCGCTGCTGCTGCTCCGGCCGCCGCGCCTGCCGCGCCCGCCGACGAACCGGCCGATCCGCCGACCATGAAGAACGCGGGCAAGCTCAACGTCGGCACCATGTTCATGGACTCCGACCCCGTGGTTAAGGTGATCATGATCGGCCTCGCTCTCGCCTCGGTGCTGAGCTGGACGATCCTCGTCACCAAGATCCTCGAGTTCCGCTCGCTGAACCGTCAGTCCGACGGCTTCGTCGAGAGCTTCCGGGGCGCC
This sequence comes from Phenylobacterium sp. T106, assembly GCF_057219735.1. Lineage (NCBI taxonomy): Bacteria > Pseudomonadati > Pseudomonadota > Alphaproteobacteria > Caulobacterales > Caulobacteraceae > Phenylobacterium > Phenylobacterium sp. T106. The sequence goes on along the minus strand of NZ_JBXVWA010000001.1, from coordinate 566,498 downwards.
AAGTCGATCACGGACATGAGCCGGATCGCGCTCTCCGAGGAGTATGACGGCAACCCGCTGGCCGACATGGCCGCCGCGGCCGCCCAGGAGATCGAGCTGTCCAAGCAGGCCGGCCTCTCCATCGCCGGCGAGCACCGCGACACCACCATGGGCCGTGCGGAACACGCGGTGAGCGCCGTCCAGGCCTCGCTGGCCCGTCGCCTCTCGGGCGGCATGCAGTACCTGGCCTCGGTCGGCTCCAACGGTCCGTTCATCGGCCTGTTCGGCACCGTCTACGGGATCATGAACTCGTTCATCGGCATCGCGAACACCAACACGACCAACCTGGCCGTCGTGGCGCCCGGCATCGCCGAAGCGCTTCTCGCCACCGGTCTCGGCCTGTTCGCCGCCATCCCCTCGGTTATCTTCTACAACTACTTCCAGACCCGCATTTCCGCCTACGGCGCGCGGTCGGAAGGGTTCGTGGCCGAGCTGATGAACGCGATCTCCCGGCAGCTCGACAAGGGGGCGTAATCTAGATGGCCGCCAAACTCTCGAGTGGAGGGGGCGGGCGCTACGAGGAGCAGCAGAACTCCGAGATCAACGTCACGCCCTTCGTGGATGTGATGCTCGTGCTTCTGATCATCTTCATGGTGGCGGCGCCGCTGGCGAGCGTGACCGTCAAGGTCCAGCTCCCGCCTGCGGTCGCCCCGCCGGGCACCAATCCTCCGAAGCCGGTCTACATCTCGATCCAGCCGAACGGCAGCATCTTCATCCAGGACTTCCGGACGGATCTGGCGACGCTGGGGGACGACCTTCGAAAGAACCTGGGGAACACGCGCAATCCTGAGAAGGAACGCATCTTCATCCGGGCGGACAAGGACGTGCTGTACGGCGATTTCATGGGCGTCATGAACATGCTGCAGGACAACAATTTCTACAGCGTGGCCCTCGTCGGTGAAGACAAGTAGGTGGTGACCCATGACTGACGCTCACCACGAAGCCCTCACCCGGCACAACCCGTTCGACGATCCGAAGCCGAAGCGCCGGCCCGGGATGATCATCGCGCTCGTCGGGGCCGTCGTGGTCCATGGCGCGCTCGGGGTCTATCTCTGGAAGTCGCGGTTCGAGCCGAAGTACAAGGAGTACTCGGACGAGGTGACGGACGTGGCTCTCATCAAGCCCGTCCCGCCGCCTCCGCCGCCGCCTCCGCCTCCGCCTCCGCCGAACACCCCGCCGCCGCCGCCGCCGAAGCTGCAGCCGCGTCCGCCGGTGGCCGTTCCGGACCTGCCCTCGATCCCGCCGCTGCCGGTTCCGCCGGTCGAGCGTCGGATTGAAGAGCCGCGTCCGCCGGCCGCGCCGCCGCCGGAACCGCCGCGTCCTTCGGTGATCACCAACCCGGACTGGCTTCGCCGCCCGACCGGTGAGGACGTGGCCCGGTACTATCCGGACCGCGCGCAGCGGATGGAAGTGGAAGGCTCGGCCTCGCTGAGCTGCCAGGTGACCGCCCGCGGAACGCTGGAAGGCTGCTCCATCGTCTCGGAGAACCCCTCCGACATGGGCTTCGGCGACGCTGCGATGAAGATGTCCAGGCTCTTCAAGATGCGGCCGCAGACCAAGGACGGGCAGCCCGTCAGCGGCGGCACGGTGCGGATCCCGATCCGCTTCGTTCTTCCGAAGGGCTGATCCGCAAGGATCGACGACAAAAAGGCCCCGGCCGCCATGCGCGGCCGGGGCTTTTTCTTTGCCCGCGGCGACCCTGTGCGCGATCCCGCGCGCGGCGGCTCCGAGCCCGCTTGATCGGACCGCCACCGCCGACTATTACAGCGCGCTCGCGATGACGCGCCGCCCTAGCTCAGTTGGTTAGAGCGCCAGATTGTGGCTCTGGAGGTCCCCCGTTCGATCCGGGGGGGCGGTACCATCGCAGACCCCTCGCTTTCGAGAGACGATGGCCCGTCCGTTCGGGACCCCTTGCCTTGCCCAGCGTCACCCTTGCAGCTTGCGTCCCGGAGTCTAACGTGTGTTTGACCGACCGCGCGCCAGAGGCGGCGAAGGGGAGAAGGCCATGATCAAAACCCGCATCACCGAGATGTTCGGTATCGAGACCCCGCTCGTCATGGGCGGCATGACGGGCGTCGGATATGCGCCGCTCGTGGCGGCCGTCGCCAACGCCGGCGCGCTCGGGTTCATCACCGCCCACCATTCTCAGTCGGCCGAGGAGCTCCACAAGGAGATCCAGCGCTGCCGCGACCTCACCGACAAGCCGTTCGGGGTGAACCTGACGCTGCTGCCGTCGCTGAACCCCATCCCCTACGACGAGTACCGCCAGGCGATCATCGAGAGCGGCGTGAAGATCGTCGAGACCGCCGGCCGCGCGCCGGTCGACCATCTGCCCGCCTTCAAGGAGGCCGGCGTCAAGGTGATCCACAAGTGCACCTCTGTGCGCCACTCGGTGTCGGCGGTGAAGCACGGCTGCGACGTGATCTCCATCGACGGCTTCGAGTGCGCGGGCCACCCGGGCGAGGACGACATCGGCCTGATCGTCTTGCTGCCGGCGACGGCCGATGCGGTGAACGTGCCGATCATCGCCTCGGGCGGCATGGCGGACGGCCGCAGCCTGGCGGCGGCCCTGGCGCTCGGCGCCGACGGCGTGAACATGGGCACGCGCTTCATGGCCACCCAGGAGTGCGACATCCACGAGAACGTGAAGCGCAAGATCGTCGAGAACTCCGAGCGCGACACGCTGCTGACCAACCGCACGCTGCGCAACACCAGCCGCGTCGCGCGCAACGCCATCTCGGAAGAGGTGGTCAAGATCCAGCAGGACCCCACCAAGACGATCGAGGACGTGCGCCACCTGGTGGCCGGCGTGCGGGGCCGCAAGAACGTGCTGGGCGAGGGCGACACCGACGGCGGCATCTGGACTGTCGGCCAGAGCCAGGGCCTGATCCACGACATCCCGACCTGCAAGGAACTGGTGGCGAACATCATGCGCCAGGCCGAGGAGGTCCTTCAGCGCGACGCCCGCCGCGTGATGGTGACGGCCTGAGGATCGGAGAGGCGCGCTCGCTCAACCGGCGAGCGCGCTTGCCAAGCTGAAGCGTTGAAACTGTAGTCCGGACCCAGGGGGGAAACGGGCGACGAAGGCGCGCGGCCCTTGCCGATGGGGGGGCGCTTGCCGAGCGTAACGACATTCGACGCTCTGCTGTCCGGCGTCTCCTGGAACGGCATCGGGGTCAGCGGACGTCCGACGTTCGTGACCTATTCTTTCGATGCGGCGCCCCATCCCGACTATGCCCTGGCCTTTCCGGGCGCCTTCCTGGGGAGCTTCCAACCGCTCACGGCCGCCGAGCAGGATGTGGCGCGGCAGGCCCTGAAGGCCTGGGGCGACGCCAGCGGGCTCACCTTCCTGGAGGTCCCCGCCGGGCGCGGCGACATCCGCTTCGGCGTCTACGACTTCCGGCTGGGGCCGGAAGGCATCGAAGACAGCGCCGCCTTCGCGTTCAATCCGTTCGTCTTCGACGACCCCGACGGCGCCTTCGAGGACCACTTCGGCGGCGACATCTTCATCGACCTCGGCCAGGCGACCTTCGACACCCTGGTGCACGAGATCGGCCACGCCATCGGGCTCAAGCATCCGTTCGAAGGCCAGACGACGCTCGACGCGTCGATCGACGACATCGCGCACACCGTGATGACCTACAATCCGGCGGGCGGCCCCGCCACGGCCCTCGGCTCGCTCGACATCCTGGCGGTCCAGCACCTCTACGGCGGGCCCGCAACGGATGGGACCCAGGCGACCAGCTGGAGCTGGGACCCCGCAGCCTACATCCTCACCCTGGCGGGCGGCCCCGCGAACGACACCCTCGCCGGCGTGGCCGTGGCGGACCGGATCACCGCGGGGGCTGGAGACGACTACGTGATGGCGCGCGGCGGCGCCGACGTGCTGGACGGCGGAGACGGCGCCGACACCATGGCCGGCGGCGACGACGCCGACACGCTCTCCGGAGCGGCCGGCAACGACGTGCTCCACGGCGATCCCGGCGACGACAGCCTGGCGGGCGGCGACGGCGCCGACGACCTGTGGGGCCTGGCGGGCGCCGACACCATCACCGGCGACGAGGGGGGCGACACGCTGCACGGCGGCTCGGGCGCGAACCGTCTGTTCGGCGGATCCGGCAACGACGTCATCATCGTGGTCGACGGCCGCAGCACCGTCGATGGCGGCGAGGGGGCCGACCAGCTCTGGCTCGTGCCGCTGTCCTCCGCCAGCGCGGTCCTGACCTACGCGAGCCTGACGGCGGGCGGCGGGACCTATACCGGCATCGAGTCGGTGGTGATGTTCGGCGACTTGAACGTGGACACCCTGGTCGGCGGGGCGCTGCCGGACCTTCTCATGGGCGAGGGGGGCGCAGACTCCCTCGTCGGCGGCGCGTCCGACGACGGGCTCTTCGGCGACACCGGCGCGGACACGCTGTCGGGCGGCGAGGGGGCGGATTACCTCGAGGGCTGGAGCGGCGACGACTGGCTGATTCCGGGCGGCGGCAACGACCTCATCTGGGGCGCCTCCGGAATCGACACCGTGGACTTCTCGGGCGAGCTGGAAGGCATCGACGTCACCATCAACGCCCCGCGCTCGATCAGCGGCGCGATCGAGGAAATGCTCGACGTCGAGAACATCGTGGGCACGGCCTACGCCGACAACATCATCGGCGACGGCGGCGCGAATCGCCTGTTCGGCGGGGGCGGCGCGGACACGGTCAACGGCCGCGACGGCGCGAACTACCTGCGTGGCGACGACGGGGCCGACAGCCTGCTGGGCGGCGCGAACTTCGACGACATCAATGGGAACGTGGGCGACGACACCGCGGCCGGGGGGGGCGGCGACGACTGGGTCGTGGGCGGCAAGGACAACGACCGCCTCTCGGGAGACGATGGCGCGGACCTGGTCTACGGCAACCTGGGCGCCGACACCTGCGAGGGCGGGGCGGGCGCCGACACGATCCGCGGCGGCCAGCAGGACGACGTGCTGCAGGGCGGCGCGGGAGACGACTACCTCTCGGGGGACAAGGACAGCGACACGGTCACCGGCGGCGAGGGGGCGGACATCTTCCACACCTTCGGCGACGCCGGCGTCGACCGTGTCACGGACTTCAGCCTCGTCCAGGGCGACCGCGTGATGTTGGATCCCGGAACCCAGTACAGCCTGTCCCAGGTGGGCTCCGACACCGTCATCAGCATGACGGGGGGCGGCCAGATGATCCTGGTCGGCGTCGCCCTGTCCAGCCTGACCGGCAACTGGATCTTCGGGAACTGAGGCTCGCCTGAAGCGGGTCCGCCATGGGGGCACGTCGACGGCACAGGTCAGCGCGTCTATCGCCTGCACGCTTCGGCCGGGATCAGCCGTCGGAAGCTGCCAACAGGCGGAAAACGGTGATAGCGAGGGCCATGGTTCGAGCGGGTGGACAGACCGGGGGCGCGGTGCGGGGCCGCAGGCCCAAGGGGCAGGGGCCGGACCTGCGCCAGGCCATACTGGACGCCGCGGAGTCCCTCTTCTCCCGCCACGGCTTCTACGGCGTCACCGTCCGGCAGGTGGCGGGCGAGGCGGGCGTCGACACCGCGCTGATCCACTACTACTTCGGCGCCAAGCGAGAGCTGTTCGACAGCGTCTTCGCGCGGCGTGCGCAGATCCTGAACGAGATCCGCGTCGAGGCGATCGCAGCCTATGCGGCCGCCCACGCCGGCCGCATGACGCTCGAAGGCGTGATCGAGGCCTTCATCGACCCGCTCGTCGAGCTCGCCTCGACCAACGACGAGGGCTGGAAGAACTACTTCCGGCTCGTCGCGCTGGTGAACAACACGCCCGCCTGGGGCGGCGAGACGATGCACCGGTTCTTCGACCCGGTGGTGCGCCAGCTGATCGACACCCTCGAGGCGGCCTGTCCGGGGGCCGAGCGGCGCGATCTCTACTGGGGCTACCAGTTCCTCAGCGGCGCGATGATGCTGACGCTCTCCGAGACCGGGCGCATCGACCAGCTCTCGGACGGCCTGTGCCGGTCCACGGATCTCGCCGCCGTCCGCGCGCGGCTCTACGCGTGGTGCGCGGCCGGCCTCACGGAAATCGTGCGGCGGAGAGCGTAGCCCGGGCTTGCCGCGTCGCAACACGTCATGCGGCGCGGAACAAATCTACATAAAATCAACCGCATGGACTGCGGCGACGCTGATTTCACCCTTGCAAGAAATTTCCGCTTGCGTGCAATGCAACATCGGCGCACAAAGGTCCTGCCCTTTTGGGCGTTTCCTCCCTATGAACTGGCCGCGCCCCCGGGCGCGGCCTTTTTTTTGCGCCTGCGGCCCAGGGTCGGCCTAGACCTCGATGAGCGCGTACTCGACGCCCAGGTCACGGTTCAGCACCGGGCGCGCGACGTTGTAGACGGGCACCCCGCCGGGGGTCCGGCCTTCGTACGCCCCGCGGTGGGCGTGGCCGTGAAGCGCGCAGCGGACGCCCTCGAACCGGTCGATCGTCTCGCCCATGCGGGTGCTGCCCAGGAAGGCGAAGATCTCGGGCGGCTCGCCCTCCACCGTCGCCTGCACCGGGGCGTAGTGGGTCACGACGACGATGCGCTCGGTGCGCAGCATGCGCAGCGAGGTCTCGAGCTTGAGATTCTCGTCCACCGAGGCCTGCACGAACGCCTTGATCTCGGGCTCGCCGAACGCGGAGAGCATGTGGCGCCCGTAGCCGCCGATGAACCCCTTGCAGCCGGCGAAGCCCACCCCTGCGATCTCGAAGGCCTCGCCGTCCAGGACATGCATCCCGGCGTCGTGGAGAATGCGCGCCACCTCGCCGGGCTGGCCGCACTCATAGTCGTGGTTGCCCAGCACGCCCACCACGGGGATGGTGCAGACCCGCAGGTCCTCGGCCAGGATCTCGGCCTCCGGCGTCTTCCCGAAGTTCGTCAGGTCGCCGCAGAGGGCGAGCACGTCGGCCTCCTGCGCGATCCGCGCGAAGAGGTCCCGGTACGGCTGGCGCATGTCCTCGCCCACATGCAGGTCCCCGATGGCGGCCAGCCTCAGCGGCCGCGCTGCAGCCGCGCCCGGCTCAGGCGATGGGTTCATGCCGCTCCTCCAAGCCCTTGCCCACCACGTCGGCGAAGCCGAAATCCGTGATGTCGACGAGGTAGTCCCGGGGACTGAACATCCGTCCGCGGCACACCTTGATCCGGGCCGGGGGCAGCTCGATCTGCGCCGAGAGGCGCTCGGTCAACTCCGTCATCACCCACGCGGGGATGACGTTCCGCTCGGTGGGATAGATGAAGCGGAAGTTCAGGAGGTGGATCAGAAGCACCTCCCAGTACGGCTCCATGTACGCAAGCAGCCGCTTCCAATCGATGCGGTCGTGCTGGCGCAGGATGACGTGCGCGACGTCGGCGCCGTCGTACCGATAGCGATCCTGGATGAACATCTTGGAGACCACGAGCTCGGTCGGCGACGTGATCCTCGCCGTGGCGCCGTAGACCTCGATGGTGTCGTTGTCCTCGAACCAGGCGTCCGTCACCGGCGCGGCGCCGTTCGACATGGCGAAGATGACGTCGAAGAAGCGGTTGTCCTGCCAGACCTTGGCGATCCAGCGCTCGTCCTCGACCTCGGTGCGATAACCGCGGGCTTGGAAGTAGGCGAGGATCTTCGGGAAGTCGCCGGCCTTGCAGAAGACGTCCAGGTCCTTGGTCGGCCGGACGATCCCCGTGTAGGCGCAGACCGCATAGGTCCCGGACAGCAGGAAGCCGATGCCCGACTCCGTCAATAGCCGGAGGCTCTCGGCATAGAACGCCTCGGCGTCCGGCGGCGGCTCGAAGGCGGAGGCGTCATAGGCTTGGGACATCGGGCTGAGGAACGGCAGCGCCCTGCGCCGGTTCCGCGTCAGGACGATTCCAGCCTTGTCGGCCCGGAACTGCCGGAGTTGCATAGCCCGTCGCTCCCTCTGCCGGGCGGCGCCGAAGCCGCGACGGCAGGGCGGATCCAGCGATCAGTGGTCGCCGTCGGAGGCGCGGGCGATCCGCCTGAGGGCGGCGGCGAGGCGGTAGGCGTGCGAGCGGCTCATCTCGCCGTCGCGGTGGCCGCCGGAAAGCTGGCTGGCGAGCTGTTCCAGCGCGGAGCGTGGGCGTCCGGGCGCGAAGACGCTGGCCAGCATCTGCGCCTCCGCCATCAGGTCGGCGCGCGCGTGCGGCGGGCACGCGTCGAGCAGCACCTCGTCGAAGTCGACGATCGTGCCCATGCTGGGGGATCCTTCATGGCGTCGGGGACGGACCATCGGAGGCGACTAACCCCCTCTGCCGCGAGGGGTTCCGCGCAACCTGCGACGGATGAGCGCTGTTATGTCGGCCGCGCGCTGGGGTTGCTTGCATTCGCCCGATCGATGTTCGACTTTCCAAGAAAAGGGGAACCCATGGATTCGGAGCACGGCAAACGTCTCGCCCAGAACCTTGTCGAACTCCTGATCCCCTATGAGGAAGAACTGATCCAGCTTGAGCGCGACGTCCCTGCCTTCGGCCCGCTGAGAAGGGCTGTCGGCATCGCGATCGCAGAGAGCTGCTACTTCATTTCGGACAACGCGGTCTGCCAGGAAGAAGCCGTTCCCCCCGCAGACGGTCCCGCTAGCCGCGCCCGATAGCAAGCCCCCCAAGGAGACCCGAAAGACCCATGGCCAACAAACCTGAAGCGGCTGCAGATCCGGTAGACGTCGCCGTCGGCGCACGCATCCGGCTGCTGCGCAAGGTGCGTGGGCTGTCGCAGCAGGCGCTGGCGGAAGCCGCCGGCGTGACCTTCCAGCAGATCCAGAAGTACGAACGCGGAGCCAACCGCGTCAGCGCTTCCATGCTCACGCGCATCGCCAAGACCCTTGGCGTGCCGGTGGCCGAGATGTTCGGGGAAGCCTCGGCCAACAGCGGCGCGGTCGACGAAGTCGCCGCTCTCCTGGCTGAGCCAGGCGCCCTGGAATTGCTGAAGGCCTATGCAGGACTGCCGCGCGGCGTCTCGCGTTCCGCCCTGGTCGAATTCGTCCGTAGTCTGCGGAGCCAGCCGGGCTAAGAGAGGCGCATGCCTCTTCTTCTCCGGTTCCTCCTCATCCTCGCCGCGGCGTCGCCGGCCGCGGCGTCGGCCCAGGCTGCGCCTCGGCTGACGCCGGCCGAGGCTCGCATGGTCGCGGTCGTCGATGCGGAGCAGGGCCGCCACCTCAAGCTCCTCGAGTCCCTGGTGAAGGTGAACTCGGGGACCATGAACCTGCCCGGCGTCCAGCGCGTCGGCGACATGCTGCGTCCCGAATTCGAGCAGCTGGGCTTCACCGTGCGCTGGGTTCCCATGACCCAGACCGGCCGGGCTGGACACCTCATCGCCACCCACAAGGGCGACGGCAGGGGCAAGCGCCTGCTGCTCATCGGCCATCTCGACACCGTCTTCGAGCCGGACAGTCCGTTCCAGGGCTGGAAGGTCACCGGCGACACCGCCGAAGGGCCGGGCGTAGGGGACATGAAAGGGGGCGACGTGATCATCGTCGCGGCGCTGCGGGCGATGCATGCGGCCGGCGCCCTGAAGGCCGCGGACATCACGGTGGTCCTCACGGGCGACGAGGAGAAGCCCGGCGAGCCCTTGTCCGTCGCCCGCGCCGATCTGATCGAAGCCGGGCGCAACAGCGACGTGGCGCTCGACTTCGAGGGCCTGTCGCGGATCGGCGGCCGGGACGTCGGCTCGATCGCGCGCCGTTCCTCGACGTCCTGGACCCTCCGCGCCGCAGCGCCGTCCGGCCATTCCTCGGGCGTCTGCAAGGGGCAGGCGGGCTGCGGGGCCATCTACGAGCTCACCCGCATCCTCGACGCCTTCCGCCGCGAGCTGCCCGAGCCGAACCTGACCTACAACGTCGGTCTCGTCGTCGGGGGGACGTCCGCGGCCCTCAACGCCGACGACACGGGCGGACAGGCCAACGGCAAGCCCAATGTCATCGCGGCCGAGGCCATCGCGCGCGGCGACATCCGCACCCTGTCGCCGGAACAGGAGGCCCGCGTGCGCGCCCGCATGCAGGCGATCGTGGCGCAGCACCTCGACAAGGCCACGGCGACGCTCGAATTCTCGGACGACAGCTACCCGCCCATGGCGCCCACCGCGGGCAACCGGGCGCTGCTGGCCGAGCTCAATCGCGTCAACGCCAGCCTCGGGCTCCCCGCGATGCCGGAAGGCGATCCCGCCGGCCGGGGCGCGGGCGACATCTCGTTCGTCGCCTTCATCGACGGGCTGGTCGGGCTGGGGATGGCCGGAGAGGGCAGCCACGCCCCGGGCGAGACGGCCGACCTCAGGAGCCTGCCGGTCCAGGCCAAGCGCGCCGCGCTGCTCATGGCTCGGCTCTCGAGGCAGCCCCGGCCCAGGTCACCCTAGTCGGCGTGCGCCGCGGAGCCCGGCTCCCGCATGATCGGCGCCGCTCTGCGCAGCATGAGCACGAGGGGCAGCAGCACGCAGGTGGCCAGCGCCATCCAGCTGAAGATGTTGACGTACCCCAGCATCGACGACTGCCGCGTCACTTCGCCGTTGAGAACCGACAGGCCCGGCAGCGACTGAAGGCTCATGAGCGGCGGCAGCACGCCCTGCAGGACGGGGCTCGACGGGTCCATCCGTCCGGCCAGGTGACTGTGCACGGCCGCCGCGTCGCGGATCACCATGGCCTGCACCACCGAGATGCCGACGCTGGAGCCGATGCTGCGGCCCATGGTCTGAACGATCGTGCCCTCGATCCGGTGGACGGGGTCGAGCGTCGCATAGGCGAGGGTGCTGAGGGGGGAGAAGAGCAGCCCGGTGCCGAAGCCCTGGATGAATCCGCTGACGATGAAGGGGGTCGACGTCATCTGCAGGTTGAACCCGCCCATCATCCATAGCGCCACGATGTTCAGGACGAGGCCGATCACCAGCGAGGTACGCGCGCCGAAGCGGACGACGAACCACGGCACGAGCAGGAAGGCGATCAGCGAACCGATCCCGCGCGGCATGCTGACCACGCCCGCGTGCATGGCGGAGTAGCCCAGCAGGTTCTGCATGAACGACGGCAGGAGCGCGCTGGTGGAGAACAGCAGCACGCCCGTGAAGAAGCTGAAGATCGTGGTCCCGATGAAGTTCCGGTCCTTGGCCAGGTCCCGGTGGAAGAAGGGGTGCTTGCCGGTCGCGGTCTGCACGACGAAGACCCAGAGCCCCGCGACGCTGACCGCCACGTAGAACCAGATCTCCATCGACTCCATCCAGTCCTTCTGCGGACCGCGGTCGAGCATCATCTGCAGCCCGACGATGAAGGCGATGAGCCCGCCGAAGCCGATGAAGTCGAACGGGCGCTCGCGTCCTCCACGGTCGCGAGCCATGAAGTTCTGGACGCCCAGCCAGGCCAGGATGCCGATCGGCAGGTTGATGAAGAACACCCACCGCCAGTCCATGTTCTCGGTGATCCAGCCGCCCAGGCTGGGGCCGATGATGGGCCCCATGATGACCGCCGCGCTCCAGATGCTCATCACCCGCGGGATCATCGCCATCGGGAAGATGTCGAGCATCACCGACTGGGAGAGGGGCATCAGGCCCGCGCCGGCCAGGCCCTGCAGCACGCGGAACGCCACCATCTGGTCGACCGTCTGCGCCATGCCGCAGAGCATCGAGGCCACGGTGAAGCCCACGATCGAATAGACCAGCATGGTCTTGCGCCCGATCTTCTGGGCCAGCCAGCCGGCCAGCGGCGTCGCCACCGCCGTCGCCAGGATGTAGGACGTCAGGACCCAGGTGATCTGCTCGGGCGATGCCGAGAGACTGCCCTGCATGTGGGGCAGCGCCACGTTGGCGATCGTCGAATCCAGGGTGTTCATCAGCGTCGCCAGCATCAGCGCGCCGGTGATAGGGACCCGGTTCCTAACGTCCTGTGCGGCCGCCATCGGCGTCTCCCGAAGCCTGGGCCGTGCGCCAGTCGGCCGCCGAGGCGGCGTAGAGCGCGACGAGGTCGGCGAGCTGCCGGCCGCGAGCCTCGGCGAGCCGCCGCCGGTCGAAGCTCAGCTGCCGCCGGGACTGGACCACGTCTGCGGCGGTGCGCGCGCCGAGCTGCGCCGCGGCCAGCGTGTCGTCCGCGACCCTCTGGCTGTGCGCCACGGCCCGCGTGAGGGCCGCGACTTCCTCCTCGTCGCTCCGCAGCGCCGCCATGGCGTCGGAGACCTCGCGGAACGCCTTCAGGACGGTCCGGCGATAGTTGGCGACCGCCAGCTTCGCCTCGGCCTCCGCGGCCCGGGTGCGGGCCTTGCGGGCGCCGCCGTCGAACAGCGGCGCGGTCAGCCCGCTCAGCAGGGTGTAGCCGGTGGACTGGGTGTCGAAGACCTCGTCGGGCGAGAGGCCCGACAGCGCGCCGTTGGCCGAGAGTCGAAGGCTCGGGTACTGCTCGGCCATGCGGGCGCCGATGGCGGCCGTTGCGGCGTGGGCCTCGGCTTCGGCCGCGAGGATGTCGGGGCGACGGCGCACGAGATCGGACGGCAGGCTCACGGGAACCTGGGCCGGGACGACGAGCGCCCCCAGGTCGAAGTCCGGCGGCGTCCAGTCGGCGGGCGAGCGGCCCACCAGGAGGGCCAGCTGGTGCCGGGCCGCATCGTACTGGCGACGCAGCGGGGGCAGGGCGGCCTCGTCCTCGGCCAGCTGGGCTTCGATCCCGGTCAGCGTCGTGCGCGGGATGCCGCCGATGTCCAGCGCCTTGCGCGCCAGGCCGAGCAGAATGCGGTCATCCTCGACGATCGTCTCCAGCGCCTGGATCTGTTCCCGGAGCTCCGCCACCCGGAAGGCCTGCAGGGCCACGTTGCCGGACAGGGCGAGATAGGCCGCGTCGGCCTCGCGGGCGGCCTGGTCCACGCGGGCGCGCGCCTCTTCCACCCGCCGCCGGCCGCCGCCGAACAGGTCGAGGTCGTAGCTGACCCGGCCACCGACCGAGAAGAGGTTGAACACCCGGCTCCCGGAGAAGGGGGAGGGCGTCCCGTCCGCCGAGCGGCGAAAGCCGAAGGCGCGCGAGTTGAACTTCTGCCTCTGGACGTTGGCGGTGGCCTCGACCTGCGGGCCCAGTTCCGCCCCCGCCTCCAGGGCCTCGGCCTGATAGCGCTCTAGCGTCGCCTGCGCCGCCGCCACGTCCGGACTTTCGGCCAGGGCCATCCGCACCGTCCGGTCCAGCGCCTCGGAACGGAAGGCGGCCCACCAGGGACCGGCCGTCCGCGCGTCCGGGTCCAGGCGCACGATGGCGGCCCTCGTTTCCCCCGCCATCGCATAGTCGGCCGCGCCCGTGGGCGGGGCGGGGGGCTTGAAGTCGGGCCCGACGGTCGTGCAGCCGGCGAGCGCGATCGCGAGCGCGGCCAGCGGCGCCAGGGAAGCGAGGCGGGCCGCCACCGCCGCTACCGCCCGCGCCCGGGCGCGGTCAGGTCCACCTTGACCACGGCGGACAGCCCGGCGCGCGCCGCGCGCTCGGGCGGCGGCCTGTCGAACTCGATGCGCACGGGCAGGCGCTGCGTGACCTTCACCCAGTTGCCGGTGGCGTTCTGTGCCGGCAGCACCGAGAAGGCCGCGCCGGTCCCCGGCGGGAAACTGGCCACGTGACCCTTCAGGGGGCCGCCGGGATAGGCGTCGATGTCGATCTCCACGGGCTGCCCGACGTGCATCCTGCCGATCTGGGTTTCCTTGAAGTTGGCTTCGACCCAGGGCCGGCCCGACAGCAGCCAGAAGGCGCTCTGAGAGGCGTTCAGGTAGGCGCCGATGGGAAGCTGGTCGACGCGCGCCACGACGCCGTCCGAGGGCGCGACGACGGTCGCATGGCTCAGGTCCAGCCGCGCCCGCTCCAGCTGCGCCTTGGCCTGCATGACGCTGGGCGCGCGGTCGCCGATGTCGGCCTCTCCGCCCAGGGCCGCCAGCGCCTGCGCCGCCTGCCGCTCGGCGATCGCCAGCTGGTCGCGCGCCTGGTTGGCCGCGTGGATCGCCTGGTCCACCGCCTGGCCCGACGCGGCGCCGGCGGCGTTGAGCTGCCGCTGTCGCACGACCTCGCGCTGCGCGAACGCCAGGTTCTCGCGCGCGGCGTTGATCCCGGCCGTCTCCCGGGCATACGCCGCCCGCGCCTGGCCGACGGCGAGGCGGGCCGCGGCCAGCTGGGCTTCGGCCAGGTCCAGGCGGGCCTGCAGCTCGCGCTGGTCGAGGCGGAACAGCACCTGCCCGCGCTTCACGGACTGATTCTCCTTGACGTAGATCTCGACCACGCGGCCGGCGATCGAGGGCGCCACCGGGGTCTTGGCGATCTGGACGTAGGCGTCGTCGGTGGTCTCGGATCGCCCTGCGGTCAGCACGAAGTAGGCCAGCACCGCCAGCACCAGCACCGGGCCGGCGATCATGATGATCCAGCGCCGCCGAAGCACCCCCGACCGGCGCCCGCCGGACGCCGACGCGCCTTCCTCGTTGTCCGTCACGCTTCCGACTTCCCCCACGACGCGGCGGGTCCATGGCCCGCCGTCGACTCCACTCGACTAGGCGCTCACGCCGAGGGCCGCCAGCGCCCGTTCCTTGACGGCCTTGTAGTCGACCTTCCCGTTGGGGGCGCGCCCGATGGACTCGACCACCACAAGCTCGCGCGGCGCCTTGTAGCCCGCAAGCTGCGCGTGCACGTGGGCCGAGAGTTCGGGCAGGGTCGGCGAGGCGCCGGCCTCGGGCTCGACCACGGCGCAGATCCGCTCGCCGAACCGAGGGTCGGGCACGCCCACGACCACCGCGTCGCGCACGGCCGCATGGCGCTTCAGCGCTTCCTCGACCTCTTCGGGGAAGACCTTCTCGCCGCCGGTGTTGATGCAGACCGAGCCGCGGCCCAGCAGCTTCAGCGTCCCGTCCGTGTTCACCTCGGCCCAGTCGCCGGGGACGCTCCAGCGGACGCCTTCCATCACCTTGAACGTCTTGGCGGTCTTCTCTTCGTCCTTGTAGTAGCCGAGCGGGAGGAAACCCGTGACCGCCACCAGCCCGCGCTCGCCCGAGCCGGGCTCCACGCGGGTTCCGTCCTCGCGGAACACGCCGGTGTTCGGGCCCAGCATGAACGCCGCCGTCTGGGCCTCCTGGCCCGCGGCCGACGCCGAGGCGCCCAGTCCGACGGCCTCGGACGAGCCGAAGCTGTCGGCGATCATCGCCTGCGGGATGTGCCCCAGCAGCCCGCGCTTGTTCTCGTAGCTCCACATCGAGCCCGACGAGCTCATGGCCCGGACGCTCGAGAGGTCCCACTTCCCGGGATTGGCGTCGAGCGCCTCGAGCATCGGCGTGGAGAACGCAAGGCCCACGATAACGATGTTGGTGGCCTTCAGCCGCTCGACCTCGTTCCACAGCTCGATGGCGTTGAACTTGCGCGAGGGCAGGGTGCACACCGTGCCGCCGGCGTTGAAGGCGATGAAGGCCGAGAACTGGCCGGTGCCGTGCATCAGCGGCGCGGCGACCATCGACGTGGGCTTCAGGTGCTCAGGCCCCTTGATCCGCACCACCAGCTCCTCGATCGAGGTCGCCGGCGGGATCCCCAGCGCCGCGTTGCCGCCTGCGCCCAGGACCTGGAACAGGTCGTCCTGGCGCCACATCACGCCCTTCGGCATCCCGGTGGTGCCGCCGGTGTAGAGCAGCAGCAGATCGTCGCCCGACCGTCCCCAGGGCGCCTTCACCGGACGCTGCGCCGGCGCCTTCGCGACGATCGCGTCGTAGTCTTCCGCCCAGGCGGGCACGGTGTGGCCCGGCTCGGCCACCGCCACCCAGGCCTTCACCTGGGGCAGCTGGGGCCGGATCTTCTCCAGCAGTTCGGTGAAGCCCGCGTGGAACACCACGGCCTCGGCGTCGGCGTTGTCGAAGAGGTAGCGCACCTCCTCGGGCCCGTAGCGGTAGTTGGTGTTGACCGGCGCGAACCCGCCCTTGAACGCGGCGAAGTAGGTCTCGAGGTACTCCGGCCCGTTGAACAGGTAGCCCGCGACCTTGCCCTGGCGGCTGAGGCCCTTGGCGATGAAGTGCGCCGCGAGCGCGTCCGCGCGGGCGTCGAATTGGGACCAGGTCAGCACCCGGTCCGCCTGGATCTGGGCCGCCTGATCGGGCTGCGACCGCGCGATCGCTTCCCAGATATCCGCAATGGTCCAGCCCATGACGCTACGCCTCCCGACAAGCTCTTGTTCGTTGGCGGAAATCTGGCCTCCTGCCGTGGGGTTATGTCAAACGTCCGTTGGCTGTGGGCGCCGTAACGGAGGCCACGTGGCATGGCGCGCCCAGCAAATCTGAAGAGGCGCCGAGACATTCCATATATTCCTATAAAACGAGTAGGAATAAAGTCTCGTCCATGCCTCACGCCCTGATCGAGATCGCCCTCGACGACGGCGCCGTCGACGCCGCCGTCGCCACCCCGCCCACACCCGGCCGCCACCCGCCGATTCTGCTGCTCGGAGGGCGCCGTGGGCTGGATTCGAGGCTGCTTTCCTGGGCGGCCCGGTTATCCGCCCACAGCTTTTTCGTCCTGGCGCCCGATTTGTCGGACCTCTCGGCCGATGACCGTCGTGAGGCCGGTTGGGCCGCTCTGGACCACCTGGCGGACGAGCGCGGCTGCGACGATGAACGGGTGGGGGTGGTTGGTTTCGGGGCCGGGGCCGACCTCGCGCTGGTGCTCGCGGGCTGGCGCGCCGAGCGGATCGCCGCCGTGGCGGCCTACGGAGGGCGTGGCTTCGGCCCCCGGTCCGCGGTGGAGATTGCCCAGAGAATCAATGGGTTCGTCCGCATCGGATACCAGCTTGGCGGACACGCGGGCCGTGCGGGCGTCGTCGAGACGGCGTTGGCTGCGGCGGGCGTCCTGTTCGACATCGAGGTCTACGGCGAGGAGCCGGATGGGCCAGGCCTGATCGACCTGATGCACCGCGTTCTGCGCCCCGCGGCAGCGGCGTCACGCGCCTTCGAGGCGGACAACCCGACGACGCCGGCCCCCCCGTGGCGCATCTCCGGTGGCGCGCCGCCTCTTCCGCGTTAGGATGCATCCAAGCGACTCGGACCCGGCCCCCCGCCGGGCGGTCGTGCGACACTCACTAGCTGGGGGAGCCCATGGCCACTGGAAAAAACACGAACGCCCTGCAGAAGCCCCTGACGCCCTCCGCCGAACTGGCCGCCGTCGTGGGCTCGGGCCAGCTTTCGCGCGGGGAAACCGTCTCGAAGATCTGGGACTACATCAAGAAGAACAACCTGCAGAATCCCGCGAACAAGCGCGAGATCCTGGCCGACGCCAAGCTGAAGCCGATCTTCGGCGGCAAGGACAAGGTCAGCATGTTCGAGATGAACAAGCACCTGGCGGCCCACCTGAAGTAGGGCGGGATGCAGCGGCGCCTCGCATTGCGCCGCGTGTACGGTGTCAGGGACCTCGCGGGCTGTTCGCCCTGCGAGGTCTCTTCACTTTTGGGGTCCGGCCCGACATAAGGGCCGGCTCCGCAGACGGACCACCACGTGACCGCGCCGAACAGAGCCATCATCCTCGCCGCCGGCCAGGGCAAGCGCCTCCTGCCGCTCACCGAGGACCGTCCCAAGTGCCTGGTCGAGCTCTCCGGCCGCAGCCTGCTGGCGTGGCAGCTCCTGCGCCTGCAGGCGGCCGGGGTGGCCGAAACGGTCATCGTGACGGGCTTCCGCGCCGACGCCGTGGAGGCCGAGATCGCCAAGCTGGGGCTCGCCATGCCCGTCCGGCTGGCCTTCAACCCCTTCTACACCGTCAGCGACAACACCGCCTCGTGCTGGATCGTCCGCGAGGAATTCGACCGCGAGATCCTGGTGCTGAACGGGGACACGCTGTTCGGTCCGGGCGTGGCCGAGGCGCTGCTGGCGGCGCCGCCCGCCGAGATCACGGTCACCATCGACCGCAAGCCCGCCTACGACGCCGACGACATGAAGGTGCTGACCGAGCACGGCCGCCTCGTCGCCATCGGCAAGACCATCGAGGCCTATGACGCCGAGAGCATCGGCTTCCTGCGCTTCTCCAAGGCGGGCGCGGCCAAGTTCCGCGCCGGCGTCGAGAGCGTCCTGGCCCACCCCGAGGGCCTGCGCCGCTGGTACCTGTCCGTCATCGACGAGCTCGCCCGCGCGGGCGTCGACGTGAAGGTCTGCTCCATCGAGGGCCTCGAATGGGGGGAAATGGACTTCCCCCAGGACGTCGACAACCTCAACCGCCTCTCAAGCGGCTGGACCGTCCCGGCCTAAGCATCGGACGCGCGGCGAGAGGCGGCTACGCGTCGCCGACGATCTTCCGCACCAGGTCCAGGTCGGCGGGCTTGTCCACGTCCACCGAAGCCAGGCCGTAGGGCGTCTCCACGATCGCCGCAGTGACGCCGGCAAGCCGGCCAAGCCGTTCGGCCGCGGCCTTGAGCGTCAGCCGGCCCAACGCATAGCTCGCCAGCATGCCGACGCCCAGGATGCCCGCCATGCGCCACGGGCGCTTCCGCTCGGCCTCCACCCGCCGCCAGAGGTCGACCACGGCCAGCGCGCGCGCGTTGGCCAGGTAGAACAGGTTGCAGCCGCTCCAGTGCCCGTCGGCGAGCTTCAGCCAGGTGCGCCGGGTGTCTGGGGCGGCCCGTTCCACGGTGGCGCGGCCGGCCACGAGGGCGGCGACGTCGGCGTCGCTCGGCGTGTCGTCCAGGAACCGGCGGACCCACTCGCCGTCCAGCAGCGCGTGATCCGCCGTCGTCACCAACAGCGGGGTCCCCAGGTGCGCGCCCGCGGCCTTGACGCTCAGGCTGGGTCCGGCCTGCTCGTCCAGGACCTCCAGGCCCAGGACTTCGGCCTCGCGCCGCACATCCGGGTGGCTGGAGACGACGGCGATCCGGCCCGCGCCTGCGTCGCGCAGCGCCACGGCCACCCGCGCCAGCAGGGTGCGGCCCTGCAGCCGGATCAGGGCCTTGTGCGTCGCTTCCCCATAGGCCGCGACCGCATCGACCGCGCCGGGCCGCGAGCCGGCCAGCACCAGCGCGGCGAACCCGCTCAAGCGAGCGCCTTCTGGTACAGCCGATAGGTCTTGTAGACCTTCGCGCCGCCGACGTCGCAGATGCGGCGCATGGCGGCGTTGTCCTCCAGGATCCACGAGAGTTCGTAGCGCTCGTAGCCCAGCTTGCGCGCCTGCTGGGCCACGGCGTCGATCAGCTGGAAGGGCAGGAGCTGGCCGCGCAGGCTGGCGGCGAACTTGCGCTTCACGCCCATCAGGGGCACGCGGCCGGTCTTCACGCCCTTCACCTTCAGCCGCCAAAGCAGCTTGGCCCAGCCGAACGGGAACAGCCGGCCCTTCAGGTCGGCGATCGCCTCGTTGATGTTGGGCAGCAACACCATGAAGCCCGCCGGCTCGCCGTCGATGTCGGCGAACCACGTCAGCCGCGGGTCGATCACCAACTTCAGCGTCGACGCCAATGCCTGGGTTTCCGCCTCGGTGGTGGGTGTGAAGCCCCAGTTTTCGCTCCAGGCGTCGTTCAGGATGCTCGTGAGGGTGCGGACCTCGGCGTCGAAACGCTTCATGTCCAGCATCCGCAGGGTGACGCCCTCGGCCGGACCCTTGCGCACCCGCCGCAGGATCGGCGCGGGCAGGTCGTCGGCCACGCTGCAGACATAGGCGAAGATGTCCTTGGCCTTGGCGTAGCCCGCGCCCTCGATGCGGCCGGGCGTGTGCGGCGCGTCGTGGCCCATCATGAACATCGGGGGGGCCTCGTGGCCCTCCACCAGCAGGCCCACTTCCTCGTTGGTAGAGAGGTTCACCGGCCCGACGGCCGTGCGGCAGCCCCGCGCCTTCAGCCAGGCCTCGGCCGTGGCGAACAGGGCGGCGAAGACCTCGGCGTCGTCCTCGGCCGCGACCATGCCGAAGTGGCCGACGCCGTCCTTCGTCGTGGGGTTCAGGTGGTCGATCTGGGCGCTGATCCGGCCCACGTCGCGGCCGTCCCGCACCGCCAGCCAGAACTGCACGTCGGCGTGTTCGAAGAACGGGTTGCCCTTGGCCGAGAGCGATTCCCGGCGCTCGAACATCAGGGGCGCGATGTAGTTCGGGTCGCCCGCGCCCAGCCGCATCGGCACGCGGATGAACCGCTCAAGGTCGGCGGCTGTTTCGACCGGCTGGATCTGGACGCCCCCCAAGGCGCTAGCCCTCGCGATAGATCAGCATGGTCAATCCGAACGCGGCGAACATGGCGGGCGCCGCCCAGGCCGCCAGCAGGGGCGGCGCGGCGCCGTTCTCGCCCAGCGCCGTGAAGGCGCCGTCGAACACCAGGAACAGCAGGCCCGACGCCAGGCACTGGACGATCAGGGTCGCGCCGCCGCCGCGGAAGTTCGCCAGCGCGGCAGGCGCGGCCAGCAGCAGCATCACCAGGCACGCGGCAGGCGCCGCCCAGGCCCGCTGCAGCTGGGTGTCGTAGAACGTCCGTGGCCGAACCGAGAGGCCGCCGGCGAGCGCCCGGCTGGCCTCCGCCGGGGTCACCGACGTCTGCCCCATGGCCAGCGTCCGCACGTCCCCCGGCTTCAGCGTGTCCGACCAGTCCATGGACCGCGCCGCGCCCTCGGCGATGCTGGCCGCGCCAAGGGTTTCGAACCGCGGCTCCACCAGCCGCCAGCGCTCGTTCTCGTAGACCGCCGCCTGCGCGGTGGTCCGCTGCACTAGGCGTCCCGTCTGGTCGCGCCGGTAGATGGTCACCTTCTCCAGGCTCCGTCCGTCCGGATCGCGGGGCACCGCGACGACGATCTCGTCGCCAAGCCGGAAGGTGAGGGGATCCACCACCTTGTCCGGATCCGCCGGCGTCGAGCTCTGCCACCAGGTCGAAAGCTGCGCGTCGGTGCGCGGAGCGATGACCATGCCGATCGCGAGCTGCGCCACGGCCAGGGCCAGGGCGGCCGGCGCGGCGATCATCGTCACGCGGTAGGCCGATATCCCCGTCGAGCGCATGGCGGTGACGGCGCTCTCGCCGGCCAGCTTGCCGAAGGCGAACAGCGAGCCCGCCAGCACCGAAAGCGGCGCCGCCTGCTCGATCAGGCGCGGCAGCCGCAGCATCGCGTAGTAGGCCACGCCCTCGGCGCCCAGCTTGCGGTCCAGGATCTCGGTGGTCACGTCCAGCAGGTCGAGGATCTGCAGGATGCCGACCATGATCGCCAGGGCCGCGAGGATCCGCGACCCCATCAGGCGCAGCAGGTAGCTCGAGAGCGTCATGCCGGCTGCGCCTGGCCCGCGCGACGCAGCTTGAAGCGCGCGACCTGGGTGGCGATCAGCTCCATCACCCGGCCGATCGGGGTCTCCCCGGGCCGCTTGCGGCTGCTGACGAAGACCACGATCGCGATGCTCGCGAAGACCACGAAGGGCAGGCCCACGGCGAGCGCCGGGTTCGCCCGCCCCGTGTCGGCCAGGCCCTCGCCCAGCTGGACGGCGTGGTAGAACGCCAGCAGCAGGAGGCCGCCCACGATCACGCCCGGCGCGCGGCCGCTGCGTTTGGCGGCCAGCCCGAGCGGCACCGCGAGCAGTGGGAGCAGCGGGAGCACAAGCGCGCGCGCCAGCCGCCCGTAGAGCTCGCCCAGCAGGGTGTCGCGCGGGATCGACGTGCGTCCGCTCTCGGCCTGGTCGGCCAGCTCGAAGAGGGTCAGCTCCCGCTCGTCGCCGCCCCGCGACCGCAGCAGCCGGGCTGGCCCCTGCACCGGCAGCTGCATCGTGAAGTCCTCGAAGCTGAGGAGTTCGGGGTGACCCTGGCGGTCATAGCGAAGCTGCTGGCCGTTCTTGAGCATCAGCTGGACGTTGCGGCCGTCGGCCGTGCGGCGGACCTCGGCCATGCCGGCGGTGGTGATCTCCTCGCGACCGGTCTCGGTGATCCGGCGGATGAAGACCCGGCTGAGCTGCTGGCCGGCCGCATCGGCGGCGTCGGTCGTCATCGTCAGGTCCTTGGACGGGATCAGGATCGTCTCGGCGGGGACCAGCCCGTTCCAGCCGGCGTTCTGGGCGGTGTGCAGCACGGCGCGATAGGCGTAGCGGCTGTAGGGCTGCAGGAAGCCGAACACCACCAGGCTCACCGCCGCCAGCCCCGCGGCCAGGCAGAGGTAGGGCGCCGCCAGCCGCGTCAGCGACACGCCGGCGGCCAGGAGGGCGTCCACCTCGGAGGACTGGTTCATCCGGTTGACGACGATGATCAGGGCCAGGAAGAACGCGGCCGGCAGGGTCAGGCCCACATAGTGCGGCACCAGGTTCACCGCGAGCTGCGCCACGAAGCCGAACCGGTCGCTGGACGCCGCCAGCAGGTCGAGCAGCCGCAGCGTGCGCTCCAGGAGCAGCGCGATCAGGGTGACCCCGGTCGCCCCGACCATCGGCCAGAAGGCCAGCCGGAGCAGGTAGCGGTCGATGCGGCTCAATCGGTCCCCCGGGGTGCGGCGGTCATGCCCGCCAGAGGGCGGCGAACTCGGCGGCCAGCGCGCCGGCCTCCTCCTCGCTCAGCGCGACGTGCGACGCAAGCGCCGGCGGACCCGGCCAGCCCGCATCCCGGAACACATGGCCGCCATGGCTGCGCTCGCCGTCGTAGCGCGGCAGCACGTGGAAATGGACGTCAGGGTCGACCATCATCAGCATCAGGTAGTTGATGCGCTCGTAGGCCACAGTATGGCGAAGCAGCGCCTCGACGCCGTCCACGGCGGTCTTGAGGTCGGCGAAGGCCTCGGCCGAGAGATCCGAGAAGGCCGTCGCCTCCTCCTTGCAGACCAGCACCAGCGATCCGTAGGTCGGCTGCTGCGGCCGCACGAGCACCAGCCACTTCGCGGTCTCCGCGACCAGGGTGTTCGGGTGCCCGAACTTGCGGGCGGTGGCGTTGCTCACGGTGCGTTCCTGGCGGTGCGGCGAAGCGCGATCATAGGGACCGGCCCCCCGCGGCGAAAGCGGGAACGGCGGCTTTCGTGCGCTCAGGCGCCGGCGAGCCGGAACCAGTCGGTGAGGCTTTGCCGCACGTGATCGGCCAGCGAGCCCTGCGGGTCCATCGCCCACTGCACCAGGGCGCCGTGGTGCTGCGCGTCGAGCAGCGCGGCCGCCCGCTCCGCCGGGATCGGCAGCGGCGGCAGCCGCCGCACGATCGCAGCCCGGAACAGGGCAAACCGCTCCCGCGCCAGGCGGTTCATGGCCGGGTCGCGGATGTCCTCGCGAAGCCAGAGCAGGTGGTCGGCGAGGCTCGGGTTGTCTCCGAACAGGCGGGTGGCGTCGGTGTAGATGCCGATCACGACCTCGCTGCCGACGCCGTCGGGCAGCCCGGCCACCCAGGCCGTGAAGCGGACGTTGTCGTGGGCGAAGGCGCGCGCCACCAGCGTCTGCTTGTCGCCGAAGCGCTGGAGCAGCGTGGCCGGCGACACGCCGACGTCGCGCGCCACGTCGGCCAGCGTGAACCCCGCCGGCCCCGCCGCGGCCATCAGGGGCAGGGCGCGCTCCAGGATCGCCTCGTCGCTGATCGACTTCTTCCGCGGCACGCCTAGCAGGCTCCCAGCTGCGCCCAGGCGGCCAGCGCCGCCAGCTTCTGCTCCTTGCGCCAGGGCTTACCCGCGTCGGCGCCCAGCGCCTTGAGAGTCGCCTCGATCTCGTCCGCGCCGAGGGTAAGCCGATCGCGCGCCGCCTCGGGCAGGGACTTCTCGTCGATCTCGGCGCAGGTCAGGCCGCAATGCCGGCACGCCGCGCGCATCGCCTCGCGCACGGCCAGTCCTTCGGCCACCGCGGGGTGCTCGGGCGCGCCGAGGCTGTACGCCAGGAGGTCGGTGATCCAGCCCGCGCGGTTGACCAGCAGCGCCGCCGACGCGGGCGCCTCGCCCCGGCGCCGCAGCCGCTCCACCAGCCCGCTCAGCGCCGCCGCGGCCAGGGCGTCCTGACGGCGGCGGCCTTCCTCGACCGCTGCGGCGGCCTCGGCCGTCGCGCCCTGCCGGGCCCGCTCGTAGGCGACGGCGTAGGGCTCCAGGGCGAGGCGGTCGCCCGGCTCCGCGGTCGCCAGGAAGGCCGACAGCACGACGCGCGGCCCCGCCGTCACGGCGACGGCCACGCAGCCGCCCCGGCCCGCCCGCAGGCCGATGACGGCGGGAGAGGGCGTCGCGGCGCTCATCGCGCCACGGGCGCGAGGCCCGGCCCCAGGTCGGCGAAGCCCAGCGCCCGCGCCAGGTCCTCGGCCAGTTCACGCCGCTCGGGCACGCGGTGGATCTGCCAGTACCGCGACCACATCAGGAAGCGGCTGTAGTCGTCCTGCGGCGGCGGGTCGGCCGACGCCATGGCCTTCGCCTGGGCGTCGAAGAACCCGTGGAAGTCCGGCGTGCGCCCGTCGACGTCCGTGAAACCGTACTCGCGCGCCACGTCGGCGGCGAAGAGGGTGAGGCCCGCCTTGCGCCCGACGTGTGGGTCCGCCGCCAGGGCCGCGACCGCGCGTCCCACCAGCGCCGGCGACTCCGACTCCGCGAAGTAGGGGTCCTTGGCGACGGCGTCGGGCCAGGTCGTCTCGGTCACCCCGAAGTGCTCGAGCACCGCCTCCGAGCGCAGGAAGCCCGGCGAGACGGCGAGGGCGGTCACGCCGGTGCGCAGCAGCTCGGCGGCCATGCCGTAGGCCGCCCGTCCCAGCGCCGCCTTGACGAGATCGTACAGGAGGTGCCCGCGGTATCCCGGCAGATGGCCGTCGATCACCTCGACGATCAGGCCACGCTTCGCCGCCACCATCATCGGGGCCAGGTGGCGGTTGGTGATCAGGTGGCTGACCAGCGTCTGGTCCAGATAGGCGCGCACGCCCGAGAGGTCCGCCTCCCAGAAGCGCTTGCCCCAGTCGATCATCGGGTCAGCGCCCCAGACGCTGTTCACCAGCACGTCGAGGCGGCCCGCCTCGTCGCCGATGCGCGCGGCGAGCGCGGCCACCTCGTCCTCATGGGTGTGGTCGACGCGGACGCCGACCGCCTGGCCGCCGGCCCCCTCGATCAGCGCGACCGTCTGGTCGAGCGTCTCGGGCCGGTCCATGCCGGGCGGATGGCCTGCCGCGCTGCGCCCGGTGCAGTAGACGCGCGCGCCCGCTTCGGCGAGCGCCCGGGCGATCCCGCGGCCCGCCCCGCGGGTGGCGCCGGCCACAAGCGCAACCTGCCCCTCGAGAGGCCTCTCCATGCGACCGCTCCCGTTTATAAATGAATGCACATTTATAAACCGGCCAGCCGCTTAAACAAGGTGTTTAGCCGCTAGATGAGGTGGAAGCGCCCCAGCGTCGCCACCGTCCGATCCGGCGCCAGGCCGTGCGCCGTGACCCCGGCGCGAAAGCCGCCGCCCTCGGCCGTGACCTCGATCTCGTTCCAGCGCGCGGCCTGGTCGTGCGGGCGGCCGAGGGGCGTGGACGCCGAGGGCACGCCCAGCGCGGGGATCGGGCCGGCGGGACCCGGAAGGCTGCTCAGCACCGCCTCGTGCGCATGGCCGTGCAGGACAAGTTCGCACCCTGCGTCCGCGACCGCGGCCCTCAGCGCATCGGCGTCCGTCAGCGACTTGCGGCCGGACACGACGCCGCGGGACACCGGATGGTGCACCAGGACCACGCGGAAGCGCCCGCGTGCCTGGTCCAGCAGAGCCCGTGCGGCCTCGACCTGCTCGCGTCCGAGCGTCCCGGTGGCCAGGTGCAGCGGCGTGGGGCGCGCGGACGAGAGGTTGACCATCGCGACCGGGCCGCGCACCCGCAGGTACGGAAACCCGTCCGCATCCCCGTCGCCCAGCCAGGGGCGCCAGGGCGCGAAGGCCTCGGGCGCGCCGTGGGCCGCGAGGGCGTCGTGGTTGCCGGGGCTCACGGTGACGTCGGCGGGGTCGCCCAGGGTCTCCAGCCACGCGCGGGCCGCGGCGAACTCCTCGGGCGTGGCGAAGTTGATCAGGTCGCCCGTGACGGCGAGGTGGTCGACGCCGCGGCCCCGGATGTGACCGGTCAGCGCGTCCAGAACGCGCTTGTCGTGCCGCCGGTGCTTGCGCCGCCACGCGTGGCGCGACAGCGCGCGCTTCGACGCCATGTCCCGCCACCGGAACGGCAGGTCGGGCGGCGGCAGATGCGGATCCGAGATGTGGGCGAGGCGAAAGGCGGTCAAACGAGGGCGCGGCTTTCCTAAGGGAACGACGCTCGGTATCAGGTTCCACCGATTTGCGTCAGAGGCTTGGTTTGCAGACGAACGTGGAGGGGGCCCCGGCGGGCCGGATCCTGGGCGACAGCGACGTCCGGATCTGGGGCATGACCGGGCGCGAACGGCTCCGGCGCATCTACCGCCGGGCCGGCGTCGCCGATTCGGCCCCGCCCGGCGGGACCGTGGTCCTCACGCGCGGGACCTGGGTCTACGACGAGAGCGTCATCAAGACCCTCGTGGCCCGCCCCGGCGCGGTGCTGGTCGCCGCCGACGGCGAGGCGGTCGCCGCCCACGTGCCCGCGGCGCGTGCGGACGAGGCTGCGGCGGCCCTGGAGGCCGGGCGCGATCCCGGGGGGCTGACCCGGCTGTCGCTGGAGGAGCTCAGCTACAACCAGGAACTCCGGAAGCGGGAGGAGCCGATCCTCCTGAAACTCAGCCGCGAGAACGTCCGCGCCGTCGAGGCCCGAACCTTCAAGGGCTCGTACAAGGGCGTCACCGACCTCGTCACCAAGCATGTCTGGCCCGTGCCGGCGCGCATCGTGACCCGCTGGTGCGCCATGGCAGGCTTCACGCCCAACATGGTGACGTTCCTAGGCTTTCTGCTCGTGCTCGGGGCCCAGTACTACTTCTGGAACGGCCAGTTCGGCCTGGGGCTGATCTGCGCCTGGATCATGACGTTCCTCGACACCGTGGACGGCAAGCTCGCCCGGGTCACCATGACCTCGTCGAAGATCGGCAACGTCTTCGACCACGGCATCGACCTGATCCACCCGCCGTTCTGGTGGTGGGCCTGGTACGTCGGCGCCTTCCATCTCGCCAGCCCGCCCCCGGCCGGCTGGTACGTCGAGTGGATGTCTGTGAGCCCGCTGCCGCTGCCCGAACTCGCGCTGGCGGTCATCCTGGTCGGCTACGTCGTGCAGCGCGTGGAGGAGGGGATCTTCATGCGGGCGTTCGGCATGCACGTGCATGCGTGGCGCCCCTTCGACAGCTTCTTCCGTCAGATCACCGCCCGCCGGAACCCGAACCTCCTGATCCTGACGCCGGCCTGGGCGCTGGGCCGGCCGGACGTCGGCTTCTACCTGGTCGCGATCTGGACCGCGCTCAGCCTCGTGGTCCACACCGTCCAGCTGGTCCAGGCCTTCGCCACGCCGCGCGAACGCGTCGTCTCGTGGCTGTCGCGGTGATCCGCGCGGGCGTCATCTGGAACCAGAAGAGCCACCGCAACCAGCGCGCCGGGGGCAGGCTCCCGCTGCCGGACGATGTCCTGGACGTCGCGCCCGAGCACGAAGGCGAGCTGTACGCCGCGCTGCGCCGCTTCGCCGCGGAGGGCGTGGAGCTGGTCGCCATCGATGGCGGCGACGGGACGATCCGCGAGGTGCTCACGCGCCTGCCCGAGGCCTACGGCGGCCGCACGCCGCGGGTCGCTATCGTGCCCAACGGCAAGACCAATGCGCTCGCCCTCGACCTCGGCGTGCCGCTGGGCTCCACGCTGGAGGATCTCCTTGCCGCCGTCCGGGCGGGCAAGCCGCCCAAGCGCCGGCATTGCCTGGAGGTGGTGCGCCCGGGCCTCGCCACGCCGGAGCGCCGGGGCTTCCTGTTCGGATTCGGCGCCTTCGTGCGCGGGACCGAGCTCGCGCAGACAAACCACCGCCGCGGCTTCTTCGACAGCGCCGCCATCGCGGTCACCATCGTGGGCGCGGCGGGCCGCACCTTCGTCGGCGGCCCCGAGGACCCCTGGCGTCGCGGCGAGCCGGCCCGCCTGGGGGACGAGCCCGAGCGCGCCTGGTTCCTCGTCCTGGCCTCGACCCTGAAGCGCTTCCCGCTGGGGCTGAAGCCCTTCGGACCGCCGCACGAGGGGCTCAAGGTCCTCTCGGTGGAGGCGCCGCCCCGCCGCCTCGCCGCCGCGGTCCCCGCCATCCTGGCCGGCCGCGATCCGCCCTGGCTGGCCGGCGCCGGCTACCGCCGCCGGGACATCGCCGAGATCGACCTCTCGTTCGCGGGTCATTTCGTCCTCGACGGCGAGATCTTCGAGGGCGGCGCGCTCACCCTCCGGCAGGGCCCGGAGCTGGAGTTCGTGATCCCATGAGGGATGCGCTCGAGGCCAGGCTGGAGGCCGAACTGGCCGCCCCGGCGCCCGACGCCGTCGTTCGCCTGGCCGCGGCCCTCGCCGATCCGGCGGTGGACGCCGCCGTGCTCTACTACGGCTCCACCCTGCGGACGGGCGACCTCTCGGGCGTGCTGGACTTCTACCGCCTGACCCGGCGCCCCCACCGCCGGGGCCTGCGCGGCGCCGTGGAGGCCGTCCTGTGGCCCGAGGTCAGCTACCACGAGATCGCGGTCGCGGCCGGCGCTCCGCCGCTGAAGGCCAAGGTCGCCACGCTGCCGCTCGCCACGTTCCGGCGGGCCGCCGAGGGGCGGACCCTGGACACCACCGTCTGGGCCCGCTTCGTGCAGCCCTGCCAGCGCGTCTGGGCGGCCGACGAGGCGTCGGCCGCCGCCGTCCGCGCCGCCGTCGCCTCGGCCGTCGCCACCGCCAGCCGCTTCGCCGCCGCCCTGGGACCGGAGCGCGGGCCCGCCGCCGCCTTCTGGTCGGCCCTGTTCCGCCGGACGTACGCCGCCGAGTTCCGCGTGGAGTCCGCCGACCGCGCCGACACCGTGCTGGCCCACGACGGCGACCGCTACGACGCACTCCTTCCGCTCGCCTGGACGGCCGCGGGCGTCCGTCACACCGAGGAGGGGGGGATGCTGGTTCCCGATCGCCGGGGTCTCCCGGGCTGGACGCTGCCCAGCCTGGCCGGCAAGCCCCTCAACGTGGTGCGGATCCTGAAGGCGGCCTTCACGTTCGACGGGGCGGCCCGCTACGCCGCATACAAGATCGCCCGCCATACCGGCATCGAGATCGAGCTCACGCCCTGGCGCGAGCGTCATCCCTTCCTGGCCGCCCCCGGGGCCTGGCTGGAGCTGCGGCGACGCCGGCGCCTTGCCCGCCGCTAGACCGTCCAGCGACGGCCCCTGGAATCCGGGGTGGCGGCCGCATACCTGTTGAGAACGGCGCAATCTGAGGCCAATGTGGCGCTTGCATGACAACCGTGCTCGACGACTCCCTGGTGAACCAGTTGCGGCGGCAGCCGCTTTTCGCAGGTCTCCCCGCCGCGGCGCTCCAGGCCGTCGCCGCGACCGCCGTCCGCAGGACGCTCGAACCCAACCACATCCTGTTCCTCGAGGGCGATTACGAGACGTCTCTGTTCGTCGTCGTCAGCGGACAGGTGAAGCTCTGTGTGCACGCGTTGGACGGCCGCGAGGTGGTCCTCGGCATTTCGGGGCCGGGCCATCTGTTCGGCGAGATCGCCCTTCTTGACGAGGGCCCGCGCACGGCGACCGCGGTCACCGTGCGGCCCACCCAGATGCTGCAGATCGAGCGCGAGGCCCTGATGCCGGTCCTGCAGGCCCATCCGGCGGCCATGCTGCAGGTCGTGACCCTCCTGTGCAGCCGCCTGCGGGCTTCGAACCAGATGCTCGAGGAGATCGTCTTCCACGACGCCCGCACGCGCCTGGCGCGCGCGCTCCGCCGCCTGTGCGACGAGCACGGCCACATCGAGGCGGCCGGCCTTCGTCTCCCGATCCTCCCGGCCGACGGCACGATCGAGGCGCACGCGGGGCTGCAACGCGACACGGTCGCGCGCCTGATGCGGGCCTGGGAGAGCGACCGCATCCTGCGCATTGAGGACGCCGGCGTCCTGATCCTGGACCTGGACCGTCTCGACCAGGCGGCCGGCCGGGCGCCTCGCCAGGGCGCACCCGCCGCCACGCCGCACCCCGAGGCCTACGCCGACACGCGTCCTCGGCGCTGAAGCCCTCCGGACGCCGTACGAGCGCCCGCCTGCGAGGCCGGGGTTAGGGGGCCACGCTGCAGCGGACGCGCCGAAGGCCATCGTCTCCCGGCGAGACACGCTGAACCAGCTCCCCGCCGCCGGGCATGAGCTGGAAGCGGTAGGTCTCGGTCCAGGTTTCGCCTTCGCCCGTCATGGAAGCCGTCACGGTGAGGGTGTCGCCCTCGACCCTCGCCGAGTCCACGCGTCCCTCGCTCTCGTAGAACTTGAGCCCGCCGGCGCCGATCACCAGCCGTCCGTCGCCGCCCCCCTGGCTGCAGTCGGCGGGCCGCAGGTCCCACGCGCCCAGGAACGCCGCGGGTATGCCGTTTCGTGGCGGCTCGGGCTGAGCCGGCCTGGCCGACGCCGCCGGCGGAGGAGGGGAGGACGAGGCCGCGCGCGGTTCGGCGCCGTCGCCGCACGCCGCAAGCGCGGTCAGCGCGAGCAGCAGCGCGCCGAGGCGCAGGGCCGGCGTTCGTCTCCTGGCCGCGGCAGCTTCAGGTCGCGTCGTCGTCATCCTCGACCGGCGCGAGGAAGGCCGCGAAAACGAAGCCGTCGAGCTGACCGTCATCTTCGAGGTCGACAAGCGCCCAGTCTCCACCAGGGCCTCCGAACGACCGCACGACGAGCTCGGTTCCGAACTTGAGCGTCTTGGCCTCGGGGAACGTCTGGGCGGGTCCGCCGCGCAGCTTCAGCCCCCCACGGGCGATCACGACGTTGCGTCCCGCCTTCGCCTTGGCGGGGGCGGCGGGGGCCGGCTGGCCCCACCCCTTGGCGGCCGCGGTCTTCAGCCAGGTGGGCGCGTTCACGCTCTTGCCGCCTGCGCCCCACACCAGTTTCGACCCGAAGCCCACGTGGATGGTCTTCGTGCCCATGTAGTCGACGCCCGCGCCGATGCCGGTGGCGCCCAGGCTCGCGGCCTTGGTGACGAAGGCTTCGAAACGGCTGCGCTGCTTGTCGAAATCCAGCACCTCGCCGTCGTCCAGCAGCTGGATGTCCGCCGCCTGGCCGCCGTCGTGCCGGGTCGAGCCGGTCCGGCGCGCATTCGGCGTCCCGATCGGATCCTGACCGCCCGAGGTCACCGACACCTTGTCGATCCCCACCGCCTCGGCGGCGTCGGTCAGAAGCTTCTCGAGCTTGGGCGTGAGCTTCTTGTCCCGGATCTTGCCCGCGTTGTTGTAGACCAGCGTCGCCATCCATCGCCCTCCATGCCAGAGGTGCGAACGCTACGCCCGCCGATCGCAACGGGCAATTGCAAGGCGATCAAGTCGAAGTTGTGGCTTCGGGGGTCAGGCCGAGGCGCGCCGCGCCCGCTGGAGCAGCCCGAACTCAACGCCCAGATCCTCGAAGATCGCCAGCACCTGGTCGATCTGCTCGGGCGTGTGCGCCGCGCTGACGCTGGAACGCAGCAGCGACTTGTTCTCGGGCGTCGCCGGCGGGATCGCGAGGTTCAGGTAGACGCCCCGCTGCAGCAGCGCGTTCCACATCATCACGGCGGTCGCCTGGTCGGGCATCACCACGGCGGTGATGGGGCTCGCATGGGGCCCCACGGCGTAGCCCATGTCGCGCAGGCCGTCGTAGAGCCGGTCCGCGTTGGCCGACAGGCGCGTGCGCAGGCTGGAGTCCTCCTCGAGCCGCTTCAGGGCGGCGAGCGTGGAGGCGATCACCGCCGGCGGCAGCGAGGCGGTGAACATGTAGGGCCGGCTGACGATGCGCAGCAGGTCGAAATTGTCCTCGTCCGAGACCAGGAAGCCGCCGACGGCGCCCAGGCTCTTGGAGAAGGTGCCGACGATGAAGTCGACGTCGGCCTCGACGCCGGCCGCCTCGGCCAGGCCGCGGCCCTTCTCGCCCAGCACGCCCATGGAGTGGGCCTCGTCCACCAGGAGGTAGGCGCCGGCCTCCTTCTTGACGGCGACCATCTCCTTCAGCGGCGCCACGTCGCCGATCATGGAGTAGATGCCCTCGACCACGATCAGGCTGCCCTTGGCGGCGTCGCCCATGCGGCGCAGGCGCTTGGCCAGGTCCTCGGGGTCGTTGTGGCGGAAGCGGATGACCTCGGCGCCCGAGAGCTTGGCCGCGTCATAGATCGAGGCGTGGCTGTCGGCGTCCAGGATCAGGTGGTCGCCGCGGCCCACGAGGCCGGAGATGCCGCCCAGGTTGGCCTGGTAGCCGGTGGTGAACACCATGGCGTGCTTGCGGCCGTAGAACTTGGCGAGCGCCGTCTCCAGCGCCGTGTGGCCGGCGAAGGTGCCGTTGGCGAACCGCGAGCCCGTGGTGCCGGTGCCCCACTGCTTCACCGCCTCGGCCGACGCCTCGATGCAGGCGGGGTCGAACGTCAGGCCCAGGTAGTTGTTCGTCCCGAGCAGGATGACCTTCCGGCCGTCGAGCAGGCCTTCGGTCGGCGAGAGCACGGCGTCGAATCGAACGGCCGAGGGATCGGCGCCGGCCGCGCGGATGCCGTCGAGGGGGGCGCGGTAGCCCAGGTGCTTGTCGAGGAGCCCCATCGTTAAGCCTTCACCCGCAGCTTGTTGATCAGATCGGAGAGATCGCCAACCGTCTGCACCGTCGCCAGACGATCAAGGGGAATCGAGAGGTCGAAACGATCCTCAAGCTCCATGACGATGTTCATCAGCGCAAGCGAATCTACAGCGAGGTCGCGGGCGATGTCCGTGTCATGGGTGACCTGAACGCTACGGCCCAGGACCGTCTCGGCGGCTCGCGCCACCTCGCGGACGGTCAGATCCGTCGTCAGTTCCGCCATTCGGAGGCCCCCCACGGCCTGTTCGATCAGTTCACGCCAGTCGCGCACATAGCCTTGTCCGACCGCGATTTCCACAACCCGTGCGCCGACCGGTCACAAAACCGCAGCTAATGTTTCATCCATGCCGCACTGCGGTACCAGGCCACGGTGTCGGCGAACCCGGCCTCCAGATCGTACCGCGCCGCCGAAAGTCCTTTCGTACGCTCGTCCTCGGCGACCGCCCAGTTCGGATGCAGCAGCTCGCGCGCCTTGGCGGAGGTGAGCATCGGCGAGGCGCCCAGCAGCGCTGTGAAATCATTTGTGATTCCGATCGCGCGCACGATCGTCCACGGAACGGGCGCGAGCCGCGGCGTACGGCCGCAGGCCCTCGCCGCCGCCGTCATCAGCTCGGACCAGCCGTAGCCCGCGGGTCGATCGTCGCAGAGCGCCGTCAGCAGGCCGGCGGGCTGCGCTGCAGCAAGGTCGGCCACCTGGCGCGCGGCGTCCTCGACGTGGATCATCGACACGCGCGCCCGCTCCGACAGCACCGGCAGCACCGGCGAGACCGCCGCACCCTGGAACACCGGCAGCAGTTCGCGGTCCCCGGGGCCGTAGATGGCGCAAGGCCGCGCCACCGTCAGCCGGGGGCCCAGAACCACCCGCATCGCCTCCTCGCCGGCCCGCTTGCTGGCGGCGTAGTGCGACAGCTGCGGCTCGCGCGCCGTCAGGCTCGAGACCAGGATCACGTGGGGAACTTCGCGCGCCGCGAGCGCCACGCGGTGCGCCCCCTGGGCGTTGATTGCGTCGAAGGCGGCCCGGTTCGGCGCCTTCACCAGCCCCGCGGCATGGATCAGCACGTTCGCCCCCGCCGCCAGCCGCGCCAGGGCGGCCTCGTCCGTCAGGCTGCCGGGCACGACCTCGGGCTCGCAGTCGCGCCAGAGGGGGTCGATGGGGTCGCGCCGCGCCAGGATCCGCACGCGCCAGCCGTCGGCCGCCAGCACCCGGACGAGCTGGCGCCCGAGGAACCCGGTGGCTCCGGTCACCGCGGCGAGGCCCCTCATGCCGCGCCCCGGGGGCCGTCCTCTGCGCGCAGCGCGTCAGGGGCCCGCCGTCCGCCGCTGGCGGAGCCGGGACGACAGCTCGAGGGCGTCCTCAGGCCGGCACCTCCTGCTTGAAGGCCCCCGCCAGGAACAGCGCCCGCGCCTTCGAACGCGACAGCTTGCCGGACGAGGTCTGGGGCAGGGCGTTGTGGCCGACCAGCTCCACCTGCGCCTCCACGCCGTGACGGGCGCGCAGCAGGGCCGCCACGTCGTCCACCAGCGCGCGCCGCACCTCTGGATCCGAGGTCCGCGCCTGCACGAGCACGACCAGCTGCTCGCCCGCGTCGCGATCGATGGAGAAGGCCGCCACGTCGCCGCTCTTCAGCTTCTCGACCTCGGATTCCGCCGTCCATTCCAGGTCTTGCGGCCAGACATTGCGGCCGTTCAGCAGGATCAGGTCCTTGGCCCGGCCGGTCGGCACGATCTCGCCGTCCACCAGGTAGCCCAGGTCGCCGGTATCCAGCCAGCCGTCGGCGGACAGCACCGCCTCGGTCGCCGCCCTGTCGCCGAAGTACTCGCGCATCAGCGACGGCCCGCGGACGAAGATGCGGCCAACCTGCCGCTCGGGCAGGGCGGTTCCGGCCTCGTCGCGCACCTCCAGTTCGTGACCGGGGAAGATCCCCCCGCAGCGCACGAAGCCCCGCGCCCGGGCGCCGGTCCCCTTCACGACCGCCCCGTCACGCTCCATGCGCGTCACGTCCACGGAATCGAAGACCAGGCCACGGTCGAGCGGCGCCATGGTCAGCGCCAGGGTCGCCTCGGCCATGCCGTAGCTCGCCACGAAGGCCTCCGGGCGGAAGCCGGCGGCGGCGAACCGCTCGGCGAACGCGGTGAGCGGGCCCGGCCGCACCATGTCGCCGCCGCAGCCGGCCACGCGCCACTGGTCCAGCTTGAGGCCCTCGCGCGACCCGTCGCCGCGCTTGGCGCACAGCTCGTAGCCGAACGAAGGGCTGTAGCTGATCGTGCCGCCGTTCTTCGACATCAGGTCCAGCCACAGCAGCGGCCGGCGCACGAACGCGCCCGTCGGCATCAGGTCGATGGACATCTGCCCCGAGAGCGGCATCAGCAGGAAGCCCACCAGTCCCATGTCATGGTAGAGCGGCAGCCACGAGATCGCCCGGTCCGCGGGGGTCACCTTCAGGCCGCTGCTCGTGGCGGCGAAGGCGTTGGCCATCAGCGCCCGGTGCGTGCAGAGCACGCCGGTCGGATTGCGCGTGCTGCCCGACGAGAACTGCACGTAGCAGGGGTCGTCCGGCCGCGGAGGCTCCAGCGCCACGGGGGCGGCTTCCGGCAGCTCGCCCACGCGCCCCACCAGCTTCACGTCCGCCGCCTTGGCCGCCTCGGCCAGCCACGGCTGCAGCGTCTCGGGCCCGAACACGGCGGCCGCCCGGGCCGATCCCAGCATCCGGGCGATCTGTTCCACATAGGCGTCGCGGCCGCCCAGGGGCGCCGGCAGCGGCAGCGGCGCCGGCGTCAGGCGCGCGTACTGGCAGGCGAAGAAGGCGACCACGAACTCGGCGTCCGTCTCGGCGACCAGCCCCACGCGGTCGTGGGTCTTCAGCCCGGCCGCCAGCAGCCGGGCGGCCATGGCCAGCGCTCTCGCGCGCAGCTCGGCGTACGGGATCGCCTCCGCCAGTTCGCCGCGCAGGCCGTACAGGTTCACGCCCGTCGGACCGCCCGCGGCGAAGTCCAGCGCCTCGGTCAGCGTGGCGAAGCCGTCCAGGCGGAACGGGCGGTCCGGCGCCGTTGGGGTGGGGCCAGGAAGCGTGGTGGGCGTCGCAGTCAAAG
This sequence comes from Phenylobacterium sp. T106, assembly GCF_057219735.1. Classification (NCBI taxonomy): domain Bacteria; kingdom Pseudomonadati; phylum Pseudomonadota; class Alphaproteobacteria; order Caulobacterales; family Caulobacteraceae; genus Phenylobacterium; species Phenylobacterium sp. T106. The sequence goes on along the minus strand of NZ_JBXVWA010000001.1, from coordinate 530,868 downwards.
ATCGCCTTTCGGACTCTCCGGGGGATCGGGCGCGCGCGCGTCGGCGGCCCGCCGATTCCCGTTCTCTCTGAGGATGAACCACAGCATGCCCAGGGCAAGGGCGCCGGCCGCGGCAGCCAGCCCGGCGCCCGCGCCTATAAGGCCGAACCGCGAAATGAGGAAGGGCAGGGCGGCCACAAAGGCGATCCCCACCGCCAGGCGCACCCAGACGGCCCGCCCAGGCTTGCCCAGCGAGATCAGCAGCGGTTCCAGGGGCAGGGCGCAGATCCCGATCACCGCCGCAGCCACCTGCCACGTCATGGCGTCGGCGGCCGGCGCGAACTCCTTGCCCAGCACCGCCGACAGGAGCGGCGGCCCGGCCACGGTGGTGACCAGCAGCAGCAGGGCGCCCACGCCGCCGGTCAGAAGGCCCACGTTGCGCGCCAGCCGCCACATGGCGTGCATGCGCTCGTCGGCCCGCAGCCGGGCCAGCTCGGGATAGAGCGCCGGGGTCAGCAGCTTCGCGGGCTTGGCCATGGCGTCGGCCACCTGCCGGCCCACGCGCCAGAAGGCCGCCTGCGTCGGTCCCGCGATCGCGCCCACCATCAGCGTCGCCACGTGGGTGAACAGGACGTCCAGCCCGGCCGCCAGGTTGGTGTTCCAGGCGAAGCGCCAGATGCCCGGCATGCCGGCGGCCAACGGTCCGCGCCACGAGAATCCCTCGGTCAGGCCCCGCCGCTTCAGCTCGGCGTACGCGGAGCCGGCGAGATAGCACCAGCTCCCCAGCGTCGCGACGAAATAGGCCAGCAGGAATCCCGGCAGCCCGCCGCCCAGCACCCAGGCCATGGCGCTCGCCACCAGCCGGATCAGGGCGATCAGCACCGCCTGGCGCGCCATCACGTCGAACCGGTCGAACAGCCGCAGCAGGCCCGTGGGCGTGGCCGAGACCGTGAAGACGGCCGTCAGCATGAAGAGCGCCGCGATCGGAGCCTCGGCCTCCGACCATCCCAGCCGGCCCGCGAACAGGAACGAGCCCACGACGCCCACGCTCACCGCCACGAGGGCGCTCACGATGTCCAGCGTCAGGCTGAAGCGCACCACGCGCTGGAAGTCGGCCTTGCGCCCCTCGGCCAGCGGCCGCGAGCCGTAGTGCAGCACCGTCTGCCAGGACTGGAACTCGACCACGTCGGCGAGGAACGCCACGAAGGCCTGGATCAGGACCAGCACGCCCAGCGTCGGCGCGCCCAGCGCCCGGGCGGCGATCGCCATGGTGGCCAGCCCCAGCAGCGCGTTGATCGTGCGTCCGCCCAGCAGCCGGCCCGCGTTCGCCAGCACGCGCATCAGGATCGGCCGCACGCCGGCGATCTGTTCCGCCTGGGACGCCGTCATCCGGCCAGCCTACTCCGTTACGCGCCGCCCCCGAAACGCGACGCGCCCAGATACCCCCGACCGCCCCGGCGCGCCAAGCGTCGTGGCCGCGCAGGGGAAAGGGCCGCAGGCGCGCTGAGCATCGTCTCGCCCGCGCTTCCGCGCGACCCAGTGGCCGGAAACACCTCGGGCACCTTGTCCCGCGTGACCTCCAACCCACCTAGAACGGCTCAACCGCATCCGGGGTCGCGATGTTCGAGTGGATTGTGGCGGCGGTGGCCGCAGGCGGCCTTGTGGCCGTGGCCTTCCTGATGTTCGCCGAGAACGTGGTTCCCCCCATCCCCTCGGAAGTCATCATGCCCCTGGCAGGCTTCGCGGCGGCGCAGGGCCAACTGAGCTTCGCCGGAGTCGTCTCGGCCGGGACCGTCGGCGCGGTCGCCGGGGCCAGCGCCTGGAAGGTCGTCGGACGACGGGTGCGCCGCGACAGGCTGCGCGGCTGGATCGGACGGAAAGGCCACTTGCTGACCCTCGAGCCCAAGGACTTCGACCGCGCCATGGGGCTTTTCGAACGCCATGGCGCCGTGGCCGTGTTCATCGGACGCCTGATTCCCACCGTGCGGACGTTCATCTCGGTCCCGGCGGGCATCGTCCGCATGCCGTGGCCGAGCTTCCTGTTCTGGACCTCGCTCGGGACCGCGCTGTGGACGCTGGGGCTGGCCTCGGCCGGATACGTGCTCGCCGCCGAGTATGACCGGGTGGAGCGCTGGATGGATCCGGTGACCCAGGTCGTCATCGCCGCCGTCCTGTTCCTCTACGTCTACCGGGTCATCCGCCTGCGTCGGCAGCGGCGCTGAGCCGCACTTGCGCGCCATCCCGCCCGCGGCCCCTTGCCCTGCGCGCCGCGCTCCCGCTTATCATCGCCCCGAAGGCGGCCGCCGCGCCGCCGCGCCCGTATGTGTGAGGGCAGAGTAGGGGCCGGACGACCATGCTGAAGACGCTCGCGCGCACCGTCGCCGCAGGGCTCGCCGCCGCGGCGCTCGCGACGCCGGCCCAGGCCGAGATCCGAGCGCTGATCGTGGCGGTCTCTACCTACACCGACCCCATTCCCTCGCTGGAGGGGCCGCCCAACGACGCCGCCGCGCTGACCCGCCTGCTGCAGGTCCAGGGCGCCACCGACATCGTCTCGATCAAGGACACCGACGCCACCCGGTCGAGCATCCGCGGCGCGCTGGAGGCGCTGGGCAAGCGCTCCAAGCCGGGCGACTGGGTGATCTTCTTCTACGCGGGCCACGGCGCCCAGGCGCGCTCGCGCGACCCCACCGAGGTCGACGGCATGGACGAGTTCATGGCCCTCTCCGGCTTCCGGGTGGCCAAGCCCGATCCCGACCAGTTCGTCCTCGACAACGACCTGCGCGGCTGGCTGATGAACTTCTTCCCGACCAGCGTGAACGTCCTGCAGATCGCCGACGCCTGCCACTCCGGCACGCTGAACCGCGCCGTCGTCGCGCCCACGCCGTTCAAGCGGCGCACGGCGCTGGACAATCCGATGGCGATCTCGCTGCCGCCCGGCCCGCCGGATCCCGCGGCCAAGGCGCCCAGCGCCGGCGATCCGCCGAACCTCGTCTACGTGGGCGCCGCCCAGGACGACCAGTTCGCCCTCGAGGGTCCGCTGCCCCGCGGCGACTCGCCCTCCCGCGGCCTGCTCACCTTCGCTCTGGAGAGCGCGCTGCAGGACCGGCGGCCCAACGGCCACCTGGCCGCCGACCTCGACGACGATGGCCGGCTCTCCCTGGCCGAACTGGCCGCGACGCTGGAGACCCGGACCCGCGAGCTGTCGTCCACCCAGCAGTGGGCCTCGGCGGCCGTGCCGGCGCGTAACGAGCGCAGCGTGATCTTCCAGCCGCTCAAGCCGCCGCCCGCCGATGAGATCCCGATCGAGGTGAAGCCCGCCGACGACCAGGCCGCCGAACTGCTGAGCGGGCGCGGGCCGTGGGCCTCGATCCCGCGGGGCGTGCCCGACCTGACCTGGAACGCCAAGGAGGGCTGGGTCACCGACAGCCGCGGGGACCGGGTCGCCGAGGGCCTGACCAGCGCGGAGCAGCTGACCGGCGTCATCCTCAAGCGCAAGGCGGTGAGCCAGCTCGCGGCCTCGGCGAACGAGCGGGTGGTGAAGGTGGCGGTCGGGCCGCGCCCGGCCGGGCAGCTCTACCGTGCCGGCGAGGCCGTCGATCTGGCCGTGACGCATCGCGGCGAGGCCGCCTGGCTGACCGCGTTCAACCTGGCCGGCGACGGCACGGTGCAGATGCTCTACCCCCTGGAGGGCGACGGCGACGGCCGCGTCGAGGCGGGCCAGTCCCGCGTCGTCCTGGCCCGCACCAAGGCGACGAAGCCCTTCGGCGTGGACAACGTCGTGGCCGTGGCCACGCCCGTGGAGCCGCGACTGCTGCGGGCGGCGCTCAAGCGGATGGACGGCAAGCGCGAGGCCATGGCCGCCGCCGGCGCCGTGCGCGACGAGCTGGATCAGGCGAGAGGCAAGGCCGCCGTGGGCCTGGGCGAACTCTACACCGGCCCCTAACGGGTCGGAGCCGTCCCGATCACGATCCCGGTCCCGGCCTTCGCCGGGACGGTCGGAAGTTTTTGAAATCGCTGGAGTCTGGACCTAGCCGGCCGGCGCCGTCCGACGCCGGCGCAAGGCGCTGCCGGCCGCGCCGAAGCCGAGGATCATGAGCGCCCAGGTCGTCGGCTCGGGCACGCCCCCCGTCACGACCTCGGACACCGAGTAGAAGTCCGGGCGCAGGAAGGCGTAGGCCGAGTTGTTGCCGAAGATGCTGGACTCCTCGATCTGGAGGTAGCCCGAGAACGAGGCCGGTCCGCCCGTGAAGGCGTTGACCACCGGCGATTCGGCCACGGCCTGCGCCAGCACGCCCGCGGCCGCCGTCGCCCCGTCGAGGGTCAGCTGGTTGTTGACGGAGAAGAGCCCCGGGATCTCGAAGAAGGCGCTGACCGTGTGGAAGGCGTAGCCCGGCCCGAAGGCCCCGTAGGGCGAGACGCTGTGGGTCTGGACCTGGTTCGTGAAGCCCGAGCCGAGGTCGAAGGTCGTCCCGCCGATGGTGATCGTGGAGCCGATCAGCAATCCGTCGCCGATCTCCCCGTTCGCCGCCGGCGTGATCGTCGAGAAGGGCGCCTCGGTGTCATAGGTGAAGGTCGCGACGAACGCGAGCCCGTCGAGGGCCGCATCGCTGGTTCCGAAGACGCCGGTGGTATCGTAGCCGCCGTCGACGACCCCCCGGTAGGTGGCCACCCACGTGCTGGCCGCCGCCTGGCCGGCGATGGCGAGGACGCCCGCGGCCACGACCGCGCCGAATGCTGCGAACTTCATTCCCGCCCCCGCTCGTTCGGCGGCCGGAACGGACGCCGAATCCATGGTTAACGGTGCGGCGCCCCATGGCAAGGGCGTACCCCGCAGAGGCGAAGCTTGCGCGCTACGGTGAAGCCTGGGCGATCAGCGCCTCGAGGGCCGCCCGCGCCTGCTTCTGGCAGGCGCCCTGCTGCGCGGCGAGAATCTGGTCCACGGTCTGGAGCTCGGAGGCCGGCGGGCAGATGCCGCCGCGGCGGCCGCCGAACTGCCGGGAGGTCGGGGGCGGGGCGATGAGGGCGGCCAGCGCCTGGACCCGACCGCCGTCGTCGTTCCGCCGGCGGCTCGGCGCCGTCACGCCCGCGGCGGCGCCGCGCAGGGTGACGACCTCGCCTCCGCCGCTCATCAGGGTCAGCGTCTGTCCCGCGGGCAGGGCGACCCGCTGGCCCGCGTCCAGCGTGAGTCCGGGCTTCAGGCTCGCCTCGCTCGAGGCGACGACCACATAGTCGGCCGCCTGCGCCGCGCCGGCCGCGGCCAGGGCTAGGACAAGGGGCAGGATGGCGCGCGACATGAACCGTTCCTCCACGTTCCCGCTGACGCTGCATCCGGCTTCCCGGCGCTGCGGTCAAGGTTGCAGGCGTCCCGCGCGATTGCGGTGCGTCTCAGAGCAGGCGGGCGGCGGCGAGCCGGGCCACGGCCTGCGCCCGGTTCACGGCGCCCAGCTTCTTGCGGGCGTTGTCCACATGGAAGCGGGCGGTGGTTTCGGAAACCCCCAGGATCACCGAGATCTCCCAGTCGGACTTGCCCTCGGCCACCCAGGCCAGGGCGTCCCGCTCGCGCGCCGTCAGCCGCACGTCGTCGTCCTCGGACGGGAGCGGCGAGAACGTCATCAGCTTCTCGGTCAGCATCAGGCCGGCGAGCTGCACCGCCAGGGCGTCCTCGCCCGCGAGATCCGGATCCAGGAAGCCCAGGTGGAGCGAGGCGATGGTGCGGTGGCGGCCGTACGACGTCGCGCAGACCGCGTCGGCGATGCCCGCCTCGCCCATGGCCTCCCAGTAGGTCCCGTACCCCTTGTGCCCGCGCGGCGCGAAGTCCGAGAAGCGGTAGCGCGTCATCCCGCCACGAATCGCCTCGAGCAGCGGATTGTTCTCGAAGCAGACGTAGTCGAAGGCGGGCGTGCCGGCGCGCCACGTCTCGGGCGCGATCCGCGCGACGACGCCGCCGGCCGCGAAATGCGCCTCCGAGGTCAGGGGCGTGATGGGGCGCCGGTAGAGGCGGGTCTGCAGGTAAGAGGCGCCCAGGCCGCGCACCGCGCCGAAGAAGCCGGCGCTGGCCGCCTCCGGCGTCTCAGCCGACAGCGCCGCCTCGGCGATGCTGAGCGCGCGTTTCAACATGGGACCGGTCGTGCCTCCCGGTTCGACTGTCCCGACCCTAGCAAGTTCCGAGCCCGCGGGTAATCACGAGCGTCAACCCCTCGGTTTCGAGAGCTGTCCCACGCGCGAACCTTGCCGCACGTTTGATCATCCGATGCGCGCTGGTGTGCGCACCGGGCGTTGAGCTTCGAGTGGGGTGCGATCATGAGACGAGTGCTTGCAGGCGTGGCGCTCGCCGCCTGCCTTGGCGCGCCGGCGGCCCAGGCCGCTGTGACCTACACCTTCGCCGGTTCGATGACCTTGAGCCTCGTCAATCCCGAGGATCCCGAAGGGCCCTTTCTCGACACGCCGGTGACGATGAGCTTCACGCTGACGCGTCCCGGCTTCATCGCCGACGGCACGTTCACGCCCGACAGCTGCACCGACGACAACGCGTTCTTCGCGTGCGGCGACATGGAGTTCAACACCTTCCCCAACGCCTTCAATGTCGGCGGCGACTTCATGTCCTTCGGCTATTCGTACGACGACGGCGTGGCCAACGCCTTCGGGGGCGGCGGCTTCTACTTCTTCGCCCCGGGCGCGTTCGGCGCGCCGGGCGTCTACACGACCGACGGCTGGCCCGTGAACGGGCCGCCCGTGGGCCAGAACGAGTTCGGCTGCTGCTTCGGCAACGCCGGCTTCGCGACCCTGACCGTCTCCGGCTCGCCCGACGTGGGCGGCATCCCCGAGCCGGGGGCATGGGCGCTCATGATCCTGGGTTTCGGCGGGGCCGGCGCGATGCTTCGCCGGCGCCGTCACACGGTCACCTGCGCGGCGGCCTGACACGGCGGCCGCTTGGGGGACGGCGGCGGGCTGATCCGTGTCAACGGCCCGCCGCCGTCAGCTTCCCGAAGCTTTCTGGAAACGCGCCTTGCCATCGGCGCGATTTTGCGTATTTTCCGCGCCCTCGCCGCCGGGCCCCTTCGGGACCGTCCGGAGCCGGGACGGGTGTATAGCTCAGTTGGTAGAGCAGCTGACTCTTAATCAGCGGGTCCAAGGTTCGAATCCTTGTACACCCACCACCTGCGTCGGGCCTGGGCCGCGCAGGGTCGGCGCCCGCAGGCGCTTCTGGTGATCACGTGAAGCAGATCGTCGATTTCGACTACCTCGAAGGCTTCGCCGCCGGGGACACTCAGGTCGTGACCGAAGTCCTGGCGCTGTTTCAGGGCCAGGCCGAGATCTGGCGCGGGAAGCTGGCCTCGCCCGACGCCGGCTGGCAGGACCTCGTCCACACCATCAAGGGCGCCTCGCGGGGAATCGGCGCCCATGCGCTGGGCGATCTCGCCGAACAGGCCGAGGCCGGCGACGCCGGGATGGCCCCCCAGGTCCGCGCCGCGCTCGACGAGGCGGTGGCCGAGATCGAGGGCTATCTCTCCCGCATCGGCGGAGGCTAACCCCTCAACGCAACGCCGCCTGATCCGGTCCGGCGATGCTCCCTTTCCACCCCTCGCTCTACGCCCTGCGGGCTCGGCGAGCGGTCCCCCTTTCCCATGCATGGGAAAGGAAAACCCCTTCCTTTCCCGCTCGCGGGAAAGGGGGACCGCCCGCCGAAGAGCGGGTGGTGGAAAGGGCAAGCGGTGGGCACACGATCAGCCGCGCGAGTTCTGCACTCGAGCCTCGAGGCTTCCTTCAGATGTGGCTCTACGCCGAGCCCGCCAGCACCGCCGCGGTGTAGGTTTCCACCAGCAGGCTGAAGGGCCGTCCATCCGGCGTCTGCAGGAGCGCACGATGCTCCAGGACGTCGTCGGGGATCGAAACCGGATGGTCGAAAGCGCCCGCGTCACACGTCTCCCAGCCCGGGGGCAGGGGGCTGAACAGGCGGCGCGCCGAGAGCGTGCGCCTCTGGAACGCGAGAGGCCGGACCACGACCCCGAACGGGGTGTCCGTCGACTCGAGGCCGGCGTTCATGTCCTCGGTCAGGCGGGCGGGCAGGTACCAGTTGTCGGCGCGCGAGAGCAGCGCCTCGCCGCAGATGAGATGCACACGGCGCCGCCGGATCGGCGCGTCGGCGGCCGCGCCGAGCTGGCGGCGGGCGGCGTTGGCCGCCGCCACGTCCTCGGGGGCCGGGAGCCGTCGCGCCTGCACCTTCGGCGCCCGCGGATCGCGCCGCTCGCACAGCGCCTGCAGCACCGAGGTCGCGCTGTCCTGGCTGAGCAGTTCGGCGTTCAGATGTTCGAGCTGCGCCTGCAGCCGCAAACGCCGCACATAGTTCGCGCCCGGAACCTGCGCCCCTTCGGACGCAGTCGCCGAAACAAGCAACGCCACGAGACCTCCTACTGAACTCAGTCCTGGCGTTTCCTCAGATCCCGGCGCCGTTGTCGATGGCCCGCAGCGCCTCTTCGTGCGCCTGCGCCTCCGCCTCGATCCAGCCGATGAAGGCCTTCACCTGCGGGAGCCGTCCCTTGGCCTTGGGGTGCACCAGATAGTACGCGAAGTCGACCGCCGTGGCGATCTGCAGGGGCGCCACCAGCCGGCCGGCGTCCAGGTCGGCCTTGGCGAGGGTGCGCTTGGCCAGGGCCACGCCGCGCCCGTTGGCCGCGGCCTCGATGACCAGGCTGGACTGGTTGAAGCGGGGGCCCCGGTGTCCGTCGATGCCGCGCAGGCCGCGCGCCGCCAGCCACATGGGCCAGTCGGGGCAGGAATCGTCGATCTCGGGCGAGCCGTCGTGCAACAGCACGTGGTTGGCGAGGTCCTCGGGCGTATCGAGCGGGATCTCCCTGATCAGCTCCGGGCTCACCACCGGGATGACCGCCTCGCTGACCAGGCGGCGCACCTCCAGTCCCGGATAGCGCCCGCCGCCGTAGCGCAGCGCCAGGTCCACTTCGCCGGCGTTGAGGTCCACCAGGTCCATGCCGGCGTTCAGCCAGACGTCCACCTGCGGATGGGCGCGCTCGAAGGCGCCAAGGCGCGGCGCGAGCCACTTGGCGGCGAAGGACGGCGGGGCGGTGATCGTCAGCCTGCGGCCGTCCACGGCGGCGGTGAGCAGGGAAGCGGCTTCCGCCAGCCGGTCGAACGCCTCGCGAAGGGCGGGCAGGGCGGTCTGGGCCGCGTCCGTCAGCAGCAGCCCCTTCGGCGTACGCTTGAAGAGCGCCGCTCCGACATAGTCCTCGAGGTTCTGGATCTGCTGGCTCACGGCGCCCGGCGTGACCGAGAGCTCGTCGGCCGCGCGGCTGAAGTTGAGGTGCCGGGCGGCCGCCTCGAACGCCCGCAGCGCGTTCAGCGGCGGCAGGCGTCGACGCTGTGTGTTCCGCTGATCCATCCCGTCGCCGCCTAGAATTCCTGAACGCCCCGGCAGAAGTCCTTGGGTTGCGAAGTGGCCTCTCGACGCACTTATTGCAAGCGTCCGCCGCTGTATCGGCCCTTTTCAGCGGTGGGCGGTCGGCGGGGCGGGCGTCAGTCCGTCCCGTCGTGTTTGTAGGGTCGCCGCGTCGTTAGAGAAGCTAAATGGGCCAAGGCCGCGAACACGAGAAGCGAAGCGACCGCCTGGTGGTCCTCGGGGGGCGCGGAGCCCGCCGTCCCGGCCGCGTGGCGCTGGTGGGCGCGGGTCCCGGCGATCCCGAACTCCTGACGATCAAGGCCCTGAAGGCGCTGCAGGCGGCCGAGGTGGTGGTCCACGACGGCCTGGTGACCGACGAGATCCTGGACCTGGCGCCGGCCTCCGCGCGCCGGATCAGCGTCGCCAAGCGCAAGTCGCGCCACGCCTACAGCCAGGACGAGATCAACCGTATGCTGGTGGCCTTCGCGCTCGAAGGCCTCGAGGTCGTGCGCCTCAAGGGCGGCGACCCGTTCATCTTCGGCCGCGGGGGCGAGGAGCTGGAGGCCTGCCGCGAGGCCGGCGTCGAGTGCATCGTCGTCCCCGGGGTCACGGCGGCGCTCGCGGCGGCGGCCGGAGCCGGGGCCCCGCTGACCCATCGCGGCTCGGCCCAGGCGGTCACCTTCGTCACCGGGCACGCCAAGGCGGGCGGCGAACCCGATCTCGACTGGGAAAGCCTCGCGCGGGCGAACCAGACCGTCGTCGTCTACATGGGCGTGTCCATGGCCCCGGCGATCGCGGCGCGCCTGCTCGCCGCCGGGCGCGACGGCGCGACCCCGGCCCTGGTCGTCGAGAACGCCAGCCGCCCCGACGAGCGGCGGTTCACCACCACGCTGGCCGGCCTGCCCGACACGGCGGAAGCCGTGCGCGGACCGGCGCTGCTGATCGTCGGCGAGGCCATGGCGCTTGCCCGTCCGGGTGAAGCCTCGCCGCGCCTCGAAACCCTGCTTCGGGAGGCCCGCGCATGAAGGCGCTCACCGCCAATCGCCTGACCGACGGCGAGGTCGTGTTCTGGAAGGACGGCGCGTGGGTCGAGCGCTTCGCCGACGCCCAGCTCTGGTCCGACGACGACGCCCAGGCCGTGGAGGCCGAGGCGCAGGGCAAGAGCCAGGGCACGACCGTGGTCGACGTCTACCTGATCGACCTCGTGGAGTCCGAGGGCCTCTGGGCGCCGCTGAGCTACCGCGAACGCATCCGGGCGCTGGGCCCGACCAACCATCCGCACCATGGCAAGCAGGCCGAGGGCGGGGCGGTGATCGAGGCGCTGCAGCACGCCAGCGGCGCGGCGCGCTCGACCGGCCGCGTCAACCTGATCAAGCGGAAGTAGGGCCGCCATGTACCAGTACGACACCATCGACAAGGAGATGCTGGCCGACCGGTCCGCCGAGTTCCGCGGCCAGGTCGCACGCCGGCTGTCGGGCGAGCTGACCGAGGACCAGTTCAAGCGCCTGCGCCTGATGAACGGCCTCTACCTGCAGCTCCATGCCTACATGCTGCGGGTGGCCATTCCGTACGGCTCGCTGAATCCGACCCAGCTTCGCAAGCTGGCCTGGATCGGGCGCACCTACGACAAGGGCTACGGCCACTTCACCACGCGCACGAACCTCCAGTTCCACTGGATCAAGCTGAAGGACGCCCCCGACATCCTGGACCACCTGGCCAGCGTGGACATGCACGCCATCCAGACGTCGGGGAACTGCATCCGCAACACCACCACCGACCCCTACGCCGGGGCCACGGCCGAGGAGGTGGACGATCCGCGGGTGTGGGCCGAGGCGATCCGCCAGTGGTCCACCTTCCACCCGGAATTCACGTTCCTGCCGCGCAAGTTCAAGATCGCCATCACCGCCGCGCCGAAGGACCGCACGGCGGCCCGGGTGCACGACATCGGCCTGGTGCTGAAGCGGGCGCGCGACGGCGCCCTGGGCTTCGAGGTGATCGTCGGCGGCGGCATGGGCCGCACGCCGCACATCGGGCCGACGATCCGCGAGTTCCTGCCGGTGAACCGGCTGCTCTCGTACCTCGAGGCGATCCTGCGCGTGTACAATCGCCACGGACGCCGGGACAACATCTACAAGGCCCGGATCAAGATCCTCGTGGCGGCGCTCGGCAAGGACGAGTTCGCCCGGCAGGTCGAGGCCGAGTGGGCCAAGATCGGCGAGGCGGTCGACCTTCCCGACACCGAGCTCGCCCGCATCCGCGGGGCCTTCGCGCCCCTGGGCTTCGAGACCCTGCCCGAGCGCTCCGAGGCGTTCGAGACCGCCAAGGCCTCGACGCCCGCCTTCGCCCGCTTCGCCCGCAACAACGTCAAGCCGCACAAGAAGTCCGGCTATGGCATCGTCGAGATCAGCCTGAAGGCGATCGGCGAGACGCCCGGCGACGCGACGTCCGACCAGATGGACGTGGTGGCCGACCTGGCCGAGCGCTTCGGCCAGGGCGACATCCGGGTCACGCACGAGCAGAACCTGGTGCTGCCGCATGTGAAGCTGGACGACCTGCCGGCGGTGTGGGCGGGCCTCGAGGCCGCCGGCCTCGCGACCCCGAACATCAACCTGGTCAGCGACATCATCGCCTGCCCGGGCCTGGACTACTGCGCCCTGGCCAACGCCCGCGCGATCCCGATCGCCCAGCACATCGCCGAGAAGTTCCGCGATCAGGACCGCGCCGAGCAGGTCGGCGAGCTGAAGATCAAGATCAGCGGCTGCATCAACGCCTGCGGCCACCACCATGTGGGCCACATCGGCATCCTGGGCGTCGATAAGAAGGGCGAGGAGTTCTACCAGCTCACCCTCGGCGGCTCGGGCGCCGAGGACGCGGCGGTCGGCTCGATGCTCGGCCCGGCGCTGCCCTACGAGAAGGTGGCGGACGCGGTGGACACCCTCGTCGACGTCTACCTGCGCGAGCGCAAGGACGGCGAGCGGTTCCTGGACACCTTCCGGCGCACGGGCGTCGCGCCCTTCAAGGAGGCCGTCTATGCCGACGCTCATTGAGATCCGCGACGGCGTGGCGAAGACCGTCGCCGACGCCTTCACCCACGTGGCCGACGACGAGGACATGGCCACCGGCGACGTGATCCTGTCGCTGGCCCGCTTCCAGTCGGACGGCGACCGGCTGCTCTCCGAGGGGCGGCGGCTGGGCGTGCGGCTGAAGAGCGACGAGCAGGTCGAGGCGCTGGCCTACGACCTTCCGCGCCTCACCCTGGTGGCGCTGGAGTTCCCGAAGCATCTGGATGGCCGCGCCTACTCCAACGCGCGCCTGCTTCGCGAACGCTTCGGATTCAAGGGCGAGGTCCGCGCGGTCGGCGACGTGCTGCGCGAGCAGGCGCCGTGGATGATCCGCGTCGGGTTCGACGCCTACGAGCCGGCCGACGGCTCCAGCGCCAACGAATGGCAGGCGGCGGCGCGGCGCTATCGCCATGCCTACCAGCGGGCCGCCGACGACCGGCCCGTCGCGTTCGAGGAGCGTGCGTGATGAGTTTGGCCTACGACGATTTCGACGCCAGCGGCGCGACCGCGCTTCGGCTCGACGCCGAGCTGCGGCGGGCGCACCCACGGACGGTCCTCGAGGCCGCGGTCGAGAGCTTCGGCGACCGGCTGGCGCTGGTCTCCTCGTTCGGCGCGGAGTCGGCCGTCCTTCTGGACATCGCCGCCAAGGTGAAGCCGGACATCGCGGTGCTGTTCCTCGACACGGGGATGCTGTTCGGCCAGACGCTGGACTACCGCAAGACCCTCGCCGAGCGCCTGGGCCTGACGAATGTCCGCGACCTGCGCCCCCAGTACCAGGACCTCGCCACCGGCGATCCCCAGGCGAAGCTCTGGCAGACCGACACCGACGCCTGCTGCCACATCCGCAAGGTCCTGCCGCTCGACCGGGCGCTGGGCGAGTTCGACGCCTGGATCACGGGCCGCAAGCGTTTCCATGGCGGCGACCGCCTGAACCTGCCGGTGGTCGAGCACGCCGACGGCAAGGTGAAGTTCAATCCCCTGGCCAACTGGGGGAAGGCGGACCTCGACGCCTACGCGGCCGCCCACGATCTGCCCCCCCATCCGCTGGTGGCCCAGGGCTTCCCCTCGATCGGCTGCTGGCCGTGCACCTCGCCCGCGGAAGAGGGCGAGGACGTCCGCGCCGGCCGCTGGAAGGGGATGGACAAGACCGAGTGCGGCATCCATGTGGCCCGTGCGCCGGGGACGCCCAACAACGTCGGCGGCGACATCTAGGCAGTATCAGGAATGAACGACGTGACCCTCGCCCCGCCGGCGCCCGCCGCCGCGATCAAGGCCTCGGCCGCCTTCTATGTGGAGACGGTGACCTGGGTTCAGCACTGGACCGACACCCTGTTCTCGTTCCGCACGACCCGCGACCCGGGCCTGCGCTTCGCGAGCGGCCAGTTCGTGATGGTCGGGCTGATGCTGGAAACCGGCAAGCCCCTGGTGCGGGCCTACTCCATCGCCTCGCCGTCCTGGCACGAGGAGCTCGAGTTCTACTCGATCAAGGTGCCCGACGGTCCGCTCACCTCGCGGCTGCAGCACCTGAAGGTCGGCGACCAGGTGCTCATCGGCCGCAAGCCCACCGGCACCCTGGTGCTGGACGGTCTGAAGCCCGGCAAGCGGCTCTACATGCTGGGCACCGGCACCGGGCTGGCGCCCTGGCTGTCGCTCGCCCGCGAGCCCGAGGTCTATGAGCGGTTCGACGACGTCATCGTCACCCACACGGTGCGCGAGGTGGCCGACCTGAACTACCGCGAGCTCTTCGAGCGCGACCTGCCCAACGACGAGATCCTGGGCGAGATCATCGGCAGCAAGCTGAAATACTACCCGACCGTCACGCGCGAAGAGTTCAAGACCCGCGGCCGGATCACCGATCTCATCGAGAGCGGCCAGATGTTCCGCGACCTGGGCCTGCCGCCCTTCGATCCCGCCGTCGACCGGGTCATGCTGTGCGGCGGACCGTCGGTGCTGGTCGACCTGAAGCAGCAGCTGCTGGATCGCGGCTACGTGGAAGGCTCGATCTCGCAGCCCGGCGACTTCGTGCTCGAGCGCGCGTTCGTCGAGACCTAGCGGCCGCGCCGCGCGCCGCGGCGGCCTCTAGGCCGAGTGGGCGAGGACGAACGCCGCGCGGTCCTCGACGCTGGCCTTCGGAACGATCACCGGCGCGTAGCCGAGCTCGGGCAGCGTGCGCACGATCCGCTCGAACACGGCCTCCATCTCCGACCAGTCCTGCCGGCGCTCCGCGTCCGGCGCGTAGATCTCGCGCCACGGCGGGAAGACGAACACGCGGCTGTTGTACCGACGCGAGGCCAGCGCCTCCAGCAGGGCCGGGGAGGGCGGCGCGCCGTTCGCGCCGTGCATGTCCATCAGGCCCCGGTCGAAGAAGACCCGCCGCGTCTCGTGCGCGAGGCTGTCGAAGGTGGCGATGTCGCGCGTGGTGGTCAGGTCGCAGCAGGCGGCCGGGTCGATCCACGGCACGGCCTGTCCTCCGGCGGCGACCTGTTCCCGGATCACCGCGCGGATGTTCTCGGCCGCCACCAGCTCCCCACGCGCGCGCAGGTGCTCGATCAGCGTGGTCTTGCCCGTGCCGCCGCCGCCGGTGAAGACGTGGAAGTTGGACTTTTCGATCAAGCTGAGTTGCCTTTCGCGCACCGGCCTAGCCTTTGCGCTCCCCCCTAGCGAGCGTCCCGGCGAATGCCGGGATCCAGATGGGAAGGGGCGGGCGCAAGAAGGGGAGGCTCGGAGCCCTTCCAAGCCGGCCTCAGAACCTGTGATCTGGGTCCCGGCATTCGCCGGGATGCTCGGTAGGTCTGGGGGCTTGGCCGCCGCGCCTCAGCGCGGGGGGCAGCCGTCGAACTTGCCGACCTTGACCGCCGTCAGCGTGGACAGGTTCAGCTTCTGCATCGGCTGCATCGAGGCCTTGCCGTGGCCGGTGTAGAGGTCGATGCGCTGGCCCTTGATCGCGCCGCCGACGTCGGAGGCGTACCAGTAGCCGTCGTGCGGCTTCCCGTCGGGCATCTTCAGGCCCACGGTCTCCTTGATGAAGATCACCGTGCGGCGCGGAATGATGTTCTTGTCGACCGCGATGGTCCGCATCGGGACGACACGGCATCCCAGCGAGTCGAGCGCGCCCACGCCCTTGGCGCCGGCGTGATAGAGCGTGGCCTTGACGTTGAACACGCCGGTTCCGGGCAGGGCGCCCGAAATCATCGAGGTGAGCAGGTCGCCCACGGGATCGTTGTTCGCGGCTTGCGCGTTGGACGCGATACCGATGGCGGAAATGACTGCCAGGGCGGCGAGGCGGCGTCGCATTGACGGCGTCTCCTTCGTCGTTGAACTGGTGGCCGGAGTCCTACCGGCTGAGGTCGCCCGGGGCAACCCCCGATGGCCGTCTTGCCGCATGCTGTGAGTTTTCCTTACACCCCGGGGCAAGCCTCCTTGCTTGCCGCCCGAGGGAAATCGGCCCAAGGCAGCGCTTCGCATCAGGAGGGCAGGTCGTGAAAATCTACGGGGACAGCAAGTCCGGAAACTGCCTGAAGGTGAAGTGGACGGCCGATTTCGTGGGCCGCGCCTACACCTGGATCGAGACCGATATCATGGTGGGCGAGTCCCGCACGGAGGCCTTCCTGGCGATGAATCCGGCGGGGCAGGTGCCGGCCGTGGTCCTCGACGACGGCCGCCCGCTGGCGCAGTCGAACGCCATCATCCTGCACCTGGCCGAGGGCTCGTCGCTTATTCCCGCCGACGCCTACGATCGCGCCCGGATGCTCGAGTGGATGTTCTGGGAGCAGTACAGCCACGAGCCCTACGTCGCCGTCGCCCGCTTCCAGGTGAAGTACCTCGGCAAGCCCGTGGCCGAGCTGGAGAGCCGGATCGTCGAGCGCGCCGCCCAGGCGCTGGCCCGGCTGGAGCTGGGGCTCCAAAGCTCGTCGTTCCTGGTGGGCGAGACCCCGACGCTCGCGGACGTGGCGCTCGTCGCCTACACCCGCTGGGCGCATGAAGGCGGCTTCGACCTGGCCGGCTACCCGGCGGTGCGCGGCTGGGTGGCCCGCGTCGAGCACGCCCTGCGCATCCGCGACTAAGCGTGTACTCATAAGCTGGAAGCAGGTGGAAGCGCCCTAAACGGACCTCGTGAAGGTCAGAGATGGGTGGGTTGCGGACGTAGCACTCCATTCCCCCCGTCATCCCGGGCGGAGCGCTCGCCAGAGCGCGGAGACCCGGGACCCAGCCCCGCCGCCTGGCAAGCTGCGCCAGGAAAGGCGACGCGCATGCGAGCTTGACCTAGCCTCGCGCCATGGTCGGCCGAGACCCCCTCATCGCGGTCTACATCCTGGCGAGCGGGCGCAACGGGACGCTCTACACGGGCGTGACCAGCACCCTCGTCACCCGCATCCGACAGCACAAGCTCGGGACCTTCGAGGCTTCTCCAAGACCCACGGCTGCAGGCGGCTCGTCTGGTACGAGGTTCATGCGGTGATGGGCGAGGCGATCCGGCGCGAGAAGCAGATCAAGCGCTGGCGACGGGACTGGAAGCTCCAGCTGATCGAGGCGCAGAACCCGGACTGGCGCGACCTGTCCGACGCGTGGTTCGAGGCGCCCGAGGGGCCGCTGTCGTGGATGCAGTCGTAGGAGCCGCGTTGGAGGCTGTGCGGCTGGGTCCCGGGTCTTCGCGCTCTGGCGAGCGCTGCGCCCGGGATCACGGAGGTTGGGGCGCAGGCGTCGATGTCCGTAACGGGTCGAACGCGGCCTCTGGGGGCTCCGCCGGGAGCAGACCGTCAGCAACGGTGGATTGCGGGCGCCTTACCTCCCCCGCGAAGCGGCGGGAGGGGGACCGCCCGCCGAAGCCGGCGCGAGCCGGCTGGAGAGCGGGGGGTGGAGGGGGCGAGCCTCGACCGCTGAGCGAGATACAGCCTGAACGGTCGCCCCTGCCAGCGGCTCGCCCCCTCCACCACTCGCTCTTCGGCTGCGCCTCGGCGAGCGGTCCCCCTCCCGCCGTCGCTGCCGCGACGGGGGAGGCAAGGCGGTCATCGCTCAAGCGGCGACAAGCGGACCTCAGCGGGCGCTATGAGTAACACGACCTAGAGCGCGTTCCGCGCTCGAGCCGTTGGTTTGGAGCCTCGTTGTCCCGTCCAGAGGCTCGAGGCGCTTGCGCCTGTCACGCGCTCACGCGAAACGGAGGGCATGAAACACCTCCTCGCGCCGGCCGTGGCCGCGCTCGCCCTCGCGCTCCCCGGCTCGCTGCTCGCCTGGGGCAACACCGGCCACCGCATGCTGGGCGAGCTGGCCATGCGCGCCCTGCCGGCCGAGGTCCCGGCCTTCCTGCGCACCCCCCAGGCCGCCCGCGACGTCGGCGAGTTCTCGCGCGAGCCGGACCGGTCCAAGGGCTCGGGCCGCATGCATGGCCATGACCGCGACGCCGCCCACTTCATCGACCTCGACCCCGAGGGCCGGCTGCTCGGCGGACCGCCCATGCTGCCGCTCGCGCCCACGCGCGCCGAGTTCGAGACCCAGCTCCGGGCCGCCAGTCTCGACCAGTGGAAGACCGGCTATCTGCCCTACGCCCTCATCGACCGCTGGCAGCAGCTCACCACCGACCTCGCCTACTGGCGCGTGCTGGACGCCGCGGAGAAGAACCCGAAGTGGGCCAGGAACCGCGTCTGGTTCCGGCAGGATCGCCTCCGCCGCGAGGCCCTCATCCTGCAGACGCTGGGCGAGCTCTCCCACTTCGTCGGCGACGGCAGCCAGCCCCTGCACGTGACCGACAGCTACAACGGCTGGAGCGGCCCGAACCCGAAGGGCTACACCACCGCCAAGATCCACGGGCCGTTCGAGAGCGACTTCGTGCAGGCCAATGTGAAGGCCTCGGACGTCGCCGGGCGCATGACGCCCCTGCGCCTCTGTAACTGCCCGTTCGAGCAGCGCGTCGGCGAGTACCTCGTCGCCACGGGCCGGCAGGTCGTGCCCTTCTACGAGCTGGAGAAGGCGGGCGGCCTCGCGCCGGGCGACCGTCGGGGCGTGGCCTTCGCGTCCGCGCGCCTGGCGGTGGGCGCCTCGGAGCTGCGCGACGTGATCGTCGAGGCCTGGCGCGCCAGCGAGAACCGACAGGTGGGCTGGAAGCCGGTCGCGGTCCGCGACGTCCTGGCCGGCAAGGTCGATCCCTATCTCGCCCTGTACGGCATCGACTGATGTCGGGCCCCCAGTTCGGCGAGCCGCCGGCCGGCTACACGCCCGCCGACCGGCCGGCCGCCTTCTGCGTCATCGAGCGCGACGGGCTCGTCGCGCTCGTGGAGGTGGCCTGGGAGGGCCGGGGCCTCCTGCTGCACCTCCCGGGCGGCGGCCTGGATGAGGGCGAGGACGAGGCGGCCGCGGCCGTGCGCGAGTGCGGGGAGGAGGCGGGCCTCGCGGTGACGCTGGAGCCGGCGCCGTTCCTCCGCGCGGACCACTACTTCCTGCACCACGACGGCGTGGTCCGAAACACGCGCGGCGCCTTCTTCGCCGGCCGTGTGGCCGCGGAAGACCCCGCCCTGAAGACCGAGGCCGACCATCGGCTGGTGTGGATGGCGCCGCACGAGGCGGTGGTCCGGCTGGAACGCGAGGCGCATGCCTGGGCTGTCGCCGCCTGGCTGCGATTGCGCGCGCGCGCCCCAGGGTCTAGCAGCGCGCCATGACGGCGAGAATCATCGAAGGGCTGCCGGTGGCCGAGCGCATCCGCGCCGAGGTCACGGCCGAGGTGGCGCGGCTGCGCGCCGAACATGGGCTGCAGCCGGGCCTGGCGGTGGTCCTGGTGGGCGACGACCCGGCCTCGCAGGCCTATGTGAAGTCCAAGGGCGAGCAGAGCCTCGCCGCCGGCATGCACTCGGTCACCCACCGGCTGCCGGCCGATACGCGCCAGGACGAGCTGATCCGCCTGGTGGCCGACCTGAACGCCGATCCGCTGATCCACGGCATCCTGGTGCAGCTGCCCCTGCCGTCGCACCTGGACGAGAAGCCCATCATCTCCGCCATCGACCCCGACAAGGACGTGGACGGCCTGCACGTCGTGAACGCGGGCCGTCTGACCGTGGGCGAGCCGGCCCTGACGGCCTGCACGCCGGTCGGCTGCATGGTGCTGATCCGCGACACCCTGGGCGACGTGGCGGGCAAGCACGCGGTCGTGGTGGGCCGTTCGCGGCTGGTGGGCAAGCCGATCGCCCAGCTTCTCCTGGCGGCCGACTGCACGGTCACCATGGCCCACTCCAAGACGCAGGACCTGGCGGCGGTGTGCCGCAGCGCCGACATCCTCGTGGCCGCCGTCGGCCGGCCGCGCATGATCCGCGGCGACTGGATCAAGCCCGGCGCCACCGTCATCGACGTCGGCATCAACCGGGTGCCGTTCGACAACCCCGAGCAGGCGGCCCTGGGCAAGACGAAGCTGGTGGGCGATGTCCACTACAAGGAGGCGCTCGAGGTCGCGGGCGCGATCACGCCGGTTCCCAAGGGGGTGGGGCCGATGACGGTGGCGATGCTCCTGCAGAACACCGTCACCGCCGCGAAGCGGATCGCCGGCGTCGACTGACCGACCTGATCGGGGCCGCGGCCGGCTCAGGGCAGCCGTGTCTTGTAGGCCTCCCGCGCGGCCATAAAGGTCTCGAAGGGGAACTTGACCGGCACGCCTTCGAGGGCGGCGGCCAGCATGTCCAGGTGAGCCTCCCAGCCCGCGCAGCTCCGCGCCACGTCATCCCCCTCGGGCAGCCGGAGCACGAGCGTCAGGCGGCAGCCGTCTAGCAGCGCGCTCAGGGTCCAGGTCATCCGCCGCGTGGGCTCGTCCGGGCCGCTCCAGGAGTATTCGAGCAGGTGGTCGGGCTCGTAGAGGGTCACCTCGGAGTCGATCACGATGCCGCTGTCCACGAAGTCCAGGCGCGCCCGGCCGCCGATCCTGGGCTCGATGGTTCCCGGGGCGAGCCATTCCGGCAGCCGGGCCGCGTCGGTCAGCATGCGCCAGACCTCCTGCGGCGTATGGTCGAAGTCGCGCGTGAACTCGCAGCGGAAGCCGCTGTCAGCCCTAGTGATCCGCGCCAGGTCCTGTTCCGCGATGTCCATGCGCCACCTCCGTCTTCGGGAGCTTGGCGGCGCGATGGGCGTGCGCCTTGACGCGGCTCAAACCGGCTGGGCCTGGGCGTTCGTCCAGGCCACCACCTCGCGCAGCAGCTCGGCCACCGCGCGGTCGTAGGCCACCACGATCGCCGTCACCCGGTTGTCCGCGGCGGGAACGCGCTTCTCGAAGATCTGCTCGCGCACCATCTCACGGTCGGTCCCCCGCGTGATCGCGGCGCGGACGCGGACGATGACCGTCGGCGCGGCCTTGGGCCCTGCCGTGTAGTGGGTCTCGAAGTTCCGCACGTCCAGGCGCAGGACATAGGCGGCCGAGGCCGGCTCGCCGCGCGACAGGATCCGCACCGGGCCCGGGTCGGCGTCGAACGCCGCCAGCACCGCCTCGTCCCACAACACCGCAGCCGGTGCGACCCAGCGCGTCTCGGCGACATAGGCCGCCTTGCCGTTGGTGATCGTGAGCAACCGGTCGCCCGCGGCCTCGCGCTGGAAGGTGGCGCTCGCCCGCAGCACGCCCACCGAGCCCTGGGGCGCGGTGACGGCCTCGGGGGCCAGCGGCTGGCCGAAGCGGTAGAGGTGCGCCGGCTTCGACTTGGGCAGCAGCGACACGCAGCCGCCGAGGGTCAGGGCGGTGACGGCGAGGGCGGCCGCCGCCGGCGCGAGGGTCCTTCTGCGGATCATTGGGGCACCTTCACCTCTTGCGCCGCACCCTTGCCGAGCGCGCCGGTCGGGCTGGACTGGATGTCGTTGACCAGCCGCTCGAGGGACTCCGCGGCGGTCTGGAGCTGGATCAGGGCGGCCGTCGCCTGCGGCAGGCCGTTGGTGGCGAACTCGGTCGTCGGTCCCTGGAGGCGGGCGATCATGGCGCGAGCGTCCCGCGCCGCGGCCGAAGCCTCCTCAGCGGCGTCGGCGACGTTGGAGATCGCGCGCTTGCCGTCGCCCTCCACGAGCCCGCGCGTGGACGCCGACAGCTTGGCGATCTCGTCCGCCGCGGTGTCGATCCGCTGCACCGCGCTCTGCAGGTCGGCGATGATCGCCTTGCGCTCGCGCAGTTCGGCGGTGAAGGCCTGGGTGTCCGACAGGGCCGCCGAGAACGTCTTGATGTTCTGGTCGGACAGCACGCGGTTCACCCGGTCCAGCGCCTCGATAGTGCGCGTCAGCACCGTGCCGCCGCCCTCGAGCAGGTCCGAGATGGCCGAGCGTTGGCTCTTCAGCACCGGGATGCACTCCTCGCCGATGCGCCGCCGCCGGGTCTCGCACTCGGCCTCGGCGTTGTCCTTGAGAAGCTGGCGCGTGCCGGTCCCCGAGGTGATCTGGACGTAGTTGAGGCCGGTGATCCCCTGGGGCTCCAGGGTGGCGTAGCTGTCGACGCGGATCGGCACGTCCTCGGTGACGCGGACTCGCGCGATGACGTTGCGCGGGTTGGTCTGGTCCAGCGCGATCCGGACGACCTCGCCCACCTTGATGCCGTTGAAGTGGACCTCGCCGCCTTCGTTGAGGCCCCGCACCGGTCCCTGGAAGACGACGTCGTAGAGGTCGTACTCGGCGTTGATGCGCAGGCGGGCCAGCCAGACGATGAACACCGCCAGGGCCGCCGTCAGGATCAGCGTCGAGAGGCCCACGAGGGCGTAGTTGGCGTTTCTTTCCATCAGGCGTCAGCTCCAGCTCGGGCCTGGCGCGCGGCGCGGCCGCGGGGCCCGAGGAAGTACTCGCGGATCCAGGGATGGTCCGAGGCTTCCAGCTCGCGCACCGGCGCGTTGGCCACCACGTGCTTGTCGGCCAGGACGGCGACGCGGTCCGTGATCTCGTAGAGGGAATCGAGGTCGTGGGTGATCATGAAGACGGTCAGGTCCAGGCTGGCCGCCAGGTCGGCGATCAGTTCGTCGAACGCCGCCGCGCCGACGGGATCGAGACCGGACGTGGGCTCGTCGAGGAACAGCAGCTCGGGGTCCAGCGCCAGCGCCCGCGCCAGCCCGGCCCGCTTCTTCATGCCGCCCGAGAGTTCCGCCGGTTTCAGGGCTCCGGCCTCGGGCCGCAGCCCCACCATGGCGATCTTCACGTCGGCCAGTTCGTAGGCCTCCCGGCGCGACATGGCGGTGTGTTCGAACATCGGCGCCGCGACGTTCTCGCGCACGGTGAGGTTGGAGAACAGCGCGCCGCCCTGGAAGAGGACTCCCCAGCTCCGCTCCAGCTCGCTCCACGCGCTCTCGTTGGCGCGGCGCAGCTCCTGGCCGAACACCCGGATGCTGCCCGCGGCCGGCTGCTGCAGGCCGATGATGCTGTTGAGCAGCACCGACTTGCCGGTCCCCGACCCGCCGACCACCCCCAGCACCTCGCCGCGCGGGACGACCAGGTCGAGGTTGTCGTGGACCACATGGTCGCCGAACGCCGTGCGCAGCCCGCGCACCTCGATGGCCGGAGCGTCGTCGTCGAGGATCGGCCCGTCGCCCGGCCCGCTCACAGGTCGAGCTCCATGTAGATCAGGGCGAACGCCGCATCGAGCAGGATGATGGCGAAGATCGCATGCACCACCGCGGCGGTCACCCGCCGGCCGAGGGACTCCACGTCGCCGCCCGTGAGCAGCCCCTGCCGGCAGCCGATGCCCGCGACCACCGCGGCCATCACCGGCGCCTTCGAGAGCGCGATGTAGAAGTGGTTCACGCCCACGCTGTCGACGATGCGCTGCAGGAAGAACGTCGGCCCCAGGCCCAGCGTCGTCCAGCTCACCATCAGGCCGCCGAGCAGGCCCGCCAGCGTGGCCACGAAGGTCAGCAGCGGGATCGTCAGGATCAGGGCGATGAAGCGGGGCAGGACCAGGGCCTCGAACGGGTCGACCCCCATGACGCGCATGGCGTCCACCTCCTGCTGCATCTTCATCGAGCCCAGCTCCGCGGCGAACGCCGAGGCCGAGCGCCCCGCGAGCAGCACCGCCGTGATGACGATGTTGAACTCCCGAAGCACCGCCACGCCGACGAGTTCCACGACGAACACCTCGGCGCCGAACTGGCGCAGCATGTTCACCCCGATCAGGCCGACCACCGCGCCGATGAAGAACGTCGTGATGGCCACGATCGGGATGGCGTCGAGCCCGGCGCGCTCCATCTGCGAGAAGATCGGCGCCCAGCGGATCCGGTGCGGGCGCACGAAGAGATTGAGGAACGTGCGGAACGAGACCACCAGCAGCCGACCGAGGAACCCCATGGTCGACAGGAACTCGTGCTGCAGGTCGATCACGCCCTTGCCGATGCGGATCGTCAGGTTGTGGAAGCCCTGGGGCTCCCGGCGGATCACCGGCTTCACCTGGACCGCCTTGTCCACCAGCTCCAGCAGGCGCTGCATCTCGGGACGGCCGCGGACCCGCTCGGGCGAATAGCCCTCGCCGACGGCCTTGGTGATCGCGTACGCGCCCGCGGTGTCCATGCGGCGGACCCGGGTCAGGTCCACATCGACGCCGCGACCGCCCGTCGCCTTCGCCAGCGCCTGCCCGGCGTCGCCCAGCTGCGCCGTGGTCCAGTCGCCGCTGAGAATCGCCGTGGGGCGATCCGTCGCGGAGTCCATCTCGAATGCGGCGGGTTGCTGCATGGGGTCTTGTCCCGGCGTCTGGCGCGGCTGTCCAGCTCTGCGTTCGGGATCGTCCTCCCTGGTGAACGTCGCCCGGGGCTCCGGGTCGAGGCCCAACGTGCATATGGCGAAGGTTGTTCCGCCCTCAATTGCGGCGCAAGGCTGGGGCTACGGTCAAGCTCGGCCTAGATTTGGTCCAAGTCACTTCGGAAAGGGACCCCGGGGGCGCTTGTCGCGTTTGTGTTGGATGGAGGCTCCGTGACCCGCCAGATCGATCTCGCCGGGGCGTCCGGCACGCGTTACCGCTACACGCCGATGGACGAGAACCGCTTCCTGCCGCCGGCGGGGGCGAACTACGTCATCGCCGAACTCACCGACGACGGCGCCACGGTCGTCTACGCCGGCGAGACCGACAACCTCGCCAGCCAGACGTGGCGTTCGGATCTCGAGCGCGCCCGCCGCAAGTACGCCGCGGCCACGGTGCTCACGCGCCTGAACGTCACCCGCGCCGTGCGCGAGGCCGAGCGGCGCGACCTCATCGACGCGTACCACCCGCCGCTCAACGGCGCCTGACGGCTGGGTCCGGCCTTCCCTGGGAGGGCCGGCGGGCCATCCCGCACGATCGCGCCGTGATGCTGGCGCGTCCCGGCCGGCCTGGGCCATAGTCCTGACCAACTCGGCCGCGAGTTTCCCGCCCCATGGCATCCGAACCGGACGACAACCCCTTCGTGCGCAACAGCGCCTGGCCGAAGATGCCCCAGGCGCCCTTCCGCGTGGGGCCGTTGCCCAAGGCCCCGGCGACCGCGCCGGCAAGGCCGGGCCCGGGGGCCGACGTCGCGCCGCAGGCGGAAGGCGAGGGGGCGCCGCCCCCGCCGGCCCCGGCCGAGCCGCGGAAGATCACGCCCGTGTTCGCCCGTCCGACCGGCGGCGGCGCGCCGGCCTTCTCGGGCATGCCCATGGCGGCGCCCCTTGCGCGCGCCCCGGTCCAGGCCCCGCCGCCGCCGCTGGAGCCGGCGCCGGCGCCCGTGCCGCACAGCGCCGAGTCGCCCAGACTCGCGCCCGAAGCCGTCGCGCCCGAACCCCTCCCGCCCAAAGCGCCCGCGCCCGAACCGCTGGCGGAGGCGCCCATGGTCGCGCCGCCGCTTCGCGCCGGCGTCGCCCGCAAGGCTCCATCGCGGCTGCCGGCCCTCGCCGCGGCGTTGGTCGTGGCGGCGGGCCTGAGCGGCCTCGGCTACGTCCTCACGCGGTCGGACGACGCCGCGCCCGCCGCCCCGTCCGCTGTCGAGGTCGCCGCCGCCCCGGCCCCGGCGCAGCCCGCCCAGCCCGCCCAGCTCGCGCAGTCCGCCCCGCCGGCCGAAGCCGCCGCGCCGTCCCCGCCGCCGCCCTCGCTCGCCGCACCCGTCGCGGCGCCGACGGCGTCCTCGACCCGGCCGCCGCCTGCGCCGCGCGCCCCGTCCGGGGTCGCGATCTCGAGGCCCGCGCCGTCCCGCGACGCCGCCGACGCGGCCGAGGAGGCGATCACGGCGCCCGTCATCGCCCTGCCGCCGCCGCCGCGCGTCGAGCCCGAGCCCGCGCCCCAACTGCCGGCCTACCGCCCGCCGCCGCCGCCGGATCCCGGCGCGCCGATGACGACCACGCGTCCCTACTGACCCCTTTCGCCGCGCGCCGCTTGCCCCGGCGGGCGCGGTCGTGGTCACTTCGCGGCGGACCGGGGAGGGGACCGCTTGACCGAGGGAGCGCTGGCCCTTCTGGGCTTCGCCATGGTGGCGACGTTCATGACGCTGATCATGACGGGCCGCCTGGCGCCGCTGGTCGCCCTAATCCTCGTCCCGGTCGCGTTCGGCCTCTTCGCGGGACACGGCCTCGACCTGGGCGCCATGGCGCTGGAAGGCGTCACCCGCATCGCGCCCACGGGCGTGATGATCATGTTCGCAATCCTCTACTTCGGCCTGATGATCGACGCGGGGCTGTTCGATCCCGTCGTGCGCCGCGTGCTGGCGGTCGTGCACGGCGATCCGGTCCGGGTGGTGGTCGGAACGGTGGTGCTGGCGGTGCTGGTCTCGCTCGATGGCGACGGCTCGACCACCTACATGGTCACCGTCGCGGCGCTCCTGCCGCTCTATGTCCGCATGGGCCTCGATCCGCGGATCATGGCCTGCCTGATCATGCTCTCCAGCGGCGTGCTGAACCTCACCCCCTGGGGCGGCCCCACCGCGCGCGCCGCCGCGGCGCTGCAGGTGGACGCCGGCGCCATCTTCCGCCCGATGATCCCGGCCATGGGCGTCGCGGTGCTGTGGCTGCTGGCGCTGGCCTGGTTCTACGGCCGGCGCGAGCGTCGCCGCCTGGGCGTCCTGGCCCTGGCTCCCGCGGGCCCCGATCCCGGCGTCACGGTCTCGTCCGACCCGCAAGCCCGCCGGCCGCGGCTCCTCGCCGTGAACGCCGCCCTGACGGCGGCGCTGCTGGCGGCCCTGGTCGCCGGAGTCGTGCCCCTGCCGGCGCTCTTCATGGCCGGCTTCGCCGTCGCCAGCCTGGTGAACTACCCGCGCCCGGCGGACCTGCGCGCGCGCATCGCCGCCCATGCCCCGAACGTCATCGCCATGGCCGGCCTGATCTTCGCCGCCGGGGTGTTCACGGGCGTCCTCGCCGGCACGGGCATGGTCGAGGCGATGCCCAGGAGCCTGCTGGCGCTGATCCCGCCCGCCATGGGCCCCTACATGGCCTCCATCACCGCGGCGCTCAGCCTGCCGATGACCTTCTTCATCTCCAACGACGCCTTCTACTTCGGCGTGCTGCCGGTGCTGGCCGAGGCGGGGGCGAGCTACGGCGTCGACAAGGCCGCCATCGGCAGCGCCTCGCTGGTGGGCCAGCCCTTCCATCTGCTGAGCCCGCTCGTGCCCTCGACCTACCTTCTGGTGAGCCTGGCCGGCGTCGAGTTCGGCGAGCACCAGAAGTTCACCCTGCCCTGGGCCGTCGCGACCTGCGCCGTGCTGGCGCTGGCCGCCATGGCGGGCGGCGTCTTTCCGTTCCGCGCCTGACGGCGTCCGCGGGCCACGGGCGCCGCAACGTCACGCGGATCGACGGTTGACGAGCGCCGCGCGGGTCGCCTCACTTGGAAGGAACGGTATTCAACAACAACGAGAGGGAGGGCGCTTACATGGCCGCCAAGACGTTTCCCATCGAGGCCGGGCACATCATGATGTTCGCCCGGTCCATCGGTGACCCCAATCCCGTCTACTACGACGCCGAGGCCGCGAAGAAGACCGAGGCCGGCGGCGTCATCGCCCCGCCCACCTTCGTCCAGTCGAGCGCCCAGTTCGATCCCGACTACTTCCTGCGGCCCAAGATCGGCCAGCCCTGGTTCGGGTCGGGCAAGAACCCCACCGGCATCACCCGCGCGCCGGGCGGCGGCGGGGGAGGGGGCGGCGGTGGCGGCGGCGGCCTCCATGCCGAGCAGCACTACGAGTACCACCGGCCGCTGCGCGCCGGCGACGTGCTCACCGCCACCACCTTCCCGGGCAAGACCTGGGAGAAGGAAGGCAAGCGTTCGGGCAAGCTGGTCTTCTCCGAAAGCGTCACCGAGTACCGCAACCAGGACGGCGAACTGGTGGTCACGGCCCGCGGCGTGGGCGTGCGCACCGAGCGTCCGGTCGAGCAGCCCGCGAAGAAGGAGGCCTGAGCCATGCCGCTGTCCGCAGCCAAGCTGAAGGTGGGCGACGTCCACACCGCGCGCCTCGTCGAGGACCTGAAGCGCACCCAGATCGTCCAGTACGCGGGCGCCTCGGGCGACTACAACCCGCTGCACACCGACGAGATCTTCACCACCAAGGTCGCCGGCTACCCGTCGGTGTTCGCCCACGGCATGCTCACCATGGGCATGACCGGCAAGATGCTGACCGACCTCGTCGGCGACGGGCGCCTCACCAAGTACGGCGTGCGCTTCACCAGCCAGGTCTGGCCGGGCGACACCCTGGACGGTTCGGCCACGGTCACCGAGGTGGCCGACGGCATCGCCAAGTTCGCCGTCTCCACCAAGAACCAGGACGGGATCGAGGTGCTCTCGGGCTACGCCGAGGCCCGGGTCGACCCCTAGCGGTTCCCGCATCGCCGGCCGGCGGCGCGACCGCGTCGCCGGCCTTCGCGCTCGGCGCCATGGAGACAGGAGAGGGCGGGCATGAAGGATCTCGCAGGCAAGGTCGCGTTCGTCACCGGCGGCGCGTCCGGCATCGGGCTGGGCATCGCCACCGCGCTGGCCCAGGCCGGCGTGAAGGTGATGCTGTGCGACATCGAGCAGGCGGCCCTGGACAAGGCGCTCGGGGGGCTGCGCCGGACGAACTTCGACGTGGAGGGCGTGCGCGCCGACGTCTCGCTGAAGGCCGAGCTGCAGGCCGCCGCCGCGGCCACCATCGAACGCTTCGGCAAGGTCCACATCCTGGTGAACAACGCCGGCGTCGGCGGCGGCGGGCTCTACGGCAGCTGGACGGACGACGGCTGGGACTGGCTGCTCGACGTGAACCTGCGCGCCGTGGTCTGGGGCGTCGAGATCTTCGGCCCGCTGATCGAGAGCCACGGCGAGGGCGGGCACATCGTCTCCACCGCCTCGATCGCCGGCCTGATCTCGGGAACCAGCAATCCCTACAGCGTGACCAAGTACGGGGTCGTGGCCCTCTCCGAGGGGCTCCGCAACGAGCTGGCGCCGCGCAACATCGGCGTTTCGGTGCTCTGCCCCGGGATCATCCGCACCAACATCATGGACGCCGCCCGCAACGTGCCGGGCCGCTACAACCTGGAGGACCGCTCCCGCGACGTGGGCGCGGTGGGGGCGGCCTCGCTGCGCGAGCGCATCCAGGCCGGCATCGACCCGCTCTACGTGGGCGAGCTGGTCCGCGAGGGCATCGAGGACGACTGGCCGTACATCTTCACCGACAACGAGTTCGAGCCGTTCATCGAGGCCCGCTTCGCCAACATCAAGGCCGGCTTCGACCGCATCCGCGGCCGCACGCCACGCCGCTGACGGCGACGCCGACGCACCCCCAATCGGGGGACGCCGCCGGGCGCGGCGCTGCCTAGGTCTTCCGGGCTTGTTTTGCGTGGGAGACGAGACGATGGCGAAGTTCAGCGTGGTGTGCGGGCTGGTCGGCGCGCTGGCGATGGGCGCGGCCGGGACGGGCCATGCGGGCGTGCTCGTGGCCTCGGGCGACGAATGGACCCTCAGCGATTTCGCCTATGGCGCGCCTTACCAGCCCGGAACCGTGGCGTTCGTCCAGGATATCGCCACCACCTTCGGAGGGACGAACTACCTGCTGCTCACGGGCAATGGGAACGTGTCGGCCGGCGTGCTCACCCAGCTGACCGCCCAGCTCACGGGTCTGGGGAAGTCGGTGCAGACCTCGTCCACCTTCAGCCTCGCCGCTGCGGCCGGCTACGACGCCGTGTTCCACTTCGGCCAGGGCTTCGGGGCGTCGGAGTTCGCGGATCTCGACGCCTATCTGGCAGGCGGCGGCGACGCCTATGTCTCGCTCGGCAGTGGCTTCTACGGCTCGGCGGCCGGCGAGGCGGCGGCGTGGAACCCCTTCCTGGCAGACTACGGACTCGTCGCGGGGTCCACCTGGTTCAGCTTCCCGGGCTTCGTCAGCGCCACGGTGACGCAAGGGCCTCCCGGCGCGACGAACCTCATCTGGGGCTACGGCCAGTCCATCGAGCGGCTGCCGTCAGGACTGGGCGTGTCCTACGTGCGCGGCAGCTTCAGCGGCGGCCCTCAGGATATCGGCCTCGTTGGTTCTAGCCGGGCCCTGGGCGCCGCTGTCGTGCCCGAGCCCGCGACTTGGGCGCTCATGATTCTCGGCTTCGGCGCGGCGGGCGCAGCCTTGCGGCGACGCCGGCCGGATCGTGCTGCCTTCTGAGCCTCACGCGGCCGCGACGCTCAGGTCTCGCGCGGGCAACGGATGCGGCAACGCACCCCCTCGGGCGCATAGGTGATGCTCGCCTGTCCGCCGTCGGCGGCGAGGGCGCGGCCGATCAGGCGGGTGCCGAAGCCGGTCCGGCTCGGCTCGGCCACGGGCGGCCCCCCGGTCTCCCGCCAGTCGATCTCCACGCGTTCGCCGTCCACCTGCCAGGCGATCTCGATCCGGCCAGTGGCGTTCGACAGCGCGCCGTACTTCACCGCGTTGGTGGCCAGCTCGTGCGCCACGAGCGCCAGGTCGATCGCGACCCGCGAACCCAGCCGCACCGAGGGCCCGGCCAGGCCGAACCGGCCCTCGTCCACATGCACGCGCAGCTGTCCGACCAGCAGGTCGGCCAGGTCGACCGGCTGCCAGCTTTCCGCGGTCAGGATGTCATGCGCCCGCGCCAGCGCCCCCAGGCGCTGCAGGAACTCGCTGCCGGCCTTCGCCTCGGCGCCCGACGATCGGAGGCTCTGGCTCGCCAGGCCCTGCACGACGGCGAGCGTGTTCTTCACCCGGTGGTTCAGCTCGTTCACCAGCAGGCGGCGGCGCTCCTCGGCCTCGCGCGCCTCGGTGATGTCGCCCAGCACGCCCACCAGGACCCGGCCGTCCGACTCGTTCAGCAGCGCCCTCGCGTGCACCCAGCGCCGCGCGCCGTCCGGCCGCGTGATCCGGAACTCCGCCTCGAACTCCGAGCCGTCCCTGACGGTCGCCTCCATGAGCCGTCGCACGGACGCCGAGTCCTCCAGGGCCACGAGGCCGCGCAGGTCCGTCAGGTCGACCTGGTGCTGCTCCAGCCCGTAGATCGCGCGCGCCCGGGGCGACAGGGTCACCAGGTTCGTGCCGACGTCCCAGTCCCAGTCGCCCAGGCCCCCCGACTGCAGGGCGATCCTCAGGCGCGCCTCGTTCAGCGTGGCCGCCTCCTGCGCCGACTTGAGCTGGTGGATGTCCGTCGCGGTCCCGTACCACCGCATCCCGTCGCCGCGGCGGACGGGCGTCGCGCGGCTGACGTGCCAGCGCCAGCATCCGTCCGCCATGCGCAGCCGGTGTTCGGCCGTGTAGGGCGCGCTCTCGGCGACCGCGCGGGACCAGGCGGCCGTGGTGGCCTCCAGGTCGTCGGGATGCACGATGGGCGCCCAGTCGTACGAGCCCGAGGCGTCGCGCTGGAGCCCGGAATAGTTGGCGGCCTGGGCGTTGTAGTAGTCCACCACCCCGTTGTCGCCTGCGGTCCAGACGAGGTGGGGCAGCGTCTCGGCCAGGATCCGGAACGACTCGGCCTGCTCGTCCGCCACACTTCCTCCTCGCGCGCGCCGGACGTCGGCGACGGCCTGGCCCCACTCAGATAAGCGCGGCTTGACCTGGGCCGCAACGCGGCGCCGCCTCGACGCCCGAGAGGCTGGATCGATGCGGCGCGTCGTGTTGATCTCGCGCGCAGGGGCTTCGCCCGCCGCCGGACCGCCCGCCGGCGTCCATCCGGCCGCCGCGCGATGACCGGGAGATCGATGCGTGCCACGTGCGGTGCTCTGCCTGAACGTCGGGTCGTCCAGCCTGAAGTTCGCGGCCTATGACGCGGCGGCGGCGGGCCGTCCGCGGCTCTTCGGCGGCAAGGTTGAGGGGCTGGGCGGCGCGCTTCGGCTGCTGGCGCACGACGCGGCCGGCGCGGCCGTGGTGGATCGGAAGACCGGGGACGCGGGGCAGGCGGACGCCGCCCTCCGCCTCGTCTTCGACTGGATGGGGTCGCGCCCCGAACCGGTCGACCTCTTGGGCGTCGGGCATCGCGTGGTGCACGGCGGCGGCCGCTATGTCGATCCGGTCGTGGTCGACGACGCGGTGCTGGCCGAGCTGGAGCGGTTCGACGCGCTGGCCCCCCTGCACCAGCCGTACAACCTCGCCGCCATCCGCGCCGTCACGGGGCTCCACCCCGGCCTGCCGCAGGTGGCGTGCTTCGACACCGCCTTCCACCACACCATCGCCCCGGTGGCGGCGCGCCTGCCGCTGCCGCGGGCCTGGCACGACCGCGGCGTGCGCCGCTACGGCTTCCACGGCCTGTCCTACGCCTACCTGGCCCGGACCCTCGCCGGCGGGGCCCACGGGGCGGTGGGCCGCCGCGTCCTGGCCGCGCACCTGGGCAGCGGCGCCAGCCTCTGCGCCATGGTGGACGGCGCCTCCCTCGACACCACCATGGGCTTCACCGCTCTCGACGGGCTGATGATGGGGACGCGGCCGGGCAGCCTGGATCCCGGCGTCGTCCTCTACCTGCAGGCCGCCGGAATGGCGCCGACCGAGCTCGAGGACCTGCTCTACCGCCGCTCGGGGCTGCTGGGCGTCTCCGGGATCTCGGCCGACATGCGGGTCCTCGAGGCCAGCGCCGCGCCCGAGGCCCGCGAGGCCATCGACCTCTTCGTCTGGCGCACGGTTCGCGAGGCGGGCGGCCTCGTCGCGGCCATGGGCGGGCTCGACACCCTGGTCTTCACGGCCGGCATCGGCGAGAACAGTCCCGCCATCCGCGCGGCGATCTGCGAGCGGCTGGCCTACGCCGGCGTCCGGCTCGACCCGCTGGCGAACCGGGAGCAGCGGGAGAACCTCCATGCGGACGACAGCCGGGTGAAGATCCTGCGCATTCCCACCGACGAGGAGCGCATGATCGCCGACGAGACCCTGGCGCGGCTCGCGCCGGAGGGTGTGGGAGAGGGCGCATGACCCGGCAGCATCGCGGCTACGACCGCCTCATGGCCGCCGCGGCGGGCGGTGCGCCGGTCCCCACCGCCGTCGTGCACCCCTGCAACGCCGCCTCGGTCGCCGCCGCAGCCGAGGCCGCGCGCCTGGGGCTCATCGCGCCGATCCTGGTGGGGCCGCCCGGGAAGATCGAGGCCGCCGCGCGCGAGGCCGGCGTGGATCCGGCCAGCCTGCGCATCGAGCCCGCGCCGCACAGCCACGCCGCCGCCGACCGGGGCGTCGCCCTCGTGAGGTCCGCCCAGGCGCGGCTCCTGATGAAGGGCTCGCTGCACACCGACGAGCTCATGGGCGCCGTCCTCGCGCCGGAAGGCCTGCGCACCGAGCGTCGGGTCAGCCACGCCTACATCATGGACGTGGAGGACTACCCCTGGCCGCTGATCATCACCGACGCGGCCATCAACATCGCGCCCGACCTCGCCGCGAAGGCCGACATCGTGCGCAACGCCATCGACTTGGCCCATGTGATCGGCGTGGAGCGCCCGCGCGTGGCGATCCTGTCGGCGGTGGAGACTGTGAACCCCGCGATCCCCTCCACGATCGACGCGGCCGCGCTGTGCAAGATGGCGGACCGGGGACAGATCGCGGGCGGGGTGCTCGACGGTCCGCTGGCGCTCGACAACGCCATCGACCGGGACGCCGCCGCCGAGAAGGGGATCGTCTCGCCCGTCGCGGGCCAGGCCGAGATCCTGGTCGTCCCCAACCTCGAGGCGGGCAACATGCTGGCCAAGCAGCTGACGTTCCTGGGCGACGCCGAGGCGGCCGGCGTCGTCCTGGGCGCCTGCGTGCCGATCATCCTCACCAGCCGCGCCGACTCCGAGCGCACGCGCCTCGCGTCCTGCGCGGTCGCCGTCCTCCTGGCCCGCGCCGCGCCCAAGGCCACGCCCGGCCTGCCGGGGTGAGACGTCGACGCGTGGATGTCGGAGAGGATGGTGGATGCGACAGGGATTGAACCTGTGACCCCCTCGGTGTGAACGAGGTGCTCTCCCGCTGAGCTACGCATCCTTACCCGGGAAGGTCGGGGGCTATAGCCGACCGGCTTTCCCGCCGCAAGCGCCCAGCAGCCTCCGGCAGGCTTCCGGCAGGTCGTCGTAGTGCGAGATCACTGCGTCGGGCGACAGGTCGGCCACCGGGATCTCGGTGTAGCCGAAATCCACCAGCACCAGCCCCGCGCCGGCCGCGCGGGCGGCGCCGGCGTCCGTGCCCGAATCGCCCACCAGGATCGTGCGCCCGATGTCCCCGCCTGCGGCGTCGACGGCGGCCCGCAGGTGGGCCGCGTCGGGCTTGGGGGCCGGGGCCCGGTCGGGCCCCACGACGGCGGCGAAACGGGCGGTGAGGCCCAGGGCGTCCAGCAGCGCTTCCGACAGGTCCGAGGGCTTGTTGGTGCAGACGCAGAGCGTCGCGCCGGCCGCGGCGAGGGCGTCCAGCGCAGCCTCGCAGCCCGGGAAGGGTCGGCTCTCCTGGGCGATCCGGCTGCGATAGTGCGGGATGAAGCGTTCGAAGAGCTGCTGCAGCCGGGTCGGATGCACGCTCTGGCCGGCCGCCTCGAAGCCCAGCTTGAGCAGATGCCGCGCGCCGTGGCCGATGTAGGCCCGCGCCTGGGCGAGCGGCAGGGCCGGCAGGCCGTCCTCCCACAGGATTTGGTTCAGGGTCCCGATCAGGTCCGGGGCGGTGTCGACCAGGGTGCCGTCCAGGTCGAAGGCGATCGTCGCGCCGCGCAGCGCCTCAACCGCCATTGAGCACCGCCGTCGCCGCGTCGAGCCCGGCGGCGTAGTCGTTCAGCGCCTCGGCCGTCAGCATGATGTAGGCGCGGGCGTCCTCGAAGCGGCGCTCCTCGACCGCCTCGCGCACGCCCGGCAGGGTCTTGGCGCCGTAGCCCGTGAACCGCCCCGGCGCGTAGATCATGTTCCGGTACCAGGGGCGGAACGGCAGGCCGCGGTCGCGCAGCAGCCGCTGCTCCTGGCGCAGCAGGACGGCGTCCAGCGCCTTGCGCCGCGCCGGGGCCAGGCCCGGGCCCTTCGCCGCCAGCGCTTGGTCGAACGCCGCCGCGCTGGTCCGCAGCCGCGCCACGGCGCCGTCGAGCGGGGCGAAGTCGAGCTGCGGCGAGGCCGGAAGCGGCGCCGGGTCGCTGCGGGGGATCGTGGGATCGTCGGCCAGCCGGTAGGCGCCGATGGCCAGCAGGCGGGTCCGCGCGGCGGCCTCTTCCCGCTTGCCGTCCGCCAGCCGCTTCACCTCGTCCAGGTAGCTGGCCACCGTGTCCGCGAAGTCGCCGTAGCGCTGCACCGGGACCTCGGCGTCGGCCAGGCGGATCACCATCCGGCCGGTCACCCGGGCGAGGGCGCCGGCGTAGGCGTGGCCGGGGTCCACGAAGCGGCTGTGATGCTCGTAGGTGTCGTAGGCGGAATGGTAGACGCCGCCCGACTCGCCTTCGCCGCCGAAGCCCACGTTGAGGCTCGCGAGCCCGAGGTTCTGCAGGAACGCCGAGTAGTCCGAGCCGGACCCCAGCGCCTCGATCGGCAGGTCGCGCGTCGGGTCCGCGGCGATGCGGCCCAGCGCCGCCGCCCGCGCGTTGCCGGGTTGCTCTGCGGCGGCCACGGCCAGCGCCGCCCGCAGCCGGTCGCGAACCGAGACGCCCGTCTGGGGGTCCGCGACGTCGGCGGCGACCTGGTTGACAAAGCGCTGCAGCGCGTGGCTCCCGCCCACCGACAGGAAGCCCCGGCCGTTCGAGTCCGAGTTGATGTAGACGAGCGCCTTGGCCTTCAGCTCCGCCGCATGGGTCTCGGCCCACTCGGTCGAGCCCAGCAGCATCGGCTCCTCGGCGTCCCAGCTCGCATAGACGATCGTGCGCTTCGGCCGCCAGCCGGTCTTGGCCAGCGCGCCCAGCGCCTTCGCCTCTCCCATCATCGCCACATGGCCCGAGATCGGGTCCGTGGCCCCGAAGACCCAGCCGTCCCGGTGGTTGCCGCGCACCACCCATTCGTCCGGCCGCTCGCGGCCCTTCAGGGTGGCGATCACGTTGTGGGCCGGCTTCAGGCTCCAGTCCGAGGCGACCTTCAGGCGGACGCGGGCGCCGCCGTCCCCGCCGCCCACGTGGTAGGTGATGGGCAGCGAGCCGCGGAAGCTCGCCGGCGCCACCGGGCCGTCCAGCGACGCCAGCAGCACCTGGGCGTCGCCGTAGCCGATCGGCAGCGTCGGGATCTTCAGGATGGTGGGCGAGTCCTCGCGGGCGACCCGCCTGGCGTCCTTGGTCGAGCCGTAGCCCGGCGTCGTGGGGTCCCCCGGGAACAGCGTCATGTCCGCCACCGACCCGCGCTGGAACCCCTGCGGCGGCCGCGCCGCGCCCTTCGGGTAGGGGTCGTCCACCGCGTAGCCGTCGTCCCGCGGGTCGGAGTAGATGATCGCGCCCACGGCCCCGTGGTCCTGGGCCAGCTTCGGCTTGAGGCCCCGCCACCCGGCGCCGTAGCGGGCGATCACGATCTTGCCCTTCACCGAGACGCCCAGGCGCTCGAGGGCCTCGTAGTCGGCGGGCATGCCGTAGTTCACGTAGACGAGCGGCGCCGTCGCCTCGCCGTCGCCCTGGAACGCCACATAGGCCGGAAGCTGGTCCCTGGTGCGCGACGAGCTCTCGTCGCCGGGAACCGGAGCCTCGGAGAGCGTGGCCCTGAACGGCGCGCCGCGGCCCTCCACGAGCTCCAGCGCCACCTCCTTCGGCGTCGGATAGAGCACCCAGAAGGTCTCGATCCTCGCGTCCCAGCCCCAGCTCCTGAACTGCGCCAGGGTCATCTCGGCGTTGCGTCGGTTGTGCGGCGCGCCCACGTGGATCGGCTCGGCCGACATGGTCTTCATCCACCCGCCCATCTCGGCCGGATCGATCAGGCCGTCGAACTTGGCCTCCAGCGCCGCGTCGGGGGCGGAGAGGGCGGTGGCGGGCGCGAGCGCCGCCAGGGCCGCCGCGCAGACGAGGGCGGCCGGACGCAGCTGAGATGCCATGAAGACTCCGGGGACAGGATGGCGCGGACGCTAACCGCTAGTCGCGCCCCGCCACAAGGCTTGCTAAGCCGGGCGGGAGCCGAGACTCATGGACTTGCGTGGGGAAGCGCCGAATGACCGCCAGAGCCGCCGTGATCATGGCCGCGGGCCAGGGCACGCGGATGAAGTCCAGGACCCCGAAGGTCCTGCACGCCGTGGGCGGCCGCGGGCTGCTCGACCGCGTGATCGACACGGTGCAGGCCGCGGGCTGCGAGCGCATCCACGTGGTGGTCGGCGCGCACAGCCCCGCCGTGCGCCAGCTGGTCGTCGACCGGCTGGGCGAGGCCGCGGTCGTCGTCCAGGATCCGCCCCTTGGCACCGGCCACGCCGTCCTCTGCGCGGCCGACGCGCTCGCGGACTTCGAGGGCGAGGTGCTGGTGGTCAACGGCGACTGTCCGCTGCTGACGGCCCAGGACCTCGAGCCGCTGTTCACCCTGCGCGGCCGCGGGACGCGGCTGGCCATCATGGCGTTCGAGCCGGTCCACCCGCTGAAGTACGGCCGCGTCCTGAGGGGGGCGGACGGGCACGTGGTGCGCATCGTCGAGGCCGCCGACGCCACCGAGGAGGTCCGCGCCGTCCGGACATGCAACGCCGGCATGTACCTGGCCGACCGCGGCGACCTGTTCCGCTGGCTGTCGCGCGTCCGCAACGACAACGCCAAGGGCGAGTACTACCTCACCGACATCGTGGCCGAAGCCGTGCACGAGGAGGCGCTGGTCCGCGCCCACATCGCGCCGGAAGCCGCGGTCATGGGCGCCGACACGCCGCTCCAGCTCTCCCAGGCCGAGGCGGAGTTCCAGCGGCGCCGGCGGGCCTACTTCCTGGCCGAGGGCGTGCAGATGACCGCGCCCGAGACCGTGTTCTTCTCGTGGGACACGGAGATCGCCGCCGGCGCCGCGGTTGAGCCGTACGTCGTCTTCGCGCCCGGCGTGAAGGTGGAGACGGCCGCCGTCATCCGGGCGTTCAGCCACCTCGAGGGCTGCGTGGTGCGCGAGGGCGCCCTGGTGGGGCCCTATGCGCGGCTGCGGCCGGGCGCCGACATCGGCGAGGACGCGCACATCGGCAACTTCGTCGAGGTGAAGAAGGTCACGGTGGGCAAGGGGGCCAAGGCCAACCACCTGAGCTACCTGGGCGACGGCTCGGTGGGCGCGGGCGCCAACATCGGCGCCGGCACGATCTTCTGCAACTACGACGGCTTCTTCAAATACGACACCCACGTGGGCGAGGGCGCCTTCGTGGGCTCCAACTCGGCCCTCGTGGCGCCGGTGACCATCGGGGCGGGCGCCTACACCGGCTCGGGCTCGGTCATCACCCGCGACGTGGCCCCCGACGCCCTGGCGCTGGCCCGCGGCCAGCAGGTGGAGAAGCCCGGCTGGGCCGCCCGTTTCCGCCAAGCGATGAGCGCGAAGAAGGCCAAGGGCAAGTGATGGACGCCGACGCCCAGAAGCGCGCCGCGGGCGAGGCGGCCGCCGCCCTCGTTCAGGACGGCATGGTGGTGGGCCTGGGCACCGGCTCGACCGCGGCCTGGTTCGTCCGGGCGCTCGCCGCGCGCGGGCTCGACATCGTGGGCGTGCCGACCTCGAAGGCCACGGCCGAGCTGGCCGCGAGCCTGGGCATCCGGCTGGGGGAACTGGGCGAGACCCGGGCCATCGACCTCACCGTCGACGGCGCCGACGAGATCGGCCCCGGGCTGGCGCTGATCAAGGGCGGCGGCGGCGCGCTCCTGCGCGAGAAGCTGGTCTGGGAGGCGTCCCGCTCCTGCGTCGTCATCGCCGACGCCGCCAAGCAGGTGAAAACCCTGGGAAAGTTCGCCCTGCCCGTCGAGGTCACGGCGTTCGGGCACAAGACCGTGCAGGCGCGCATCTGCGACGTCCTGGCGGAATTCGAAATCGGCATCGCACCGATGCTTCGACGCCGGGACGGGGAGCCGGTAACAACGGACGGCGGCAACCTTATCTATGACGCCGCCTGCGGGACGATCGCGGAGCCCGCCGCGCTGGCGGCGGCGCTGAAGAGCGTGACCGGCGTCGTGGACCACGGCCTGTTCCTCGATCTGGCCGATCGGGCGCTGGTCGGGACGCCCGACGGCGTCGTCGAACTGGAACCTTGAGGAGACCGCGCGTGGCGGATCACGACTACGACCTCTTCGTCATCGGCGCCGGCTCGGGCGGCGTCCGCGCGGCGCGCGTGGCGGCCATGTCCGGCGCCAAGGTGGGGGTCGCCGAGGAGCACCGGGTGGGCGGCACCTGCGTCATCCGCGGCTGCGTGCCCAAGAAGTTCATGGTCTACGCCTCGGAATATGCGAAGCATTTCGAGACGGCGCGCGGGTACGGCTGGGAGGTCGGCGAGACCCGCTTCGACTGGTCCCGCTTCCTGGTGGAGAAGGACAAGGAGATCGCCCGGCTCTCCGGCATCTATGTCCGCAACCTGCAGAACGCCGGCGCCGAGCTCTTCCACGGCAAGGCGCGGCTGAAGGATCGCCACGTCATCGAGCTCGAAGGGAAGGGCGACGTGACGGCCGGCAAGGTGCTGGTGGCCACGGGCGGACGGCCCTGGATGCCCCGCGAGCTGCCCGGCGTCGAGCTCGCCATCACCTCGAACGAGGCCTTCCACCTGCCCGAACTGCCTAAGCGCATCGTGATCGCCGGCGGCGGCTACATCGCCCTGGAATTCGCGGGCATCTTCAACGGCCTGGGCGTGGAAACGACAGTGGTCCACCGGGGCCCCAACGTCCTGCGCGGCTTTGACGACGACATTCGCGCCCACATCGCCGAGGAGATGGAGCAGGCCGGCGTGCGCATCCTCCTCGGGACGCAGCACACGCGCCTCGAGAAGACCGCGACCGGCATCCTCAACACCTTCGACAACGGGCACAGCTGCGAGAGCGACGTCGTCATGTTCGCCCTCGGCCGCGAGCCCTACACGGCCGGCCTCGGGCTGGAGAACGCCGGCGTGGACCTCGCGGCGAACGGGGCGGTGAAGGTCGACGGCTTCTCGCGGTCCAGCGTCGACAACATCTGGGCCGTGGGCGACGTCACCGACCGGATCAACCTCACGCCCGTGGCGATCCGCGAGGGCGAGGCGTTCGCCCGCACCGAGTTCCACAATACGCCGATGTCCTTCGACCACGAGATGGTCGCCTCGGCCGTCTTCACCCAGCCCCAGATCGGCTCGGTGGGCCTCTCCGAGGCGGACGCGCGGCATCGGCACGGCAAGGTCGACGTCTACCTCTCGAAGTTCCGGCCCATGAAGGAGACCTTCTACGGCGGCCACCAGCGCGCGCTCATCAAGCTCGTGGTCGAGCAGGGCAGCGAGCGGATCCTGGGCTGCCACGTGGTCGCCCCCGACGCAGGCGAGATCATCCAGATGGCCGCCATCGCGCTCAAGATGGGCGTGACCAAGCCGCAGTGGGACTCCACCTGCGCCGTGCACCCGACCCTCGCCGAGGAGCTGGTCACCATGCGCGAGAAGTACACGCCGCCCGCGCTCGGACAGGTGGCCTAAGCCGGCGAACGCCCTTATCAGGCGGCCATGAGCGAGAGGGGCGATCGCCTCGGGGCGTGGTGCGGCTGGGTGATGGTCGGCGTGGCCGCCCTGACGCCGTTGTTCGCCTGGCTGGGCCCCCTCGGCTTCGCGCCCCTGCTCAGCCTGGCGGGGCTGATCTGCCTGCCGGCCGTCCGCGTGGACGAGCGGGACCGGCCCCTCGCCATCCTGCTGCTGCTCACCGTCGCCTGGGCCGCCGCCGCCACCTTCTGGAGCCCCCACAAGGCCACGCGGCTGGAAGACAGCACCGCCCTGAAGCTCGCCTTCCAGGTGCTGCTCTACTGGTCGGCCTGGCAGGGCGCCCGTCGCGCCGCTCCGGCCCAGCGCCGCCTCGCGCTGAAGGTCTTCGGCTGGGGCCTGGCCGCGTACGGCGCCGTGCTCGCGGTCGAGGCCATCACCGAGGCAGGGCTCTACCGCGCGCTGCGCGACCTGATCCACGACCCCATCCGGCCGGACCTCGGCAAGAAGAACATCGCGCACGGCAGCTTCGTGCTGGCGCTGCTCTGGCCCGTCGTCGCCGCGGGCGCGGCGCGCGCTGGCGCGCCCTGGCTGCTGGCGGTTCCCATGGCGGTGGGCACGGCGCTGGTGGGGGCGAAGTTCGGGTCGGACGCGCCGGTTCTCGCCGTCGGACTGGCGGTGGCCGCCGGCGTGACGGTCTGGATCTGGCCCCGCTCCGCGCCGAAGTCGCTGGCGGTGGCGACGGCGACGCTGATCCTGCTGATGCCCCTCCTGATCCTGGCCGCGCTGAAGCTGCAGACCGGCCAGCACCTGCCGGAGTCCTGGGCCCAGCGCGTCGGCTACTGGGGCTACGCCCTGGCCCGGCTGGCCGACCATCCGTTCCGCGGCTGGGGCCTGGACGCCAGCCGGGCCTTCAGCCCCTGGATCCAGCTCCACCCGCACAACGGCGCCCTGCAGCTCTGGCTCGAGCTCGGGGCCCTCGGCGCGGTCCTGGGCGCGCTGGTGTGGGCGTTCGTCTTCCGCCGGTTCGCCGGCGAGGCGCGCAGCCTGGTCGCGGCGGGCGCGGCGGGGTCGGCCATGATCTACGTCCTCTTCGGCGCCATCAGCTTCGGCGTCTGGCAGGAGTGGTGGCTGGCCGCGGCCGCCCTGACCGCCGTCGCGGCGGCCCTCGCCGACTCCGAGGACGCCGAACGCCGCAGCTGAGGGGACGTGGGTGGTCGATGCTCCCCCCTGGGGGAGCTCGCGAAGCGAGAGGGGGTCCTGCCCACCCCAACCCCCTGTCATCCCGGTTTCCGCGCAAGCGGAACACCGGGACCCATACACTCCGCCTCTCCGGATGAAGCGCGGGCGGCGCCGCCCGCGGGCCGCATCCCACATCGGGCGCGTATGGGTCCCGGTCTTCGCCTGCGGCGAAACCGGGATGACAGCCGCAGGGACGTGAGCGGTCGATGCTCTCCCTTTGGGGGAGCTCGCGAAGCGAGAGGGGGTCCTGCCCACCCCAACCCCCTGTCATCCCGGTTTCCGCGCAAGCGGAACACCGGGACCCATACACTCCGCCTCTCCGGATGAAGCGCAGGCGGCGCCGCCCGCGGGCCGGCCCCCATCGGGTGCGTATGGGTCCCGGTCTTCGCCTGCGGCGAAACCGGGATGACAGCTGTGGGGTGCGGAGGCCGATGGCCGCCGCAGGCGCTCGATTGAACCGCGGAGGACGCGGAGAAGACCGCAGAGCGCGCAGAGATCTCCGCGCCCTCCGCGCCCCCTCCGCGATCTCTGCGGTTAACTTGGGCCGGTGCAACGGCCGGCCCCCGTGGCATCGAACGCCGCAGCCGGTCCGCAGGGGCGTGACGCTGCGCTGCAATGTGGGTAAAACGCCCGGCCCGCTGACGACGGCGGTACCGGACTTGAGCAGATGACCGAACACTGGACGCCCGCATCCTGGAGAACGAAGCCCGCCAAGCACATCCCGTCCGACTATCCGGACCTGGCTGAGCTTTCGCGGGTCGAGACCACCCTTCGCAAGATGCCGCCCCTGGTGTTCGCGGGCGAGGCGCGACGCCTCAAGGCGGCCCTGGCCGACGTGGTCGAGGGCAAGGCCTTCCTGCTGCAGGGCGGCGACTGCGCCGAGAGCTTCAAGGAGTTCGCGGCCGACAACATCCGCGACACCTTCCGCCTGATCCTGCAGATGGCGGTGGTGCTGACGTTCGCCGGCGGCAAGCCGGTGGTGAAGGTGGGCCGCATGGCCGGCCAGTTCGGCAAGCCGCGCTCCTCGCCGGTCGAGACGATCGACGGCGTCGAGCTGCCCAGCTACCGCGGCGACAACATCAACGGCATGGACTTCACGCCGCAGAGCCGCACGCCCGACCCGCAGCGGCTGATCCAGGCCTACAGCCAGTCGTCGGCCACGCTGAACCTGCTGCGCGCCTTCGCGAGCGGCGGCTACGCCGACCTCTACAACATCCACCGCTGGACCCTGGGCTTCGTGGCCGACAGCCCGCAGGGCGCCCGCTACCGCGAACTGGGCGACAAGATCTCCGAGGCCCTGTCGTTCATGGACGCCCTGGGCATCAACGCCCAGACGCATCCGACCATCCACCAGGTGGACTTCTTCACCAGCCAC
The DNA here is from genome assembly GCF_057219735.1 of Phenylobacterium sp. T106. Classification (NCBI taxonomy): domain Bacteria; kingdom Pseudomonadati; phylum Pseudomonadota; class Alphaproteobacteria; order Caulobacterales; family Caulobacteraceae; genus Phenylobacterium; species Phenylobacterium sp. T106. The sequence goes on along the minus strand of NZ_JBXVWA010000001.1, from coordinate 487,986 downwards.
GAGGGCCTGCTGCTGGGCTACGAGGAGGCCATGACCCGGGTCGATAGCACCTCGGGCGAGTGGTACGACACCTCGGCGCACCTGCTCTGGATCGGCGAGCGCACGCGCCAGCTCGACGGCGCGCACATCGAGTACTTCCGCGGCATCCGCAACCCGATCGGCGTGAAGGTCGGTCCGACCGTCGAGCCCGACGAGCTGCTGAAGCTCATCGACGTGCTGAACCCGAAGAACGAGGCCGGCCGGCTGACGCTCTACGGCCGCTTCGGCTACGACAAGATCGAGGGCCGTCTGCCGGCGCTGCTGCGCGCCACCAAGGGCGCGAACGTGGTCTGGGCCATCGACCCGATGCACGGCAACACCCTGACGGCGGCCACCGGCTACAAGACGCGGCCGTTCGACCGCATCCTGTCCGAGGTGAAGTCGTTCATCGACCTCTGCAAGGCCGAGGGGACGCATCCCGGCGGCGTGCACCTCGAGATGACCGGCCAGAACGTCACCGAATGCCTGGGCGGCGCGCGGGCCCTGGCGGAAGGCGACCTCGCCGACCGCTACCACACGCACTGCGACCCGCGGCTCAACGGCGAGCAGGCGCTGGAACTGGCGTTCCTGGTGGCCGAGAAGCTGAAGGACGATCGCGTCGATCTCTCCCGGAGGGTGGCGGCGGCGGTGTGAGCCGGCGGCCGGCGCGCAGCTCTTTTCGGGCGCGCCTGAACTTTCCTCCTGTCCCGCGGTTGAGGCGGGCCACAGGAGGGACGACATGTCCGACGACATCTACCGCGACCGGAATCCCGGCGCTGGCGGCGAAACCCATCAGATCGCCGAGGGCGACACCCCGGTCTTGACCACCCAGCAGGGCGTGCCGGTCGCCGACGACCAGAACACGCTGCGGGTGGGCGCGCGCGGCCCCGCCCTCCTGGAAGACTTCCACTTCCGCGAGAAGATCTTCCACTTCGACCACGAGCGCATCCCGGAGCGGGTCGTCCACGCCCGCGGCTTCGGCGTGCACGGCTACTTCGAGACCACCGAGAGCCTGGCCGACCTCACCCGCGCCGATCTCTTCCAGCGCGCCGGCGAGCGCACGCCGGTCTTCGTCCGCTTCTCGACCGTGGCGGGCAACAAGGGGTCCTTCGACCTCGCCCGAGACGTCCGTGGCTTCGCCGTGAAGTTCTACACGAAGGAAGGCAACTGGGACCTGGTCGGCAACAACATCCCGGTCTTCTTCATCCAGGACGCGATGAAGTTCCCCGACGTGGTCCACGCCGCCAAGCAGGAGCCCGATCGCGGCTTCCCGCAGGCCCAGACCGCGCACGACAACTTCTGGGACTTCATCACCCTGACGCCCGAGTCCATGCACATGGTCATGTGGATCATGTCGGACCGCACCATCCCGCGGTCGTTCCGGTTCATGGAAGGCTTCGGGGTCCACACCTTCCGGTTCATCACCGATGACGGCCGCTCGACCTTCGTGAAGTTCCACTGGAAGCCGAAGCTCGGCCTGCAGTCCGTGATGTGGAACGAGGCCGTGAAGATCAACGGCGCCGATCCGGACTTCCACCGCCGCGACCTCTGGGACGCCATCACCCTGGGCGATCCGCCGGAGTGGGAGCTCGGCGTCCAGGTGTTCGACGACGCCTTCGCCGACAGCTTCGAGTTCGACATCCTCGACTCCACGAAGATCATCCCCGAGGAGCTCGTGCCGGTCCGCGTCGTCGGGCGTCTGGTGCTGGACCGGGTGGTCGACAACTTCTTCGCCGAGACCGAGCAGGTCGCCTTCTGCACCCAGAACGTCGTGCCCGGCATCGGTTTCACCAACGACCCGCTGCTGCAGGGCCGCAACTTCTCGTACCTCGACACCCAGCTGAAGCGGCTGGGCAGCCCCAACTTCACCCACATCCCGATCAACCAGCCCCGCGGATGCCCGGTGATGAACTTCCAGCAGGACGGCCACATGGCCATGCGCAACCCGTCGGGCCGCGTGAACTACGAGCCGAACAGCTGGGGCGGCCCACGTGAGAGTCCCGAGCGGGGCTACCGCCACTTCGCCGCGCCCGAGGCCGGCGACAAGCGGCAGATCCGGCCCGAGACGTTCGCCGACCACTACAGCCAGGCCCGGCAATTCTACGTCAGCCAGACCGGCGTGGAGCAGAAGCACATCGCCGACGCCCTCGTCTTCGAGCTCAGCAAGTGCGAGCGCGAGGACATCCGGGCGCGCATGGTCTCGCACCTGCGCAACATCGACGAGGGTCTCGCGGCGCGGGTGGCCGACGGGCTCGGCCTGGCGGAGATCCCGACCGCCGCGCCGCCCGCGGCGCCGGTGATCCAGGACCTCCCGGCCTCTGACCCGCTCAGCATCCTGAAGCGGCCGCCGCCCAGTTTCCGCGGCCGCAAGGTGGGCATCCTCATCGCGGACGGCTCCGACGCCGACCTGCTCGAGGCGCTCGTCGACGCGATCGAAGCCGAGGGCGCCATCTACGAGCTGATCGCCCCCAAGGTCGGCGGCGCGCGGCTCAGCGACGGCTCGCTCCAGCCGGCGCAGCAGAAGATCGATGGCGGGCCGTCGGTGCTCTACGACGCCGTGGCGGTGATCGTCTCGGCCGAGGGCGCGGCGCTGCTCGGCATGGACAAGCCCGCCAAGGACTTCGTCAGCGACGCCTTCGCCCACTGCAAGGTGATCGGCCACACCGAGGCAGCGCTGCCGTTCTTCGAGCGGGCCGGGGTCATGGCGGCGGACCTCGACAGCGGCTTCGTGCCCCTGTCCGGCGACGACGACGCCGAGACGTTCGTGCAGGCCTGTCGCCAGCTCCGGGTCTGGACCCGCGAGCTGAAGACCGACCTCGACGCCGTGGCCTGAGCCTGCGCGGCCGCGGGCCTCGCGCCCGCGGCCGTCGTCACGCTGCGGCCTTCAGGCGCTGGCGGGCTTCCTGCTTCGCGCCGACCGCGTCGACGAGCCGGCCCGCCGCGCCCAGGCCGAACGTGGGCATGCCGCCGTAGATCGCTTCGTAGCGCCCGGGCGCGACCAGGTAGGTCTCGTGCCAGATGCCGACGTCGCCATCCATGCCCACGGTCCGGTAGAAGCTGCGCCAGGCCGGCATGTGCTCGTGGTCCTCGGCGCGGGCGTAGGCCTCCAGATGTTCGAAGCTGCGCCAGTACTGCACGGTCATGACGTCCGGGAATCCGTTGAAGTCCTGCGCGTGCAGCAGGCCCAGCTCCGAGCGGGCTTCCAGTTCGCTGCGCATCCTTCGCATCGCCGCGGCGACGGGTCGCCACTTCCAGATCTTCCACGGCCGCAGGATGCGGGCGCCGATCAGGAAGACCACGAACTCGCCCTCCAGCTCGGCGCACATCCGCGCCTTGTTGATGCCGCCCATATCGCCCTCGCTGCCCGGTTCTCCCTTGCGGCTACCGCCCGGCGCCGGCGTTTGGATGTGCCCTTGAGGCCACGCGCGCAGGGAGAAGGCCGCCCAAGCTGAAGCTGGCCTTGCCGTCCCGCGACGCCGGCGCCAGTCTCCACGCCTCTTTGAAAACCCGAGCTTGCCAGCCATGGACCGCCCCGCGGGCCAGGCGCCCGCGGAGTCTCGGGGGCGCACGAGCCCTTTCCGCACCGATCTCGACACCCTCCTGAAGCTTTCGGGACCGGTTGTCCTGTCGCGCCTCGGCATCATGGCCATGGGGCTCACCGACGCCATCGTCGTCGGCCGCTTCTCCGCGCGCGAGCTCGGCTACCACGCGCTGGGCTGGGCGCCGACCAGCGTGGTGCTGACCGCCGTGGTGGGCCTGCTGACCGGCGTCCAGGTGATGACCGCGCGCCGGATCGGGGAGGGACGCCGCGACCTCACCGGGGCGGTGCTCAGGCGCGGCCTGGCCTACGCCTTCTGGCTGGGCCTGGTGTCGGCCGTGATCCTGGCCGTCGGCGGCCCGCCGTTCATGCACGTGATCGGACTCGAGAAGGACCTCGCCGACGGCGCCAGCCGGGTGCTGCTGGTCTTCTCGCTGTCGCTGCCGGGCTATGCGATCAGCGTCGCCTGCGCCTTCTGGCTCGAGGGCCTGTCCCGCCCCGGGCCGGCCGCCTGGTTCATGTGGGCGGCCAACGTCGTGAACCTGGCGCTGAACCTGCTGCTGGTGCCGGGAACCTTCGACCTGCCGGCCATGGGCGCGGTCGGCGGGGCCTGGGCGACCATGGGCGCTCGGACCTTCCTGGCGCTGATCAGCGTGGCCTTCATCCTGCGCATGGCCGAAGCCCGCGCGCTCGGCGTCTTCGACCGGCCCGAGCGCGACCGGCCGGCCGAGATCGAGCAGCGGCGCATCGGCTACGGCGCGGGGATCTCCAACTTCTTCGAGGTCGCCGCCTTCGCCAGCCTCAACGTGATCGCCGGCTGGATCAGCGCGCTCACCGTCGCGGCGTGGACGATCGTCCTCAACGTCGCCGCCATCGTCTTCATGGTGCCCCTGGGCCTGGCCACCGGCGCCGCGGTCCTCGTGGGCAAGGCCTACGGCGCCCGCGATCCCGCCGCCGTGACCCGGGCCGGCGTCGTCTCCTTCGCCGTGACCTTCGCTTTCGGCGTCGCGATCTCGCTCGCCATCTGGCCCGCCGCCGGCCTGATCTCGGGCGCCTACACGACCGATCCCGCGACCCTGGCGATCGCCATTCCCGCCCTGGCGCTGGCCTGCCTCTTCTTCGCGCCCGACGCGCTGCAGGTGGTGGCCGCCCAGTCGCTGCGCGCCCGCGGCGACGTCTGGGTTCCCACGATCACCCACCTCACCAGCTACATCCTGGTGATGATGCCGCTGGCCTGGTTCCTGGCGATCCCGATGGGGCAGGGGATCCTCGGCATGACCTGGGCCGTGATCGCCGCCAGCTTCCTGTCGGGCGCGCTGCTGCTGGGCCGCTTCTGGCTGCTGAGCCGCCGGCCGCTCTAGCGCCTCAACGACGCAGCGGCCCGGGCAGGGCGAAGGCCACCACCTGGTCGCCCGGCTTGGTCCCGCTCTTCCCGTGGCCGCCGGCGGCGATGACCACGTACTGCCGGCCCTTCCAGACGTAGGTCATCGGCGTCGCCTGGCCCCCGGCCGGCAGCCGGCCCTTCCACAGCTCGCGCCCCGTCGCGCCGTCGAACGCGCGTAGGTAGTTGTCCATCGCCGCGCCGATGAACACGAGCCCGCTCGCCGTGGCGATCGGCCCGCCGAAGCCGGGGACCCCGATGTCGCCCAGCAGCAGCTGCGAGCCCGGCGCGAGGTCCCGCGTGGTCCCCAGCGGGACCTCCCACAGCACCTTGCCGGTGCGCATGTCCACGGCGTGCAGCTGCCCCCAGGGCGGCGGGTTGCAGGGCAGCCCCAGCGGCGAGCGCAGCACCTCGCGCTTCATGCCGTAGGGCGCGCCCCGCTGGGCCGAGACCTCGGTGTCCATCTCGGCCTGCTGGGTGGCCTTCACCTTGTCCGCGGGGATCAGCGTCACGAGGTGCAGCGCGCTGGAGGTGTTCACATAGACCACCTGCCGGCCGGCGTCGAAGGCCAGCCCGCCCCAGTTCATGCCCCCGCCGGTGAACGGGTACAGGATCGTCCCCTGCAGCGACGGCGGCGTATAGATCCCCTCGCGCCGGGCGCCCTCGATCAGCCTGCGGCACGCGCCGCGGTCCCAGGGCGTCAGTCCGTAGGCGTCCTCGGGCGCGATCTCCATCGGGCTCAGCGGCCGCGGCGCCGCCGGGAAGGGCTGCGTCGGCGACAGCGGCTCGCCCGGGGCGCCGCCCTGCGGGACGCGGCGCTCCTCCACCGGGATCACGGGCGCGCCGGTCTCCCGCGCCAGGGTGAAGATCAGCCCCTGCTTGGTGGCCTGGATGACCGCCGGCGTGGCGCGCCCGCCGTAGGCCACGTCGCCCAGGGTCGGCTGGGCCGGGACGTCGTAGTCCCAGACGTCGTGGTGCGTCGTCTGGAAGCTCCAGCGCGGCTGGCCGGTCGCGGCGTCCACGGCCACCACCGAATTGGCCATGCCGTTGTTCCCCGGCCGCAGGCCGCCGAAGAAGTCCGGGCTCGCGCTCGAGGTGGGCAGGAAGACGAGGCCGCGCGCCGGGTCCGCCGACATGGGCGCCCAGACGTTGGCCGCGCCCGCCTTCACGCCCGGCCCGGCGCCCGCCAGCGGATCGAAGGCCCAGCGCGGCGCCCCGGTGCGCGCGTCGTAGGCCCGCACCACGCCCGAGATCTCCTCCACCCGCTGGTTGTCGTCGATCGACGAGCCCACCACCACGACGCCGTTCACCACCACCGGCGGCGAGGTGATCTGCATCTGGCCCTTGCGCTCTAAGAGGACGCCCAGGCCCACGTCCACGGTCCCGCCCTTGCCGAAGCCGGGGCAGGGGGCGCCGGTCGCCGCGTCCAGCGCGATCAGCCGCCGGTCCACCGTGGGCAGGAACACCCGCGCCGCGCAGGCCGCGCCCGCCGGCGCCTCGGGGTCGCGCCAGAAGGTCACGCCGCGGCAGACGTTGTCGTTGGGGTAGCGGACCGTCGGGTCCACCTTTGGGTCGTGCCGCCAGATCTCGCGGCCCGTCCCCGGATCGAGCGCCGCCGCCAGGTTGAACTGCGAGCAGATGTAGAGCCGGCCCTCGGCCAGGATCGGCGTGTTCTCGAACGCCGCGTGCTCGATCTCCGCGCCGTTCCGCGCCAGCTCGCCGGTCGAGTAGGTCCAGGCGACCTTCAGTCCCGCCACGTTCGCCGGCGTGATCTGCGCCGCGGACGAGTACCGCTGCCCGCCCGCGTCGCCGCCGTAGTAGGGCCAGTCCGCTTCGGGCGCGGCCGCGACCGCCGCGCTCGGGCGTGGCGCGCACGCGGCGATTGCGAGTAGGCTGACGGCGGCGCAGGTCGCGGCGCATCGGGTCAGGACGGTCATGGCGAAATCCGAAGGGCAGGCGATGGCGGCGATGGAACATCGCGCCGCCCTCGTGCGCCAGCCGGGCCGGGACGAACGGCTCGCGGCCAGGGACGAACCGCCCGGGGCGGGGCTGGAAGGCCTCCTGCGCGGGATCGACGGCGACACCGTCCGCGGGCTCCTGCTGTCCTGGGCCATCGGGATGTCGGTGGTGGCCGTCATCATCCTCTTCAACGTGCTCACCCGCCGCCATGACTTTCCCGGGCAGCCCATCGCCGAAGTCGTGGTCCTGGAAGGCTCCAGCCTGGTGAGCATGGCGCCGGCCCTGCTGATCGCGGGGCTGGCGGCGCTCTGGATCCGGCGCTCCCGGCCGTCGCCGCTCCGGATGGCCGCGGGGCTCGCCCTGGCGTTCGCGCCCTTCGCGCTGGTCCACATCGGCGGCTTCGTGCTCATCCGCCAGGCGGCCTACGCCGCGGCGGACGCCCGCTACCACTTCACACCGCTCGGGCAGGAACTGGCCTATGAGCTGGCCAAGGACGCGCCCGGGTTCGCGGTTTCGGTGTTCCTGTTCTGGGTGACCCTGGGCTGGATCCTGCGCCCGGCCGCGCTTCCCGCGCCCGCAACGCCCGCCACCTTCGACATCCGCGACGGCGCGCGTCTCATCCGCGTTCCGGTGCAGGCGATTGTCGCGATCCGTTCCGCCGGCAACTACGCCGAGTTCCTGATCGACGACGGCCGGCGGCCGCTGATGCGGACCGCGCTGGGCGGGCTCGAGACCCTCATGTCGCCGCTGGGCTTCGTGCGCACCCACCGCTCCTGGCTGGTGAACGCCGCGCGGGTGACGGGCCTGGCGCCGGAGGGGTCGGGCGACTACGCCGTCGAGATCGGCGAGCTCCGCATCCCCCTGTCGCGCCGCTACCGGACGGCGCTGCAGCGGCTGCGGGCCGGCTAACCTACATGCCCGCGCCCAGGATCCAGCCTTCCTCGCGCTCGGCGTCCAGGACCGCGTCGGCCGCGGCGCCCTTCGGCGGCGCGAACAGGGCGCCCAGCTTGCCGGCCTCGTCCAGGCGCGCGAAGTGCTCGGCGGTGGTGCGCACCTGGGTCAGGTCCTTCACCTCGCCCGGGGCGCCCTGCGGCTTCAGCATCGAGGGGTAGACCTCGGCCGCCACCACGTCGACGCCCGCCAGGTCCGCCTCGGTCAGCGCCTTGAAGCCCGTCTCGAAGGGCCACGCCTTGAAGCCCTCGCCGCGCGCCGCCTTCAGCCGCCGCACGAACGGGATGCCCAGGATCGCCTGACCGCCCACCGAGCCGTTGTAGTAGAGCTTCCAGATCGACGCCGCGCCCTTCGCCGCCAGGTCGGCGTGGCGGAACTCGGGCAGGTCGTCGGGCCCGTGGTTGCGGGTGCGCTTCGGCTGCAGCGTGGTCAGCGCGTCCTTGGGCGGGCAGCCCCAGAACGGGAACGGCCCGCCGGTCAGCCGCCGGTTGACCTCCGAGCCGACGCCGAAGCGGTTGTTCGTGTTGTCGGGCTTGTCCTTCACCATCTTGGCCAGCTGGTCCCAGGTGGCCTGCCACGGCGCCTCGCCGGGCAGCTTCAGCGCCGCCGCGAACCCCCGCGGGAAGCCCAGCGGAAAGTCGAAGCCCAGCAGGCAGCGCTCGTTGCGCTTCTTCAGGTCGTCCAGGATCGCCGTCAGCCGCGTCTCGGCCTCGGCCCGCGTCGCCGGGTTGAAGCTCTCGAACGCCATCCGGAAGCGGATGTCGCGCTTCAGAACGCCGATCCAGATCGAGTCCGCGCCGGTGGTCGGCTTCGCCGCGGCGCTCCAGTCGACGATCACATAGGCGCTGAACAGGCGCGGCACGGGCGGAAACTCCAGACCTTGGGGGAGGACCGCAGCGTTTTACGCCCTAACCACCCAGCGTCCAGCAAGAACCGCCCACCGCGCCGAGAAGGCGGCGAAGCCGCAATGTTGAACCGCGAACCATCGCGAACCAGCGCCAACAGGGAGTCATGCGCCTCTCACGGCTTGCTCCTGTGTCCGCTGCCGTTCGCGCTGGTTCGCGATGGTTCGCGGTCTATTCCCTCCGCAGAACCAGCCGTTCGACCGTCGTTTTGGGATATGCCCCGAAGTTGACGAGCAGTCCCACCTCCATCCCGGTGGCCTTGAGGTAGTTCAGCACCTGCGCCCGGTGCTCGGGAGCCGTCTCTCGCGCGACCTTCAGTTCGACGACGATCGCGTCGAAGCAGGTGAAGTCCGGGATGTAGGTCTGCTTGAGAACACGGTCCTTGTAGGTGAGCCTCAGACTGGGCGTCGCCCGGAACGTGATCTCCCGTGTCTCGAACTCGTAGCCCAGGCATTCCTGGTAGACTGCCTCCAGGAATCCTCGGCCCAGGGCGCGATTCACTTCGAAGATCGCGCCCTGGATCCGGAAGACCTCATCCTTGAGGATAAGGTCAGGACGGTCGTCGGCTTCCATGCGGCGAGCATAGCGCCGCCGCGCGATGTGAACAATACGGGAACGCCTACCCCAGCTTCACCAGCATCTTGCCCAGGTTCTCGCCCTTGAAGAGGCCCAGGAAGGCGTCGGGGGCTTTTTCGATGCCTTCGAAGACCGTCTCCTTCCAGGTGACCTTGCCGTCCTTCACCCAGCCCGACAGGTCCTTCAGGAACGCCGGCATCATGTCCCAGTGGGTCGAGACGATGAAGCCCTCCATCCGCAGCTGCTTGCCCACCATCAGCACCAGGTTGCGCGGGCCGGGGGGCATCTCGGTGGCGTTGTACATTGAGATCGCGCCGCACAGCGCGAAGCGCGCGAACGGGCGCGCCGCCGTCAGCGCCGCCTCCAGGTGCTCGCCGCCCACGTTGTCGAAATAGACGTCGATGCCGGACGGCGCGGCCTTCATCAGCGCCGCCGTCAGGTCCTTCTCGGCCTTGTAGTCGATGACCTGGTCGGCCCCGATCGACTTCAGGAACGCCACCTTCTCGGGCCCGCCCGCCGAGGCGATCACCGTGTGGCCCTTGGCCTTGGCGATCTGCACCACCATCGAACCGACGGCGCCCGCGCCGCCCGAGACGAACACCACGTCGCCGTCCTTCAGCGCCGCCACCTTCAGCAGGCCCGCATAGGCCGTCAGCCCCGGCATCCCGGCCGCGCCCAGGAACGCCTGCGGCGGCAGGCCCATGGGGTCCAGCTTCTGCACCTGGGCGGCGGGAGCGTTGAAGCCCTCGCGCCAGCCGAAGCCCGACTGCACCAGGTCGCCCGGCTTGAAGTTTGGATCGCCCGAGGCCGTGACCTCGCCGACCGCCCCGCCGTCCATGGCCTTCCCGAGCTGGAACGGCGGCGTATAGCTCTGCACGTCGTTCATGCGGCCGCGCATGTAGGGGTCGACGGTCATCCAGGTGTTGCGCACCTGCACCTCGCCCGGGCCCGGCGCCGGCAGCTCCACGCTGGCCAGCTCGAAATTGGCGGCGGTGGGCATGCCGCTGGGCCGGCTCTTCAGGCGGATCTCGCGAACCGTGGTCATGATGCGTCTCCCTATCTTCAAACGGTTGTATGACCTCGGGCGGGTGGCGTCGAGCCGGCGGCGCGTGTTACGGCCGCGCCCATGAGCTTGCGCGGCGGCGTCATCGGGGCAGGGGTGTTTGGCGGCTACCACGCGCGGCAGTACGCGCGGCTGCCCGACGTGACCTTCGCCGGCGTCTTCGACGTGCATCCCGACCGCGCGGCCGCGGTCGCCATGCCGCTCGGCGGCCGCGCCTTCGCCGACCTGGACCAGCTTCTCGCCGAGGTCGACGTGGTCACCGTGGCCTCGCCCGCCAGCGTCCACGCCGGGCAGGCCCTGGCGGCGATCGCCGCCGGCAAGCACGTCTACGTGGAGAAGCCCATCGCCGTGGGCGTCGCCGACGCCGAGCGGGTCCGCGCCGCCGCCGACCGCGCCGGCGTCGTCGTCGCCTGCGGGCACCAGGAACGCGTGGTGTTCCAGGCCATGGGCCTGCTCGACGCCATGGAACAGCCGCTGCTGCTGGAAGCCGTGCGCCACGGCCCGCCCTCCGAGCGCAGCCGCGACGTGTCGGCCGTGCTCGACCTGATGGTCCACGACATCGACCTGGCGCTCGCCATCGCCGCCGGGGACGCCGTCACCGCCGAGGCCGAGGGCGCCCGCGCCGCCGACGGGGTCTGGGACCAGGTCCGCGCCGAGGCCACCTTCGAGGGCGGCTTCACGGCCGTCTTCGACGTCTCGCGCATGGCCGAGGCCCGCCACCGCACCATGCGGGTGGTCTATCCCTCGGGCGAGGTCGCCATCGACTTCGTGGCCCGCACCTTCCGCAACACGACGCCGTTCCCGCTGAACCCCGACTTCGCCGACACCCCCGCCGCGCGCGACCCGCTGGGCGCCAGCGTCGAGGGCTTCCTCCAGGCGGTCCGGGGCGCCGCGCCGCGCCCCGTGGTGACCGCCGCCGAGGCCATCGCCGCCCTCGACCTCGCCGTGGCCGTGGAACAGGCGTTGGAGGACGCAGGGTAACGGCGTTAGCGTCCCGGCCACGAAGCCCGGAGGCCCCATGACCAGCGCCCACGACTACACGTTCGACGCCATCGCCGGCGGCCCGCTGCCGCTCGCCACCTTCAAGGACAAGGTGGTCCTGGTGGTGAACACCGCCTCGAAATGCGGCCTCACCCCCCAGTACAACGGCCTGGAGCAGCTCTACACCGACTACAAGGACAAGGGCCTCGTGGTCCTGGGCGTGCCCTGCAACCAGTTCATGGGCCAGGAGCCGGGCAGCGAGAAGGAGATCGAGACCTTCTGCGCCACGACCTTCGGCATCGACTTCCCCATGACCGCCAAGGTCGACGTGAAGGAGGCCGGCCGCCACCCGTTCTACGAATGGGTGGAACAGCAGCTCGGCGAGCCGGCCGTCCCGGTGTGGAACTTCCACAAGATCCTGATCGGCAAGGACGGCGAAGCGCTGCAGGCCTTCGGCCCCCGCACCGAACCCCAGGACCCCGCCCTCGTCGCCGCCATCGAAAAGGCCCTGTAGCCCAGCCCACGGCTCGTCCGCGGGATGACGGTGGCTTGTCGCGCGGGCTATGGCCGATGAAGGTGAGGGGGTGGCCCAATCCCCTTTAACCGCAGAGATCGCGGAGGATTCGCGGAGGGCGCGGAGATCTCTGCGCTCTCTGCGTACTTCTCTGCGTCCTCCGCGGTTCAATCGAGCGCCTACGGCGCCCGCACGCAAGGCCGTGAGCCCTATGCGATAGCCCAGCTCCGTCATCCCGCGGCTCGTCCGCGGAACCTATGCCGGCGGCCACGTAGGCGCTGAGCGGTCCTGCCAAGCCGGCCAACTCAAAGCCGGCGGAGACATGGATCCCGCGGACAAGCCGCGGGATGACGGTGGGTATTCGGGCGGGCTATCGCCGATGAAGGCGAGGGGCGGTGGCCCCGCCCCGTCTAACCGCAGAAATCGCGGAGGATGCGCGGAGGGCGCAGAGGCCTCTGCGCTCTCTGCGTTCTCCTCCGCGTCCTCCGCGGTTCAATCGAGCCCCTGCGAGCTCGCCGCCCTGCCCAGCCCCGTCATCCCGCGGCTCGTCCGCGGGACCCATGCCGGCGGCCACGCGGGCGTCTCCGAGCGGTCCTGTCACGCCGGCTACCTCACAGCCGGCGGAAACATGGATCCCGCGGACAAGCCGCGGGATGACGGTGGGTTTTGCGAGGCCCGAAAGCAAAGATGCTCCCCCCTGGGGGAGCTCGCGAAGCGAGAGGGGGGACGGCCGCCAGGTTTGACTCCCTACGCCGCATGTTCTACATTTGTTCTATGTCGTCGCCCGACCCGCGCCTTGCGATGCTCGCCCGGATGCGCGAGCCCGCCCTAGAGCTGGGCTGCGCCGTGGCCGAGGCGGCCAAGGCGTCGGTGGTGGGTGACGCACGGTTCTTCGGCCTGACCGAGCTCTACCTCAAGTGCTTCGCGGCGGTGCGCCTGTCGATCGCCCTGGAGCTGCGGCTCGAGCGTGAGGCGCGGCTCGCATCGCGCGCCGCGCCGGACGGCCCCCTGGCCGGCCGGGACGCGGACCTGGAATCCACCCCCGAACCGGCGCGGCTCGACAGCGACCTGGCCGGCGAGCGCGAGCGTGAGACCGCCAGCTTCCCGCTGCTGCTTCGGACCCTGGAAGGGGTGGTGGACGAGGCGGCGAGCCTCGTGACGCCCGAGCCCGCCGAACTTCCGACCCTGCGCGATCTCATGGCCCGTCTTCAGGGGCCGCGCGCGGAGGCGCCCGCCCGCCCGTCGCGCGACCTGCGCGCCCGTCTCTCCGGATCGGCGTCAGTGGCGGTCCTGCCCCGGCCGGTCCTGACGCCGTCGCAGCCGGGCGGCCGCGCCACGGGGCCGCCCCGCGGCTGACCCGTCGCGTCCGCGGGCTGCTCGCCCGTCAGCTATCCATCCACGTCCACGACGATCCGGCCGCGCACCTTGCCGTCCAGGATGTCTCCCGCCAGTCGCGGCAGGTCCGCGAGCGTGGCGCGGCTTGTCATGGCCGACAGCCTGGCGAGGTCCAGGTCGCGGGCCAGGCGGTCCCAGGCCTCGACCCGGTCGGGCGCCGGGCGCATCACGCTATCGATCCCCGCCAGCACCACGCCGCGCAGGATGAAGGGCGCCACCGAGGCCGGCAGGTCCAGGCCCTGGGCCAGGCCGCAGGCGGTGACCACCCCGCCGTAGCGCGTCTGCGAGAGCACATTGGCCAGGGTGTGGCTGCCCACCGCGTCCACCGCGCCGGCCCAGCGCTCCTTGCCGAGCGGGCGGGCGGGACCCTGGAACTCGGCGGCGTCGATCACCTCGGCGGCGCCGAGACCCGTCAGGTAGGCGCCTTCGCTCTCCTTCCGCCGCGACGAGGCGACGACGCGGTAGCCCAGCTTCGCCAAGAGGGCGATCGCCACGCTGCCGACCCCGCCGGCCGCGCCGGTCACCAGGACGTCGCCCCTGTCGGGCGTGACGCCCTGCTTCTCCAGGGCCAGCACGCACAGCATGGCGGTGTAGCCTGCCGTGCCGATGGCCATGGCCTGGGCGGTGGTCAGGCCCTGCGGCAGCTTCACCAGCCAGTCGCCCCTGACCCGGGCGCGCTGGGCATAGCCCCCGTGGTGCGTCTCGCCCACGCCCCAGCCGTTCAGGACCACCCGGTCGCCGGGCGCGAAGCCGGCATGGCTCGAGCTCTCCACCACGCCCGCGAAGTCGATCCCCGGGATCAGCGGCCAGACCCGCACCACCGGCGAGCGGCCGGTCAGGGCCAGCCCGTCCTTGAAGTTGATCGTCGAGTGTTCGACGCGGACGGTGACGTCGCCGTCCATCAGGTCGGCCGGGGTCAGGTCCTCGAGGCGGGCCTCCTGGCCGGCGTCGGTCTTGTGCAGGCGCAGCGCGCGGAACGTATCGCTCATGCCGTCTTCTCCTCCGGGCGCCCCGGCGTCAGTCCATGCCGCTCGCCGCGCCGGCCGCGCACGGCCAGGTCCACGGTGAGCAGGCGCCGCTCGCCGGCCACGCGCATCTCGTTCCCAGGCATCCACATCATCGCCACGTAGTCGCCCAGCGAGTCCTCGACGGCGCGGCTGAAGCCCTGCGCGTCCTGCGCCTTGTTCATCTGCAGCTTGGCGAAGCGGAGATAGCCGGGGTCGTTCTCGGCCACCCGGCGCGCCCAGGCGAAGGTCTCGCGCTCCAGGTCCGCGCTCGGCAGCACCCGGTTCACGAAGCCGGCCTCGCGGGCCTCCTCGGCGCCGATGAACCGGCTCTCGAAGCACAGCTCCTTCGCCCGCCGGATGCCGATGTCCCAGGGGATCGACATGTACTCCACGAACCCGGGCAGGAACTGGGCGTCGTCCGCCGCGAAGACCACGTCCATGGCCGCGGCCAGCATCCAGCCCGCATAGATGCAGTAGCCCTCGACCATGGCCACGGTCGGCTTCTCGAAGTTCCGCCACTTGAGCAGCAGGTCGAGGTTGTAGGTCTTGAAGGCGTCGTAGTGCCGGATCCCGCCCTTTCCGATCTTGGCGTCCCGGTAGGCCGCCCCCTCCGGCGTCCCCAGGTCGTGGCCGGTGGAGAAGACGCCGCCCGCGCCGCGCACCAGCACGATCCGGACCTCGGGGTCGAGGCGCGCCAGGTCGAAGGCCTGGTCGATCTCGTCCAGCATCCGCCAGCTCTGGGCGTTGCGATACTGCGGCCGGTTGAGCGTGATCACGCCGACGCCGTCCTCGACGGCGTACTGGATATCCTGGAATTCCACGATCTTCCTCCCGTATCCTGTTGCCGAACTATAGGCAGGGCGAGTCCGATGAACGAAGCCGAGATCATCTCGCAGTCTCTGGAAGCGGTGGCCGAGCGGGCAGGGGATCCCGCGCCCGCGGTGTTCGCGCGCCTCTTCGCCGAGTTCCCCCAGGCCGAACCGCGCTTCGCCCGCGACGTGAACGGCAGCGTGCGCGGCGAGATGCTGGCGATGGTGCTGAACTGCCTCATGGACCCCGGCGGGCCCTATCAGCTGCATCTCGTGCGCGCCGAGCGCCTGAACCACGACGGCTTCGGCACGCCGTCCGAGGAGTTCGACCGCTTCTTCGGCGTCGTGCACGAGACCTGCCGCGACCTCGCCGGCCCCGACTGGACCGCCGAGTACGATACGGCGTGGCGCGCCCAGATCGACCGCGTGCTCCAGGGCTCGCAATGAGAAAGGCGCCCCGCCTCGCGGCGGAGCGCCTCGCCTCATTCCGATCGGACGGCGATCAGAAGAACTTGTACCGGAGCTCGAGCCCGTAAGTCCGAGGCGGCGTCGTGTAGTAGGTCTTCGAGATCCCCTGCACGCAGTAGATGGTGCCGATGTTCCCCGCGGCCGGGTTGCTGGCCCCCTGGGCCACCGGGCTGCAGGTGGTTCCGGCGGGGTTCGGGCCGTAGAGCAGGTTGGTGAACTGCCCGTCGATCCGCCGGCCGGTCGCGCCCTGGTCGTAGCCGATGTCGTCGAAGATGTTCTTCACGAAGCCGATGATCTCGAACTTGTCGTTGGCGTCCCTCCAGAGCAGGCGGGCGTCGACCTGGTCCCAGGTCGGCGAACGGTTGTACCAGCGCTGGAAGAGCGAGCCGTACGCGTGGTCGCGCCACGAGTACGAGAGGCTGGCCGTGAGCGAGCCGGGCTCGAAGTTCCAGGTGTAGTTCGCCGCGATGGCGATCTTGTTCCGCGGCGCGTTGGGCAGGTCGTTGCCCTTCAGGCTCTGGATGCGCTGGAAGCCGCCGCCGGGCAGGCCGACCGTGGGCTCGTCGAGCACGCAGTCGCCGGCCACCGCCGCGCCGCCGGCCTGGCACTGCGCGATCGTGTGGATCGGCTTGGCGTTGGGCTGCGAGGCGGTCGGGTCCACCGTGTCGACGGCGAAGCCCTTCCGGATCTCGGCGTCGATGTACGAGTAGTTCGCGATGATCTGCAGGTTCTCGATGGGCTGCCACAGCACCTCGACCTCGACGCCCTGCGAGCGCGATTTCGGCGTGTTGTAGAACGACGTGGTGCCCTGGCTGATGGTCTGGCCCATCAGGCTGCCGGTCTGCACGACCGAGATCGGGATCTGCAGGTTCGAGTAGTCGTAGTGGTAGAGCGCCACGTTGGTCTGCAGCGTCTGGCCCCAGGTCTTCTTGAGGCCCAGCTCGAACGCGTCGACGGTCTCCTCCTTGGAGTAGGGCAGGAAGCTCAGCACCGTGAAGATGCCGATGTTGAAGCCGCCCGAACGGTAGCCGCGAGCGTAGCTCGCGTAGCCCAGGGTGTCGGGGTCGGGGTGCCACTCGACCTTTGCGGTGCCGGTCACGGCGGACCAGGTCGCGTCGTACTTGCGGCTCGCGAGGCCGGTGGCCCCGTCATAGAAGGTCGCCCCCTCCACCCCCTCGGGGATGACGTCGATCCCCAGGCCCGTACCGCCCGCCACGACGGTGTTCACGCCGGTGAGGTCGAGCGGGGCCAGGAAGAACTCGGGCGGCAGGCCGCCGAGGCAGGCGGGCAGGCCGAGGCAGAGGAGCCGGGTCTTCTCGGTGCCGTACTTGCGGTCATGCGAGTAGCGCAGGCCGCCGGTGAAGGTCCACGCTTCGCCCAGGTCGTAGCTGACCTGTCCGTAGAAGGCATACGAGGTGTTGCTGACCGACGGCCGGTTGTCGAAGCGCCGCCCGATGCCGGGCGCGCAGGCCACTGGCCTCGCCGCGGCCCCGACGCCGTTCAGGCAGACGCCGAACGGGGGCGAGATAGACCACTGCGTCTGGCGCGGATCCTCGATCGTGTGGACCGGCTGCCTGTAGTGCTGGTGGTAGTAGTAGGCGCCGGCGATCCACTGGAACGGCCCTTCGGTCGTCGAGACCAGGTTCAGCTCGTTCGAGATGAAGCCGTTGCGCTCCTGGTAGTCGAACTGCTCGCCGGGGTAGATCTGGGTCCCGGCCGCGCCGATGCGGTACGACAGGACGCCCGGATACTGGCTGCCGCCCGGCGTGGAGCCCTTGAGGTGGTACCAGTAGCGGACGCCGCCCAGGATGTAGCGGATATCGAAGTTGTCGGCGTGGTACGTCCAGTGGCTGGCCACCGTGTACGCGTTCGGGACGCGCACGTTGTAGGTGATCGGACGGTTGATCAGCCACGGGCTGCGATAGGAGGCGTTGGTGCAGCCGTCGGGGCTCGCCAGCACCACGTTCTGCGCCAGGCCGGAACAGCCGAAGCCCGGGTTGAAGTGGGTGGCGTCCGAGTAGAACTCGGTCAGGTCGAACGAGTCGGCGCCGTTGGGGTTGGTCGCAGAGCGGAGCGCCTTGCGGCTGCCGTCGAGGTTGAAGACCTCGGGCGTCCAGCCCGCGGACTGCGAGCCCGGCCCGCCGGCGCCGTGACGCCAGTTGGTGTAGCCGAACTTCGACCACATCTCGAGCCGCTCGTTGAACTTCACGTCGATCTGGGCTTCCGCGTAGAAGCTGTCGATGACGTTGCCCTCGCTGGGGAAGCCGGGGATCGTGTTCTTGATCCAGCCCTTGCTCTGCCGCTCCCAGTTCACCGCGAGCCGGGCCTTCACCTGATCGTTGATCGGACCCGAGACCGCGCCTTCCAGGACCGAGCGGTTGTAGTTGCCGTACGTGGCGCGGACCTCGGCGTAGGGGCTGTCGGTCGGCCGCCGCGAGATGATGTTGATCGCGCCCGCGATGGCGTTGCGGCCGTAGAGCGTGCCCTGCGGCCCGCGGAGGATCTCGACGCGGTCAAGGAAGAGGGTGGACGAGCCCGCCCGCACGGCGAACGTCTCGTAGACCCCGTCCGCGTAGTTCGCCACCGAGGCGTCGGCGGACAGCACATTGGTGAGGCGGCCCAGGCCCCGCAGCGACACCCGGTCGGTCGACGTCGAGTACTGAAGTCCCGGCGTGAAGTTGGTCATGTCCTGGATGGACTGGATGCCGACGATGTCGCGCTGTTCGGACGTGAATGCTGAAATCGCGACCGGCACGTCCTGCAGGCTCTGCTCCCGCTTCTCGGCGGTCACTACGAGCTCAGCGATGGTGTTCGCCGACGTCTGGGCCTGGGCGGACGTCGCCAGGCCGGCGACCAGCACAGCGCTGGACGCAAGCATGCAATGCTTGAATCTCATCAGAAACTGCCTCCCCGCAGCTTGGATGTAGCGCTATTCGCTGCGCTTACGAGGCAAGCTGAAGCAGGTCCGGTGGGCCGTCAACGCGAAATGCGCCACGTGAACGCTGATAACTAAATAAGACTCAGTTACTTGCCGTGACGGCAATCAGCAGGCGTACGCAGTCAACTTGTAAAGCGTGCTGACCTAAGCGATGCTGGTCGGGTTTCTGACTTTGTTCATCCTGATAACAACCTACGGGCGCGCCTATGGCGCGCCTTCTTTGTTTACGCGCGCCACAGTGACGCCTTCGGTGGTGGGTTTTCGCACCTGCAGTAAGCGGCGATACCTTTCTCCATCAGGGATTGGCGCGCGTTCCCGCCTTCACATGTCGGCGGTGCAACATTTGGTCCGAGAGTGCTCGTTATGCGCGAGCTCGCAGCCAGAGTTGGTCGGGACTCGCGTCTCGCCGCCGGCGACTCTAAGGAAGGCGCGAAGTCGGAGGCGCTCCCCATGCATCGCAACCCGGATGGTTCCTGGGACAAGTCACGTCTGCCCAGCCGCCACACCACGATCGGCCCGGCCCGGGCTCCGCATCGCTCGTATTACTACGCCATGGGCCTCGGCACGCGAGAGATCGCCCAGCCGTTTGTCGGCGTCGCCCATTGCGGCAACCAGTCGGCGCCGTGCAATACGGCGCTCGAACGGCAGGCCCACGCGGCCGCCGAGGGTGTGAAGGCCGCAGGCGCGACGCCGCGGGAGTTCTCCACCATCACCGTGACCGACGGCATCGCCATGGGTCACGAAGGCATGCGCTCCTCGCTGGTGAGCCGCGAGGTCATCGCCGACTCGGTCGAGCTGTCGGTTCGCGGCCACGCCTATGATGCGCTGGTCGGCATCGCGGGCTGCGACAAGAGCCTGCCGGGCATGATGATGGCGATGCTGCGCCTGAACGTGCCCAGCGTCTTCCTGTACGGCGGCTCCATCCTGCCGGGCCGTCTCGACGGCAAGGACCTGACCGTCCAGGACGTGTTCGAGGCGGTGGGCCAGTTCTCGGCGGGGACGATCGACGAGGCGCGCCTCTGTCAGGTCGAGCAGCACGCCTGTCCCGGCGACGGCGCGTGCGGCGGCCAGTTCACGGCGAACACCATGGCCCTGGTGTCCGAGGCGATCGGCCTGGCGCTGCCGCTGTCCTCGGCGCTGCCGGCGGCCTATCTCGATCGTGACGACTACGCGCGCGCCTCCGGCGAAGCCGTGGTCCGGCTCATCGAGAAGAACATCCGTCCCCGCGACATCTGCACGCGGAAGGCCTTCGAGAACGCCGCCGTGGTCGTGGCCGCGACGGGCGGCTCCACCAACGGCGGTCTGCACCTGCCGGCCATGGCGCACGAGTGCGGCATCCAGTTCACGCTCCGCGACTTCGCCGAGATCTGCGCCCGGACCCCTTACATCGCCGACCTGAAGCCGGGCGGCCGGTACGTGGCCAAGGACATGGGGGAGGCGGGCGGCGCGCCGATGCTGCTGAAGACCCTCCTCGAGGGCGGCTACCTGCACGGCGACTGCATGACCGTCACCGGTAAGACGCTGGCCGAGAACGTGGCCGACGTGAAGTGGCGCGACGACCAGGACGTGATCCGGCCGGCCTCGAGGCCCCTTTCCCCGACCGGCGGCGTCGTCGGCCTGTGGGGTTCGCTGGCCCCGGACGGCGCGATCGTGAAGGTCGCCGGGCTGAAGCACGTCAAGCATCGCGGCCCCGCCCGCGTCTTCGACGGCGAGGAGGCCTGCTTCGCCGCGGTCGAGGCGCGCAACTACAAGGAAGGCGACGTTCTCGTGATCCGCTACGAGGGCGCAAAGGGCGGCCCGGGGATGCGCGAGATGCTCTCCACGACGGCGGCCCTCTACGGCCAGGGCGTCGAGAACATCGCGCTCATCACCGACGGCCGGTTCTCCGGGGCGACGCGCGGGCTCTGCGTGGGTCACGTGGGCCCTGAAGCGCAGGAGGGCGGCCCGATCGCGCTCGTTCGCGACGGGGACATCATTTCGATCGACGCGGACGCGGGGACGATCGAGCTGGAGGTCGCGCCCGAGGAGCTTGCCCGGCGCAAGACGGAGTGGAAGCCGCGGCGCACGAACTACCAGTCCGGAGCGTTGTGGAAGTTCGCGCAGGCGGTCGGTCCGGTGCACCTGGGCGCCACGACCCACCCGGGCGCGGCGGCCGAGACGCACGTCTACGCCGACCTCTGATGAAGACGATCGGCATCCTGGGCGGGATGTCGGCGGAGTCCACGGCGCTCTACTACCGCGAGATCAACCGTCTCGTGCGGGAGCGGCTGGGCGGGCTCCACTCGGCCGAACTGCTCGTTCGCTCGCTCGACTTCGCGACGATCGCCGAGCCGCAGGCGCGCAACGCCTGGGACGAGACCGCCGCGATCCTCGCGGAGGCGGCGGCCCGCCTGGAGCGCGCGGGCGCCGAAGCCATCGTGCTCGCGACGAACACGATGCACGTCAACGCCGAGGCCATCTGCGCCGCCATCTCCGTGCCCTTCCTGCACATCGCAGACGCCACGGCCGCGGCGCTGGCGGCGAGGGCGGTCGAGCGGCCGCTGCTGCTGGGCACCCGCTTCACGATGGAGCAGGACTTCTACCGCGGGCGGCTGCGCGCCGCCGGGCTCGCGCCGCTGATCCCCGAGCCCGCCGACCGCGAGCGCCTGCACGCGATCATCTACGACGAGCTCTGCCAGGGGATCGTGACCCAGCGCTCCGTCGCGGCCGGTCTTGAGATGGTCGCCCGAGGGCGGGAGGCCGGCGCGGACGGCGTGATCTTCGGCTGCACGGAGATCGGCCTCCTACTGGACCCGGCGGACATCGAGGCGCCGGTGGTCGACACGACGCTCGTCCACTGCGAGGCGGCGGTCGCGTTCGCGCTGGCATAGGCGCCGATCGCCCGCACGCCCGCAGCAGGCCGGCGTCCCTAAGGCAGAGCCGCGACCCCGAACAGGTGCGGATGTCCCCAGGCGAGGGCGGCCCACAGTGCGACGGCCAGGGCGATCCGCCACCATCCGATCTCGGCCGGCCGGAACGGCTGCCGGCCCGACAGGATCGCCGCGAAGGGCACGTTCGAGGTCTTGGCGACGAAGGCGTCGTAAGTTGAGCCCAGCGCGCGCCGCCGCTTGGCGTCGATGCTGAACGTTCCGAAGATCGCGAGCCCCAGCATCGAGCCGAACAGGATGAGGCTCGCCGGCTCGCCGTTCACGGTCAGGTGCCCGAACGCCCAGACGGCCACGCCCCAAAGGAACGGGTGGCGGCTGATGCGAACCATGCCCTGGACCACATCGGCGCGCTCGAGGCTCGCCTCCTGCCGCACGCTCGTGGGGTTCGGGGTCGTCACGCCGGGCACGATGAGCAGGAAGGCGATCAGCTGAAGCGCCAGCTGCACCTGCCGCGACGCCTCTCCGACGGTCCAGAAGGGCGTGTTCGAAGGGTCGGTCCTCGCCGCGGCGAAGCCGACCCCCAGCCAGGCGAGACCCGCGAAGGAGGCCAGCACGAAGAGGCCCATGTACGGCCCCTGGCCGATCCGGCCGATGATCGCGTCCCGCAGGCGCGTGCCCGACACGCAGAGATGGATGGCGATGAAGAACGCGGCGGCGGCGATGAGGGCGGTCATGGGGAACTCCTTCGCCCGCAGACACTGCCGCGAAAATTTACGCCGTCAAGTGATGCCCTCGCGGCCGTCCATGGCCTCGGGCCCGTCGTCGTCATCGTCGCCTTCGAACAGAGGTCCCGGCGCGGCGGCCGGGGCGTGGCGCGCAGGTGTGGCGACGGCGGCCTTGCGCGCCGGCCCGTCCGTGCGGCGCAGGATCGCCTCCATCCGCGCCATCCAGCGATTGGCTTCCATCAGGGCCTCCGGCGCATCGAACCGCCCCCGTCGGCCTTCGTCCTGCGGCAGCCAGAGGTCCAGTTCGAAGTCGGGATGCTGGGGATCATCGAAGACGAACCGCAGGCGCACACCGGCCTGGGGCTCGGCGAGCTGGTCCAGGGCGCGTCGGGGCTCGCCCCGGAAGGCGCGGGCCGCCACCTGGCGGTCGACGATGAGTTCCACGCCCATCAGTTCCTGCAGCCGATAGGTCAGCCGCCATCCCCCGCGATCCCAGGCTGCTGCCACCAACCCGGCGGCAAGGTTGAAGCCGACGCCGGCGCCGCGGCCCCGCGCGATCAGCACCGGCTGCGGCGGCGCGCCGAGCCCTTCGGTCAGGGTCCGGCGGATGCGGCGCGTCTCATCCAGAACGTAGGCGAAGGCCCCGCCGACGAGGGTCAGCGCCCCGCCGGTGAGCGCGAGCAGCGTCAGGAGCCGCGCAGCCTCGTCCATGGCCCCAGACTAAGCCGAGTCGTCAGGCGTCGAGCTCGACCACCAGGGGCACGTGGTCGGACGGCTTTTCCCAGGCGCGCACATTGCGGTGGATGGCCACGCCGGCCAGCAGGTCGGCGGCCTGGGGCGAGAGCAGGGCGTGGTCGATCCGGATGCCGTTGTTCCGGTCCCAGGCGCCGGCCTGGTAGTCCCAGAAGGTGTAGGCGCCCGGCGCGCCGTCGGCCTGCAGGTAGGCCTCGACGAGGCCGAGGTTCTTCAACGCCCGGAACGCCTGCCGGGTCTGCGGCTGGAAGAGGGCATCGCCCAGCCAGTTGTTCGGGAACTCGGCGTCGCGGGGCTCGGGAATGACGTTGTAGTCGCCGGCCAGCACGAACGGCTCCTCCCACGACAGCAGCTCCCGGGCGTGCGCGTGGAGCCGCGCCATCCACGCCAGCTTGTAGGCGAACTTCTCAGTGGTGACCGGATTGCCGTTGGGCAGGTAGATCGAAGCCACGCGGACCGGCTGCGGCCCCGAGACCACCGCCTCGATGTAGCGGGCCTGTTCGTCCGCGTCGTCGCCGGGCAGGCCCTTGCGGACATCCTCGAGCGGGGTCTTCGAGAGCAGGGCGACCCCGTTGTAGGTCTTCTGCCCGTTGACGGCGACGTTGTAGCCGAGCCGCTCGAAGGCCTCGGCCGGGAACTTCTCGTCGACGCACTTGATCTCCTGGAGGCAGGCGATGTCGGGCCTGGCCTCCTCGAACCACCGCACCACCGTGTCGAGCCGCGCGTTGACCGAGTTCACGTTCCAGGTGGCGATGCGCATCAAGGGCTCCAGCTTCGGCGCGGAAGCTAGAGGGCGCGCCGCAGCGGCTCAAGGCCCGCACGCCCGCTTGACCCTCGCCAAGGCCCGTGAGCCCATGGCCTGCGCATGCGCCGCCACGCCTCCCTCCTGACCGCCCTGGCGTTCGCCGCCGCACTTCCGGCGGCCGCCCAGTCGCCGCCGGCGAACGTCGAGACGCCGCCGGCGGCCGCGCCCGAGCCGCCACTGCAGGGGTCGCTCGGCCCACCGGTCGACGAGGGGCGCTGCGCCCCGCCGCAGCTCTTCCGCATGACCATGCGCAACATCTCGCCGGGCCTGGCGGCGGCTGATCGGGCCGCGCAGCCGCGGGACCTCTGGCGGCAAGGGGAGCACTTCCTGCGGAGCGAAGAGTCGCCGGATCCGGTCCGCGGCCAAACGACGGTGGTCATCATCGCCGAGCCCGACATCTGGGTCTACGATCAGGTCAGCCGCACCGGACGGCACAGCATCGACCCCGGGCCGGAGCTTGTGGTGCGCGCGCCTGTGCTGCCGCCGGCGCCCGACCTCCCGGCGCCGTTCCGCACGCTCGAGTTCGGCTGCGAGGCGGCCTTCGTCGCGACCTATGCGCCGCAACGGCAGAGGCTGGCCCCCTGGGGCGCGACCGGCGCGGCGCTGCACACCGTGACCATCGGCGACCACACCCTGGCCTTCCTGATGGACGCCCGTCGGCCGATCCCTCTGATGGTCAGCTACCTGCGGCGCGGCCAGCCGGTGCTCGTGCTGCGCTACGACGAGTACCGCCACGGCCTGCCCGACCGCCCGCAGCTCTTCCAGGTCCCGAGGAACATCAAGATCACCGAGGTCGGCGCGGAGCCGCCGCCGCGCCCGCTGGGCCCTCCGGCCTCAGATTGAGAAGCTGACGCCGCAGCCGCAGCTGGACTTGGCGTTGGGGTTGCGCACGCGAAACTCGGCGCCGGCGAGTTCGTCCACGAAGTCGATCTCCGACCCCTTCAGGAGCGCGAGCGACACCACGTCCACCAGGGCCGCCGCGCCGTCACGCTCGACCTTGAGATCGTCGGGGCCGGCCTCGTCGACGAGATCGAACTGGTACTGGAAGCCTGAGCAGCCGCCGCCCTCGACCGCGACGCGCAGCATCATCGGCCGGCCCTCCTGCGCGCCGATGGCGTGGATGCGTCGAGCCGCGGCGGGCGAAAGGGTCAGGTCGGGGGTGGTCATGCGCTGTTAGACGAATGAAGGGCCTGGACTATATGAGGGCCCGGACGGCTTCGACCAAGAGGCCTTTGACAGAACGGTTCGATGGCCTCCTCCCTTCCACAGCGCGCGCCCTTCGCCGAGGACCCGGCGACGTCCCGGGGACGCAAGTTCCCCGAGCCGCCCAGCCGCACGCGCACGGACTTCGCCCGCGACCGCGACCGCATCATCCACGCGTCCGCCTTCCGGCGGTTGAAGGAGAAGACCCAGGTCTTCGTGGCGCACGAGGGCGACCACTTCCGCACCCGGCTCACCCACAGCCTCGAGGTCGCGCAGATCGCCCGCAGCCTGGCCACTGCGCTGGGCCTCGATCCCGACCTCGCCGAGACGGTCGCGCTCGCCCACGACCTGGGCCACCCGCCGTTCGGCCACGCGGGCGAGGATGAGCTGCAGGTCCAGATGCAGGGCTACGGCGGCTTCGACCACAACGTCCAGACGTTCCGGGTCGTGACGCGGCTTGAGCGGCGCTACCCGCGCTTCGACGGCCTCAACCTGTCGTGGGAAACCCTCGAGGGCGTGATCAAGCACAACGGGCCGGTGGTCGACCAGCTGGCCAAGCCGTCCTGGAGCGCGATCTCGGAGTTCGATGCGCAGTACGGCCTGCGCCTGGACACCTGGGCGTCCGCCGAGGCCCAGGTCGCCGCGCTCGCCGACGACATCGCCTACAACAACCACGACGTGGACGACGGCGTCCTGGCCGGGCTGTTCAACCTGGACGAACTGGCCGAGGTGCCCCTGATCGGGCCGAACGTGGCGGGCGCGCGGCGGGACTTCCCGGGCTGCGAGCCGGGGATCCTGCGGCTCGAGGCCGTCCGGCGGATGATCGGGGCCATGGTCGACGACGTCCTGGCCGAGACGGCGCGGCGCGCCGCGGCGGGCAAGGTCCGCTCGCCGGAGGACGTCCGCATGCTTGGCCATGCGCTGGTGGCGTTCTCGCGGGACATGGTGGAGGACCTCGCGCAGCTGCGGGCCTTCCTGATGGAGCGGATGTACCGGCACTGGCGCGTGAACCGCACGCGCAGTCAGGCGCGGCGCATGCTGGCCGAGATGTTCCAGCTCTTCATGGCCGAGCCCGACGTCCTGCCCGCGGAATGGGGGGCGCGGACGCAGGGCCGTGACGAGGCGGGCCGGGCGAGGGTGGTCTGCGACTACATCGCCGGGATGACCGACCGCTACGCCATCGAGGAGCATCGCAAGCTGTTCCACCTGGACGTGCTGAGCTGAGCCCCGTGGACGTCCTCGTGGTCCGCGGCCCCATGTACCATTCCCCGGGCGACGAATGGGCCTTTGCGGCATGGCTGAAACGCATCCGGGCGGTCAGCGGCGTGAGCAGCCGCGGTCAGGACCTTCACATCCAGCTGCGCCCCGGCCGTATCTCCGCGGACGAACTGCGCGAGTTCCGCGCGCTCTTCCATCGCTACGGCATGGACACCACGGAACTCGAGGGCCTGGGGAAGACCTGAGGCGCCCACAGAAAATCCACGGGCGCCGCAACCTCGACTCGGTCGCCTCCGATAGACTGCTCCCCGAACGTGCGCGATTCGGAGCCTGCGATGTCCGACCATGAGCGCGGCGCCTACACGCCGCCCACCGCTGACGCCCCATTGAGCTTCGATCCGCGCCAGCCCGTCCGCGGCGCGCGCCCGATCCCGTTCACCCTGATCCTGTCCGTCCTGGTCCTCGCCGCGCTGGTGGCGGCGATCTTCGTGTTCTACCAGCAGGGGGTGCGCCAGGCCGGCGAGGCCCCGCAGGTGGTGGGCGCGCCGGTGGGCGGCATGAAGGAAGCCGCGCCCGCGACGGCCCAGCCCCAGGATCCCGCGGCCGGGCTCGAGATCTATCGCGCGGAAGCCGCGCCCATGGAGACCGTGCCCGAGGGGCCGAAGTTCGTGCCGCCGCCGGAACAGCCCCAGGCGCGGCCGACGACCCCCGTCGTGGTCGCGCAGATCCCGCCAGCGCAGCCGCCGCCGGGCGCGACCGCCGCGGCGCTGAAGCCCGCCATCCCGGCCTCTGCCCCCCCGCCGGCCAAGGCCGCGCCCCCGCCGCCCGCGAAGGCCGTCACGCCGCCGCCGAAGGCCGTGGCCGCCGCACCGCCGCCCAAGCCTGCGCCGCCGCCCGAGAAGAAGGCCGCCGCGCCGGAGCCCAAGGTGACGGCGTCCGCGGGCGCGGCGCGTGTCCAGGTCGGCGCGGTGAGCTCCACGGCGCTGGCGGACAAGGCCTGGAGCGACGCCGTCTCGGCCGCGCCCGGGCTCGCCGCCGGCAAGGGCAAGGCCGTGGAGAAGATCGAGGGCGGCAGCCTCTACCGCACCTTCGTCACCGGCTTCGCCTCGCGGGCCGACGCCCAGGCCTTCTGCGCGCGTCTCCAGGGCGCCGGAAAGAGCTGCTTCGTCCGGTGAGCCCGGGGCTCGACATCCTGGCGCGAACGGCGGGGGGCCGCCGGCGAGGCGTGGCCGCATGAGCCAGGCTTTCCAGCCCAGCCTCGACTTCGCGGCGGCCGCGACCGCAGCCGAGGACGGCGAGGCGCTCATCGTCGACCTCGAGGGCTACGAGGGCCCGCTGCACGTCCTGCTCGCCCTGGCGCGGACGCAGAAGGTCGATCTCCTGAAGCTGTCGGTCACCCGGCTCGCCGAGCAGTACCTCGCCTTTGTCCAGGAGGCGCGCCGACGCCGCTTCAGCCTCGCGGCCGACTACCTCGTGATGGCCGCATGGCTGGCCTATCTGAAGTCGCGGCTGCTGCTGCCGAAGCCCGAGCAGCCCAAGGCCGAGGAGGCGCCGGCCGAGGAGATGGCGGCGCAGCTCGCCTTCCGCCTGGCGAAGCTCGAGGCGATGCGCAACGCCGCCGAGGCGCTGCGCGCCGGCCCGCAACTGGGCCGGGACGTGTTCGTGCGAGGGGACCCGGAGGCCATCCGCGTCATCCCGTCGGGCAGGATCGAGGGCGACCTCTACAGCCTGATGAGCGCCTACATCGGCCAGCGGCAGAAGGAATCGCAGCGCAGCTACAAGCCCGCCGCGCCCGTGGCCTATCCGCTCGAGGACGCCCGCGACCGCCTGCGCCGCCTTTTGCCCGACCTCGACCGCTGGACGCCGCTGGGCGGCATCGCGCCGATGGGGACGCCGGCCGCCGGACCCTCGCGGGCCAGCTACGTCGCCTCGACGCTGTCGGCCAGCCTCGAACTCGTGAAGGAAGGCGCCATGGAGGCTCGCCAGCTCGAGGCGTTCGCCGACATCTACCTGAGGGCGCGCAAGGGCGAGGCTGCGGCATGAGCGACTACCGGGAGACCGCCCGCGAGATCGAGGCGCTGCTGTTCGCCGCGGCCGGGCCGCTCACCGAGCAGGATCTCGCCGCGCGGCTGCCCGAGGGCGCCGACGTCATGGGCGCGATCGTCGAGCTCGGGCGGATGTACGAGGGTCGGGGCGTGGTGCTGGCGAACGTGGCCGGCGGCTGGCGCTTCCAGACCGCGGAGGACCTCGCGTGGCTCATGACCGAGGAGCGGGACGAGCCGCGCCGGCTCTCCAAGGCCGCGCAGGAGACGCTGGCCATCATCGCCTACCACCAGCCTGTGACCCGGGCCGAGATCGAGGCGGTGCGCGGCGTGCAGGCCAGCCGGGGCACCCTCGACGTGCTGCTCGAACTGGGCCTCGTGCGGATGCGCGGCCGACGGCGGACACCGGGCCGGCCGGTGACCTACGGGACCACCGACGCCTTTCTGGAGCACTACGGGCTGGCCACGCTCGGCGACCTGCCGGGCATGGCCGAGATGAAGGCGGCCGGCCTGCTCTCGCTCGACCTGCCGGCCGGCTTCAGCGTTCCGGATCCGAACCTTGCGGGCGGCGACGAGGACCCGCTGGAGGGCGACGCGCCCGAGTTCCATGTCGACTTCCTCGCGGAAGACGAGCCGTCGCAGCCCTGATCGGTCCGGGGGGCGTGCGGGTTGCGGACGTCAGCTGACGGCGCGGCGTCCTGGCCGGGAGCGCCGCAGGATGTGACCCGCCGCCGCGAAGCCGAGAATCATCATGGCCCATGTGGACGGCTCCGGCACGCCCCCGGGCGTCACGACGGTCAGCGGCCCGAACGTCAGGTTGTCGATCGGCTGCATGCCGCCACGGGGGCTCAGGATGCGGGTCGTCGTGATCCGGTGGATGCCTGTGAAGCTCAAGGTGGTCTGGAAGACCGAGCGCGCCTGGGCCGGCCCCACGGGCGCGACCGTCGTCTCGCCGAGCAGGTTGCCGTTCAGGTCGAAGGCTCGCGCGGTGAAGCCGCTGTACTCGCCGCCGCTCGCGAGGAGGCCGAGATTGTCGAACGAGACGAAGTTGGTCGTGGCGTTCACGGCCGAGTTGGAGGGATCGACGAAGCGGATCGTCTGCGGGGCGCCCAGCCGCATGTAGCCGACGTTGGTCCCGTCCGGATCGCCGGGGAGGACAATGACCCCACCGAACGTGTCGATGCTCCCGACGCCGGCTTCGAAGAGGACGCCGAGGTGCGCGAACTGGGTGTTGAGTTCGACCACGGCCCCGGGCGTCGAATAGGGGAGGCTGTCGAAGTCGATCGTCGTCGCCTGCGCCGTCGCGGCGGCCGCCACGCCGACCGTGGCCGCCAGGGTGGTGCGCATCAAGTGGCCGAGCATTTCCCGATCCTCCGATCCGTGCTGTCGCTTGGAAGAAGCGTCCCACGCGGTTCCGCGCGGGCACATCGCCATTTGGGGGGTTTTGATCTGGGCAGGGGCGGGCGATCGCAAACCCGCGTTGGCGCGCGCCCGGCGGAGCGACTATATATCTCCGCGTGAGACAACGGCGGCGGCGGATGGCGTCGTCCAGGGAGTTTTCAGCGCATGGGCGCATTCAGCATCTGGCACGTTCTGGCGGTCCTCGTGGTCGCGCTCCTGCTGTTCGGCGGGCGCGGCAAGCTCTCGGGCCTGATGGGTGACGCCGCCAAGGGCATCCGGGCCTTCCGCGACGGCCTGAAGGGCGACGACGAGCCTGCGCAGCAGGACGCGAAGAAGCTCGCGCAGGACGAGAAGGACAGCGCGCGGAGCTGATCCGCGAGCATGAGAGACGGAATCCGGCGCCGGTCCGCTTGATGCGGCCGGCGCTTCTCATTAGGCCACCCCCATGCTTCCGGACGTCGGCGGAATTGAATGGCTGATCATCGCGGTGGTCGCGCTGGTCGTGGTCGGCCCCAAGGACCTGCCGATCATGCTGCGGCGTCTCGGCCAGTTCGTGGCCCGGCTCCGCGGCATGGCCGCCGAGTTCCGCGCCAGCTTCGACGAGATGGCGCGGCAGTCCGAGCTCGATGAGCTGCGCAAGGAGGTCGAGGCGATGCGCCGGGGCCAGTTCGCGGACATGGCGAGCCACGAGGAGGCGATGCGCTCGACCGTCGGCGAGATCGAACAGAGCCTCTCGGACGTCGGCGTCCAGCTGCACCCGCCGATGAGCTATCAGTACGACGCCACCGAGCCGCCGCCGGTGGAGGTGTCGGACGCGCCCGCCAAGCCGGCCCGCAAGCCGCGCGCGAAGAAGAGCGCCGCCCCGCAAACCGACGCCGCGCCGGACGCGGCGGCCCCGAAGCCCAAGGCGCGGAAGCCTAAAGCCGGGCGACCCAGGGCGCGCAAGACCGTCGAGGCCAAGCCTTGAGCTACGAGAGCGACGAAGCCGACATCGAGGCGTCGCGCGCGCCGCTGCTCGACCACCTGATCGAGCTTCGCAAGCGGCTGATCGTCTGCGTGGCCGCCGTCGTGGTCGCGTTCATCGTGTGCTTCGGCTTCTCCAGCCAGATCTACGAGGTGCTGCTGCACCCCTTCCAGCTGGCGGGGCAGATCTTCGCGGCCCAGAAGGCGGGGCAGGCCAACGGCGCCTTCGATCTCTTCTTCGTGCTGATCGGGCTCAAGACCCTCGCGTCCGTCACCGGCGGCGCGCCTGACCTGATCTTCACCGCGCCGCTGGAGTTCTTCTTCACCAAGCTCAAGCTGGCCGGGTTCGGCGCCGTGGTCGTGGCCTTCCCGATCCTCGCCTGGCAGACCTACGCCTTCGTGGCCCCGGGCCTCTACCGCCGGGAGCGCCGGGCCTTCCTGCCGTTCCTGCTGGCCTCGCCCGTGCTGTTCGCCCTGGGCGCGGCGCTCGTCTACTACATCATCCTGCCCTTCGTGCTCTGGTTCTCGCTGAGCCAGCAGATCGTCGGCGCCTCGGGCATCCAGGTCCAGCTGCTGCCGAAGGTGTCGGACTACCTCACTCTCGTGACCACCCTGCTGCTGGCGTTCGGGCTGTGCTTCCAGCTGCCGGTGGTGCTGACGCTGCTGGGCCTGGCGGGCATCGTGAATTCCGAGATGCTGTGGAAGGGCTGGCGCTACGCCGTGCTCGGCGTCGTGATCGTCGCGGCGGTCGTGACCCCGCCCGATCCCATCAGCCAGCTTCTCCTCGCGGGCCCCATCATCGCGCTCTACTTCCTGTCGATCGGCTGCGTGAAGCTCATCGAGCGCCGGCGGGACAGGGAAGACGAGGCGGCCGCGGACGCGGCGTGAGGCCGCCGCGATCCCGCTGACCGGGACGAGCTCGCCGGCGGCGTCCGGCGCCGGCCCTAGGGGTTGGCGGCCACCAGTCCCTGCGTGGTCTCGCGGGCGACCTTCAGCGCCTCGCGGACGGCGGCGAGGTCCGAGCCGCGGACGTAGCTGTTCACCGTCACCACGTGGCCCCGGACGGCGGTGGCCCCGATGCCGACCGAGGTCCTGCGGCTGCGCCCGGCGTCGTCCTGCTGCAGGCCGCCGGCCATGTAGTAGCCGGCGTCGTCCTTGGCGACAGGGCGCATTTCCCCGCTGAGCTCGACGTTGCGGCCCGTGGCGCGGCGGGCGGCGCCCTTCGCCTGGTCCATGGCCGGGTTGTCGAGCAGGAGGTTCGGCGCGTTCTCGGGCATCGGCCCCATGCGCTCGAAGAGCTGTTCCCGCGTCAGCCGCTCGGACGCGAAGACCTTCGGCGCGCGGAGGAACAGGTAGCGCGAGAGCTCGCGCCCCGCGTTCACCGCCGCGCAGTCCACCAGGGCCAGGTAGGTGATGTTCTCCCGATCCATGGCGTCGGTGAGCTGGGCGATGTTGGCATAGCGGCCTGTGGGCTCGCAGTAGCCCGCCGGAACCGGCATCCGGATCTCGTCGCCGCCGATCCGCACGGCCAGGGCGGGAGCCTCCTCGGCGGCGGCCCCGGCCGGCGCAAGCACGATCACAAGCGCCGCCAGAACGCCGCGGCTGAGCATCCGGTACAATATCCACCCCCGCTTCGTGCAGCGCCCCGGCGCCCGCGACATGATCGCCGGCCGTCGGGCGGCCGGCAAGCTTGGCGCCCCCTCCGACGCGCTCTAGAGAGAGCCGCTCAGCCTCCTCACCATCTCCCCAGCGGCCCATGCACGACATCCGAGCCATTCGCGACAATCCCGAGCTTTACGAAAAAGCCTGGGCGTCGAAGGGCTCCGCCGGGCGCGTCGCCGAGATCCTCGAACTCGACGCCCGCCTGAGGGCCGCCCAGACCGCCGGGCAGGCGGCGCAAGCGGAACGCAACGAGGCGTCCAAGAAGATCGGCCAGGCGAAGGCGCAGAAGAACGAGGCCGAGGCCCAGCGCCTGATGGCCGAGGTCGAGGCGCTCAAGGGCCAGCTCGCCGAGCACGCCGAGGCCGAGCGGGCGGCGGGCGAGGCGCTGCGGGGAATGGTCGCGGCCCTGCCGAACGTCCCGGCCGCCGACGTGCCGGCCGGAGCCGACGAGCACGACAACGTCGAAGTGCGCCGTTGGGGCACCCCGTTCGCCATCTCGAAGCCGCGGGATCACGTCGACCTGGGCGAAGCGGCGCGGCTGATGGACTTCGAGGCGGCCGCCCGCATGAGCGGCGCACGCTTCGTGGTGCTGAAGGGCGAGCTCGCCCGCCTGGAACGGGCCATCGGCCAGTTCATGCTCGACCTGCAGACCCGCGAGCACGGCTACCTCGAAGTGGCCCCGCCGCTCCTGGTCCGCAGTGAGACGATGTTCGGCACCGGACAGTTGCCGAAGTTCTCGGACGACCAGTTCGTCGCCTTTCCCGGACTCGAGACGGCGCGCGCGGTCGAGGAGGCGGGCGAGGCGCCCGAGCTGCGCTGGCTGATCCCGACCGCAGAGGTCACCCTGACCAACCTGGTGCGCGAGCAGATCACGCCCGAGGAGGAGCTGCCGCTGCGGCTCACGGCGCTGACCCACTGCTTCCGGGCCGAGGCGGGGGCGTCGGGCCGCGACACCCGCGGCATCATCCGCCAGCACCAGTTCCAGAAGGTCGAGCTGGTCTCGATCACCACGCCCGAGCAATCCGAGGACGAGCACGAGCGGATGGTGAGCTGCGCCGAGGCGGTGCTGAAGCGCCTGGAGCTGCCGTTCCGCACCATGCTCCTCTGCTCGGGGGACATGGGCTTCTCGGCCCGCAAGACCTACGACCTCGAGGTCTGGCTGCCGAGCCAGGGCCAGTTCCGCGAGATCAGCTCGTGCTCCAACTGCGGCGACTTCCAGGCCCGGCGCATGGACGCCCGGACCAAGAAGGCCGGCGAGAAGGGCACCCGCTTCGTGCACACCCTCAACGGTTCGGGCCTCGCGGTTGGCCGGACCCTGGTCGCCATCATGGAGAACTACCAGGACGAGGGCGGCCGGATCGCCATCCCGCAGGCTCTGCATCCCTACATGCCCGGCGTGACCCACATCGGGGGCGCAGGGTGAGGATTCTCATCACCAACGATGACGGGATCCACGCCGATGGCCTGGAGGCGCTGGAGCGCATCGCGGCCAGGCTGTCCGACGACGTCTGGGTGGTCGCGCCGGAGTACGAGCAGTCGGGCGCCAGCCGGGCGCTGACCCTGGCCGACCCGATCCGCGTGCGCACGCTTTCGGAGCGACGCTTCGCCACCACCGGGACGCCGACCGACTGCGTGATGCTGGGCGTGAACGACATCATCCAGGGGAAGAAGCCCGACCTCGTGCTGTCGGGCGTGAACCGCGGGGCGAATCTCGCCGAGGACGTGACCATGTCCGGCACCGTCGCCGGGGCCATCGAGGGCATGGCGCTGGGCATTCCGTCGATCGCGCTGTCGCAGATGGGCTTCTACGAGGAAGGGACCAGCTTCGAGCCGGCCGAGACCCATGCGCCCGGCATCATCAACCGCCTGATGGAGATCGGCTGGCCGCCCGACGTGGTGATGAACATCAATTTCCCGAACGGGAAGGCCGGCGAGATCCGCGAGGTCGAGGTCACCCGTCAGGGATTCCGCGACGTCCAGGTCCGCCACGCCGAACGGCGCACGGACCTGCGGGGGCGGGAGTACTTCTGGGTCGGCTTCCGCCAGCTTCGCTCGAGCCCGGCCGAGGGGACCGACCTGCGGGCCCTCTACGACGGCAAGATCTCGGTGACGCCCCTGCACATCGACCTGACCCACCTGCCCACCCTCAACGACATGAGGGGACGCCTCGGCGGCGTCCCGCCGAAGCTCTGATGTCCGACGCCGACGACACGCCCGAAACCCGCATGGCGCGCCTGCTGCTGGCGCTGCGCAGCCAGGGCGTGACCGACGCCAAGGTGCTGACGGCGATCGAGACGACGCCACGCCAGTTGTTCACGCAGGAGCTCTTCAAGGACCGCGCGTTCGAGGATTCGGCCCTGCCGATCGCCTGCGGCCAGACCATCAGCCAGCCCTTCATCGTCGGCCTGATGAGCCAGGCGCTGAAGATCGACCGCCGCGACCGGGTCCTCGAGATCGGGACCGGGTCCGGCTACCAGACCGCGATCCTCTCCAGGCTGGCGCGGCTGGTCTATACGGTCGAGCGGTACCGCACCCTCATGAAAGAGGCCGAGGGCCGCTTCAGGGAGCTGGGCCTCACCAACATCATCACCCGCTTCGGCGATGGCGGGGAGGGTTGGCCCGAGCAGGCGCCGTTTGACCGCATTATGGTCACGGCCGCGGCGCCGGGAGAGCCCAAGGCTCTGCTCGCGCAGCTGAAGCCCACGGGCATCCTGGTGGCGCCGATCGGCAAGGGTCCCGTCCAGACGCTCCGCCGCTACACCGGCGACGGGCAGGGCGGGTTCGAGGTGGAGGACCTGATCGACGTCCGCTTCGTGCCTCTCCTCGAAGGCGTGGCCAAGGAGCTCTGACCTTTTCGTGTTGCGCAGCGTTTGCGGGTTGGCGGGGGCGCCGGCTCGCCGCCATCATTCCCCCTCACGCCCCGATGATTCTCTGTCCTACCCCGGAGCGGCGATGACGCATCTTCTCGGACGAACGGCCCTGATCCTGCTGGCCGGCACGGCCCTCTCCGCCTGCGTCAGCCCTTACGCGGACCACCCGATCCTGACTCAGTCGCGGGCGACCGGGGCTGCGCCCGCGCCGGTCTCGCCGCCGCCGCCCGCGGCGACGGCGACGGCCGAGACGACGGTGGCGGCGCCCACCGCGGCGATCGAGAGCGCCGTGCTGCTGCCCCTGCCGCCCGCCGCCGCGGCGCCGGCCCAGACCGCAGCGATCGCCGAGGCCGAGCGCGCGCCCGTCCTGTCGTTCGAGCCGCCCGCCGTCGACGCCTTCGCGCGGACGCGCCGCGCCGCGACGCCCGACACCTACACGGTCAGGCGCGGCGACACCCTCGCTGAGATCGCCTCACGGCTCGGCGTGGACATGGAGGATCTGGCCCGCGCGAACGACCTGCGCCGTCCCTACCGGCTGCAGCCCGGTCAGGTGCTGAAGAACCCCAAGGCCGAGGCGCCGGCCCCGGCGCGCAGCACGCGGCGGACGTCCGCCTCGACGGCGGGCGAGACCTACACGGTGAAGTCGGGCGACACGCTCTTCGGCATCGCGGTCCGCTTCGGGACCACGGTCGAGGCGCTGAAGGCCGCGAACGGCATGGGCCGCTCCTCGTCCATCTTCCGCGGCCAGAAGCTTCAGGTTCCCGGCGCGCAGGCCGCCGCCGCGGCCGAAGAGCCGCCGCCGCCTCGCACCAGCAGCGCGCGCCGCGAGCCAGAGCCCGAGGCGGCCCGTGCGCCGGAGGCCCGGTCCGAGTCCGCGGCAGGGCTCGAGGTCACGGGACGCGTGGTCACGGTCGACACGCCCGGGCGCGCCTATCGGGTCCGCAAGGGCGACACGCTCGAGGAGATCGCCGGCCGCCTCGATTCGTCGGTGCCCGAACTCGCCCGCATCAACAAGCTGAAGCGCCCCTACCGGCTGCAGCCCGGCCAGACGATCCGGGGCCCGGGCGGCTCGGCGAAGGCCTATGTCGTCCAGCGCGGCGACACGCTCGCCGAGATCGCCCAGCGGTTCTCCACCACGGTGGACAAGCTGCGGAGCGCCAACGGCCTGCGTCGCGGCGCGAGCGTGGCCCCGGGCCGGCGCCTGCAGCTGCCGGCCGGCTATCGCGACCGCGGCCCGATCGAGGCCTCCACGCCCGCCGTGGCGCCGACGCCGCCCAGGCCCACGCCGCCCGCGCCGCGTCCGCCGTCCTCCTTCGAGACGCCGCCCCCTGTGGGACAGACGCTGCCGCCGCCCCGCTCGGCCCCGCGTCCGCCCACAGCGCTGCCGAGCTCGCCGCAGCCCTATCGGCCCTCCGGCCCGCCTGTGGGCGCGCCCACGGCCAGCCCGCCCGTCAGCGACGCCCAGATCAGCCAGATGGGCCGCGGCCTGTTCATCTGGCCCGTGCGCGGCGACATCCTGTCGAGCTTCGGCGACCGCGGCGGCGGCCAGCGCAACGACGGCGTCAACATCCGGGTCCCGGCCGGCGAGCCGGTGCGGGCCGCGGCCGCGGGCGACGTGGTCTATGCGGGCGACCAGGTGCCGGGCTTCGGCAACCTCGTGCTGGTCAAGCACGCGGACGGCTGGGTCACCGCTTACGCCCACCTCGGACGGGTGGACGTGCGCATGCAGCAGAAGGTCACGCAGGGCCAGCAGATCGGTCAGGCGGGGTCGAGCGGCGGCGTTTCCGAGCCACAGCTCCACTTCGAGGTCCGCTATGCGCCGACGCCGCAGGAGC
Organism: Phenylobacterium sp. T106; assembly: GCF_057219735.1. NCBI lineage: Bacteria > Pseudomonadati > Pseudomonadota > Alphaproteobacteria > Caulobacterales > Caulobacteraceae > Phenylobacterium > Phenylobacterium sp. T106. The sequence goes on along the minus strand of NZ_JBXVWA010000001.1, from coordinate 451,139 downwards.
GGGCCAGACCCGTAGATCCGAACCTGGTCCTCCCGCGGTAGCCCGGCCTCAGGCTTCCAGGTCGAGCACGCTCTCCGGCACGCCGCCGGGCTCGACCTTCACGCCCAGGTAGCGCATCACGCCGCCCGCGAAGCTGATGTCGGCGACCGGCAGTTCCCGGTCGCGCTTGAGCGCCGTGCAGTCCCCCAGGGTCAGGCGCAGGGTCATGGCGTCGCGGGAGACCCCGGTGGCCTCGGCCTCCTCGATCTCGGCCCGGAAGCGGGGCGCCGGCGCCAGCCGCTTCAGGGAGGCGGGCGCAGCGCTACGCGGCATCGAAATAGCCATGCTCGCCGAAGACCCGGACGACGCAGGAGCGGCCGGCGTCGAACGAGGCCCGGGCCCGCTTGTTGGCCGAGGCCTTGGCGACCTCCTTGTCGCGGGTGATGTCGGAGACCTGGCCCTCGTGCTCGACAGCCCAGCCGCCGTCGTGGCGCACCACGGTGAAGACGTCACGGTCGGGAGTTGCGCGCATGATGGAAAACCTCCTGGGGGGCGCCGGGCGCGGTCGGACCGGCCGCCTCGGCTGCTTGCCGGCATTGTAGAGTTAAAATGGCCGCATGTCGCCCATTGCCGAAGACATTCTTGCGCGCGGTCAGAAATACATTATGTTTTGAGCATCGAATTTCGCACTGGCTCGCGAATTTTTCCGGCTGGATTTTCATTAGATCCGCCGCGGATTTACCGACGACCCTATCCGAGAATTTGATGCAAGCGTCGGCACATGACGCCAATTATTTCCCGGAAAGGGCACTGAAATGGCAACTGGAACCGTGAAGTGGTTCAACGCGACCAAGGGCTTCGGCTTCATCCAGCCGGACGATGGCGGGCAGGACGTATTCGTCCACATCTCGGCCGTCGAGCGCGCGGGCATGTCGGGCCTCAATGAAGGCCAGAAGGTCTCCTTCGAGCTGGAGCGCGACAAGCGCAGCGGCAAGATGTCCGCGGGCCAGCTCCAGGCCGCCTGATCCGCGGAGGCCTGCTGGATCGAGAAGGCCGGCGCGATGGCGCCGGCCTTTTTCGTGCGCGTCAGAGGGGCAGGGGCTTGCCCAGCTCGCCGGCGAGATCGCGGATGAACTGCCAGGCGACGCGGCCAGATCGTGCGCCGCGCAGCTGCGCCCACTGCAGGGCGCGCCGTTCGAGGTCGGGCGCCGCGAGGTCGAACTGTGCGGCGTAGGCCGCGATGGCGGCGAGGTAGGTCGCCTGGTCCATCGGCGGGAAGCCGATCCACAGCCCGAAGCGGTCCGAGACGCTGACCTCCTCCTCGGCGTCCTCGGCGGCGGCGACCAGGCCGCGGTCCTCCTGGTGGCCGCGCGGCATCAGGTGGCGACGGTTCGAGGTCGCCACGAAGAGGACATTGGCGGGCGGTCCCGAGACCCCGCCCTCGAGCGCCGACTTCAGCGCCTTGGCCGCCGCGGCGCCCTCCTCGAAGGAGAGGTCGTCGCACAGCACGACGAACCGCTCGGGGCGGCCCCGCAGCACGTCGAACAGCGCCGGCAGCGTCGTGACCTCGTCCCGGTCGACTTCCACCAGCTTCAGGGTCGGCGCATCGGCGGCGACCGACATGAACGCCGCCTTGGCGAGCGAGCTCTTGCCCGCGCCCCGGACGCCCCAGAGCAGGGCATGGTTCGAGGGCAGTCCCTGGGCGAAGCGCTTCAGGTTCTCGACGAAGCGGTCCTTCTGCCGGTCGACGCCCACGAGGCTCTGGAGCGGCAGCGGATAGTCGGGCGCGGCATGGAACGCGCCGCTGCGCGGATCGTGGCGGAAAAGCCTGCCGCCATCGAAGCTTACGGCCGTCGGCGCCGGCGGCGCGAGCCTCTCCAGCGCCTCGGCGATGCGGCTCAAGACCGTCCTGTCGTCACCCTGCATGACCCGCTGCCTACCACCCGCGCCGCTTCGATTGCAAAAGCGGGTCCTTGCGCATAGCTTCCGCCGACCCGATTTCCGGCCCTACGCCAGGGCAACGCTTCCGGAGCTGAGATGAACGACCCCAATGCCCTGATCCAGGTCATCGGCATGCCGATCCTGCTGATCGTGCTGTTCTATTTCCTGATGATCCGGCCGCAGCAGCGCCGCATGAAGCAGCATCAGGCGATGCTGGCCGCCCTGAAGCGCGGCGACCAGGTGGTGCTTTCGTCCGGCATGATCGGCAAGGTCGTTCGGGTCGAGGACAAGGAAGTCGGTCTCGAGATCGCCACCGGCGTCACCGTGAAGGTGGTGAAGGGCATGATCTCGGACGTCCGGTCGCGCGGCGAGCCCGCGCCGGCCAACGACTCCAAGGCCTAAGCGCCCCTCCAGATGGTTACCCTCTCCCGCTGGAAGGTCGTCCTCGTCATCCTGTCGGTGGTGCTCGGGCTGCTGTTCGCGCTTCCGAACGCCTTGCCGCAGAGCGTGCGCGACGGGCTTCCCGGCTTCATGCCGCGCCAGACCCTGAACCTGGGCCTCGACCTCCAGGGCGGATCCTACCTCCTGCTGGAGGTCGACACGGACGCCCTGCGCAGCGAGCGCCTGACGAACATGGTCGAGGACGTCCGCACGACGCTGCGGGAGGAGCAGATCGCCTTTGCGGACCTCGGGCCCGTGAACGGCGGGGTGAACGTGCGCATCGTCGATCCGGGTCAGGTGGACGCCGCGGCGCGCGTGCTGCGAAACACCATCGGCTCCACGATCCAGGGCGCGGTCGGCGGGCGGGACACGACCGTCCAGGTCCTTCCCGGCCAGACGCTCCGGCTCACCTTCATCGCCGAGGCCTTCGAGGCCGAAGCCAAGCGGGCGGTGGACCAGTCCATCGAGATCATCCGCCGGCGCATCGACGAACTGGGCACCCGCGAGCCGACGATCCAGCGCCAGGGGTCCAACCGCATCGTGGTCGCGGCCGCCGGCGAGAGCGATCCCGAACGCCTGAAGGAGGTGCTGGGCAAGACCGCCAAGCTCACCTTCCACCTGGTGGACGAGAACGCCGACGTCGCCGCGGCCATGGCCGGGCGCGTCCCCCCCGGCAAGATGCTGATGCCGGGCGAGGGCGGTCAGCCGCCGCTGGTCGTCGACCGCCGCGCGCTGGTCACGGGCGAGATGCTGACCGACGCCCAGCCGGGCTTCGACCAGATGAAGAACGAGCCGATCGTGAGCTTCCGGTTCAACGGCCTGGGCACGCGCCGCTTCGGCGACGCGACCATCCGCAACGTCGGCCGCCGCTTCGCGATCGTCCTCGACAACCAGTACATCTCGGCGCCGTCCATCAACGAGCCGATCACGGGCGGCAGCGGACAGATCAGCGGCAGCTTCACGGTCGAGAGCGCCAACGACCTGGCCCTGGTGCTGCGCGCGGGCGCTCTGCCGACCCGCCTGAACGTCGAAGAGCAGCGGACCGTCGGCGCCGAGCTCGGCGCGGACGCCATCGCCGCCGGCCAGATCTCGGCCATCGGCGCGTTCGTTCTGGTGCTCGCCTTCATGGTGGTGGCGTACGGCTTCCTGTTCGGCGGCGTCTCGATCCTGGCCCTGCTGGTCAACGGGCTGCTGATCATCGCGGCGATGTCGATCACACAGGCCAGCCTGACGTTGCCGGGCATCGCGGGCCTCATCCTGACCCTGGCCGTCGCCGTCGACGCCAACGTGCTGATCTACGAGCGGATGCGCGAGGAGATGCGCGCCGGGCGAACGGTGATCGCCGCCATCGATGCGGGCTTCAACCGCGCGATGCTGACCATCTTCGACGCCAACATCACCCACCTCGGGGCCGCGCTGATCATGTTCAGCCTCGGCGCGGGCCCGGTGAAGGGCTTCGCTTGGACCCTGGCCATCGGGGTGTTCACCTCGGTGTTCACGGCCGTGCTGATCACGCAGGTGATCCTGGCCCTGTGGCTGCGGACGACGCGGCCCAAGTTCCTTCCGATCCAGTGAGCCGCCGATGAGCAAGACTCCTTCCACGTGGTGGCCGCTCATCAAGCTGCTGCCGGTCAAGACCAACTTCCGCTTCATGCGGTTCGCCAAGGTCTATGCCGGGGTGTCGCTGGTCGCGACGATCGCGGCGGTCTTCCTGACCCTGTTCCCGTTCGAGCCGCCCTGCGCGGGCCTGAACTGCGGCGTCGACTTCCGCGGCGGCACGGTCCTGGAGATCACCTCCAGGCAGCCCATCGACCTGGGACGGGTTCGCGAGACCCTGAACGCCCGCCAGCTCGGCGACGTCCAGGTGCAGGCGTTCGGCAGCCCGCAGGACGCGCTGGTGCGCTTCGAGACCCCGGAAGGCCAGAATCCGGCCGTGACCGTGGAGGGCGCCAAGCGGGCGCTGGTCGCCGCGATCGGGCCGCTGGAGTTCAAGCGCACGGAGGTCGTGGGGCCGAAGGTCTCGGGCGAGCTGTTCCGCAACGGCGTGCTGGCGCTGGCGCTCGGGGTCGGGATGATGATGGTCTACATCTGGTTCCGGTTCGGCCTGACGTTCGGCATCGGCGCGGCCGCGGCCCTGATCCACGACGTGCTGCTCACCTTCGGCCTGTTCGCGGTCACGAACATGGAGTTCTCGCTGAACACGGTGGCGGCGATCCTGACCATCATCGGCTACTCGGTGAACGACACCGTCGTCGTGCTCGACCGCGTCCGGGAGAACCTGCGGAAGTACAAGCGGATGCCGCTGTCCGAGGTGATCGACCTCTCGATCAACGAGACGCTGTCGCGGACGGCCATCACCGGCGTCACCGGCCTGATGGCGCTGGGCGTGCTGGCGGCCTTCGGCGGCGAGACCCTGTTCGGCTTCTCCATCGCGATGATCTTCGGCATCGTGGTCGGCACCTACTCGTCGTTCTTCGTGGCCGCCGTGGTGCTGATGTGGCTGGGCGTGAAGCGGGGCGAGGACGCCGAGGTGCTGAAGCCCCTGGACGCGCGGCCCTAGCGCGCGTTCCGGCAGGCCGAGACACCCGCAGGCGATCCCGATGCGCTCCGGCAGCCCGACGACGGACCCCGTCTTCCTGACGGTCTCGATCGAGGCCGGTCGGGGCGGGCGGTAGGAGACGGCCCATGGCCCGCAACGCGCCCGCGATCGACGCCTACGGGGACGGCGGCTTCCGCCTCGACGGCGCCCGCCACGACGGCTCGGTGCTAATCCTCAGGGACGAGCCCCGCGCATGGTCCGTGGCGCGCCTGGACGAGCTGACGCCCGCGGCGCTGCAGCCGGTGCTCGACGCCGGCGCCGCCGAGGTGGAGTTCGTCCTGCTGGGCGTGGGCGCCCGCAACGCCATGCCGCCCCGCGAGGTGCGCGAACGCCTGCGCGCGGCCGGGATCGGGCTGGAGTTCATGGACACGCCCTCCGCCGCCCGGCTCTACAATCTGCTCACGTCGGAAGGCCGGCGGGTTGCGGCCGCCCTGATCGCCGTCTGATGCGTCCTTCCGGCCTGTGACGAAAGGTCCTATACCTCTCGACCTAGGGCAGGGACTCACAAGGGCAAGCTAGATGGCTGGATTACTCGCCAATTTCCGCAACACCGTGATCCTCAGCGTGGTCCTCGCGCTGGTCATGGTCGTCGCGTACTCGCAAGGCCCGCAGGGGACGGACGCCGCCTTCTGGCAGGCGGTCCTGCGCTGGCTGCACACCTTCTTCGGCATCCTGTGGATCGGGCTGCTGTATTACTTCAACTTCGTCCAGATCCGAAAAATGCCGGAGATCCCCGCCGAGCTTAAGCCGGCGGTCTCCAAGTACATCGCCCCCGAGGCGCTGTTCTGGTTCCGCTGGGCGGCGGCCGCGACGGTGCTCATGGGCGTGCTGGTCGCCTACGCTCGCGGCGCGAACTACGCGCACGAGGCGTTCACCTTCGGCCTGTTCGGCGGCCTCGCCCCGAGCGACAAGGGCTTCACGCTGCTGGGCGTGGGCATGTGGCTGGCGATCATCATGTTCCTGAACGTCTGGGTGTTCATCTGGCCGAACCAGAAGATCGCCCTGGGCATCGTGGACGCGGACGCCGACGCCAAGGCCAAGGCGGGCCGTACGGCGATGCTGTTCTCGCGCACGAACCTTCTGCTCAGCATCCCGATGCTGACGTCAATGACCATGACGCAGACGCTGTTCGGATAGCGGCCGGCGAAATGACGGAGAGGCCCGCCCCATCGGCGGGCCTTTTTCGTTGAGGGTGCGATGGACGACGATCTCGACGACCTGGTCCGGCGGGTGGACCCTGACCGCTGGCTCTCCAGCCGGTTCATCGGCGACGCAGTCAGGCGGGCCGACGTGATCGCCGTCTACGCCTACGATCACGAGCTGGCGCGGGCCCCGAAGGTCACCTCCAATCCGCTCCTGGGCGAGATCCGCCTCACGTGGTGGCGGGAGGTGTTGGACGAGATCTACGAGGCTCGACCCGTTCGCCGGCATCCGACGGCGCAGGCGCTGGCGGCGGCCGTGGCGCGCCATGGCCTCGAGCGTGCGCCGCTGGAGGCCATGATCGATGCGCGCTACCGCGAGCTCGACGCCACGCCGATGCGGCCCAAGGAGGCCCTGCGCTGGGCCCGGGACACCGGGGGCCGCGCCGCCGAGATCGCGGCCCGAATCCTGGCGCCCGGCGGAGACGCCGGTCCTGCGCGGGCGGCCGGGGCGGCCTGGGCGCTGTCGAAGCGTGGCGAGCCGAGGGTCGCCGCCCTGGCGAGCAAGGCGCTGGCCTCGGCCCGTAGCGCCGTCCGCAAGCTGGAGCCGGTCGCCTTTCCGGCGGCTGCGCACGCGGCCCTGGTCGGCCGGCGACGGTCTCCCCTGGTCGACCGACTGCGGCTGGTCTGGGCGACGGCCTCCGGGCGGATCTGACCGGGGCCTGGATCTACTCGGCCGCCGCCAGCGTCGGCGCGGGATGGCCCGCCCAGGCCGCGAGGTCGGCCAGCGCCCGTTCGCCCACGGCGCGCTTCTTCAGCCGGGTCTTCTCCTTGGCGCCCAGCCGGCGACCGTCGGCGTCGCGCTTCGGCGGCGCCATCGGCGGCAGGAGGCCGTAGTTGATGTTCATCGGCTGGAACGACCCGGGCCCGCCTTCCAGGTGGCCGCCGGTGATGTGGCCGACGAGGGCCCCCAGCGCCGTCGTGGGCGGCGGCGGCGCCAGCGTCCGGCCCAGGCGCTCTGCGGCGGCGAAGCGGCCGGCGAGCAGGCCGACGGCCGCGCTCTCGACATAGCCCTCGACGCCCGTGACCTGGCCCGCGAACCGCAGTCGCGGCTGGGCCTTCAGCCGCAGGGATCCGTCGAGCAGGCGGGGCGAGTTGATGAAGGTGTTCCTGTGCAGGCCGCCCAGGCGCGCGAATACCGCCTTCCCGAGTCCCGGGATCATCCGGAAGATCTCGGTCTGCGCGCCGTGCTTCAGCTTCGTCTGAAAGCCCACCATGTTCCAGAGCGTGCCCAGGGCGTTGTCCTGGCGGAGCTGCACGACGGCGTGGGGCTTCTCGTCGGGCCGGTGCGCGTTGGTGAGGCCCACGGGCTTCATGGGGCCGTGCCGCAGGGTCTCGCGCCCGCGCTCGGCCATCACCTCGATCGGAAGGCAGCCGTCGAAATAGGGCACGTGCTCCCAGTCCTTGAACTCGGACTTGGGCCCGGCCAGCAGGGCGTCGATGAAGGCCTCGTACTGCGCCTGGTCCATGGGGCAGTTGATGTAGGCTGCGGCGTCGCCGCCCGGCCCGGCCTTGTCGTAGCGCGACTGCCGCCAGGCGATGTCCATGTCGATGCTGTCGAAGTTCACGATCGGGGCGATGGCGTCGAAGAAGCTGAGCTGCCCCTCGCCGGTCAGGTCGAGGATCGCGTCGGACAGTGCGGGTGAGGTGAGGGGACCCGTCGCCACGATGACGCTGTCCCAGTCGACCGGCGGCAGGCCGGCGACCTCCTCGCGGACGATCGTGACCAGCGGGTGCGCCTCGAGCCGATCGGTGACCGCCTGGGCGAAGCCGTCCCGGTCGACGGCGAGGGCGCCGCCGGCCGGGACCTGGTGGGCGTCGCCGGCCGACATGATCAACGAGCCCAGCGCCCGCATCTCGGCGTGCAGCAGGCCCACCGCATTGCCGGCCCAGTCGTCCGCGCGGAACGAGTTGGAGCAGACGAGCTCGGCCAGCCGGTCGGTCTGGTGCGCATCGGTGCCGCGCACGGGCCGCATCTCGTGCAGCACGACGGGCGCGCCCGCGCTCGCGATCTGCCAGGCGGCCTCGGAACCGGCGAGGCCGCCTCCCACGACGTGAACAGGTCTCATGGACATGCGTTGCCTACTAGCAACTGTGCGCCTGGATCGCGAGCGGGGCCTTGCACGCCGTTTGCCATGCACGGCAGAGTCTGCGTTCTGGCTCGCGAGCCGAGTCGGGCTCGCGCAGAGGGGTTGAATGGCTCAGTTCTCACCAAGCGATGCGGCGTTGGAAGGCTTCCGGCTGACCAAGGAGCATCCGGGCGTGATGCTGGCCTGGAGCGCCGTCTATTTCGGCGGCATCCTGCTGATCGCGCTCGCCATGATGGCGACCCTGGGGCCGCAGTTCATCGCGCTGGCCCGCAAGGGCGAGCTCTTGAACGCCAACCCGCAGGAAGTCGCCGGATTGCTGGCCAGTTCGTGGCCCGCCTTCCTGCTGGTCATGGTGATGACAGCGCTCCTCATGTCGATCATCGCCGCCGGCGTCATGCGCCTGGTCCTGCGGCCGACCGAGCACGGCTTTGCGCATCTGCGGCTCGGCAAGGACGAGCTTCGCCTCACCGTGGCGAACCTCATCTGCATCGTGATCTACGCGCTGTGGGGGATCGTGGGCATCGTGTTCACCGCCGGCGCCAGCCAGAGCGGCGCGGTGGGCGGGTTCGTGGCGGCGCTGATCGCCTTCATCGTGGCGATGTGGATCGGCGTGCGCCTCTCGCTGCTTCTGCCCACGGTCTTCGTCACCGGCCGGATTTCCCTGGGGCTCGCCTGGGAGAAGACCAAAGGGCGCTTCTGGTCGCTGCTCGGCATGATCGTGCTGGCGGTGATCTTCTATGTGATCGTCTACATCCTCTTCAGCGTCATCAGCTTCGCCATCGTCGAGCTCTCCGGCGGCCAGGCGGCGATGCAGGATCTCGGCAGCCTGACGCCGGTGGCCGCGATCGCCACCATGCTGACGCTGGTCATGCAGCTCCTGCTCCAGGTCCTGCAGATCGTGATGATCTACGGCCCCTTCGCGACCGCCTACCGGGCGATCGAGGCCGACGCCGCCGAGGCGTCCTGACGCCCGCGCGACGCCGCCCGTCGCCGCGGGACGCGAGCGGCGCCTCCTGAGTTCCCCGTGGCCTACGCCGCGGCCGAGGGCCGGGCGCTGACGCGGTCGTGCCAGGCCTTGAGGTTGGCGTTCGACTCTTCGAGGGGCAGGCCGATCCAGGTGGCGAAGTCGACCGTGGAGAGCAGGCAGATGTCCGCCATGGTGTAGGCGTCGCCGCAGAGGAAGGGGCGATCCGCGAGCTCGCGGTCCAGCCAGCCCTGGGCGTTGCGGTAGTGCTCCCGGTTGGACTCCCCGAAGTCCTTGAACTGGGTCAGCAGCCGCGCCGTGAACGGGTGGGCGTGGCGCCAGTACATCCCGACCGGGCTCATCACCGTGAACTCCACCCGGCGGATCCACATGTCGACCTGCGCCTTCTCGACCGGCGTCCTTCCGAACATCGGCGGCTCGGGATGGATCTCGTCGAAGTACCGGCAGATGGCGACCGTTTCGGAGATGCAGGTCCCGTCGTCCAGCTCCAGCGTCGGCACCTGCCCCAGCGAGTTGCGTGCGCGGTGCTCGGCGCTCTTGTGCTCGCGCTGCATCATGTTCACCGGCGTCTCAGGCAGGTCGACGCCCTTCTCGGCCAGGAAGATGCGCACGCGCCTGGGGTTCGGCGCCGGCATCGGCGCGCCATAGAGTTTCATAGGCTGGTCTCCCCTTGTTGAGAGAACCCTAGATGATCCCTCTCCTGCCGGGGAGGGATCAGGAGCCTCACGCGCTGACCTTCTCCCGCCGCTTCGCGCCCCGGCGCTCGCGATGGCGCTCGAGCAGTTCGTGCAGGTACCGCCCCGTCCAGCTGCGCGGGTTGCGCGTCACGTCTTCGGGCGAGCCTTGGGCGACCACCTCGCCGCCGCCGTCGCCGCCCTCGGGGCCGAAGTCGATCAGCCAGTCGGCGGTCTTCACGACGTCGAGGTTGTGCTCGATGACCACCACCGTGTTGCCCTGGTCGGCGAGCTCGTGGAGCACCTCCAGCAGCTTCTTCACGTCCTCGAAGTGGAGACCCGTGGTGGGCTCGTCGAGGATGTAGAGCGTCTTGCCGGTGGCCCGCCGGGAAAGCTCCTTCGACAGCTTAACCCGCTGCGCCTCGCCGCCGGAGAGCGTGGTCGCCTGCTGGCCCACCTTCACGTACCCGAGGCCGACGCGCTTCAACGTCTCCATCTTCTCGCGGATGGGCGGCACGGCCTTGAAGAACTCGGCGGCCTCCTCGACCGTCATGTCCAGGGTGTCGGCGATCGACTTGCCCTTGAATAGGATCTCGAGCGTCTCGCGATTGTACCGGCGGCCGTGGCAGACGTCGCAGGTGACGTAGACGTCCGGCAGGAAGTGCATCTCGATCTTGATCAGGCCATCGCCCTGGCAGGCCTCGCAGCGCCCGCCCTTCACATTGAACGAGAACCGACCGGGCCCGTAGCCGCGCGCCTTCGCCTCGGGCAGCCCGGCGAACCAGTCGCGGATGGGCTGGAAGGCCCCGGTGTAGGTCGCGGGATTGGACCGCGGCGTGCGGCCGATGGGCGACTGGTCGATGTCGATGACCTTGTCGAAGTGCTCCAGCCCCTCGATCCGCTCGTGCGGCGCCGGCGCGTCCGAGGCGTTGTGCAGCCGCCGGGCCGCGGCCTTGTAGAGCGTCTCGATCGTGAACGTCGACTTGCCGCCGCCGCTGACGCCGGTGATGCAGGTGAACGTGCCCACCGGGATCTCGGCGGTCACGTCCTTGAGGTTGTTGCCCCGCGCGCCCACGACGCGCAGCACCTTCTTCTTCGAAATCGGCCGCCGGTCGTCCGGCACGGCGATCTCGCGCGCTCCGGACAGGTACTGCCCGGTGAGGCTGTCCGGGTTCGCCATGATCTCGGCGGGCTTGCCCTCGGCCACCACGCGTCCGCCGTGGACGCCCGCCGCGGGGCCCATGTCGATCACGTGGTCGGCGGTGAGGATGGCCTCCTCGTCGTGTTCGACCACCAGCACGGAGTTGCCGAGGTCGCGCAGGCCTTTGAGGGACTCCAGCAGCCGCGTGTTGTCCCGCTGGTGCAGGCCGATGGACGGCTCGTCCAGCACGTAGAGCACGCCCGTCAGGCCCGAGCCGATCTGGCTGGCCAGCCGGATGCGCTGGCTTTCGCCGCCGGACAGGGTGCCCGACGCGCGGGACAGGTTCAGGTAGTCCAGGCCGACGTTCACGAGGAAGCGCAGGCGGTCGTTGATCTCCTTCAGGATCCGCCGCGCGATCTCCATCTGCTTGTCGGTGAGCTGGCCTTCCAGGCCCTCGAACCAGGCCTTCGCGTGCTTGATCGAGAGGCGCGAAACGGTGCCGATATGGTCGCCGGCGATGCGGACCGCGAGCGCCTCGGGCTTCAGGCGGTAGCCCTCGCAGGCCTCGCAGGGCGTCTCGGACTGGTAGCGGCCGAGCTCCTCGCGGACCCAGGACGAGTCGGTTTCGCGCCAACGGCGCTCGAGGTTCGGCAGCACGCCCTCGAAGGTCTTGTTGACCTCGTACTTGCGGGCGTTGTCGTCATAGACGAAGCGGATCTTCTCGTCGCCCGAGCCGTAGAGCACGACCTTGCGCGCCTGCTCGGGCAGCTTCCAGAACGGCTCGTCCATCGAGAAGCCGTAGTGGCGCGAGAGCGCCTGCAGGGTCTGGGTGTAGAGCGGCGAGGGGCCCTTCGCCCAGGGCGAGATGGCGCCCTTGTGCAGGCTCTTGTCCTTGTCGGGGACGATCATGTCGGCGTCGAAGGCCAGCTTCGCGCCCAGGCCGTCGCACACGGGGCACGCGCCGTAGGGGTTGTTGAACGAGAACAGCCGCGGCTCGATCTCGCTGATCGTGAACCCGGACACCGGGCAGGCGAACTTCTCCGAGAACAGCAGCCGGCGGGGCTCGGTCTCACCCTCGGCCAGGTCGGCCCATTCGGCCACGGCGATGCCGTCGGCGAGCTGGAGCGCCGTCGCCAGGCTGTCGGCGTAGCGCTGGTCCTGGCCGGGCTTGGTGACGATCCGGTCCACGACGATGTCGATGTCGTGCTTGAACTTCTTGTCGAGGGCCGGGGCGTCCTCGATCAGCATCAGCTCGCCGTTGATCTTGGCGCGCTGGAAGCCGGCCTTCTGCCACTCGGCGAACTCCTTGCGGTACTCGCCCTTGCGGCCGCGCACGACGGGGGCCAGCAGGTTCAGGCGCGTGCCGTCGGGCAGGGCGTTCAGCTTGTCGACCATCTGGCTGACGGTCTGGCTCTCGATCGGCAGGCCCGTGGCGGGCGAATAGGGCACGCCCACCCGCGCCCACAGCAGGCGCATGTAGTCGTGGATCTCGGTGACCGTGCCGACGGTGGAGCGTGGGTTGCGGCTGGTGGTCTTCTGCTCGATCGAGATGGCCGGCGACAGGCCCTCGATCAGGTCCACGTCCGGCTTGCTCATCAGCTCCAGGAACTGGCGCGCATAGGCCGAGAGGCTCTCGACGTAGCGGCGCTGGCCCTCGGCGTAGATGGTGTCGAAGGCGAGCGAGCTCTTGCCTGATCCCGACAGGCCGGTGATGACCACCAGGTCGCCGCGCGGAATGTCGACGCTGACGTCCTTGAGGTTGTGCTCGCGCGCACCGCGTACGCGGATGAAGTTCTGGTGGTCGGCCATTCTGTCCCGGAAACGCCTTGCCGCCCGCGGAGGTCCGGGAGCGGACGGCGTAATTTAGGTAACCCGCGACTCAGATAACACGTGAACACAGGGGGAACAAAGCGCCTGCGTCATCTGGCCCCTGCGGGCTGCTGACACGACGCTGGCAGCAGGGAGAACGAACGGGGCCCTCAACCGGCCGTGACGGCCTCGATCGTGGCGGCGTCGAACCCGAACTCCTCCAGCAGCGCGCGGGTATGCTGGCCGATGTCCGGCGCCATGCGGGGCGCGCGCTTGCCCTCGCCGGCGATCTGGAAGGGGCTGTCGACGGTGCGGATCCAGCTGTCCTCGACCTGCGGCAGCAGGCCGTTGGCGTCGATCTGCTCGTCCGACAGATGGTCGTAGATCGAGCCCACGATGCCGAAGGTCACGTCGCCGGCGCTGAGGATCCTCGCCCAGTGCGCATAGGGCTGGGTCGCGAAGATCTCGTCGCAGAGGGCGACCAGGGCCGGCCCGTTCGCAAGCCGCGCCTCGGGGGTCTCGAAACGCGGATCGGTGAGCCAGTCGGCGTGGCCAAGGGCCCTGGCCAGCAGCGGCCAGTCGCGCGCCGGGTTGGTGCTCGAGATGATGAACTGGCGGTCGTCGGCCGCCCGGTACAGTTCGTTCAGCACGCCCCGCTCGCCGCGCTGCGGACGCTTGGCCAGCTCGTATCCGCAGAGCGCGGCCTGCACCTGGCATCCGTTCGCCCAGAGCCCGTTCGAGAGCAGCGAGGTCGAGACCTCCGAGCCTTCGCCGGTCTGCAGGCGCTTGTAGAGCGCCGTGACGATCGCCCCGTACATGGCCATCGCCGTCGGATGGTCGCCCATGCCCGGCATCGAGATGGCCGGCTCCAGGTCGGGCGTCGCGCGCACCATGTCCATCAGGCCCGACCGGGCCCACCAGACCGTGGCGTCGAAGCCCGTGCGGTCGCGTTCGGGCCCCGCCTCGCCATACGGCGACAGCGAGGCGTAGATCAGCCGGCTGTTGAGGGGACGCAGGTCCTGGGCGCGCACGCCCAGCCGCTCGCGGGCGGGGAAGGGGATGTTGGTGATGAACACGTCCGCCTTGCGCACCAGAGCCTGCAGGACGGCCTGCGCCTCGGGCTGCCGCAGGTCGAGCGCCAGGCTCTCCTTGTTCCGCGACTCCAGGGCCCAGAAGTAGTCGATGTCGTCAGGGGTGCCGCGCAGCCGGAACAGGTTGCGGTAGGCGTCGCCGATGACGGGCGGCTCGATCTTGATCACGCGGGCGCCGTAGTCGGACATGACGGTCGCCGCCGCCGGGCCGGCGATGAAGCTCGCGCAGTCGATGACCAGAAGGTCGCTGAAGAGACCGGTCGCCATCGCCCATCCTCCCAAGGTTTGGTTGAGGCGAGGCAACGAGACTTGCCCCGGCGTCAGTCCAGCGGGCCGCGGTCCTCAACGGGTGCGCCGCAGCTCCAGGATGTCGAGCTTGGATTCATAGGCCGGCCACGGGAAAACGATGCGCCAGCGCTCGTTCCCGACGCGCTGGACCACGCCGACCATGTCCCGGTCGTCCTGGGTCCCGTAGCGCGGGGTGCGGGTTTCGTCGCCGAGTTCCAGGACGCCCACGAAGCGCGCGGCGCGGCGGCCGGAGGGGCAGATGAGTCCAACAGGACGCTGGGAGCCGGTAGTCTTGCGCATGACGAGGTCGCCGCCGGGCGTGAGCTGCACCGAGCAGCGGAACCAGCCGTAGGCGATGTACGGCAGCATGCCTTCGCGCGCGGCGCCCAGCTTGATCGTGCGGCACTGGTAGCGTCCGGGCGTGGGCTGCGGCCGGTTGAGCGACAGCCGCGGCTCGGCCAGCAGTCCCAGTCGCCTCAGCTCGTCCGCCGCGCCGCCCCGGACGGCGTCGGCGCGCGCCTCGCGCCACGCCATGTCCAGCCGCTCGAGGCGCTGGGCGTCGGCGCGCGTGGGCGTGCAGGTCATGTCCTGCGCCGCGGCGGCTCCGGCAAGCGCGGCGAACGCTGTGGCGAGGCGCAGAGGCATGCGGGGCGGGACGACCTTCAGAAGCGGCGCTTGAACGCTAGACGCGTCGGCGTCAGGCGCAATCCCTCGTCGTCCGACCACTCGGCCTTGGGCTGGATGTCGACCTCCGGCGCGTCGTCGGCCGGGCTGAGATCCAGCTGGCGGGCCTGCGGCTCTGTCCGCAGGATGACGGTCTGGCGCTTGGGCGTGAACGCGGGAGCGCTGACGGTCGAAAGGTTCTGCGCCGGTGCGGCCCGTGGCGCAGCTGCGACCACCGTGGCCTGCCAGGCCTGGGCCATGGCCGGCAGCGGCGCGCCGGCCATCAGAACGGCGGCGGTCAGCAAGGGCAATCGGGGTCTGGGCACGATGGGCGCTCCGTTGGGAACCGCCGCCCAGAACTCCCTCAGATCAGTCTGGTTTCGCCATCACGCAATCGTCAGCCCGTCACGCGCGATCGATCCGCGCGGCGAAGCAGCCGGCGCCTGCGTAATGGGCGTGCAGGTAGGCCGCGCCCGCGCTGTCCAGCAGCCGCTCGATCGCCGCCGGCAGCTCGGCCGTGGGCGCGAGCTCGGCGTCCACCATCATGCCGTCGCTGTCGAACGCCCGCAGCGACAGGTGCGCGCGCGCCGCGAAGGCCGGCGGGATCTCTCCAGGCGCGAAGGTGCGGTCCTCGGCCGCCTCGCGGACGAAGATCGCGTGGCTGGCGCGGAACGGGGTGTCCGCCGGCTGATGCTCGTAGTTCAGCAGCAACACGCTCTCGCCGGGCGCAGCGTCCTCAAGCGTCACGCGGCAGGGCGCTCCCGGCCCCTCGACCCGCCGGCGCAGGACCCCGCGCGCGGCGAGCTCGGCGTCCGACAGGGCGAACAGGGGGCGGAAGGCGGCGACGGATAGCGGGCGGACGACGAACGGCATGGCGATCTCCCTTTCGGCCGGAAGATCGGCGCTCGCCCTCGCGGGGCCAATGTGGCCAAGCCAACACAGGTCCGAAAGCCGCGAACCGGCCCCGGTTTGCGCGATCGCCGCCGCGCGCCTATGTAGCCGGCTTCAACCGAGGAGCAGGCCGATGCGGCTGGCGCTGGACATTCCGACCACCCCGAACGTCCACGGCGCGATGATCCTCACCCATGCCTGCATTCGTCACCCTCGACGGCCTCGCCTACGCCACGCCTGACGGCCGTGGCCTCTTCCAGGACCTGACGCTCGCCTTCGGGGCCGAACGCACCGGCCTTGTGGGACGGAACGGTGTCGGCAAGTCCACGCTGCTCAGGATCATCGCCGGCGAACTGGAACCGACCGCGGGCGCGGTGGCGCGGACAGGCCGGCTGGGGGTCATGCGCCAGACGCTCGAGCCGCCGCCGGGCGCAAACATCGCCGAGCTGATGGGCGTGGCCGCGCCGCTCGCCCGCCTGGCCCGCATCGAGGCCGGGCTGGGAAGCGAGGAAGACCTGGCGGCCGCGGACTGGACGCTGGAGGCGCGGCTCGACGCCGTCCTGGCCGAAGTCGGCCTCGCGGGGTTCGACCTGCTACGCGAGGCCGCCTCGCTCAGCGGCGGCCAGGTGACGCGCGCGATGCTGGCCGGCCTCCTGGCGGCCGAACCGGACCTGCTGATCCTGGACGAGCCCACGAACAACCTCGACGTAGAGGCGCGCGGGCTCGTGTCCGAGGTCCTGGGGCGCTGGAAGGGCGGAGCCATCGTGGTCAGCCACGACCGCGCCCTGCTGCGCCGGATGGACCGCATCGTCGAGCTGACGTCCCTCGGCGCGCAGGTCTACGGCGGGGGCTACGACCTGTACGCGGCCCGCAAGGCCGAGGCCGAGGCGGCGGCTGCGCGCGAACTCGCCGACGCGCAGAAGGACTCTGCCCGGGTGGCGCGCGAGATCCAGCAGGCGTCCGAACGCAAGCAGCGCAAGGACGCCGCCGGAAAGCGCCTGCGTGCGAAGGGCGACGCGCCGAAGATCCTCCTCGACGCCCAGCAGCAGCGCGCCGAGACGTCGGGCGCGCGGGCGGGCCACGTGGCCGACCGGCTGCGGGCGCAGACGGCCGACGCGCTGGCGGGCGCGGAGGCGAAGATCGAGCGGGTGCGCCGGCTGGGCTTCGAGCTGCCGCCGTCGGGTCTCGCGGCGGGGCGGGCGGTGCTGGCGTTCGAGGACGTGGCCTTCGGCTATCCGGGAGGCGACCCACTGCTGGGCCCACTCTCGCTGCGGATCACGGGACCCGAACGGCTGGCGGTGTCCGGACCCAATGGTTCGGGCAAGACGACGCTCATCCGCCTGGCGGCCGGGGAGCTCAAGCCCACCGCCGGCCGGATCGTCCGGGGCGCGCCGGCGACCCTGCTCGACCAGCAGACCGCGCTGCTGGGCGACGATCTCACCCTGATCGCGGCGTTCCGCAGGCTGAACCCGAAGTCCAGCGAACACGCCGCGCGGTCCGCACTGGCGCGCTTCCTGTTCCGGAACACGGCGGCCGAGAAGCCAGTGGGCGTGCTGTCCGGCGGCGAGCGGCTGCGTGCGGCGCTGGCCTGCGTGCTGCTGGGCGACCGGCCGCCGCAACTGCTCATCCTGGACGAGCCGACCAATCACCTGGACCTCGACTCGATCGGCGCCGTCGAGGCCGCGCTGCGCGGCTACGACGGCGCCCTGCTCGTGGTGAGCCACGACCGCGACTTCCTCGCCGCGATCGGGATCGAGCGGGAGCTCGCCCTGACGGGCCGGGCCTGAGCCCAGCGACTACGCGGCCATCTTCCTCAGCACCCGGAAGACGGCGTTTGCGCGGGCGCACGGCTGGCCGTCGGCGGTGACGAAGGCCTGGGCGAACGCCAACGTGCCTCCGGGCTTCACGAACACGGTGTCGAACTCCAGCCACTGCCCCGTCAGGGCGGCGCCCAGGAAGTCGACGCTGAGGTTCACCGTGAGGAGGCTGGCGTCCCCGCCCATCCGACGCGCGCACGAGAGGCCCATGGCGTTGTCGGCCAGCGCCGAGATGAGGCCGCCGTGCACGAAGCCGCGGCTGTTGCAGTGCTGGGCGCCTGCGCGGACGCCCAGGACGACGGCGTCGCCCGAGAGCCGCCGGTAGAGCGGCTCCCAGGGGTCGGTCACCGGACTGCGACGATCGTGTCGCTCGAAGCCCGGCGGCGCCTGGATGGCGGCGTCCATCAGGCCGCGCCGGCCAGCTTGGCGAGGCTCTGCAGCGTGCCGACGCAGGCGTGCGCCGCCTCCGCTCCCTTCGTGCGGAAGTGGGCGTGGAAGAAGCCCTGGTGGACGTCGTGCTCGTGGAAGTGATGCGGCGTCAGGACCACCGAGAACACCGGCGTCTCGGTCGCCAGCTGGACCTGCATCAGGGCGTTGACGACGGTGGAAGCCACGAAGTCGTGGCGATAGATGCCGCCGTCCACCACGAAGCCGGCCGCGACGATGGCGGCGTAGCGTCCGCTGCGGGCCAGCGTCTGGGCGTGCAGCGGGATCTCGAAGGAGCCGGGAGTCTCGAAGACCTCCACGGCCTCGGCCGGCAGGCCGAGCTTCACGATCTCGTCCAGGAAGCCGTGGTAGGCCTCGCGCACGATGTCGGCGTGCCAGAGCGCATGCACGAAGGCGATGCGTCCGGCGCGGAAGGCGCCGTTGGCGGTGGGGAATTCGAGGGTCGCAACTTGGGTCATGGTCTTCTCCCTGACCGGGTTCAAAGGACCACGACTCAGGGGCAGGCCATGCACGCGCCGGGGCGGAGTCCGCCCGACGCGACGTGGCCGTTCTCATAACCGGACTGTGACCGTCGGCCCCGGGATCGCACCGGGTCTGCTCGTCCCTGGCCCCACGTATGGCGAGTGGCCAGGCGCCCGCGGGCTCGTCCCACCGGGTCCCGAAGGAGGGTGGGCATTACCGCCGGTGGGGAGTTTCACCCCGCCCTGAGAACGCAGACTGCCGGACGACCCGGCAGCCTGGTGAACTTAGGACGCTGACGCTGGGGCAGACAACGGCGACGTCAGGCCGCGTCGGCGGAACGTCCCAGGACGTCGTTGCGCACCGTTTCGGCGATGGCGGCCACTTCGCCGATCTCGCCGTCGCCGACGCCCAGTTCGCGAAGCGTCGCCGCGAGATTCTCCACCACGGCGTCGAAGTGGCTGTCGTTCAGACCGCGCGCCACGAGGTGGGCGTGGCCGCGCCGCATGTCGGCGCCGCTGTAGGTGTTGGGGCCGCCGAAGGCCATGATGAGGAA
The DNA here is from genome assembly GCF_057219735.1 of Phenylobacterium sp. T106. Classification (NCBI taxonomy): domain Bacteria; kingdom Pseudomonadati; phylum Pseudomonadota; class Alphaproteobacteria; order Caulobacterales; family Caulobacteraceae; genus Phenylobacterium; species Phenylobacterium sp. T106. Next base: position 432,069 of record NZ_JBXVWA010000001.1, on the reverse strand, counting down.
GGCGCGCTGCTTGGCGTTCTGCGCCGTCATGTCCACGCCCTCGAAGAAGTGGGCGATGCGCGCGTCGGCCAGCACCTTGCCGTAGAAGACGTCCACGGCGGCCTTCACCGCCGGCGCGCCGCCAATGCGCTCATAGAGTGATGTCACGTGGAACTCCCGGTAGGCGGCGGAAACCCGCTCCCGCCGCCGGCGTGGGATTTAGGCTCCAATCCCTAGGGAACGGCTAAGACCGCCGAAGACTCTTCGTTCAGGCGCGGCGGTTCAGCGTGATGGCCGTCGGAGCGACCGTGGAGGTCTGCACGCCGCCGGACCCGTAGACGCTGACCTGGCTGCGCTGGGCGGCGATCTCGTCGGCGATGCATTTCACCAGCCCCTCGGTGATGATCCGCGCCGCCTCGATGGCGCGGCCCTGGCGCGCGAGGACGGCGTCGAAGGCCTCGGTGGCGCGCACGAGCGCGGTGCGGGCGGCCAGCGGCGCGCCCTCGATCAGACTGGGGTCGGCGCGGATGCGCGCGCTCTCGTGCCGGTAGAGGTTGGCGAGGCGCGAGGTTTCCTCCAGCAGGGCGGCGGCGGCGTTCGGCCGGCGTTGCTCGAAGGCCTGGGCCTGCGCGGCGGCCAGTTCGGTCAGGCGCTCCGTCAGGACGGTCAGTTGCTCGCAGCGATCGGCGGCGTCTTGTGCGGCGAGAGCCATGTCAGGTCAGCCCCTGCAGCTTGAGGATCTCGCGCTGGACGGTGTCGGCGAGGCCGATGCCGCCGGCCTTGGCGACCTGCTTGCCCATGGCCTCAGTCATCAGCGAGCGGAACATCTCCTCGCCTGTCCCGCCGCCAAACGGGCCGTCGGTCTTCAGCCCCGAGAACATCTGCTGGAACATGGTCGACAGGAACTGGGCCTCGAACTTCTGCGCCGCATCCTTCGCCCGGCTCTTCGCCAGGTCGGCGGCGGTCTGCTGCGGCGTGGCGGCCAGCAGGGTGGGGGACAGCGCGATCGGCGCGGAGAGGTCGCTCATCACATCACCTCGATCTCGGCCTGCAGCGCGCCGGCCGCCTTGATCGTCTGCAGGATGGAGATCATGTCGCGCGGCGTGACCCCCAGGGCGTTCAGGCCCGCCACGAGCGTCGACAGGGACGTTCCGGTCTTCAGGGTCAGGAACTGCTTTCCCTTCTCCTCCTCCACGGCGAGGTCGCTCTGCGGGATGACCGCCGTCTCGCCGCGGGAGAACGGACCGGGCTGGCTGACCGCGGGCTGCTCGCGCACGGTGATGGTCAGGTTGCCCTGCTGGATCGCCACGGTGGACACCCGGACGGCGTCGCCCATGACGATGACGCCGGCCACTTCGTCGATGACGACCTTGGCGGGCGTGTCGGGCTCGACCGGCAGGTTCTCCACCTTGGCCAGGAACGACACCATGTTCTCGCCGGCCGGCAGACGCAGGGTCACGATCGTGGGGTTGTCGGCGCTCGCCGCGCCCGGATAGGCGGCGTTCACGACGTCGGCGATGCGCCGCGCGGTGGTGAAGTCGGGGTTGCGCAGGGTCATCCGCATCTGCCCCAGGTTCGCGAGCTGGAACCCGACTTCGCGCTCCACCGAGGCCCCGCCGGCAATGCGGCCCGCGGTGGGCACGCCCTTGGTGATCGAGCTGCCCGAGGCGCCCCCCGCGCTGATCGAGCCGGTCTGCACCGTGCCCTGCGCCGCCGCGTAGGCATGGCCGTCGGCGCCGAGGAGCGGCGTGACCAGCAACGTCCCGCCCAGCAGGCTCTTGGCGTCGCCCAGGGCCGACACGGCCACGTCGATCTGCGAGCCGGGCGCCGCCCACGGCGGCAGCTTGGCGGTCACCATGACGGCGGCGACGTTCTTGGTGTTGAGGTTGGCGTCGCGGACGTTCACGCCCAGCCGCTCGAGCATCGCCTCCAGGCTCTGCTTGGTGAAGGGGGCGTTGCGGAGCGCGTCGCCGGTGCCGTTCAGGCCGACCACGATGCCGTAGCCGATGAGCTGGTTCTCGCGGACGCCTTCGAACTCGACGATGTCCTTGATCCTCGACTTCGCGAGGCTCGGCTGGGCGCCGAGGGCGAGAGCGGCGAGGACGAGGGCGGATAGCAGGCGACGCATGGGCAACCTTGGACGCAGGGTTTCGCCTCGATCACGCGAGAACCATGCCAGGAAAAAGCGGAATGAAATCAAGCTCGGTCGGAGTCGGGTGGGCAAGTTCGACTAGGCAGATTCAGCCTCCCGTTAACCATGCTTCAAGCTTGCGCGGCGAAGCTGCCCAGCGAGTGAGAGGGTGCGAAGCGTCCCATGAAGGTCAGCGGTACAGGCGGTCTTTCGCAGGCCTCGGGCGCCAAGTCGGCGCGGGGCGCGAGCGGCGGCGAGGCCTTCCGGGTCGCCGGAGGCGCCGCGGCGGCGCCCGCGGCCCAGGTTTCCAGCGCAGCCGGCGTGGGGGGTGTCATGGGCGTGGAAGCCCTGCTTGCCCTCCAGGACGTCGAGAGCCCCACCGAACGCCGCCGCCGGTCCGTCCGGCGCGCCGGACGTCTTCTGGACGAGCTGGATCGCATCAAGATCGCGCTTCTCGGCGACGAGCTGAACGCCTCCCAGCTGGAGGCCCTCGCGCGCACCGTGAAGGAGCAGCGCTCGGCGACCGACGATCCCCGGCTGGAGGCCGTGCTTGACGAGATAGAAACTCGCGCGGCGGTAGAGCTTGCGAAGTTCCAGGCCGCAGGGCGTGCGGCGTAGGACCTCGTTACGCGGGCGACGTTGAAACCAGCGACGCATTTGCTATACACCCGCCGCGTGTCTCAGGGTTCCTCAGGGGCGTGAGGTTTTCATGAAAGCAGCCGCAGTTCTGGCTGAAAGTCCTGAATACCGTCCTTCCGAGGACGAGGAGTTCATGAACGAGCGTCAGCTTGAGTACTTCAAGCAGAAGCTCCTCATGTGGAAAGAGGACATCCTCCGCGAGTCGCGTGAAACGCTGTCGCACCTCCAGAAGGAAACCGAGAATCATCCCGATCTGGCGGATCGGGCGTCGTCCGAGACCGATCGGGCCTTGGAATTGCGAACGCGTGACCGTCAGCGGAAGTTGATCTCGAAGATCGACGAGGCGCTCCGCCGGATCGAGGACGGCAGCTACGGCTACTGCGAAGAGACCGGCGAGCCGATCGGCCTGGCCCGTCTCGACGCCCGCCCGATCGCCACGCTGAGCCTCGAGGCGCAGGAGCGTCACGAGCGCCGCGAGCGCGTCCACCGCGACGACTGACATCCCGGGCGCTCCGGCGTCGTTCATGCGTTGAGCCTGCCGGACAGGAATCCGTCTAGGTTTGCCTGCCTCACGGCGAAGAGGTATATGCTCATTTTGAGCATAAGACCGGCGGGAGCTCTCGGTGACCAAGGCGGCCTTCCACTCGATCCATGCCCACGGCTTCGTGCGGGCCGCCGTCTGCACGCCGCAGGTGATCCCCGCCGACCCGGGGTTCAATGCGGCGGAGACCCTTGAGCTGGCGCGGCGGGGCGACGCCCAGGGCTGCGACCTCATGCTCTTCCCCGAGCTGGGCCTGTCGGCCTATGCCGTCGACGACCTTTTCCTCCAGGACGCGCTGCTCAAGCGCGTGGAATCCGAGATCGCCGGCCTCGTCCGCGCCAGCGAGGGCCTCAAGCCCGTCCTGCTGGTGGGCGCGCCGGTGGCGGTGAACGGCCGTCTCTACAACTGCGCGGTGGCGATCTCGCGTGGCCGCGTCCTGGGCGTCGTGCCGAAGAGCTTTCTGCCCAACTACCGGGAGTACTACGAGAAGCGCTGGTTCGCGCCGGGCGCGGGCGTCGTGGGCCTGACCGCCATCCTGGCCGGGCAGGAGGTCCCGTTCGGAACCGATCTCGTGTTCGAGGCCGAGGACCTCGCCGACTTCGTCTTCCACCTGGAGATCTGCGAGGACTTCTGGGCCCCGGCGCCGCCGTCCACCGCCGGCGCGCTGGCGGGGGCGCTCATCCTCTGCAACCTGTCGGCCTCGAACATCGTGGTGGGCAAGGCGGACGACCGCGAGGTCCTCTGCGCCAGCCAGTCCATGCGCTGCCAGGCGGCCTACCTCTATTCGGCGGCGGGACCCGGCGAGAGCACCACCGACCTGGCCTGGGACGGTCAGGCCTCGATCCACGAACTGGGCCGCCGTCTCGCCCAGACCGAGCGTTTCCCCACAGGCTCGCAGCTGGCGCTGGCCGACATCGACGTCCAGCGCCTGCGGCTCGAGCGGATGCGCACCCCGACGTTCAACGATGCGGCCGTGGCGGCCGGCCATCCCGAGCGGACGTTCCGGCGCGTGACCTTCGTCCACCAGCCGCACCATGACGACGTGGGCCTGATCCGGCCCCTGGACCGCTTCCCCTTCGTGCCCGACGACCCGGCGCGCCTCGACCAGGACTGCTACGAGGCCTTCAACATCCAGGTCTCGGGCCTGGTGAAGCGGCTGCAGGCGACGAAGTCCAAGCACATCGTCATCGGCGTCTCGGGCGGCCTCGACTCCACCCACGCCCTGATCGTGGCGGCCAAGGCCTTCGACCGGCTGGGCAAGCCGCGCTCCGACATCCTGGGCTTCACCATGCCGGGCTTCGCCACCAGCGAGGGCACGAAGTCGAACGCCTGGGCGCTGATGCGGGGGCTGGGGGTCACCGGCGAGGAGATCGACATCCGCCCCTCCGCGAACCTGATGCTGAAGGAGATGGGTCATCCCTTCGCTGACGGCGAGCCGGTCTACGACATCGCGTTCGAGAACGTGCAGGCGGGGCTGCGGACCGACTTCCTGTTCCGCCTGGCCAACCAGCGCGACGGGATCGTGCTGGGCACCGGGGACCTCTCCGAGCTGGCCCTGGGCTGGTGCACCTACGGCGTCGGCGACCACATGAGCCACTACAACGTCAATCCGGGCGTGGCGAAGACGCTGATCCAGCACCTGATCCGCTGGGTGGTGAAGACCGGGCAGCTGGGCGAGGGGGCCAACGCGACCCTCCTGTCGATCCTGGACACCGAGATCTCGCCCGAGCTGGTGCCGGCGGACGCCTCCGGCGCGATCCAGTCGACCCAGGCCAAGGTCGGCCCCTACGAGCTGCAGGACTTCAACCTCTTCCACATCACCCGCTACGGGCTCGCGCCGTCGAAGGTGGCGTTCCTGGCGTGGCACGCCTGGCGCGACGCTGCGCGTGAGCCCTGGCCGCCGCACTTCCCGGCCGAGGCGCGCAACGCCTACGACCTGGCGACGATCAAGAAGTGGCTCGGGGTCTTCCTCTTCCGCTTCTTCGAGATCAGCCAGTTCAAGCGCTCGGCCGTGCCCAACGGGCCGAAGGTGATCTCGGGCGGCGCGCTCTCGCCGCGCGGCGACTGGCGGGCGCCGAGCGATGGCGTGGCCCGCGTCTGGCTCGACGAGCTGGAAGCCAACGTCCCCTAGAGCCCGTCCCGGTCGGCTTGAATCAAGCCGATCCGGGGAGAACGGGCTCGTCGCCCTTTGCCTGGAGCGCGTCTTGATCGCCTGTGGGAGCCTCATCCCCGGCGGGATGCGCTCTAGACGGGCCCGCGCGGGATTCTCGCCTCGCCGCTGCGGTCGAAGGCGCCGGCGCCGTTCTCGGACGCCTGCACGGTCCAGCTCACGAGGAAGGCGCTTGGCGCCGAGCGCACCACCAGCCGCGTGTTCACCCGGATCGACCAGCCCGGACGCTCCAGCGCGACGCGATAGACCTTGGCGGCGGCGGCCTGCCGCCCGGCCTCGGTCACCAGCAGTTCGAACCGCGAGGCGACGCGGTAGTCCGTGCCGGTGGCTGGCAGGTGGAAGGCGAACGGCGGCGGCGCGCGGACCAGGGCGCCCGTGAGTCCGCTGGGCAGGAAGCTCTCCTGCGCCGCATCGAGCCAGCGGGCGGCCGCCATCGCCGGTCCCGCCGCGGTGACGGGAGCCTCGAAGCGGGGGCTCGCCGGCGCCGGCCGCCCGGGACGAGGCAGCCGAACCACCACGTCCGCGACGGTGAGCGTCGCCCCCGCGCGGCCCGGCCACAGGGTCGGCCAGCCGTCGGCCGAGAGGGAAAGGCCCAGCCGGTGTCCGGCCTTGAGCCGCCAGGCGACTGCCTGGAAGGGCAGGGCCACCTCGATCGGCTCGCCCGCCTGCGGCGGCGAGGCGCGGCCCGAGCCGTCGTGGAAGGCGAGGTTCAGGGCGCCGGTGGTCATCCGCACGGCCCGGCCCTCGGGATCGATGTCGAGGAGCCGCGCGACAAGCAGGCCGGCTGGCCGGTCGGACGACACCCGGCACGTGAGCACCGGCGCGGAGGCGACCTCGAGGTCGGCGACGACGGGCACGTCGGCGAAGAGGCCGTCCACCGGCCAGGGTTCGGGACCATCCTCGTACAGGTCCGAAGAGAGCGCCGCGGCGCCGCGCGGCGTCGGCCGGAGCACGACCGGGTCCCGCCCCATCCGGAACTCGGCGGCGTGGCCGGGGTCGAACGGCCACTCGGCGCCGCGCCAGGCGCCGCGCTCCAGGCCGCCCTTGCGGTCGGGCTCGCCCAGCCAGTAGCGGAGCGGCGGCTCGGCCATGACGCCGGTGTCGCGGCCCTTCAGCCACAGGTCCCACCAGCGCAGCGCCTCCTGCAGGAAGCCGATCCGGGGACCGCGCGCGGCCGTCGCGGGCGTCACATGCTCCCAGGGCCCGATGATCGTGCGCACCGGGCCCTTCCACCCGGCGGCGATGCGCAGGACCGAGGTGGCGTACTTGTCGGCCCAGCCCGAGTAGAGCAGCAGGGGCAGGTCGCCCATCGGCGCCGCCTTGGCCTGCCAGTAGCCGTCGCGTTCGGGATGGCTGAGCCACGGAATGACCCAGGGGCGGTTCGCCTCCAGGCGGGCCAGCCAGGCGGCGCGCCAGCCTTCGCCGTACTGCTGCGGGTCCGGGGGCAGGGCGTTGAACATCAGCATCACGCCGGCCCAGTCCACGCGGGCGGCGTACATCTGGCCGCCGAGGTTCTGCACGTCGGTGGTCCAGCCGTCCTCGGAGACGCCGCCCAGCACCATGGCCTTCAGCGCCGGCGGCCTGCGCGCCGCGGTCCGTAATGCCGTGAAGGCGGCCCAGGACAGGCCTGAGAGGCCGACGGCCCCGTCGCACCAGGCCTGGTCCGCCGCCCAACTTACGGCGGCGGCCGCATCGTCGATCTCGCCGGCGAGGTACTCGTCGCCCAGGAGCCCGGTGGAGCCGCCGGAGCCGGCGATATCCACCGCCAGTACCGCGTACCCCTGTTGCGCCCACCAGGGCAGGAGGGGCTCGAGGACCGGCCGGAAGAGGTCGAAGGCGCGATAGGGAGACAGGTCGAGGATGGCCGGGACCCGGCCCCCGGCCCTCGGCCGCCAGAGCCGCGCCGACAGCGTGCGCCCGCCCGCGACCGGGATGCGCACCCATTCCTCGATCAGCCCGTCCGGCTCGCCCATGGGCCCAGTAGGCGACAGTCCGGCGCCGGACGGAAGACCCCGGTGGCGATCGAGGCGAGCTCGGGGATCCGCCGCGACGCTAGCGCAGGGTGAGCAGGCGCCCGCGCGTGGCGGTCAGGGCGCGCCATGTGCGGGCGAGGGCGCGGAAGGCGGGCGGCGCCCACTCCACCCAATAGCCGAATGGAACGTCCTTATGGATCCGATGCAGCTCTTCCATGTCCGTCTCACGATCTGGTTGTCCGATAGACACAGGAAATGGACCCAGCGGCGGCCTTCGACAAACCGGTTCTGCTGCTGTATGCATAAGCCAGCCTTATGTCAGACCCGCTCGCCACACTCCCGCTCAGCGCCATCCGCGTGTTCGAGGCGGCCGCTCGGCTGCTCAGCTTCACGCGGGCGGCCGAGGAGCTCGGCATGACCCAGGCTGCGGTGTCCTGGCAGGTGAAGGCCCTTGAGCGGCGTCTCGACCAGCCCCTGTTCCGGCGCCTCCCCCGGGAAGTGGCGCTCACCCCGGCCGGCGAGCGCCTGGCGCGGGCGGCGACCGAGGCCATGACGGCCCTGAGATCGGCGCTCGCCGACATCGTCGACACGGGCGAGGGCGTCCTGAGCCTGACCACGCTCCTGACGTTCGCCATGCGATGGTTGGCGCCGCGGCTCGGCGGCTTTCAGGTCGCTCACCCGGGCATCGCGGTGCGGGTGGACACCGACTCCCGGGTCAGGGACCTCCTGCGGGGCGAGGCGGACCTCGCGATCCGGGCCAGCCGGGGCGTCGCCGATCCCGCGCTGGAAGCCCACTTCCTCGTGTCCGCGGCGCAGACGGCGCTGGTCTCGCCCGAGGCGATGGCGGCGCTTGGCGCATCGCCGCGTCCGCATGACCTCATCGCCGCGCCGCGCGTCGGGTCCGACGCCGAGTGGGCCGCGTGGTTTCGCGCCGCGGGGGTCTCAAGCGACGGCCCGTCCCCCGAGACGCCGCGGCTCGTAGCCGACAACCAGGTCATGGAGGTGGCGGCGGCGCTCGCGTCCGGCGGTGTCGCGATCGGCTCGCCCGTCATGTTCGCGGCGGACATCGCGGCCGGCCGTCTTGTCCAGCCGTTCGACGTCTTCATCGGCCGCGACGCGGGATACTGGCTGGTCCACGCCCGTGATCGGCGCCGCGCGCGGAAGATCGCCGCGTTCCGGACGTGGCTGGCCGCGGAGATCGAGGCCGACCCCGCCATCCGGCGCATGCGGGCGGTCGCGCCGGAGCCCTGAAAACGGCGAGGCCCTCCCCAGGAAGCCTGGAGAGGGCCTGCAGAACGTTCGGTGACGCGGCGGGCTTAGAAGCGCCAGCCGGCCGTCACGCGGAAGCTGTTGTACTCGAAGTCGTCGTCCGAGCGCAGGAAGTCCGTGCCGGCGGTGTTGACGAGCAGGAACGGGTTGGTCGCCGCGGTCGTCCCGTTGTTGGCCGCGCGGACGCCGTAGTCGTCGTCATCCAGGCTGGTGCGCAGGAATTCGACGCCGAGGGTCACGTTCTGGGTGATCTTCCGCTCATAGCCGAGGCCCAGCTGGTAGCCCTTGGCCTTGCCGCCGCCCCGCTCCGGGAACGCGTTGACGGTGTTGGTGGTGCGGAAGCTGTGCTCGACGTCGCCTTGGGCGTAGCCGCCGGTCACGTAGAACAGGCTGTCGCCCATGGCGTAGCCGCCGCGGGCGCGGACCGCCAGGGTGTCCGTCAGCTTGCGGGTGAAGTTGTACGCCGCAGGGGTGATGGAGAACGCGGTGACGGCGTCCTGCAGCTGGAGCTCGCTGTACTCGATGACGCCGCCGACGACCCAGTTGCCCGCGAACTGGTAGTCGTAGCCCGCGCGGATCGACAGCTCGTAGTCGTCATTGTCGTCCTTGCGGCAGCCGCCGGGTGCCGCGTTGGTGTTGAACGAACCGCCGCAGAAGCCGGTCGAGAAGGCGTCCGCGCCGGCCGCCGTGCGGACCGTGTCGCCGAACGTGCCGTCCAGGTTGGTGTCGAACAGCACGCTCTCGCCGCTGCTTTCCGAGCGATCGGCGTAGCCGACGGTCGCGCCGACGTAGAAGCCGGTCCAGTCCTGGGCTTGAGCCGCGCCGGCGGTCACCAGGAGGGCGGAGGCGGTGGCGAGGAGGAAGGTGCGCATGTGGTTTCCATCGGTAGTTGAGAGACGTGCCTCTAGTACGTGATTTGGGGGGCCGACGGATTAAGCGTGTTCGCCGAACTGTTCGGCTGAACGGCCTAGCGCGACCATTTCCCGCAGCAGTGGTATTTCGGCCACGCTACAGAGTTAAGTAGAGGTTAATCCTCGCGGCCCGCGCCGCGGCTAGCCCCTGCGGCCGACGGCGGCTTCGGAGGGGTAGAGTTCCCGCCCCTGGCCCAGCAGCGCCGGGACGATCTGATCGACGGTGTCCACGGCGACCCAGGCCTGCATGAACTCCGGGGGCGTCAGGCGCTCGTCGACGGTGTGCTGGAAGAGCTTGAACAGCGGCTCCCAGAACCCGCGCGGGTTGTAGAACACGACCGGCTTGGCGTGCAGGTCCAAGCGCCGCCAGGAGAGCAGCTCGACCACCTCCTCCAGGGTCCCGATGCCGCCGGGCAGGATGATGAAGCTGTCCGAGCGCTGGAACATGAGCATCTTCCGCTCGTGCATGTTGTCGACGATGATGTGCTCCACCGTCTCCAGCGCGCGCTCCGCAGCGACGAGGAAGGTGGGGATGATCCCCAGCACCTCGCCGCCCGCACGGTGCGCCGCGCGGGCAGCCGCCCCCATGAGCCCGACCCCGCCGCCGCCGTAGACCAGCCGGATGCCGGCGTCCGCCAGACCCTTGCCGCAGGCTTCGGCCGCCGCCAGGAACGCCGGATCGGCGTCGTCCGACGACCCGCAGAACACGCAGGCTGACTCCAGGCGTTGGCTGCGACGCCGCATTACGCGTACTCCAGTGGGAACGCGGGCCCCGCGCGCCCTTGCAGGCGTGCGGGCCGACCCGAAACGTGGACCATTAGGAGTCGCAAGTTCGAATGAGTCCAGCGTCGCCGCAGATGGAAGGCCCTCGCCGTTGAGTCATGCCGAGATCATGCGCGGCCGCTTCGGCGGTCCCGGCGCCGTCGCGTCTGCGGAAGCGAAGTTCGACTTCTGGGCCTCCATGTCGGACCTGTTCGCCCTGGTCATGCGCTCGGGCGCGCCGCAGTTGCGGCTGCGGATCGCGGCCGCCCTGACGCTGGTCTTCGTGGGCAAGCTCTGCGGCGTGCTCGCGCCGGTCATGCTGGGCGACGCGATCAACACGCTGTCTCCGGCCGCGCGGACCGGACTGGTGGTCGGCGCCGAGTTCGTGGGCCTCGCCGTCGCGTTCGGCGTGCTGCGCCTGATTTCAGCGTGCGCGCCCTATGCCCGGGACGCCATCTTCACCCGGGTCTCGCAGTCGACCATGGCGCGCGCGGCGGTGGAGAGCTTCGGCCACGCGCTGTCGCTGTCGCTGGATTTCCACCAGACCAAGCAGACGGGCACGCTGTCGCGCGTCATCGACCGGGGCGCGCGGTCCACGGACTTCCTGATCCGCAGCCTGATCTTCAGCCTCGGCCCGACCTTCGTCGAACTGGTCCTCGCCATGGTGGTCATGGTCGTGCGGCTCGACTGGCGGTTCGCGCTGACCGCCTTCGCCACCCTCGTGCTCTACGCCTTGATCACGTTCAAGATCACCGACTGGCGGCTGTCGCACCGGCGCGAGCTCAACGACGCCGAGAACCGGGCCGCCGGCCTCTCGGCCGACGCGCTGATGAACTACGAGACCCTGAAGGCCTTCGGCGCCGAAACCCGGCTGGTGGACGACTACGGCCGCGCGATGGCGCGCTACGTGGACGCCAGTTCAAGGGCCAACGGCTCGCTCAACCTGCTGAACGCCGCCCAGTCGCTGATCCTGAACGTGGGCCTGGCGGCGATGACGGTGATGGCCGGGATGGAGGTCGCCGGCGAGCGGCTGCAGATCGGGGACATCACCACGGCGATCTTCCTGCTGTCCGGCCTCTACGCCCCCCTGGGCATGCTGGGGTTCCAGTATCGCGAGATCCGGCAGGGCCTGATCGACATGGAGCAGATGGTGTCGCTGCGGGAGATCACCCCCGACATCGTCGACGCGCCCGACGCCGAGACCCTGCCGCCCGCCAGCGGCCGGGGGGCGGCGATCGCCTTCGAGGACGTGAGCTTCCGCCATGACGCCCGCTCGTCGGGCCTCCTTGGCGTCTCCTTCGCGGCCGCGCCCGGCCAGACCGTCGCCCTGGTCGGACCGTCGGGCGCCGGCAAGACCACGGCGGTGCGTCTCGCCATGCGCCTGCTGGATCCTCAGGGGGGTCGTGTGACCATCGACGGCGTCGACATGCGCCGGGTGCGCCAGGCCGAGCTGCGGCGGGCGGTGGCGCTGGTGCCGCAGGACGTGGCGCTGTTCAACGACACGCTCTACGCCAACATCGGCTTCGCGCGGCCCGGCGCGACGGCGGAAGAGGTGAGGGCGGCGGCCGACGCGGCCGAGCTGGGCCCCTTCATCGACGGCCTTCCGGACGGCATGGCGACGCGCGTCGGCGAACGGGGCCTCAAGCTCTCGGGCGGCGAGCGCCAGCGTGTCGGCATCGCCCGGGCCCTGCTGGCGAACCCGCGCCTCCTGATCCTCGACGAGGCCACCAGCGCGCTGGACGGCCCCACCGAGGCGGCGATCCAGGAGACCCTGCGCAAGGTGAAGGCTGGCCGCACCACGCTGGTGATCGCCCACCGCCTCTCGACCATCGCCGACGCCGACCAGATCCTCGTGCTGCGCCGCGGCCGGATCGTCGAGCGGGGGACCCACGCCGAACTGCTGGCCAACCAGGGCGAGTACGCCGCGCTCTGGCGGCGGCAGACGCGGGAAGCCTGAGCCTCCGCGACCAGGACGCTTCCGCTCAGCCGACCGCGGCGGCGCTCAGCGCCTCGGCGACGCGGCGCGCGAGGGTCTGGGAGTCGAACGGCTTGCGCAGCAGGGACGTGGGCCGGCCCATGGCTGCGTCGAGCGCCTCGGATTCCGCATAGCCGCTGGCGAAGATGATCGGCAGGTCGGGGCGTGTCGCCAGCGCCGCGGCCGCGAACTCGGCCCCGGTCATCCCGGGCATGGCGTAGTCGACGATCAGCAGGTCCACGGGTTCGTCCGCCAGCTGTTCCAGGCCGCTCTGGCCGTCGCGAGCGGCGATGCAGCGATAGCCCATCGCCGTGAGCGCCTCGCATACGAACGTGCGGACGCCATCGTCGTCGTCGACCACGAGGATTCGTGCGCCGGCCACGGCCTCAGGCGTCGGCGCAGCCGCTTCGCCCTCGGCCCGCGGCGCGTCGGGCGCCAGGGGCAGTAGCATCGTCACCGTGGTGCCCTGGCCCGTGGCGCTTTCGAGCCGCGCCGTGCCGCCGGCCTGCCGGGCGATGCCGTACACCTGGGCCAGGCCCAGGCCGGTGCCCTTGCCCACGCCCTTGGTGGTGAAGAACGGGTCGAAGGCGCGGGCCCGCACGTCCTGCGGCATCCCCACCCCGGTGTCGGCCACCGAAAGCCGCAAGTAGGTCCCGGCCGGCAGCTCCGGGTCGCCTTCGACCGAGATCTGGGCGGTGGAGACGACCACGTCGCCGCCGTTGGGCATGGCGTCGCGGGCGTTGATGCACAGGTTCAGGACCGCCAGCTCCAGCTGCGTCTCGTCCGCCATCACCGTCTGCTCGCCGTCCCCCACCTCGAAGTGAAGGGAGACCGCCGTCCCCAGCGCGTTCGGAAGCAGTTCCTTCAGCCGAGCGATGACGGCGCGGACGTCCACCGCCCGGATCTCGAGCTTCTGCGCGCGGGAGAAGGCTAGGAGCTGCGCGGTGACCCGTGCGCCACGCTGGGCCGCCTCCTGGCCCAGGCGCGACCAGCGGGCGACCCGCTCGGCGTCCCCCGGATTGCGCGAGATGATGTCCAGCGCGCCCTGCACAGTCTGCAATAGATTGTTGAAATCGTGCGCGATTCCGCCAGTGAGCTGGCCCAGGGTCTCCATCTTCTGGGCCTGTCGCAGCGCTTCCTCGGCGGTCTCGCGCCGCTCGATCTGCTGCTGAAGCCGCGCGTTCAGCTCGGCGAGTTCGGCGGCGCGCGCGCGGGACTCCCGGGCCGCCCGGGCCTGCTCGGCCTGCGCGGCCTGCGCCAGCACCACGATCAGGATGGCGGTCAGCAGCAGCAGCGCGACACCGGCATGCCGCTGGACCACGGCAAGCGGCGGCTGCACGGCGCTGCGGACGTAGACGCGGCCGATCTCGCGCCCCTCGTGGGTCACCGGAGCGACCGCCGCGGCGCTGCGCCCGCCTTGGCGGGCCACGGCGTCGGCGCCGCGCCTGGGCATGGGCTGGGCGCCCGGCGTCTCGAGCATCGCGATCGGGGCGCCCCGGCCATCGTAGACGGCCGCCGCCGACACCTGAGGATCGGCCGCGAGGGCCCCGACGAGTTCCCGCGCCGCGATGGCGTCGGCGAAGACCACGGCCGGCTCGACCGTGGCGGCCAGGACGCGCGCCTGGGCCTGCAGGACCTGTGCGCGCGAGGCCTGGAACGTCCGCTCGTTGAACACGCCGATCACGAGACCGGCGATCAGGAGCGCGATCGCGCCCCACATGGACGCCACCGGACCGCGGAGGGGCAGGGCGCTGTTCATGGCCCCGGGTCCACCGAGAGATTGAGCAGCTTGGAGCTGACCGTCAGCCGCGACTGTTCGGCGGCGCGCCGGTCGATGTGGAACCGCACGCGGTTGCCGCGGAGCACGAACTGGATCACCACGCCGGGCTCGTGGACCTCCGCCACCGTGAGCACGGGCGCCGCCAGGACGGCGCGCGCCGCGGCGGCGACCGATTGGGCCGGCGAGCCGCCGAGGTAGGCGATGTCGCAGCCCGAGCCGGGCGAGATGACCGACAGGCGCCGTACCGCGATCGGACGGCCGTTGATCGTCTGGCCCTGCACGGTCCGGTCCAGGGTCGCGCCGAACGGGTCGCGGCCCACCACGCAGATCTGGACCGGCGCGCGCGGCGTCGCGGAGGCCTGGGGCCAGGACACGAACGAGCCGAACCGGTGCAGGAAGGCGGCCTTCACGGCGTACTCCAGCGATCCCTCCTCGCCCGCCGCCCGTTCAGCCAGGCCGGCGAATGTGGCGGCGACCGCGATGGCGAGGCGCCCGATCACCGTCACCAGCCGTAGCGGAGCGAAACCTGGAAGTTGCGCCTCATCTCCGTTCGCCGGGGCTCGGTGGCCTCGGGGTGCGACGCGTCCAGCAGATTGAGCCCGGCGAGGGCGACCTCGACCCGGTCGGTGATGCGCCAGTTGATCCGGGCGTCCGCCTCGGCATAGGCCGGCGCCCGCAGATATCCGGGCGTGCGCTCGGCCGGCACGTCGTCCACGTAGCGTAGGCGGATGTCCAAATCGATGCGGTCGGTGGGCTGGTACTGCGAGCGGAGCAGGATCTGGAAGTCCGGGTCGTGGCCGGCCGCAGCCAGGTTGGAGCGATCCAGCGAGCCGCGGGCGACACGGAAGTCCTTGCCCAGCGTGGAGCCGCCGAGGCTCAGCCGCCAGCGGTCGGTCACATCGAAGTCGCCCCAGGCCTCCACGCCCCAGGTCTCGCCTTCGAGGCCGTTGCCGATCCGGATGGGGAACACCGTGACCGGCGTCGTCTCGTTCGAGCGGATGCCGCGATAGTCATGGTAGAAGACCGTCGCCGAGACCGAGATCCGCGAGGTCGGACGGCCGCGGTAGCCGAGTTCGTAGGCGGTGAGCCGCTCGGCCTGGAAGTCGGACCGCAAGAGGAACGGCGGGAACACCAGGTCCCTGTCCAGCCGCGAGGGGTTGCGGACCGCTCGCGAGACGGCGCCCCAGACCATGGCGTTGTCTGCGACCTGGACGGCGATGCGGCCGTTGGGCAGCCATTCGGTTCCGCCCAGCGTGCTGTGCTCCACCTTGACCCCGGCTGTCAGCGTGACGTTTCCCAGCGTGACCTGGTCCTGGACGAACGCGTTGGCGATGCTGAAGCGGTCGCGCGGCGGATCGAGGACGAAGCCGTTGACGAAGTTGGCGAAGCGGTCCGACCAGCGACGGTAACCGGCCCCGAAGACGATCTTGTGCGGACCTGTGGCGAGCCGTTGCTGGGCCTGCACGTCGTAGGTGACGACCCCGTCGAGAATGCCGCGGGCGATGCGCTCGTATCGGTCGAAGTAGGCCTGCACCTCCAGCTCCGAGCGATCGCTGAAGCTGTGGTTCCAGCGCCCCAGCACGTTCTCGCCGACCAGCTTGCCGCGTGCGCCGGGGATCAGGGACGGCACGCGGTCGACGTAGGCGTCGCCCTGCAGCGTGAGGCGGTCATCGTCCCAGTTGAAATCGGTGCGGAAGCCCGCCTGTCGCCCGCGCCAGCCGTCGCCGGCGTCGACGCCGTTGCGCAGCGTGTCGGCGCGGTCGAACGCCCGGGCATAGACGCGATAGGCGCCGTGGTCTCCCACCTTGCCGCCGTAGCGCACCGTGTAGAAGTAGTACCCGTCGCCGGCCGCCCCCTGAGCGGCGAGGCCCTGGGTGAGGTCCGCGGGGCGGCTCACGATGTTGATGACCCCGTTCACCGCATTGGCGCCCCAGAGCGTCCCGCCTGGGCCGCTGACGACTTCGATGCGGTCGATGTCCGGGAGGTCGGGATGCAGCTGGCTCCATTCGACGCCGGAGAAGAAGGGTGAATAGACGCTTCGTCCGTCGATGAGCACCAGCAGCTTGTTGGAGCTTTCGAAGCCGTTCAGGCCGCGCGCGGAGATCCCATAGTCGAGGGCGTCTACGCGCTGGACATTCAGGTTCGGGGCGAGCCGCAGGGCCTCGGCGACGGTCTGGACGCCGGTGCGGCGGATGTCGTCGTTGCTGATGACGAACACCGAGGCCGCGGCGTCGCCCAGGCGCTCCGGCCGTTTGGACACCGAGGTGATCTCAACGTTGGAGAGCTCCTCAATCGACATCCGGGAGAGGTCCGACGCTGCGTCGGCCCACGCACAGGACGGCGCCAGCAGAGCCGCGGCAGCGAGGCACGCGCGACTGGGCATTCTCCCCCCGGAGCTTACGCTTCGCGACGTTGTCCGTCGCTTTGAACAGCGAAGTAACGGGCCAAGGCCGCGCTTGTTCCCGGCGGACGACGAAAAAGGCCCGGGATCGCTCCCGGGCCTTGGTGTTTCAGGCGCTTTCGCGGATCAGACCGCTTCGGGCTCCTGCGCCGGGGTCTCGACGACCGGGGCGCCGGGCTCGCGTTCCTGGCCTTCGATGTCGAAGCCGAGCTTGCCGTCCTTGAGCACCACGCGGACGTGGCCGCCCTTGGTCAGCCGGCCGAACAGGATCTCGTCCGCCAGCGGCTTTTTGATGTTCTCCTGGATCACCCGGGCCAGCGGCCGGGCGCCGTAGAGCTCGTCGAAGCCGTTCTTGGCCAGCCAGTCCGCCGCGTCGTCGTCCGTCTCGATCGTGACGTGCCGGTCCGCGAGCTGGGCTTCCAGCTGCATGACGAACTTCTGCACGACCTGGCGGATGATCTCGGGCGTGAGCGGCCGGAACTGGACGATCGCATCCAGGCGGTTGCGGAACTCGGGCGTGAAGAGCCGCTTCAGCGCCTCGTCGACCTCGTCGTCCTGCTTGCCGCGGCCGAAGCCGATGGCGTTGCGCTGGGCGTCGGAGGCGCCGGCGTTCGTGGTCATGATCAGGACCACGTTGCGGAAGTCGATCTTCTTGCCGTTGGAGTCCGTCAGCTGCCCGTGGTCCATGACCTGGAGCAGGATGTTGAAGACGTCAGGGTGCGCCTTCTCGATCTCGTCCAGCAGGACCACCGAGTGCGGGTGCTGGTCGACGGCGTCGGTCAGCAGGCCGCCCTGGTCGAAACCGACGTAGCCGGGGGGCGCGCCGATCAGGCGGCTCACCGTGTGGCGCTCCATGTACTCCGACATGTCGAAGCGCAGCAGCTCGATGCCCAGGGTGGAGGCCAGCTGGCGCGCCGTCTCGGTCTTGCCAGTGCCGGTGGGCCCCGAGAACAGGTAGCAGCCGATCGGCTTGTTGGCGTCGCGCAGGCCGGCCCGGGCCATCTTCATGGCCGAGCTCAGCGAGTCGATCGCCTCGTCCTGGCCGTAGACGGCGCGCTTGAGGTCGCCCTCGAGCTGCTTCAGGGCCTCGGTGTCGGACTTGCTGACCGACTTCGGCGGGATCCGGGCGATCTTGGCGACCACCGACTCCACTTCCTTGAGGCCGATCGTCTTCTTCCGCTTGCCCTCGGGGAGCAGCATCTGCGAGGCGCCCGCCTCGTCGATGATGTCGATCGCCTTGTCGGGCAGCTTGCGGTCGGTGATGTACTTCGCCGACAGCTCCACCGCCGCGCGGATGGCGTCGTTCGTGTAGCGGAGCTTGTGGAACTCCTCGTAGTAGGTCTTCAGGCCCTTCAGGATCTTGATCGTGTCGTCGATGGTGGGCTCGTTGACGTCGATCTTCTGGAAGCGCCGGACCAGCGCCCGATCCTTCTCGAAGTGCTGGCGGAACTCCTTGTAGGTCGTCGAGCCCATGCACCGCAGGGTGCCGGAGGCCAGCGCCGGCTTCAGCAAGTTGGACGCGTCCATCGCGCCGCCCGACGTGGCGCCGGCGCCGATCACCGTGTGGATCTCGTCGATGAACAGGATCGCGTCGGGGTGGTTTTCCAGCTCCTTGACGACCTGCTTCACGCGCTCCTCGAAGTCGCCGCGATAGCGGGTGCCGGCCAGCAGCGCGCCCATGTCGAGCGAGAAGATGGTCGACTTCGACAGGACCTCGGGGACCTGCTTGTTGACGATCTTGCGGGCCAGGCCCTCGGCGATGGCGGTCTTGCCGACGCCGGGGTCGCCCACCAGAAGCGGGTTGTTCTTGGTCCGGCGGCAGAGGATCTGGATGCAGCGCTCCACCTCGGCCATCCGCCCGATGAGCGGGTCGACCTTCCCCTGCTTGGCCTTCTCGTTGAGGTTGATGCAGTAGGCCTCGAGCGCCTCGCCGCCGGTCTTGACCGCGGGCTTCTCCTCGTCCTCGGCGCCCTTCACGGGCTTGGCTTCGGACGCGCCGGCCTTCTTGGCGATGCCGTGCGCGATGTAGTTCACCGCGTCGTACCGCGTCATGTCCTGCTCCTGCAGGAAGTAGGCGGCGTGGCTCTCGCGTTCCGAGAAGATCGCGACCAGCACGTTGGCGCCGGTCACTTCCTCGCGACCGGACGACTGCACGTGGATCACGGCGCGCTGGATCACGCGCTGGAAGCCGGCCGTGGGCTTGGCGTCCTCGCCGTCGTCGACGACCAGGCTGCGCAGCTCGTTGTCGACGTAGTTGGTGAGCGTGGTGCGCAGGGCCCCCAGCTCCACGTCGCAGGCGCGCATCACGCCGGCGGCGTCCTCGTCGTCGATCAGGCTGAGGAGCAGGTGCTCCAGGGTGGCGTATTCATGCTTGCGCTGGTTGGCGTACGCCACGGCGCGATGCAGGGATTCTTCGAGTTGGCGGGAAAATGAAGGCAAGTGCGCCTAATCCTTCTCCATGGTGCATTGCAGCGGGTGCTGATGCCGCCGCGCCGTATCAACGACCTGGGCCACTTTTGTTTCCGCCACTTCGTATGTGTAGACCCCGCAGACGCCCACGCCATGCTGATGAACATGGAGCATTATGCGAGTCGCATCTTCGCGCGACTTGTTGAAGAATTGCTCAAGTACGTACACGACGAATTCCATCGGCGTGTAGTCGTCATTCAGCAGCAGGACCCGGTACATCGAGGGTTTCTGCGTCTTCGGTTTGGTCTGGGTGATGACCGCCGAGCGAACGCCGGTGTCAGCGCCACCTTCCTTCCGTTCGCTCATGTTTCCGTTCTCCTGGCGGGACCGGCGCGGTCCATCCCGTTCCGATTAGATATGCCAGATAGCGCCTTTTGGAAGGGATGAATCGTCACGGGGCATGTTCACTCTACGGCGCCCGGCCTGCCGGCGAGGGGGTTCTGCACGGGGCGGCGGCTGCCGGTTTTCAGGGCGATCGGGGGCGGCGTCACTCTTCGTCCGACGCCACGCGGGCCCGCAGGATGCGCCCGGAGGTCACCGAGCCGGGCCCGAACCGGGCGCGGATAGCGTCCATGGAGCGCTCGCTGGCCAGCGCCTTCTTCTCCTCGCCGGCGAAGAAGTCGTCGGATGCGCTCTCGGCGTCGACCAGGTCGGCGATCCCGATGCCGATCAGCCGCCAGGGCCGGCCGTCGGCCTCCTTCGCGAGCAGTTCGCGGCCGACCTTGAAGAGCGTGTGCGCGGTCTGGGTGGCCACGGGCAGGGTGCGGCGACGCGTCACGATGCGGAAGTCGGTCGCGCGCAGCTTGAGGGTCACGACGCGGCCGGCGACGCCGCCCTGGCGCGCCTGGCGGGCCACGCGCTCGGCGAGGGGCGCCAGCCTGTCCTCGAGCTCGGCCACGCGCGACAGGTCCTCGTTGAAGGTCGTCTCGCAGCTGATTCCCTTGCGCGCCTCGTTGGGGTTCACGGCGCGATGGTCGCGCCCGTGGGCCAGGGCGTGCAGGCGCAGGCCGTGGGCGCCCCAGCGTTCGGCCAGGACCTTCACGTCCACCCGGGCCAGATCGCCCACCGTGCGGAAGCCGGCCTTCTCGAGCGTGGCGACCATGGCGGGGCCGACCCCCGGAAGGATGCGGACGGGCTTGTTCGCCAGGAAGTCCTTCGCCTCGTGGCCGATCACGGAGAACCCGCGCGGCTTGTCGAGGTCGGAGGCGATCTTGGCCAGGAACTTGTTGGCGGCCAGTCCGATGGAGACGGTCAGGCCTGTCTCGGCCTCGATGCGGGCCTGCAGCCGGGCGAGGGTGATCGCGGGCGGCGCGCCGTGCAGGCGCTCGGTGCCGGAGAGGTCCATCCATGCCTCGTCGAGGCTGAGGTTCTGGATGAGCGGCGTCAGCTCGGCGGCCATGCCCAGGATGCGCTTCGACTCGGCGCGGTACTTGGCGAAGTCGGGCTTCACGACCACCGCCTGGGGGCACGCCTTCAGCGCCTTGAACATCGGCATGGCCGAGCGGACGCCCGAGATGCGGGCGATGTAGCAGCAGGTCGTCACCACCCCGCGCTTGCCGCCGCCGACGATGACGGGCAGATCGCGAAGCTCGGGCCGGTCCCGCTTCTCGACGCTGGCGTAGAAGGCGTCGCAGTCCATGTGCGCGATGGCGAGTTCGCCGAGCTCGGGATGGGCGACGACGCGCGGGCTGCCGCAGGCGGGGCACCGCCGGGCGGGCTGCTCGCCCTGCCAGAAACAGTCGCGGCAGAAGGCCCTCATTCGAGCTCGTCCAGGCGCCAGAGCCAGGCGGCGCCGCGGACGCCGGACGAATCGCCGTGGGCGGCCTTGCGGATCGGAACCCCGTAGGCGTCCGCGAAGACGTGCGGCGCGATCGCGGCCGGCAGCCGCGGGTAGAGGACGTCCAGGTTCGACATGCCGCCGCCCAGCACGATCACGTCCGGGTCGAGGATGTCGGCCACGACGGCGAGGGCGCGCCCCAGGCGGTCGACGTAGCGCGCCAGCGCCGGATCGTCCGGCAAAGCCGCCTCGGCGGGCCGGCCCGCGTCGCGCGCGAAGCCGGTGCCGGACAGCCAGAGCTCGAGGCAGTTGGTGCGCCCGCACCAGCAGCGCAGGCCGGGAAGCTCCTCGGCGCGCGGCCAGGGCAGGGGCGTGTGGCCCCACTCGCCGGCGACCAGGTTGCGCCCCTCGACCAGGCGGCCGTCCACGGCGATCCCCCCGCCGCAGCCGGTTCCGACGATCACGGCGAAAACGACGCCCGCGTCGGCCGCGGCTCCGTCCGTCGCCTCTGACAGCGCAAGGCAGTTGGCGTCGTTGGCGTAGCGCACCGGCCGGCCCAGCACGCGCTCCAGGTCGGCCGGGAACGGCCGCCCGTTCAGGACCGTGGAGTTCGAGTTCCGCATCAGGCCGGTGGACGGGGAGGGCGATCCTGGTCCGCCGACCCCCACCCGCGCCGCCGCGACGCCCGCCAGCCGCTCGGCCTCGGCGACGGCCTCGCGCGTGGCCTCCAGCCGGTCCTCATAGCCGGGAGGCGTCGGCCGGCGCACGCGCGCCTGGAACCGGCCCTGGGCGTCCAGCGCCGCGGCCTCGATCTTCGTGCCCCCGAAATCCACCCCGATGCGGATCATGCCGCCAGCTATACCCGATCTGTTCCGCGCGCCTCAGCCTCGATCCAGTCGCAGACGCGGGCCAGCACCCCGGGGTCGGGTGGCGAGCGCATCTCCGCCCCGTAGGAGGCGAGGCCCGGGGCGCTGCAGGTCCGCCGCAGCAGATGACTGATCCCCGCGGGCGTCTCGCCGGTGAACGGCGCCTCGATCATCGCGCCGATCCGGCCGACGTCCGACGGCTCGACCTGTACGTCGTCGGCCCCCGTGATCGCGAGCACCGGGCAGCGTATCGCGCGCAGGTCGTCGGTGGGGTCGTAGGCCATGTACTCGCGGAACCACCGGGCGGGGAGGTCCGCGCCGTCGAGCCGCAGGACGTCGCCGCGCGAACTCAGCAGTCGGCGCCGCGCCATCGCCTGCCGCAGCCTGAGCACCGGACCCAGCAGGCGCGAAGGGCCGCTCAGCGTCTCGGCGAGCCTCGCGGACTGAGCCCGCATCACGTCCGCGCCCTGCCGGGCGGCGCCGGCCAGCAGGACGACGCCGCTCAGCGTGGCTCTCGCTGCGAGGCGCATCGCGATGGTCGCGCCCACGGAGTGACCCGTCACCACAATCCGCGCGGACGGCAGCGCCGAGCCAAGCGCGGCCAACGCCGCCTCGGCGTCGGCGGTCTCGTCGTGGAAGCCCGTGGCCAGATAGGTCCCCTGTGAGCCGCCCACGCCACGCTTGTCGAACCTGAGGCTGGCGACTCCTCTTCGGGCCAGTTCCTCCGAGAGCGCCCTCGCGACGCCGAGCGGTTGGCCCGGCATGTCCGAGTTCCGATCGAGCGGTCCCGATCCGCTCAGGATCAGGACGCCGATCCTGGCGCGGTCCGGCCCGGCGAGGGCGCCCGCAAGCGTCACGCCGTCCGCAGCGATGATCCCGGTGTCTCGATCCACGCCCACCACCTGGCTCCCAACAAGAGTGGGAGCTCAGCCGTCCGGAAACCAGGGCCTGTGGCGGCCTGCTCCGGTCAGCGCCGGACGGCGGCCTCGAGGGCCTCGCCCAGTTCGGCCCAGTCGTCGATGCGCGGGTGGCGGTCCGAGCGGGGCGCGAAGGGGCGCAGCCGCAGGTCGGCCACGTGCTGGAAGGTGGCCGTCTCCGGGCAGTGCTCGGCCACCGAGTCGAGGTTCGGGAGCAGGTCGTCCACGAAGGCCGTGGGGTGCAGCGTCTGGGCGACGAGGCCCTTGGCGATCGGACCCTTGGGCCCGGAGTTGAGCACCAGGGGATGCTCCATGCCGTGCTTCGCCAGCCAGGCCGCGCGCAGCTTCTCCCCCTGGGGCGGCGCGTTGGAGAGGATCAGGATCTCGGCGTGCCGGTGCAGCCGGTTCAGGGCCGCGATGGCGCCGGGCGCGGGCTCGATCTCGTGGCAGTGGGTGGCGAAGAACGCGTCGAACAGGCGACGCCCGGTCTCCATGTCGATGTGCTGGTCCGAGCCCGGCGGATAGATGTTCTGGAAGAGGGCGAAGCGCTCGACCCGCATCTCGTAGCCGTGCTGCGCCACGAAGTCGCCGAAGCCCTGCATGAAGAGGCCGAGCACCTCGTCCACGTCGATCAGCACCAGCGGGCGTTCGGCCGCCAGGCCCAGCGCGGTCAGGTTCGGGATCGGGGGAGGCTGGGACACGGCGGGGTTGCCTCGCGACGCGGATAACGAAGTTTAAGGATATAGCACCCGATAACCATCCGCAGGGTGGGGAGGGCCGAGAACCGGCTTGGCCTCGAGCACGCTGTCGGGTCCTGAATGGCCAAGAAAGTCCTCATCGTCGAGGATAACGAGCTGAACATGAAGCTCTTTCATGATCTGCTCGAAGCCCAGGGGTACGAGACCCTCGAGACCCGCGAGGGGCTGGCGGCGCTTTCGCTTGCCCGCGAGCACAAGCCCGACCTGATCCTCATGGACATCCAGCTGCCCGAGATCTCCGGGCTGGAAGTCACCAAGTGGCTGAAGGAAGACGACGACCTCGCCCATATCCCGGTGGTGGCGGTGACCGCCTTCGCCATGAAGGGCGACGAGGAGCGGATCCGTGAGGGCGGCTGCGAGGCCTACATCTCCAAGCCCATCTCGGTGACCCACTTCCTCGAGACCATCAAGCGGCTCCTGAGCTAGCCGCCAATGTCCGCCCGCATCCTGGTCGTCGACGACATCGAATCGAACGTCCGCCTGCTCGAGGCCAAGCTCTCGGCCGAGTACTACGACGTGCTGACGGCCTGCGACGGGCCCACGGCCCTGGCCATTGCCGCGTCCGAGCGGCCAGACATCGTGCTCCTCGACGTGATGATGCCCGGCATGGACGGCTTCGCGGTCTGCCGGCGGCTGAAGGACGATCCCGAGACCCGCCACGTCCCCGTGGTCCTGGTCACCGCCCTCGACGGCCGCGCGGACCGCGTCGCGGGCCTGGAGGCCGGCGCGGACGACTTCCTGACCAAGCCGATCGACGACGTGATGCTGTTCGCGCGCGTCCGCAGCCTGGTGCGCCTGAAGGCGGTGATCGACGAGCTGCGCGACCGCGAGGCCTCGGGGCGCCGCATGGGCGTCATCGCCGGCGCGGCCTCGCGCCTTGGCGGCTCGGGCGGTCGGATCCTGATCGTCGACGACAACCAGCGCCAGGCCCAGCGCGTGGCCGCCGAGCTGGCCGTCGAGCATCGTCCCGTGGTCGAGACCGAGGCCTACAAGGCCGCGCTGACCGCCCGCGGGCCGGTGGACCTGTGCATCGTCAACACCGCCGCCCGGGCCTTCGACGGCCTGCGGTTCGCCGCCGGACTGCGCTCGGACGACGCCACCCGCTCCATCCCCATCCTCGCCGTGACGGACATCGACGACCGGGCGCGCGCCGTGAAGGCGCTGGAGATCGGCGTCAACGACATCCTGGCGCGCCCGGTCGATCCCGGCGAACTGGCCGCCCGCGTGCGCACCCAGATCCGCCGCAAGCGCTACACCGACTACCTGCGCTCGAACCTCGACCACTCGCTGGAACTGGCGGTGACCGACCAGCTCACCGGCCTGCACAACCGCCGCTACATGCAGGGCCAGCTGGAGGCGCTGATGCGCCGCGCCTGCCGGGGCGGGGAGCCCGTGGCGGTGCTGGTGATCGACATCGACCACTTCAAGAAGGTCAACGACAGCTTCGGCCACGACGTCGGCGACGAGGTGCTGGCCGAGTTCGCGGTGCGGCTGGCGTCGAACGTGCGCGCCATCGACCTGCCGGTGCGCCACGGCGGCGAGGAGTTCGTGGTGGTCATGCCCGACACGGACCTGGAGGACGCCCGCCGGATCGCCGAGCGCATTCGCCTCCATGTGGCCGGCGCGCCGTTCCGCGTCATGGGCGGCGACGAGCTGCTCAGCGTCACGATCTCGATCGGCGTCGCGTCCAGCGGGGACGCCAACGACACGCCCAGCGCCCTCATCAAGCGCGCGGACGAGGCGGTCTACGAGGCCAAGTCGGCCGGCCGCAACCGCGTGATCGCTCGCGCGGCCTGACATCCGTCCGCCTCACCGGCCGTAGATCCACTCCGTCAGCATCATCCGCGGGCTCGCGCCGGCGTTGGGCATGGTGGCGTGCAGCAGGTGCGGGTCCATGAACCAGGCGTCCCCGGCGCGGCCGGCCATCTCGCCCACCCGCACCGGCACGCCCTCGGCCTCGCCCCAGGCGTCCATGAAGCGGGCCCGGCGGTCCGGGCCATCGGGGCGGCCGAAGAGGGCGGCGAACCAGGGCGACCGCTCCGCCAGGCGCGCCCGGGCCTCGCCGGAACGGAATTCGCGACCCTCTGCCGCCGCGAGCGCGCGCAGAACCCGGTGGGACCCGGCGACGTAGCCGGTCGCCCCGCCGCCCGCCGGGTGGTCGGCCAGCAGGACGAACACGCGCGCCACGGCCGGGGCCTTCGCCGAGACCGCGAGGTCCAGGTGCCAGTTCCTGTGCGGGACGTCCCAGCGGTCGGCGAAGCCCGGAAGGGTGACCAGCGGCAGGCCCCAGCGATCGGGAGGGGTCCAGCCGCCGGCTCCGAGGAACTGGTCCAGCACGGCGCGGACCGCGGGGCTGGCGAGGGCCGCCAGCTCGTCGGTGCGCGCCGCCAGCTGCGCCGGATGGGGAACCCTCCAGGTCGACGGCCGGTCGCGGAATATGCCGTGGCCGACGCGGAGGCGGCGCCAGACCACCTCCGAGAGGGCGGCGACGTCTTCGGGGCCACCGCGGCCGGCAGGTGGGCGACGCCTTCCGCAGCGTAGCGGTCGAGCTGGTCCGGGGAGAGGCCGGGATGCTCCATGGGAAGCTCCAGAACGAAAACGCCCCGCGGTGAATGGGCGTCGCGGCCGGCCGGCCGTTCCACCTATTCACCGCGGGGCGTCCCCACGGCGACCCCGCAAGGCGCGGGTGGTCGAAGCCACGGTCCGTCGACCGGCCCAGGTTGTCAAGCCGGCCGCCCGCGCCTCTCCGCCAGATACGCAAAACGCCCGGCCGTTGCGGCCGGGCGTTCTGATGTCAGGTCAACGCCTTGGCGGATCTACTTGATCTTGCCCTCGCGGAACTCGACGTGCTTGCGCACCACCGGGTCGTACTTCTTCAGCACGAGCTTGTCGGTCTTGGTGCGGGCGTTCTTCTTGGCCACGTAGAAGTAGCCGGTGTCGGCCGTCGAATTCAGGCGGATCTTGATGGAGGCGGGCTTCGCCATGGGTCTAGTCCTCGGGCGGGGCCAAACGGATACGCACCGCCGGCGGGTGTTCAGGAGGCGCGGAAAATACGAATCCGCGCCGTGAAGTCAACCGTGCGCGGCTAGAGCGCCACCGGCCGCATGCCGCCTTCGTTGGTCTTGTAGCGCAGGAACGGCTTCGGGCGGTTGGGGTCGTCCATGCGGGCGACCGCTTCCTTGATCATGATCCGGGTCACGGCCGGCAGCGGCAGGGCCATCGCCTCGTCGAAGTCGACCCAGGCGATCTCGTCCAGCTCGCCGCAGTCGCCCTGGCGGTCCAGGCTGGTGAGGCGCTCGGCGTCAGCCGTCAGGAACCAGGTGTCGAAGCGCTTGCCGACGGACGGCGGCGTGATCGCGCGGGCCACGACGTCCATGGCGTCGAGGTCGGGCAGCATGCCCTGGGCGACGAAGTCCTTCCACGGCCCCGTCCCGCGCGCCTCGCCGGGACGCGCCAGCAGCAGCCCGGCCTCTTCCCAGGTCTCGCGGACCGCCGCCAGGGCCAGGGCGCGGCCCTTGCCGACGGGGAGGTACTTGTCGAACAGGCCGTGCACGTCGGTGCGCAGGTCGGTGGCGTAGGGCGCCCGGTAGTCGGCGCGGTCGATCCGTCCGCCCGGGAACACCCAGCGATCGGGCATGAAGCTGTGGCCGCCGTGGCGGCGGCCCATCAGCACCCGCGGCTTCTTCGCGTCGCGGCGGATGATCATCACCGTGGCGGCGTTCTTCGGACGCACGGCGCGCTGGCCGGCGATGCGGGGCGGGCCTTCCGGCTTGTGGACGATGGTGGCGCTCTCGGACATGCGAACAACTGTATGACTTGCGGCGGACCGGAGGAAAGGGCGCCCTTGCGGAACGCGGCTCAACGCCGCTTGCCGCCCATCTTCTTCTTGCGTCCGGTGCGGATGCCCGGGGGACGGCCCGGGCGCGGCCTGGGCGGTCCCCCGCCTCGGCCGCGCACGCCGAGTCGCGGTCGCGGCATCGAGTCGTCGGGCGGGGCGGAGTCGCTCAGCATCTCGAAGACCAGCCCGCCGGTGATGGGCGTCGCTTCGCGGAGCCGGACCTGGACCGACATGCCCAGCGGCCAGCGCGCCCCGGTCCGCTCGCCCACGAGCGCGTGGGTCCGGTCGTCGTGGACGAAGTACTCGCCGCCCAGGGTGCTGACGGGGACGAGGCCGTCTGCGCCCGTCTCGGCCAGCCGCACGAAGAGGCCGAAGCGGGTGACGCCCGTGATCTTGCCGTCGAACTCCGCGCCCACCCGGTCGGCGAGGAAGGCGGCCACGTAGCGGTCGGTCGCATCCCGCTCCGCCGCCATGGCGCGCCGCTCGGCGAAGGAGATCAGCTCGGCGGTGTCCTTCATCTTGGCGATGTCGAACTCCGACAGGCCGTCGCTCCCGAGCTTCAGCGCGGTCACCAGGGCGCGGTGCACGATCAGGTCGGCGTAGCGGCGGATGGGCGAGGTGAAGTGCGCGTACTTCGCCAGGTTCAGCCCGTAGTGGCCGATGTTCTCGCTGGAATAGACCGCCTGCATCTGCGTGCGCAGCACCACCTCGTTGACGATGTCGGCGTGCGGCCCGTCGCGGGTCTCGTCCAGCAGGCGGTTGAACCGCTCGGTGCGCGGCGCCTCGCCCTTGGTCCACGGCATCCCGATGGAGCCCAGGAAGTCGCCCAGCGCCTGCAGCTTCTCCGGGCTCGGCTGGTCGTGGATGCGGTAGATCAGGGGCGTCCGCTTCTCCTCCAGCGTCTCGGCGGCGCAGACGTTGGCCTGGATCATGAACTCCTCGATCAGCCGGTTGGCGTCGAGCGTGGCGCGCGGCGTGATCGCCGCGATCTCGCCCTCCCGGCTGATGGCGATCTTGCGCTCGAGGCTCTCGATGGCGAGGGGCGAACGGGCGTCGCGGCCCCTCTTCAGGCAGGCGTAGGCGGCCCAGAGCGGCTTCAGGACGGGCTCCAGCAGCGGGCCGGTCTTGTCGTCGGGCGCGCCGTCGATGGCGGCCTGCGCCTGTTCGTAGGCCAGTTTCGCCGCCGAGCGCATCAGTCCGCGGACGAAGCGGTGGCTGCGCTTGCGGCCGTCCGCCCCGAACACCATGCGCACCGCCAGGCAGGCGCGGTTCTCGCCTTCGCGCAGCGAGCAGAGGCCGTTCGAGAGCCGTTCGGGGAGCATCGGCTCCACGCGGTCGGGGAAGTAGGCGCTGTTGCCCTTGTCGCGGGCGATGCGGTCGAGCTCGGAGCCGGGGCGGACGTAGGCGGCCACGTCGGCGATGGCCACCCAGCAGACCCAGCCGCCAGGGTTCTTGGGGTCGTCGTCCGGGTGCGCGTAGACCGCGTCGTCGTGGTCGCGGGCGTCCAGAGGATCGATGGTGATCAGCGGGACGTCGCGCAGGTCCTCGCGGCCGGCGAGGGTGGGCGCCTCGGCCGCCTCGGCCTCGGCTTCGGCCCCCTCGGAGAAGCCCGTGGGCACGCCGTGCGCGTGGATCGCGATGAGGGAGTAGGCGCGCGGGTCGTCCTCGCGGCCCACGGTCTCCAGCAGCTTGCCGCGCTTGGGTCCGTAGCGGGGCCCGTGCGGCTCGACCTGCGCCACCACGAGGTCGCCGTCCCGCACGTCCTCGCCCTCGGGCAGGACCAGGGTGTCCTTGGACCGGCGATCCACCGGCTCGACGCGGATTTCCCGACGCGCCTTGCGCACGACGCCGAGGATCCGGTGGGCGCTCTGGCCCAGGCGCTTGATGAGTCGCGCCTCGAACTCGCCGTTCTCCAGGGGGACGAACCGCACGAGGACCCGGTCGCCCAGGCCGGGCGCCGAGCCCTTCACGTCGGCGCCGGGCGCCAGCGGCACCAAGGGCGCGTCCTCGCCGCGGACGAGCCTGACCAAAAGGTCGCCGTCGGTGTCGCGCTCGACCACGTCGGCCACGCCCACCTCGGGCAGGGCGCCCGCCTCGGCAAGTCCGCGGCGGCCGCGCTTGCCCAGCGTTCCGTCGTCCTGCAGCTGGTTCAGCAGGTGCCGCAGCGCCCGGCGGTCCTCGCCCTTCAGGCCGAACGCCCGGGCGATCGCGGCCTTGTCGGTCTCGCCGCTCTCCCGGATGAACTTCAGCAGGGTTTCGCGGTCGGGAAGGCCCTTGGCAAAGCGGGCCGACTTCGGTGTCTTCGGGGGAGCCATCGGTCGTGCTTAGCACCTTCGGGGTGACGGAGGACCATCAGATGCTCACCGGAACGCACCGGTTCCCCAGACAGGACCAGATCACCTACGGGCGGCCCGCGGCCGAGGTCGCGCAGGAACTCGCCAGGGCGTGGGGCTGCTCGCGGCTGCTCGTGACCACGACCCGTTCGCTGGCCGACGGGCTGGCCCGGGCGTTCGCCGCCGAGCTGGGCGAACTCTGCGTCGGCGTCTTCGCCGGCGTCGGCGCGCATTCGCCTCGGGAGGGCGTGATCGCCGGTGCGGCCGAAGCCCGGCGGACCGGCGCAGACCTGCTGGTGGCCCTGGGCGGCGGCTCGGTGATCGATGCGACCAAGGTCATGCAGCTCGCTCTGTGGGCCGACGTCGGCGACGCCCAGGCCCTGGACGCCTACCGCGCCGGGCGTGGACCCGGCCGCGTGGACGTCTCGAGCATTACGGCCGGCGTGCGGATGATCGCCATCCCCACGACCCTGTCGGCGGCCGAGTTCACCCCGTTCGCCGGGGTCACCGACGTCGCCCGCCGCGCGAAGGAGGGCTACACCCACCCCCTGCTCGCGCCGCGCGCCGTGATCCTGGACCCGGCGGTGACGCTGGCGACGCCGGCGCAGCTCTGGTTCTCCACCGGCATGAAGGCGGTCGACCACGCGGTGGAACAGCTCTGCAATCCGCAGCGTGCGCCGTACGCCGACGCCCTGGCCGCCGACGGCCTGGCGCGGCTGGCCGAGGGGCTCTTGGCCACGAAGGCCGCGCCCCAGGACCTGGACGCCCGGCTGCAGTGCCAGTTCGGCATGTGGCACGCGATCGCAGGCGTCGGCTCGGGCCGGGGCATGGGGCCCAGCCACGCGCTCGGCCACACCCTGGGCGGAACCTACGGCGTGCCGCACGGGATCACCTCGTGCGTGATCCTGCCGGCGGTCCTGGAGTGGACGGCTCCTGCGGCCGGCGCGCAGCAGGCGCTGGTGGCGCGGGCGCTCGGGTCGGCGTCCGCCGCGGAGGGCGTCGGCGCGCTCGTGCGCAGGCTGGGCCTGCCTGCCGATCTGAAGAGCGTCGGCGTCGGGCGCGACTCGTTCCAGGCCATCGCCGAGCACACGATGCACGACAACGGGGTGCGGACGAGCCCGAGGCCCATCGCCGGCCCCGAGCACGTCGTGGAGATCCTCGAACTGGCCGCCGGCTGATGCTGCTGAAGATGGCGCAGCTGGAGGCGATCCGGCGCGGCGAGCTGAGCGTCGTCCTCCGGCGCTGGAGGCGGCCGACCGTGCGGTCGGGCGGGACGCTGAACACCGCGCTGGGCCAGCTGGCGATCGACGAGGTGGCGGCGGTCGAGGCGGTGACGGACGGCGACGCCGTGGCCGCCGGCTATCCCTCGGCGGCGGCCGCCTGCGCTGAACTGGCGGGAGAGGGGACCCTCTACCGAATCCGCGTCCGGTTCCTGGGCGCCGACCCGCGCGCCGCCTTGCGGGAAGACACCGACCTCACCGGCGTCCTGGCGGCGCTCCGGCGGCTGGACGCGCGCGGCCCCTGGACCGCCCGCGTGCTCGACCTGATCGCGGAGCACCCCGCCCGCCGCGCCGGCGACCTCGCGGCGATGCTCGGGCGCGAGACGCTTCCCTTCAAGCAGGACGTGCGCAAGCTGAAGGCGCTCGGGCTGACCGAGAGCCTGGAGGTGGGCTACCGGCTTTCGGCCCGGGGGCTGGCCGCCAGGAAGGCGATGATCGACCTGCCGTGAGGCGGACGCGACCTTGTGGGCGCGTCCGCTCCCAGGCTCAGGCGGCGGCGGCCCGTCGGCGGCGAAGCATCGCCCCCGCGCTGCCGAACCCCGCGATCATCAGAGCCCAGGTCGCGGGCTCGGGCACCGCGCCGCCGAAGTTCTCCCCGCTGAGATTATCGAGGCCCCAGTAGGAGAAGACGGGCGCGGACGCGAGGCGGGTGATCGAGACGCTGTTCACGCCGGTGAGGCCAAGGCTGTAGGTATGGAACCCCTGGCCCAGGGTCAGCACCTGGACGACCTGACCCCCGGTCGTATCCGCAGTGAGCGTGACCGTGTCGGCCAGGATGTCGGCGTCGGGTTCGGGAGCGCTCCCGTTGACGGTGGTGTACCACGAGAGCGTCATGTCGATGCTGGACAGGTCGAACAGGCCGCCGCCCTGGCGGGTGATGACGATCTCGTCGGGCGCCGCGAAGATCAGGTTGTTGGTGCCGTTGCTCTGTTCGGGGGTTTCCCCGCTGTTCCAGATCGCGGCGCAACAGGACGGATCGCCCGTCGTGAACGTCAGTCCCTGGAAGCTGTGCGAGTTGATCTGCTGAAAGATGAAGGCGTTCGAAGCGGCGTCGTCGAAGGTCACCACGTCCGCTGCCGCCGCGCTGCCAAGCGACAGGCAGGCGCCCGCCGCGGCCAGGGCGGCCAGATTCCGGATTTTCATGGATAGATCCCGTTAGTCGGAGGCCCGCAGGCGCCCGAAGCGTGTCGCGGCGATGTTTCGGGGGCCAGAGCGCGGCGTCAACGCCAGTCGCCTCTCAGGCGAGCGGACCATCGGACAGGAAAGCGATGATCGCCGGATAGGCGGCGCGGTCCTGGATCATGAACAGGTGTCCGCCCTCGAACCACTGGAGCTCGGCGCCAGGGATGCGCGCCGCCATCCGTTCCTGCGTCGCGGGCAGGGCGATGCCGTCGTAGCGCCCCGCGGCGATCAGGACGGGGCAGTCGATCTGCGGCAGGCGATCCCAGGTGTCGTGGTGCGAGCGGGCCTCCAGCTGGTTCCACGCGCCGTCGGCCCGGCCGGGCTCGCCGGCGTAGGGATCGGCCGCGGCGAGCTGGACGAAGCGCTCGTACTCCTCGGGATTCGCCTTCTGCCAGGCCGCGTCCCGGCGCGTGTCGCTGATGGGCATGAGGTGGCGGGCGCGTTCCTCGCCCTTCAGATGCTCGATCTCGTGGAAGGGGAACGAGGCCCCGCCCGCGCCCCCCGGCGAGGTGCAGGCCAGCACCAGCCGGCGCACCCGGCGCGGATGCCGGAGCACCAGCTCCTGCGCCACCATGCCCCCGAAGGACACTCCGACGACGAGGGCGTCGTCCCAGCCCTGGTCGGCCATCAGCGCGGCCGCGTCGTCGGCGTACTGCGCCATGGTGTAGGGCCCGTCGGGCTTGCCGGTGCGCCCCAGGCCGCGCTGGTCGTAGGCGAGAAGGTCGAACGCCTTGGCCAGCGGCGAGGCGAAGACGTTGGGCTGCACCCGCAGATCCCCGCCGGTCCCCGAGATGAACAGCAGCGGCGGCCCGGAACCGGCGCGTTCGAAATAGAAGCTCAGACCGTCAAGGGTGGCGTTCGGCATGGAAGCAGCCTAGCGGCCTTCTGCACCGCTCGTCATCCCGCCGTCGTGCGCGTCGCGGTGCGAGGACTCATGCGGATTTCGACGCTCCGCGGACCGACAGCGACCCGCTGTCCGATCCTGCGTCGTTGCTCTGCGCAACATCCGCCATCACTTCCCAGGTGTTCCACTCCTCCCGAATCTTCCCACCCCTGATCACCGCAAGGTTGATGCCGATCATGCTCATCGGTTCGCCCGTTTCACGGTTGCGCACACGCGCAATCATGCGGCTCGCAACCTTGTCGCCGTCGGCGAACTGGTCTTCGACGGTGAAGGAGTCCGGCGAATAGTCGAACAGCTGGTGGAAGTTGAGGATGCTCTGCCGAAACTCCGCCCAGTCGCGATCGCCGGCGGCGGTGTGTCCGACATAGTCTGGGGCCACGAGGGCTTCGAGTGCGTCCACATCGGCTGTCGCGTAGAGTTCCACCAGTCGCCGGAACACAGCCTTCTTGGCCTCCGGTGTCTCGCCTATTGCGTCATCGCCCATCCGTCGCCCCCTCAGTAGAGTCACCCAACCCGCAAGCGCCGATTCCTGGACCAAGCCTGGGATGATCACGACGTACTCGCGTCGCGCCTCCGATTGATCGGCCCCGCCTAGAAGGGCGCCTCGTCGTCGTCGATCGCGCTCGCCTTGGCCTTGGGCGCGGCCTTCTTCTTGGCGGCCGCCTTCTTGGCCGGCTTCTTCGCGGCCTTCGCGCCGCCCTCGGTCTTGGCGGCCGCGGCCCGCGCCGGCTTCTTGCCCTTCTTCCCACCGCCCTTGGCCTCGCGCTCGGCGATCAGGGCCACCGCCTGCTCCATCGTCACCGAGAGCGGATCGGCGCCCCGCGGGACGTTGGCGTTGGTGGAGCCGTGCTTGATGTAGGGGCCGTAGCGGCCTGAGAGCACCCGGACCGGCTGGCCATCGACCGGATGAGGGCCCAACTCCTTCAGCGCGGCGGCCTCGGCCCCGCCGCGGCGCCCGGCGCGCTTGGTGGCGATCAGGTCGACGGCGCGGTTCACGCCCACCTCGAACACCTCGTCCACGGTGGGCAGGTTGGCGTAGACGCCCTCGTGCAGCACGAAGGGGCCGAAGCGGCCGATGCCGGCCAGGATCGGCTTGCCGTCCTCCGGATGCATCCCGACCTCCCGGGGCAGGCGCAGGAGGCGCAGAGCCTTCTCCAGGTCCATGTCGGGGGCGCTCCAGCCCTTGGGCAGGCTGGCCCGCTTGGGCTTCTCGCCCGACCCGAGCTGGACGTAGACGCCGAAGCGGCCGGTCTTGAGGTAGACGGTTTCGCCGGTCACCGGATCGACGCCCAGCTCGCGGTCGCCGGCGGCGGCCTCGTCGCCCTCGGCCTGGACGCCGATTGGGCGGGTGTAGCGGCACTCCGGATAGTTAGAGCAGCCCAGGAAGGGGCCGTAGCGGCTGGACTTCAGCGCCATCCGGCCCATGCCGCAGGTCGGGCAGGCGCGCGGGTCGGACCCGTCGGGCTTGTCCGGGAACAGGTGCGGGCCCAGGACGCGGTCGAGCGCGGTGAGGACGTCGCTGATCTTCAGGTCGGCCGTCTCGCCGATCTTGGCGTTGAACTCGGTCCAGAACTCGCGGAGGAGGACCTTCCAGTCGAGCTCGCCGGCCGAGACCAGGTCGAGGCGCTCCTCGAGGCCGGCGGTGAAGTCGTACTCAACGTAGCGCTCGAAGAACTCGCCCAGGAAGGCGATGAGCATCCGGCCCTGGTCCTCGGGTACGAACCGCTGCTTCTCCATCCGCACATAGGCGCGGTCGCGCAGCACCGTCAGGATCGAGGCGTAGGTCGAGGGCCGGCCGATGCCCAGCTCCTCCATTTTCTTCACCAGGCTGGCTTCGGAGTAGCGCGGCGGCGGCTCGGTGAAATGCTGGTCGGCCTTGGCCGAGCGGACCTTGGCCTCGGCGCCCTCGGCCACCTGCGGCAGCCGGCCGCCTTCCTCGTCCTCGGGGTCGTCGCGGCCTTCCTCGTAGACGGCCAGGTAGCCCGGGAAGGTCACCACGCGGCCCGTGGCGCGCAGGCCCGTCTGGCCGTCGGCGCTCTCGAGGTTGATGTTGGTGTCCTCGATCCGGGCCGCCTCCATCTGCGAGGCGATCATGCGCTTCCAGATCAGCTCGTAGAGACGGCCCAGGTCGCCCTCGAGGCCCAGCTTGCCCGGGTTGCGGGCGAGGCTGGTCGGGCGGATCGCCTCGTGCGCCTCCTGGGCGTTCTTGGCCTTGGTGGAGTAGAACCGAGGCTTCTCGGGCACATATTCCTTGCCGTAGAGCCCGCCGATGACGGCGCGCGCCTCGTCCAGCGCCTCGGGGGCCGTCTGGACGCCGTCGGTCCGCATGTAGGTGATCAGGCCCACGGTCTCGCCGCCGATGTCGACGCCCTCGTAGAGCTTCTGCGCCGTCTGCATGGTGCGCTGGGCGTTGAAGCCGAGCTTGCGGGCGGCCTCCTGCTGCAGGGTCGAGGTGGTGAAGGGCGGGGGCGGGGAGCGGCGGCCGGGCTTGCGCTCGACCGAGGCCACCTTGAACGTCGCGGCCTTGACCGCGTCGCGCGCGGCGAAGGCGCTGGCCTCGTTGGCGAGGTCGAACTTCGTCAGGCGCTTGCCCTGGTGCTTGACGAGGCGGGCGGTGAAGGGGTCGCCGCCGGCGGCGACCTCGGCCTCGACCGTCCAGTATTCCTGGCTCTTGAACCGCTCGATCTCCAGCTCGCGCTCGACGACGAGGCGCAGGGCCACCGACTGCACGCGGCCGGCCGAGCGGGCGCCGGGCAGCTTGCGCCACAGCACCGGCGAGAGCGTGAAGCCGACGAGGTAGTCCAGGGCGCGGCGGGCGAGGTAGGCCTCGACCAGTTCCATGTCGATGTCGCGCGGGTTGGCCATCGCCTCGGTGACGGCCGACTTGGTGATGGCGTTGAAGACCACCCGCTGCACCTCGGCGCCCTTGATGGCCCGCTTCTTCTGCAGCACCTCCAGCACGTGCCAGCTGATGGCCTCGCCCTCGCGGTCGGGGTCGGTGGCCAGGATCAGCTTGTCCGCGCCCTTGGCGGCCTCGGCGATCTCCGAGAGGCGCTTGGCCGCCTTTCCGTCCACTTCCCAGGACATGTCGAAGTCCTGGTCCGGGCGCACCGAGCCGTCCTTCGCGGGCAGGTCGCGGACGTGGCCGTAGCTGGCCAGCACCTTGTAGTCCGAGCCCAGGTACTTGTTGATGGTCTTGGCCTTGGCCGGGCTCTCGACGATGACGACGTTCATTTAGGCGTGGCTGTCCCTGCGAAGGCGCGGAAGGTGGGGGCGCTCCCTGCGGCGTGTCAACGGCGCGGATTCACGCCGCCCCGGCGAGCCCCCTTAGGGGGCTCACGCTGTCGCGACCATGCCGCCGGGCAGCAGTTCGGCGCGGCCCGCGAGCGAAAGCTCCATTAGGGCGGCGAACACCAGGGGCGCCGGCGCGCCCGTCGCGCGCACCAGCTCGTCCCGGCTGACCGGCGTGGGGGAGAGGAGCGCCGCGAGCCGTTCCCGTAGCGCGTCGTCCGGTTGGCAGGAGGGGCCGCGGAAGGCGGCGCGCTCGGGCTCCCCGAACCCTCGGAGGCCCTCCAGGGCGCGCAGGACGTCGTCCACCCCTTCGCAGAGCGCCGCGCCCTGGCGGATCAGGTCGTTGGTTCCCTTGGCGCGGGGGTCGAGCGGCGAGCCGGGAACGGCCAGCACCTCGCGTCCCTGCTCGTTGGCGAGGCGCGCCGTGATCAGGGAGCCTGATCGGAACTCGGCCTCGACGACCACGACGGCGCGCGCGAGGCCGGCGATGATCCGGTTGCGGCGCGGGAAGTCGCGGGCCACGGCGGTGCGGCCCGGCTCGCTCTCCGAAACGATGCAGCCTTGCTCGACGAGGCGCTCGTAGAGTCCCCGATGTTCGGGCGGGTAGACGTCGTCCACACCGCCCCCCAGGACGGCGACGGCGCCGGTGGGAAGGGAGCCCTCGTGCGCGGCGGCGTCGATGCCGCGCGCCATGCCTGAGACGACGACGCAGCCGGCCTGTCCGAGATCGGCGGCGAGCCCGCGGGCGAACCGCTGGCCGGCGGCCGAGGCGACGCGGGCGCCGACGATGGCCACCGTCCGCCGGTCCAGGATCGACGGGTCGCCGCGCGTCCAGATCAGCGGCGGTGGCGGGTCCAGCGCGGCCAGGGCCGGCGGGAAGTCGGGTTCGCACGCGGCGATCATGCGGGCGCCGAGCGCCTCGCCGGCCGCCAGTTCGGCCTCGGCTTCGGCGGCGGCCGGGATCCGCAGGCCGCTCCGTCCCCCGCGCCGCGCGAGGTCGGGGAGGGCGGCCAACGCGATCGCAGGCTCGCCGTAGCGGGTGATGAGCTGATCGAACGTCACCGGGCCCACGTTCTCGGTGCGGGCCAGCCGCAGCCAGTCGCGGCGCTGGGCGTCGGTGAGCGCGCGGATCACCCCTCGGAGATCTCCGGGGCGGCCTTGCCGGCGCCGATGCGGGGCTCCTGTCCCTTGAGCAGGCGCCGGATGTTCTCGATGTGGCGCACGTACACCAGCAGCGCCATGAAGAGGGCCAGCAGCGCGATCGGCTTCGGCCGTCCCAGCGCCAAGGCGAGCGCCGGCGCCAGGGCCACGGCCACGAGCGCCGCCAGCGACGAGATCCGGAACAGGAAGGCCGTGATCAGCCAGGCGGCGGCGGCCGCGAGGCCCACCGGCCAGGCCGCGGCGAGCAACGTGCCAAAGAAGGTGGCGACCCCCTTGCCGCCCCTGAACCCCAGCCAGACGGGAAACAGGTGGCCCAGGAAGGCCGCGCCGGCAGCGAGCGATGTCAGCACCGCCTGCTGCTCGACCGTTCCGTTGCGGGTGGCCAGCCATGCCAGCAGGACCGCCACGGCGCCCTTGCCGCCGTCGCCCAGCAGCGTGATCAGCGCCAGGTCGCGCCGGCCCGTCCGCAGGACGTTGGTCGCCCCGATGTTACCGGACCCCACCTTGCGCAGGTCACCCGCGCCGCCCAGCCGGGTGGCGATCACCCCGAACGGGATCGACCCCAGCAGATAACCGCCGATCAGAGCCGCGCCGATCTCCAATGGTCCCAGGACTTGCGACATGACGGCCCCCCTTGTTCGCCGAACCGTCCTAACGCGCGCCGCGCCGTTCGTCTCCCCGCCCAAGCAAAGGGGAACTAATGGTGAACGTCAAGCTTCCGTTGTCTGTTGCGCCCTGCTAGGCGAACTCGTGGAGCGCGGGGGAGCAGACATGCGGCTGGAGGGACGGTCCGTGCCCGACCGGCCCGGCGAAATCCGGGCGTGCCTGGTCGTGCGCAACGAGATGTTGCGGCTGCAGTCTGTGCTGGACCACCACCGCGCCCTCGGCGTGGATCGGTTCCTGGTCATCGACGACGGCTCGACGGACGGGACGCGGGCGTTCGTGGCGGCCCAGCCGGACGCCCACCTTCTGACGGGCGAGGGCAGGTTCGCCGCGCGCAGGCTGGGCTGGGTGAACTCCGTGCTGGACGCCTACTGCGACGGTCACTGGACGCTGACGGTGGACGCCGACGAGCAGTTCGTCTTCCCCGCCTTCGACCGCGCCGGGCTGCGCCAGCTGTGCCGGTTTCTCGACGGGCAGGGCGCAGAGGGGCTGCTGGCGCTGATGCTCGACATGTTCGGCGCCGGCGACGTGCGCGAGGCGGTCCACACGCCAGGCACCCCCCTGGTGGAGACCTGCCCATGGTTCGATCCGGGACCCTACCACGCGGTGCGCGCCGGCCCGTTCCCGCACGTGCAGTTCCACGGGGGCCCTCGGGCGCGGCTGTTCGACTTCACGGCCTACCAGCCCCGCCCGCCGGTGCTCAGCAAGGTCCCGCTGGTGAAGTGGCGGCGCGGCCGCCGCTACCTCATGGCGACGCACGCCATCACGCCGCTGTCGCTGCCGCCGATGCTGGCGGCGCTCCTTCACTTCAAGTTCCTCAGTGACTTCCCCGAGCGCGTCGCGGTCGCGATCGACGAGGGGCAGCACTACGGCGGCTGGCGGGAGTACCGTGCCTATCGCGACGGGCTCGGGGCGGACGGAGGTCTCGTCCTGCGGGACGAACGCTCGCTTCGCTACCAGGGCCCGGACCAGCTCCTGGCCCACGACATCATCCAGGCGAGCGACGCCTACCTCGACTTTGTCGCCGGGGTTCAGGCGGCGTAGACCGTCCGGCCGTCCACGAGGGTGCGCAAAACCTTGCCCTGCAGCCGCCGCCCGTCGAATGGCGAGTTCTTCGACTTCGAGACCAGTTTGTCGGCGTCGATGTGGATCGGCGTATCCAGGCTGGCGAGCACTAGGTCGGCCGGCGCGCCCTTGGCGATGCGGCCCGCCGGGAGGCCCAGCAGGTCGGCCGGCGCGGCGGTGACCGTGCGGATCAGGTCGATGAGCGGGATGCGGCCCTCGTGGTGGAAGGCCAGCAGCGCGGCCAGCAGGGTCTGCAGGCCCACGGCGCCGGGCGCGGCTTCGTCGTAGGGCAGGCGCTTGTCCTCGGCGGGCGCGGGCGCGTGCGCCGAGACGATCACCTGGATCAGGCCCGAGGCGACCGCGTCGATCACCGCCTGCCGGTCGTCCTCCGAACGCAGCGGCGGGTCCAGCTTGCAGAAGGTGCGGTAGTCGCCGATGTCGAGCTCGTTGAAGGACAGGTGGTTGATCGAGGTGGTCGCGGTCACCGGCAGGCCGCGGTCCAGCCCGCGCCGCAGGCTCTCCAGCGCCGCGGCGGTGGTCACCTGGTCGACGATGAGCTGGGCGCCGGTGAGTTCGACGAGCGCTAGGTCGCGCTCCAGCATGATCTTCTCGGCCACCGCCGGGACCGACGGGAGTCCCATGCGGGCGGCGAACTCGCCCTCGCTGGCCGCGGCGCCCGCCGAGAGCCACGGGTCCGCCGGCCGGTGGGCGACGGGCACGCCGAACGCCTTGGCGTAGCTGAGGACGCGGCGCAGCACCTTGGAATCGACGATGGGGCGGTCGGCGTCGGTCACATAGAGGCAGCCGGCCTCGTGCATCAGGCCGATCTCGGCCATGCGCTGGCCTTCGCAGCCCTTGGTGGCCGCGCCGGCGGGGTAGACGTTGATCAGCTCGATGTCGCGCGTGCGGCGCAGGATGAAGTCCACCACCGCCGGCTCGTCCATCACGGGATGGGTGTCGGGCTGGACCACGATCGTGGTGACCCCGCCAGCGGCCGCGGCGAGCGCGGCCGATTTCAGGGTCTCCTTGGGCTCGGCGCCGGGCTCGCCCGTCTTGACCCGCAGGTCGATCAGCCCGGGGATGAGCAGCGCGCCCTGCGCGTCCACGACCTCGACGTCGGCGGAGAGGGCGCCGGGGTCTGGCCGGCGCACGACGTCGGCGACCACGCCCTCAGTCACGAGCACCGCGCCGGGCCCGTCGTACCCGCTCGCCGGATCCACCAGCCGCGCGTTCGTGAAGGCGAGGGGCCGGCTCACCGGTCGTTCTCCAGCCGGGCGGCCAGCGAGGTCAGGACGGCCATCCGCGCGGCCACCCCCATCTCCACCTGGTCCTGGATGAGGCTCACCGAGAGGTCGTCGGCGACGTCGGAATCGATCTCGACGCCACGGTTCATCGGGCCAGGGTGCATCACCCGCACGTGCGGCGCAGCGAAGGCCAGCTTCTCGCGGTCGAGGCCGAAGAAGCGGAAGTACTCCCGCTGCGACGGCGCCATGACCCCGTCCATCCGCTCGAGTTGCAGGCGCAGCATCATCACCACGTCGCAGCCGGCGATGCCTTTGCGCAGGTCGTGGAAGATCTCGACGTTCCAGAGGTGGGCGGCGGCGGGGATCAGCGTGGGCGGGCCCACGAGGCGCACGTTGGCCGCCAGCATCTGCAGCATGGCGATGTTCGAGCGCGCCACGCGGCTGTGCAGGACGTCGCCGCAGATCGCGACCTT
The DNA here is from genome assembly GCF_057219735.1 of Phenylobacterium sp. T106. NCBI lineage: Bacteria > Pseudomonadati > Pseudomonadota > Alphaproteobacteria > Caulobacterales > Caulobacteraceae > Phenylobacterium > Phenylobacterium sp. T106. Next base: position 391,317 of record NZ_JBXVWA010000001.1, on the reverse strand, counting down.
GAGGCCCGCGATGTCGCCGAAGGCACGGCGGATGGAGAGGGCGTCCAGCAGCGCCTGGGTCGGATGCTCGTGCTGGCCGTCGCCGGCGTTGATCACCGAGCAGCCCACCTTCTGCGACAGGAGCGAGGCGGCGCCCGACGAGGCGTGGCGCACCACCAGCAGGTCCGGCTGCATGGCGTTCAGCGTTACGGCCGTGTCGATCAGGGTCTCGCCCTTCGAGATCGACGACGAGCGCGGGCTCATGTTGACAACGTCGGCCCCCAGGCGCTTGCCGGCCAGCTCGAAGCTGGCCTGGGTGCGCGTGGAGTTCTCGAAGAAGAGGTTCATCAGCGTGCGACCCTTCAGCAGGTCGAGCTTCTTCGAGGTCTGCCGGTTCAGGCTGACGAACCCGTCGGCGAGGTCGAGGAGGTCTCGCACCTCCACCTCGTTCAGATCCGTGGCGGACAGGAAATGGCGCTTGGGAAAGGAGAAGGTCCGCTGGAGGACCTCGTTCAGACCAGGGGGCGCGCCGCTCATTAAAGCGCCCTCTTAGGTGAGGTCGCCCGCGATGGGAAGCCGATGCGGCCCGCCCGTCCCCAGGTTCGTGCGCCGCCGCCTTTGCGAAGCTGCGCCATGGGACCATATCAGCTGGAGCTGCACTCGAGGGGAGGGAACCCGTGGCCGTCGATCTTTTCACCTTTGTCGGAATGTACGACCGCGCGCTCGGCACGCTCGGCCATGTGCTCGATCGCGGCGCCGAACGCGCCAGGGCGCTCGGCGCGTCCGAGGCCGAGATGCTGGAGTGGCGGCTCATCGACGACATGAACCCGCTGAGCTTCCAGGTCCGCGTGGTCATCAACTTCACCAAGCAGTGGACGGCGCGCGTGGCCGGGCTCGAGGTCCCGCCCGATATCGCCACCGACCTGGACGTCGCGGGCCTGAAGGCCGAGATCGCGAACGCGAAGGCCTGGCTCGCGGCCCTGAAGCCCGAGCAGTTCGCCGGCCGCGACGAGATGGTGCTGAAGATCAGCCTGGGCCAGCTCGAGCCGACCTTCAGCCTCGGCCAGTGGCTCGCCAGCTTCGCCACGACCAACGTCTACTTCCACCTCTCCATGGCCTACGCGATCCTGCGGGCGCGGGGCGCGAACCTGGGCAAGGTGGACCTGTTCGCCGGCGGGCTCTGAGCGTCGTTCACGAAGCGTGGACGGCGCGGCGCGCGGCTCGCGAAGGCGCGGCCGCCGCTCGCGTAACTCGGGATGCGGGGCGTCCGCGGCCCGCCTAGCTCCGGCGCGAGTTCGATCGCCGGAGAAGAGAGATCATGCGACGTCCCAGTTTCCTGCCGCTGGCGCTGGCGGTGAGCCTGTTCGCGACCGCGAGAGCCGAAGCCGCGGAGGCTTCGCTCACGGTGGTGTTCAAGGAGATCGTCACGCCCAGCGGCGCCATCCGGGCCTTGCTCTACGACAACGAGGCGGCGTACCGCAGCCGCAGCACGCCCGTCCGCGTCCTCACCTTGCCCGTGACGGGCGCGACGGTGCAGGCCCAGGTCGCGGACCTGCCGCCGGGCCGGTACGCCATCTCGGCGTTCCATGACGCGGACGGCGACGGCAAGCTGAAAACCAATGCGTTCGGCGTCCCGCAGGAGGCGTTCGCATTCTCCAACGGCGCCCAGGCCCAGATGGGACCGCCGGGCTGGGAGGCCGCCGCCTTCGGCGTGGTCGCAGGTCAGAACACCCAGACGCTGGTCCTCGATTCCTCGTTCGTGCCGCCGTCCTAATCGCCGGGACACAGGCGGGGTCGCTCGCACGCCAACGTTGTTTCCGATCGGCTCTCGCCGCGCTAGCAGGAGGGGGCGGATGTGTAGTTCGGGGTGCAGGCTTGAGCGGGGGTGTTCCCTACCTGACGTTCCAGAGCGCGGAGGTCCCCAGGGGCGAGGGCCGGCGGCGATGGGAGGACCTGATCGGCGCCTATGATGTCCGGCTGCCGCCGGGCCTGGCGGAAGACGACTTCAGCGTCCGCTCGGAAACCTGGCTGGTCGCCCAGCTCATCGTCTCGCACGGGCGGCTAAGCCCCGTTCGGCTGAACCGCTCTTCCGAGCGCGTCGCGGCCGACGGGCGGGACACCTTCACCATCGGCCTGGTCACCCACGGTCTGCTGGCGGGGGACTTCGACGGCCGCGCCTGCGAGCTTCGGCCCGGGCAGGTGTGCATGATCGATTTCGCACGGCCCTGGCAGGCGCAGACCGAGGAGACGGAGTTCGTGCTCCTGTCGGTTCCGCGCCCCGCGCTCATGGCGCTGGCGCCGCGGACGCTGGATCTCCACGGCCGGCGGCTCGAAGGCGCCGCGGCGCGCGTCCTCACCGAGCATCTCCTCGCGCTCGTGCGCTACCTGCCGCAGGTGGAGGCCGCCGATGCGCCGCTCCTGCAGCGCACGACGCTGCGGCTGCTCGCGGATGGCCTGGAGGCGCTGGCGCCCATCGAGGCGTCGAGCGCCGGGCCCCTGGAGAGCCGGCTGACCTACCGCGTGCGGCGCCACATCGAGGAGAACCTCGCCGCGCCGGACCTGACACCCGCCGGGATCTGCAGGGCCCTGGGCGTGACGCGGCCCACGCTCTACCGCGCCTTCCGGCCGCTGGGGGGGATCATGAACTACGTCCGCCGCCGGCGGCTGGAAGCCGTGCACGTCCGGCTATCCGACCCCTCCGAGCCGCGCGGCGTCGCCGAGCTGGCGGAAGCGTTCGGCTTCTCGAGCCACGCCCATTTCAGCACGGCCTTCCGCCGGCGGTTCGGCTACGCGCCGCGCGACGCCCGGCTCGGCGCGCACGGCGACGCGGGCGCCACACTCGCGCTGAAGTTCCGCAGCTGGATGCTGGGACTGCCGCTTCGGGACGGCGCCTCCTAGCCGACGCCCCGGCGCCGAGGTCTAGCGGTTGCGCAGCCGGTCCAGCGCGCCCTGCAGGATCCAGGCGGCCGCGGTCTTGTCGACGACTTCGGCGCGGCGCGCGCGGCTGACGTCGGCCTCGGCGATCAGCATCCGGTTGACGGCCATCGAGCTCATCCGCTCGTCCCAGAAGGCGACCGGCAGTTCGGGGCGCAGCCGCAGGAGGTTGCGGGCGAAGGCGCGGCTGGATTGGCAGCGCGGCCCCTCGGTCCCGTCCATGTTCACCGGCAGGCCCACCACGATCGCCGCCGCGCGCCGGGATTCCATCAATCGGAAGAGCGCCTCGGCGTCGGCCGTGAACTTCGTCCTGCGGATCGTCTCCAGCGGCGAGGCGATCATCTGCGTCGCGTCCGACACCGCCACGCCGATCGTCTTCTCCCCGAGGTCGAGCCCCACGATGGGGGCTCCCCGGGGAAGTTCGGTGAGGTCGAGGACGGCCATGACGGTTCCATAGGCCGTGCGGGAGCCCCGCGACAACCGGCCTCTCGACCGCTGGCAGCATCCGCATTGCCAAGCTGGCTCGCACGCGTATAGCGGTAGCGTTGTGGGGGTGAGTGGTATGCGTTGTGTGATTCTGGCGGCCGGCATGGCCGCTCTGGCGGCGCATGCCTGGGCCCAGCCGGGAGACGCTCCCGCCGCCGCCGGGACGCCTTCTGCCGGGACGCCTTCTTCGGCTCCCGCGACGCCTTCCCCCGTTCCCGCGCCGGCGCCCGGCAGTCTCGCACCGGCGGGCTCTCCTGTGATCCTGGAACTCGTTCGCTCGATCAGCAGCAAGACCGCGCGACAGGGCGACATGTTCGCCATCAGGCTCGCCGCGCCCCTGACCCATGACGGCAGGGTCGCCGTTCCGGCCGGCGCCGAGGGGCAAGGGCAGGTGGTGGACGCAGGCAAGTCCGGAGCCCTGGGCAAGCCCGCCAAGCTGGTTCTCGCCGCCCGGTACATCGTCGTGGACGGCGCGCGGGTCGACCTGCGCGGTTTCCGCCTCGGCGCCGCGGGCAGGGACAACTCGAACGCCATCATGGCCGCCAGCTTCGTGCCCTACGTCGGCCTGCTGGCGATGTTCGCCAAGGGCGGCGAGATCGACATCCCGGCGGGAGCTCTGGGTCAGGCCAAGCTGGCCGCCGACCTTCCGCTCAAGCCGCCGCCAGCTTTCGCCGCCCCGGCGGCCCCAACGGAGTAGCCGCTTATGACCCTTCGAACCCTCGTCGCGCCCGTCGCGCTGCTGCTCGCCGCCGCCGCCGGGGCGCCGGCGATGGCCCAGGACCCGCCGCCCCCGCCGGCCGCCGAGGCAGCGCCGGCGGCTGCGGCGGCGCCGCCCTCCGCGGGCTTCGTGGAGGCCTCGGGCCGCATCGCGCCGCCCCCGGCCGGCAAGGGACAGGTGGTCTTCTTCCGCCCTTCGAACATGCTGGGCATGGCCCTGTCGTTCTCGGTCCACGAGGGCGACAAGGGCATCGCCAAGCTCGGAAACGGATCGTACGCGGTCTACGTCACCGATCCCGGGCCGCACCTCTTCACCATCCAGTCCGAGGTCACCGACAAGCTCACGCTGGAGATCGACGCGGGCGAAACCTACTTCGTCAAGCAGACCATCGGCGTCGGCGTGGTCGCCGGCCGGCCCCGCCTGACCCCAGCCGAGCAGGGCGAGTTCGAGCGACTGAAGCTCAAGTTGTCCGGCAAGGCTCCCACCGACCTGAAGCCCAAGGCCAAGGCGGACTGACGGCTGCGCCTCCGCCTCCGGGACCACGCCCCCTTGCGCTCGCAGGGGGGCGCCGCTAACCCACGCGCTCGGAATTTGGAGGGATGGTCATGGCCATCGACGCGGCGACGGTCCGCAAGGTCGCCAGGCTGGCGCGCATCGCCGAGCCCGAGGAGAAGCTGGAGCCGCTGGCGAAGGAGCTCTCGGGCATTCTCGAATGGATCGAGCAGCTCAACGAGGTCGACACCGACGGCGTCGAGCCGATGACCACCTCGGTGCACACCCACCTGCCCATGCGAGACGACGTGGTGACCGACGGCGGCGATCCCGCCCGGGTGCTCGGTAACGCGCCCAAGTCCGAGAAGGGCTTCTACGTCGTTCCCAAGGTGGTGGAATAGCATGTCCGACCTCACCGGACTGACGCTGAAGGCCGCGCTGGACGGCCTCGCCAAGGGCGACTTCTCGTCCGAGGAGATCACCACCGCCCACCTGGGCGCCATCGAGCAGTCGCGGGCGCTCAACGCCTATGTGGTCGAGACGCCGGACCGTGCGGTCGAGATGGCCCGCGCCTCCGACGCCCGCCGCGCGCGCGGCGAGGCGGGGCTGCTGGAAGGCGCGCCCCTGGGCATCAAGGATCTATTCTGCACCGAGGGCGTGGAGTCCACGGCCGGATCCAGGATCCTGCGCGGGTTCAAGCCGGCCTACGAGAGCACGGTGACGTCCCAGCTCTGGCACGACGGCGCGGTGATGCTGGGCAAGCTCAACATGGACGAGTTCGCCATGGGCTCGTCCAACGAGACCTCGGCCTGGGGCCCCGTGGCGAACCCCTGGCGGATCGAGGGTGGCAACCGCAACCTGACGCCCGGCGGCTCGTCGGGCGGTTCGGCGGCGGCGGTCGCGGCCGACCTCTGCCTGGGCGCGACGGCGACCGACACCGGCGGGTCCATCCGCCAGCCCGCGGCCTTCACCGGCACGGTGGGGATCAAGCCCACCTACGGCCGCTGCTCGCGCTGGGGGATCGTGGCCTTCGCCTCGTCGCTCGACCAGGCGGGCCCGATGGCGCGTTCGGTGGAGGACGCCGCCATCCTGCTGAAGTCCATGTCGGGCCACGACCCGAAGGATTCGACCAGCCTGCCGGTGGAGGTCCCGGACTTCCCGAGCTTCTGCGGCAAGTCGGTGAAGGGCCTGCGCGTCGGCATCCCGAAGGAGTACCGCGTCGACGGCATGCCGGCCGAGATCGAGGCGCTCTGGGAGCAGGGCATCGCCTGGCTGAAGGAAGCCGGCTGCGAGATCGTCGAGGTCTCCCTGCCGCACACGAAGTACGCGCTGCCGGCCTACTACATCATCGCCCCCGCCGAGGCCTCGTCGAACCTCGCCCGCTACGACGGCATGCGGTACGGCCTGCGCGTCGACGGCGCGAACCTGACGGACACCTACGAGAAGAGCCGGGCCGAGGGCTTCGGCGCCGAGGTGAAGCGCCGGATCCTGATCGGCACCTATGTCCTCTCGGCCGGCTACTACGACGCCTACTACCTGAAGGCGCTGAAGGTCCGCCGGCGCATCGCCGACGACTTCGACCGGGCCTGGGAGAAGGTGGACGCGCTGCTGACGCCCACCGCGCCGTCGGCCGCCTTCGCGCTCGGCGAGAAGTCGGACGATCCGGTGGCGATGTACCTGAACGACATCTTCACGGTGACGGTGAACCTGGCGGGCCTCCCGGGCATGAGCGTGCCCGCCGGCCGCGACGCTCAGGGGCTGCCTCTGGGCCTGCAGCTCATCGGCCGCAACCTCGACGAGGGCACGCTGTTCTCGCTGGGCTCGGCCATCGAGAAGGCCGCGGACTTCCGCGCCAAGCCGTCGAAGTGGTGGTGAAGAGGAAGAAGCCCTCCCTTCGATGGGGAGGGTGGGCCGCGCCGCCGGCGCGAGCCGGGCGGGAAGACCTAGGTCCACGCGGGACGCCGCCGGTCTCCCCACCCTGACCGCTGTGCGGTCGTTCCCTCCCCAGGGCAGGGGAGGGACGTCGCCTTACTTGATCTCGTCGAACTTCGCCTGCAGCTCCTTCAGCTTGGCGTCGTCCAGCGCGCCCTGGCTCATCGGCGCGATTTGCGCCAGGGTCATGGTGGCGATCTGGTCGTAGAACTGCGGGATCTGCGGCACGGCGGCCTCGAGGGCGGCCTTGGCCTTCTCGTTCTTGATGATGTCGCCGATCGGCGTGGTCTCGACGCTGAGCTTGCCGGCGGCCGCGGCGGCCGGGGCATGGCCCGCGTGGTCCTGCGCGAAAGCGGGCGCGGAGACCGCAGCCACGGCGAGCGCGGCGGCGAAAGCGATAGTCTTCATTGGGTGTTCCTCATTCCCCGGTCTAAGCGCCGTCAAGACGCGCCGCACCTTGAGTCCAAATCATGGCGTTCGCGCAAGTGACTTCTGAGCAAGCTTCCGAAATGCCGCGCGCTTCGGTAGTAGGCGCGGCATGACCGACACGACCGCCAAGCTGATCCAGGGCCGCACCGGCCCGTGGGAGATCGTCCTCGGACTCGAGGTGCACGCCCAGGTGGCCTCGAACGCCAAGCTGTTCTCGGGCGCCGCCGTGGGATTCGGCGCGGGTCCGAACCAGCAGGTCAGCCTCGTGGATGCGGCCATGCCCGGCATGCTGCCGGTCATCAACCGCCACTGCGTGGAGCAGGCCGTGAAGACGGGCCTGGGCCTGAAGGCGCAGATCAACGAATGGTCCCGCTTCGACCGGAAGAACTACTTCTATCCGGACCTGCCGCAGGGCTACCAGATCAGCCAGTACCAGCATCCGATCGTGGGCGAGGGCGAGGTGACCGTCGAGCGTGACGACGGCTCCACGTTCACCGTCCGCATCGAGCGGCTGCACCTGGAACAGGACGCCGGCAAGCTGCTGCACGACCAGGCGCCCAACGCCACCTACGTGGACCTGAACCGCGCGGGCACGGCGTTGATGGAGATCGTCTCCCGGCCCGACATGCGTTCGTCCGACGAGGCCGCGGCCTATGTGAAGAAGCTTCGGACGATCCTGATCTACCTGGGCTCGTGCGACGGCGACATGGAGAAGGGCAACCTGCGCGCCGACGTGAACGTCTCGGTGTGCCGCCCAGGCGCCTACGAGAAGTACCGCGAGAGCGGGGACTTCTCCCACCTCGGCACGCGCTGCGAGATCAAGAACGTCAACTCGTTCCGCTTCATGCAGCAGGCGATCGAGTACGAGGCCCGCCGCCAGATCGAGATCCTGGAGGACGGCGGCAAGGTCGACCAGGAGACCCGCCTGTTCGACCCGAACAAGGGCGAGACCCGCTCGATGCGTTCCAAGGAAGAGGCGCACGACTACCGCTACTTCCCCGACCCGGACCTCCTGCCGCTGGAGCTCGACCCGGTGTGGATCAAGCGGATCGAGGCCGAGCTGCCCGAGCTGCCGGACGCCAAGAAGGCGCGCTTCCAGTCGCAGTACGGCCTCTCGGCCTACGACGCCGGCGTGCTGATCAGCGAGCAGGCCCGCGCCGACTACTACGAAGCGGCGGCCAAGGGGTGCGACGCCAAGCTGGTGGCCAACTGGGTGACGAACGACCTCGCCGCCAAGCTCACGGCCGGCGGCCTGGACATCGCCGACAGTCCCATCGCGCCTGCCGCGATCGCCGAGCTGGTCCAGCTCATCGAGGACGGGACGATCTCGTCCAAGATCGCCAAGGACGTGTTCGAGCGCATGTGGGCGGGCGAGGGCGGCGCCGGCGAGATCGTCGACAGGCAGGGCCTGAAGCAGGTCAGCGACACCGGCGCGCTGGAGAAGATCATCGACGACCTCATCGCGGCCAACCCCGGCCAGGCGGCGGCGGTGAAGGACAAGCCCCAGGCGATCGGCTGGTTCGTGGGCCAGGTGATGAAGGCCACCCAGGGCAAGGCCAATCCAGGTGCGGTGAACCAGCTCTTGAAGGCGAAGCTGGGTCTCTGATCAGTCGGGAATGATGTCGAAGATCTGGCCGCTGGACTCCGAGACCAGGGCGAAGCCGCTGCCGACGCGCACCCAGGCGTACCCGCTCGGCGGCGGGCGCAGGCGGTAGCGCCGGTAGTCCTCGACCACGCCGCCGCGGAAGCGATCGGGCAGGTAGCCGCCGCGGCGCGCCCCGGGCGGCGCGAAGGCGGGCCGCGGGCCGTCCTCGTATCGCCGGCGTCCCTCGTACGGCGGCGCCGGGCGCGGCGGGCCCCCGTCATCGACCCAGCGGCCGCGCGGCGGACCGGCGCGCCGCTCGTCGAACCGGCGGCGGTCTCCCCTGTCGCGGCGCTCGTCGCCGCTCCGGCGTTCCCCTCGGTCGGGTGGCGCGTAATGCCGCTCGGCGCGGCCGCCGCGACGGTCGCCGTCGCCGCGGCCCTGGCTCCAGGCCACGTCGCCGAGAGGCGCGGCTACGCACGCGGCCGCTGCGATCATGAGGAACAGGCGTCTCATCTGCCGAAGATCATGCCGTCTCGGGTCTGAACTGTCGCTGAACGCCTGCCGTACGCGGTCTGCACAAGGGCGCCTGGGACGTCGTTAAGCCTGCGACCCATTGGCCACTCATCAATTCTGTCGATTCGACAACGGCGGCCTTAACCATGTGTTCAACTGAAGCTTGGTTTTCTTCGTCGCGATAGGCCGGTTAGGGGTCCGAGAAGCGGACCGGCCGGCGCTGGATGGGAATGATGACCATGCTGGCGAGCGTCGACACGAAGTGTGATGGCCTGCCGCTGCCGAATCCGGACGCGACGGGCGACGAGCTGTTCCGCCTGGGACTGCTCTATTCGACGGGACAGGGCGGCGCGCCGCTCGACTACGTCTCGGCCCACATGCTGTTCAACCTGGCCGCCATGCGGGGCTCGATGGAAGCCAAGGTCTACCGCAAGGAGATCGCAGGCGAGATGGCGTCCGAGGACGTGGCGGAGGCGCAGCGCCAGGCGCGCCAGTGGCTCGCCCAGGGCTGATCCGTCCAGCCTGATTTCGCCGCCGACGGCGCGGGCGCTGGAAGCGTCGCGTCCTGGCGGCCGCCGCCCTTGGCGCCCGGGCGCGCGAACGGGAACAAAATCCCCCGTCGGAAGATTGGAATCTCCTGAGGGTTGAAAACGACAATCCTTCTGGCTGCGCAGGAACAAACTGTGGCGGCTTCTTGTTGAGCGCCACAGGGACACCTGTGGAGGCTCCAAGCCGTGAAAATTCTTGCTCTTGCTGCGACGACTGCAGCTGCCGCTCTGCTCGCGAACTCGGCGTCGGCCGCCGTCTACATCTCGTTCGACGGTTCGACCTCCGTCTACACCCAGGCCGGTGACGGCGTCTTCACGTTCGAAGCCAACTGCGGCGTGGTGAACTGCGGCGGCTTCGAAGCGGTGACCGTGGACGGCTCGGCGCCTCCGAGCTTCCCCGGCCTGCTGCACAGCGACACCGTGACCGTGAACACGGCCGACTCCGGCGCGGCCGATCTCACCATTTGGGTGACGCGGACCGACCTCACGAACCTGAGTGACGCCTTCTTCTCGTCGTTCACCAGCAACAACCAGGGCGGCCCGGTGAACGTGCAGCTCGACACCTACATCTCGGCGTCGAACCAACTGTTCGGCGGCACGAACCTCGCCTCCTTCAACCACAATGCGATCGGCGCGGCGTCCGGCAACTTCAACTCGGTGTTCAACACCAATCCGAACGGGACCTACTCGGTCACCGAGCGCTATGTCATCCGCGCCGCGGCGTCGGACTTCGAGCGTAGCGCGTCGCCGACCATCACGCTGTCCGGCGTGCCCGGCGCGGCGATCCCGGAGCCCGGCACCTGGGCGCTGATGATCCTGGGCTTCGGCGGCGCGGGCGCGATGCTTCGCAACCGTCGTCACCGGATCGGCGCCGCTGCGGCCTGATCGAGACTCCTGAGCCGACACGCGACGCCCCGGCCCCTGGCCGGGGCGTCTTGCGTTTGCCTGGTCGCCGAAATCGCCTAGCACTGTCGGCGACGACAGGGAGGCCCGGCGGGTCATGATGAAGCTCTATTCCGGCGATCTCAGCCCGTACTCGGCGCGCGTGCGGATGCAGATCTACGCCAAGGGCCTCGAAGACCGGATCGAGCTGGAGCGTCCGGCCGACTTCGGCATGCCGACTTTCCGCCAGCGTAATCCCATCGGCCGCATCCCCGTCCTCGACATCGACGGCGACCTGATGCCCGAGTCCGAGGTCATCGCCGAGTACCTGGAGGACGTGTTCCCCGAGCCTTCCCTACTGGGGGAGACGGCGCGCGAGACCGCCCATATCCGCACGCTGGCCCGGATCGGCGACGTGTACCTCATGAACAACCTCTTCATGCTGTCGGGCCAGGCCAGGGCGGCCGACCGCAACGCCGGCGTCGTCGAACTGCTGGGCGGGCAGGTCGTCCGCAACATCAAGGCGCTGGACAGGATGATCGGCGAGGACGGCTTCGCCTGCTGCGGCCGCCTCACCATGGCCGACTGCGCCCTCGTGCCCGCGCTCTTCATGATAGGCAGCGTGATTCCGGGCGTCGGGCTCGAAAACCCCGTGCCCAAGGCGGCCAAGGTCGCGGCCTACTGGGCGGCGATCCAGCAGAACGCCCACGCCGCCCGGGTGCTGGTCGAGCTGCATCGAGGGCTGGAGGAACGGCTCGAGCTGATCCGCTCGGGCAAGTTCGAGAAGATGATGCAGGCCTTCCGCGCCGCCCAGGCCGCCGCGGACGCCGAGGCCTGAAGCGAACGCGCCGATCCCGTTCGAGGCCGTCTAGGCAGACGCGCCATCGTCCGCTAAGAACCGCCCTCCCGCGGGCGCGAAAGTGGCCTGCGCGCTGGTGACGTGGCCGAGTGGCTGAAGGCAACGGTTTGCTAAATCGTCATACGTGAAAGCGTATCGAGGGTTCGAATCCCTCCGTCACCGCCATTTCTTCCCAGCCAATTGAACGACTTGGCGGAGCAGGGCGTGCCAACAGCGGCCCGACCTGGCGTTCGCGGGCTCGTCGCTTGCCTACCCCCGCGTCGGGCTGACAGGCTGCCTGCATAGACGAGGGGAGACGCCATGCTGAGCTGGCAGGTGGGGGCGGTGAAGATCACGCGGGTGGTCGAGGTGCAGATGCCGATCGCATACAGCCCGGACACCGTCTTCCTGAAGGAAGCGACGCCGGCCGAGCTGCGCAAGCTGCCCTGGCTCTATCCGCACTTCGTGAGCGAGAACGACGAGCTGCTGCTCTCGATCCACGCCCTGCTCGTGGAGGCGCCGAACCTGCGCCTGGTGGTCGACACCTGCATCGGCAACGACAAGCCGCGCGCCGGCATGACCGGGCCTGGGGGCCTGCAGACGAAGTTCCTGGAGGCGATGGCCGAGGCGGGCTGGAGCCCCGACAGCGTCGACGCCGTCGTCTGCACCCACATGCACGTGGACCACGTCGGCTGGAACACCATGCGCGTCGACGGCGCCTGGGTCCCGACCTTCCCCAAGGCGCGCTACCTGCTCGGGCGGGCCGAGTTCGACCACTGGACCGCGGAGGGCGACGCCGAGCAGCAGCAGATCATGGCGGACTCGGTCCAGCCCGTGCTCGACGCCGGCCTCGTGGATTTCGTCCCCCTCGACCATGTGATCTCGCCGGAGATCCGGCTGACGCCCAGCGTCGGCCATACCCCCGGCCACGTGTCCGTGGTGATCGAGTCGCAGGGCGAGCGGGCGGTGATCACCGGCGACATGACCCATCACCCCTGCCAGTTCGCGCATCCGCACTGGTGCCCCTCGTTCGACGTCGACCCCGCCGCGGCGACCGCGACCCGCCGGCGGCTGTTCGCCGAATGGGCCGACGACCCGACGCTGGTCATCGGCACGCACTACGCCGGCCCCACCGCCGGCCGGGTGCGTCGCGACGGCGCGGCTTTCCGCTTCGAAGCCTAGGCGCCCCGAATGGAACTGATCCTCATCCGCCACGGGTTGCCCGAGCGCCGCGACGACACCTCGGACCCGCCCCTCAGCGCGGAAGGCCATCGCCAGGCCCGGCGCGTGGCGGACTGGCTGCGGCACGAGCCCATCCACGCCGTCTATTCCTCGACGATGCTGCGGGCCCGCCAGACGGCGGAGCCGTTCGCCGGGCACCTGGGCCACGAGATCGACTGCCACGACGGCATCTGCGAGTTCGACCGCCACACCGGCGCCTACGTGCCCATGGAAGTGCTCAAGCGCGAGAACTACGAGGCCTGGCTCCGCATGGCGACGGGTGAGCACTCGGTCGACATCGTGGCGTTCCAGCGGCCCGTCGTCGAGACGCTGGAGTCGATCATCGAGGCCAACCAGGGCCGCCGCGTGGCCGTCTTCTGCCATGGCGGGGTGATCAACGTCTGGACGGCGCACGTGCTGGGGATGGCCCCGCGGCTCTTCTTCGAGCCCGACTACACCTCCATCCACCGCTTCATGTGCGCCCGCACCGGCCAGCGCAACGTGCTCAGCCTCAACGAGCGGGCCCACCTGCGCGAGCCGGGCTAGGCGCGCTCACGCCGCCGCCTCCAGCGCCTCCAGAAGGACCGCCTGGTTGCGGGCCACGAAGGCGTCGCGCTCGCGGATCACCGCCGCCAGGGTCGCGTCGCACAGGTCGCGAAGCGCCGCCGGATCGGGCGCCCGGCCCACGCCATGCTCGTGCAGGTCGGCCAGCGCCTCGACGATCTGGAAGAGCTCGGCGTTGCTGCGCGCCGTCAGCGCCTTGAGCGTGGCCTCGTAGGCGTCGGTGTCGGGCAGGGCGGGGAACAGCCGCCGAACCACCGCCACCTCCAGATGCGCCCACGAGAGCTGCATGGTCAGCGCCCGCGGCCCGTGCACCCAGCCGGTCACCTCCACGATGCGCGCCAGGTCGGCGTAGAAGGCGTCCAGGCGGGGATCCAGGAAGTCGTAGTCGGGGGTGCAGACGTCGCCCTTCAGCCGGCCCGCCGCTTCCAGCGTCGCCTTGATGGGCGTGCCGTCGTAGGGAAGCATCTTGCAGAAGGTGGCCGGCGAGCAGCCGTCGCCCACGATCTCGCGCAGGAAGGCCAGGTTCGCCCGCACCGAGCGGAAGGTGCTGGACGGATCCAGCAGCATGAAACCGTACTCGAAGCGGATCCCCAGGTCCTTCAGCATCCGGACCGCCGCGAGGTTCTGCTCGACGGTGATCTCCTTGTTGAGCGTCACCAGGCCGTCCTCGTCCCCGGACTCCAGGCCCATGTAGACCAGGTACAGACCCGCATCGCGCATCCGCGACAGCAGGTGGGCGTCCACCGCGTCGGCGCGGCAGTTGAGCTTGAAGATCACCTTCCGCGAGAGGCCGCTCTCGACCAGCCTGTCGACCAGGTCGTGCGCCCAGGCCCGCCACTTGGGCCCGAACATCGGGAAGTCGTCGTCCTGGAACAGGAAGACCGTGACCCCGCGGGTCTCGTACAGCTCGGCCATCTCGCGGACGACCTCGCGGGTCTTGCGCAGCCGCACCACCTTGCCCGGCGCGGTCCGGTAGAAGGTGTGGATCGAGCAGAACGAACAGGTGCGCGCGCAGCCCCGGCTGGCCAGGATCGGCATGCCTTGCCGTCCCAGGATCTCGGTCGGTGCGAAGTCGCGGTCGGGAAAGGGCAGGGCGTCGAGGTCGTGGACCAGATGGCGGGGCGGGTTGGCCTGCACGCCGTCCGACGTCCGGTAGACCAGGCCGTCCAGGGCGCGCCAGTCGCCGCCGTCACGTAGGGTCTCCACCAGCGCCAGCAGGGTCTCCTCGCCCTCGAAGCGGACGACGCTGTCGAGGTCGGGGGCAGCCTTCAGCGTCTGCTCGGGGCTGAGGCTGGGATAGTGCCCGCCCATGGTGAAGTGGGCGTCCACGCCCGCGCGCCGCAGGCTGAACATCAGGTCGTCGTAGCGGCGGATGTAGTACTGGAAGATCAGCGAGAACCCGACCAGCAGCGGCCTGGCGTCGGCGACGGCGCGCACGATCGCCTCGGGGGGCTGTTCGATGTCGATGACCCGGACATCCCAGCCTGCGCGGCGCAGCACCGCCGACAGGTAGCCCAGGCCGAGGTTGCCCATCTTCTGGAAGCCGATCAGCGCAACGACGCCGCGCGCATCGGCGACCGGCGCGGAAGCGCGGTCGATCGCAGGCATTGCGGAACTCCTGGCTTGAGGCGGGGGCGGCGGCCGGAACCGCCGCCAGGTCGACGGGTCAGCGCGCGACGCCGATCGCCTTCTGCACCGCGTCGACAGCCTTCAGCTGCGCCCGGAGCATGTCCTCGTGCAGCTGGACCTGGACCTTCGCGATCTCGAGGATCTGCCGCTTGTCGAGGATGTCGATCAGATAGGGCCAGGGCACCGGGTCGGCGTGCGGCCAGGGCCGGAATTCCAGGCGCGAGAGGCGTTCGGCGTCAGCCATGGATCAGTTCCTTCTCTGCGAGGCCCCCGACCACCCCTAGGTTGTCAACAGCTCTACCTTAAATCGTACTTTTACCTCCTCTGCGAGCCCAACGATCAATGTTCACGGATCGTTGATCTGAGACGTCCGCGGGCTCGGGGGTTCCGTTTGCGGGGCACAAGCGGGCGTCCCTCGGCATCCGACTTACGTAGCTCACACAACCCTGTTATCGATCCGGGGGCATGCGAAGGGTGCGGCGCGTGGGCGGGACGGCGCGGATCCTGGGACGGAAGAGGCTGGCGTGGGCCCTGGCGCTTGCGTTCGCCGGCGCCGGCGAGGCCGCCGCGGCGACGCGGCCTGCCGAGAGTCTCCTGATCGTCGACTGCCTGCTCCCGGGAAAGGTCCAGAGGCTCGGGACCCAGGCCACCTATGTGACGCAGCGCCGCGCGGTGAAGACCACGGCCGGGGACTGCGCCGTCCGGGGCGGGGAGTACACGGCGTTCGATCGCGCCACTGCGGCGGCGTCGATGAACGTCTGGCTGCCCGCAGCCCGAGCCGGTGATCCCGAGGCGCAAACCAACGTCGGCGAGATTTTGGAGAAGGGCGTCGGCGGGCAGGAGCAGCCCGATCTGGCGCGCCAATGGTACGAGCTCGCCGCGGAGCAGGGCTACGCTCGCGCTCAGATCAACCTTGGGTCCCTCTACGAACGGGGCGTGGGCGTTCCGCGCGACGTGGCGAAGGCGCTGGAATGGTATCGCCGCGCGTCCGGCCTCGATGCGGCGAGCCTTTCGTTCGCGCCGGGCGAGGAGCTGGAAGGGCTGCGACGCGAGCGGGATGCGCTCGCCGGCCTTCTGGAGGCGGAGCGGGCCGAACGCGGGCGCCTCCAGCAGGATCTCGATGCGGTGCGCCAGCGCCTGGAGCGCGATCGGTCGGCGTTGGGGGAAACCGAGCGCAGGCTGGCTGACGCCCAGCGCGAGCTTGCCGCGCGGACGGCGGCGGTCGAGGTCGAGACGCAGCGGGCCGGCACGGCGATGACGGCGCAGCAGAGCGCCAGCGCCGAACTCGCCGCCATGCGACGCGAGATGGAGGCTCAGAGGCAGGTCGTCGAGGCCCGAAACGCAGAGCTGGCCCGGGCCCGGGCATCGGTCGCCGAGCTGGAGGCGCGATCGCGGACCCTTCAGACAGACCTGGCGGCGGCAGAGGCCCGCCGCGCCGCTGACGTCGCAGGCGCGCTGTCGCAGGCCGAGGCGGCGCGACGCCAACTGGGCGAACTCGGCGCGCGCCTGAAGGCGGCCGAAGGCGAGCTGGGCCGCAGCCTGGAGGCGATGTCCGCGCAGCGGGCCGAGGTGGAGCGGCTACGGGCAGCGCTGGACGACAGCCGCGGGCGGGCCCAGTCCGGTGACGGACGGCGGGCCGAACTCGAGGCGCAACTCACGGCCCGTGAGGCGGAGCTCGCCAAGGCGCGTGAGCGCCTGGGGACCCTCAACGGTGAAGTGGCCCGGCTCGAGAAGGAGGCCTCGGCGCTGCGTGAGTCGGCCCGACGGGCGGAAGCGGCGCGGGAGGAAGCGGCGAGGCTGGCGGCCGCGACCGAGCAGAAGCCTGTCGCCGTGCGGACCGCCCAGCCGGGCGTGATCAGGCCGCCGCCGGACTTCAGCTTCGGCCGCTACCACGCCCTGATCATCGGCAACAACAGCTACCGTCACCTCGAGCGCTTGGAGACCGCCGTCAACGACGCCCGCGCCGTCGACGACGTGCTGCGCCGCCGCTACGGCTTCAAGACCACGCTGCTGCTGAACGCCGACCGGTACCAGCTGCTCTCCGCGCTCAACAAGCTGCGCGAGGAGCTTACCGCGCAGGACAACCTCCTCATCTACTACGCCGGGCACGGCGAACTCGACCGGGTGAACAACCGCGGCTACTGGCTGCCCGTCGACGCGGAACTCAATTCCACGGCCAACTGGATCTCGTCCATCCAGATCACCGATGTCCTCAACGCCATGACGGCCAAGCAGGTGCTGCTGGTGGCCGACAGTTGCTACTCGGGCGTGCTCACCCGCGCCTCCATGGCCCGGATGGAGGCGGGCCTGACCGAGGAGGAGCGCATGCGCTGGCTCAAGGCCATGGCCACGAAACGGGCGCGCGTGGTCCTGACCTCGGGCGGTGTGCAGCCGGTGCTGGACGGCGGCGGGGGCGAGCACTCGGTCTTCGCCGCGGCGTTCCTGGCGGCGCTGGAGGCCAACCAGGGCGTGATGGAGAGCCAGCGCCTGGCCCAGAGGGTCGTGCAGCAGGTGACCACCTCGGCCGCCGGGGCCAGCATCGACCAGATCCCGGTCTACGCGCCGATCCGCTTTGCCGGACATGAAGCCGGGGACTTCTTTTTCGTGACGAAGAACTGAGGAGGGGAGCATGGTCATGCGGATGATGCGTCGGGCGGCCACGGCCCTCGTGGCGCTGGGGGGCCTTGGCGGCGGCGCCGCCCACGCCCAATCGGCGGGGAACGCGGCCTATCAGACCTATTTCCTGCAGGCCTGCACGGGCGCCACCGGCGCGCTTGCGAGCCTCTGCGCCGCCTCGCGCGGCGGGCAGCTTTCCGGGGACAGCGAGTCCTCCTTGAACCCGAACCAGACGTCGGTGCTGGCCTCGACATCGCTGGCGCGCGCGCAGGCGCTGGCCGAAGCGACCGAGCGACGGCTGGAGGGCGTCCGCGCCGGCGACAGCGACGCGAAGGCCGAAGGCGGCTTCGGCTTCTTCGGCAGCGTGCAGGGCGAATGGTTCGACCAGGATCGCGGGCCGTTCGACAACGAGCGCGGGTTCGATGCGGACGCCTGGCGCATCACCGCCGGCGTCGACTGGCGGCTCTCGCCCAACACGATCGTCGGCCTTTCGGCGACCTACAGCGACTACGGCTCCGACTTCGACGCGAACCGGCCGGGCAATGCGTTCACGCCCCAGGCCGACGCCGGCGGCATCGACACCGAGCAGGTGACGATTCTGGCGTTCGGCTCGACCTCGCTGTCGGATGCGGTCTGGCTGGACGCCTCGGCCGGCGTCGGGTTCGCGGACCACCGGATCCGGCGCAACGCGACGTTCCAGGAAAGCAACCGCCTGATCCCGCAGACCAACGTCCGAGCCGTGGGGTCGCCGGATGGGCGCGAGTACCACGCGGCGGTCGGCCTCGGGTATGACGGCCAGATGGGCCCGCTCAGCCTCGGGCCGTACGCGCGGCTGCGCTACATCCGCACGAAGATCGACGCCTACACCGAGCGCGACGGCGGCGTCGGCCTGGCGCTGAACGTTTCCCGGGCACGGTCGACGTCGTTCACGTCGATCCTCGGCGCGCGGGCCTCCTATGCGATCGGCGCAAGCTGGGGCGTCGTCGTCCCCCAGGCGCGCGTCGAGTTCGAGCACGAGTTCGACGACGACGCCCGCACTGCGACGACCCGCCTGGCGCTCGATCCGGCCAGGACGCCGTTCCGCCTGAGCAACGACGCCCCGGATCGCAATGCGTTCAACCTGGGCGCCAGCCTCCTCTTCGTCCTGCCGAACGGCTTCGCGCCGTACGTCGACTACGAAGGACAGGTGGGCTACCGCGACGCGTCGCGGCACCGCGTGAGCGCCGGGTTCCGGTCGCGGTTCTGACCGCGGACCAGGCACGCTGACAACTTAGCGGTGTTCAGTTATACCCGTGTCCCGATCGGTGGCGGCAGGCGGACATGGTTGAACACTTCGACGTTGTGATCGTGGGCGCAGGGCTGTCCGGCGTGGGCGCCGGCTATCACCTGCAGACGGCGTGCCCCGACCGCAGCTACGTGATCCTGGAAGGCCGCGAGGCGATCGGCGGCACCTGGGACATCTTCCGCTACCCGGGCATCCGGTCGGATTCCGACATGTATACCCTGGGCTATGCCTTCAAGCCGTGGACCGAGGCGAAGGCGATCGCGGACGGTCCGTCGATCCTGAGGTATGTCCGCCAGACCGCCGCCGAGAACGGCATCGACCGCAAGATCCGCTTCGGCCATCAGGTGAGGCGCGCCGCGTGGTCAACCGAGGACGCCTGCTGGACGGTGGAGGCCGAGGTCGCGGGGGCCGTGAAGCGGTTCACCTGCGGCTTCCTGTTCCTTTGCGGCGGCTACTACTCCTACGAGGGCGGCTACACGCCCGAGTGGCCCGGCGCGGACCGGTACAAGGGAACCTTCGTCCATCCGCAGAAGTGGCCCGAGGGCCTCGACTACGCCGGCAAGCGCGTAGTGGTGATCGGCTCCGGCGCCACGGCCGTGACGCTCGTCCCCGAGATGGCGCGCACGGCGGGCCACGTGACCATGCTGCAGCGCTCGCCCACCTATGTGGTGAGCCGCCCGGCCGAGGATGCGATGGCGAACTGGCTGCGCAGGCGGCTGCCCGGCAAGCTCGCCTACGACATCGTGCGCTGGCGCAACGTCCTCTTCGGCATGTGGTTCTTCAACCTGGCGCGCCGGAAGCCCGCGCAGGTGAAGGCCAACATCATCAAGATGGTGCGCGAACAGCTCGGGCCGGACTACGACGTCGACCGCCATTTCACGCCCACCTACAACCCCTGGGACCAGCGCCTCTGCTTGGTTCCGGACGCCGACATGTTCCGCGAGATCAGGGCCGGCCGCGCCTCGGTCGTGACCGATCACATCGAGACCTTCACCGAGACCGGCATCCGCCTGAAGTCCGGCCAGGAGCTTGAGGCCGACATCGTGGTCACGGCGACCGGCCTCGTGCTGGAGGTCTGGAACGGCGTCGAGATCAGTGTCGACGGCCGCCAGGTCGATCCGTCCCAGACGCTGGCCTACAAGGGCATGATGTACGAGGGCGTCCCGAACCTCGCCTCGGCGTTCGGCTACACCAACGCCTCGTGGACGCTGAAGTGCGACCTGACGTGCGAGTACGTCTGCCGCCTGCTCAACCAAATGAAGGCGACGGGCCTGCGTCAGGCGACGCCGGTGAACGATGATCTGAGCGTGACCTTCGAGCCCTGGCTCGACTTCTCGTCCGGCTACGTCCAGCGCGCCATGGCGAAGTTCCCCAAGCAGGGGAATAAGGTCCCGTGGAAGCTGAACCAGAACTACGCCCTGGACCTGATGAGCCTGCGCTACGCCAAGCTCGAGGACGGCGTCCTGCGCTTCTCCAACCGGGCGCGCCCGGCACAGGCCTCGACGGAGAAACTCGCCGCCTGAGGGCTTGACCTACGCCTGTAAATTTGCTCCGTCGTACAACTGTAGTTCGGAGCTCCGCCGATGCTCGCTGGAAAGCAGACGTGGGTCGGCCCCACGATCCTCGCCGCGATCGCGGTCCTGGTCGTCGGAGGGCTGGGCGCGCGCTACCTGCGGATCCATCAGATGCGGGTCGACGACGCGAAGGCCTGGGCCATCGAGGGCCCGCCGTGCCCGCAGATCACCGAGGCCGAACTGCTGGCGGCGCCCCGCGGCCTGCGCCGCTCGGACTACGGCGAGGTCTCGTTCGAGCGCAGCAAGGGCGAGATGGAGTGCGCCACCATCTTCGTCGACGGCGGCCGCGGCGACGCGAGCTATCCGGTCTGCCAGTTCGACCGGCCGAGCGACCTGCGCGTCCGCACCGCCCGCGGCGAGTGGCGCTTCCGGCCCGGGCCCGGGCGCCCGGCGACGGTGTCCACCCGGGACGGCGTCGCACGGTGCGTGCTGGCCACCGCGAGGGCGCCCGCATGACGCGCCGCCGCCGGCTGACGGCCGGCCAGAGGGCCGCGGTCTGGGTCGCGGCGGCCGTCTTCCTGGGCTTCGCCGCCTGGCTCTATGGCGGCAGCTACTTGCGGCAGCGTGACTTTGCGCTCGACCGCGCCCGGCAGGCGGCGGTCGCCGGTCCGCCGTGTCCCGAGATCACAGCCGCCCAGTTCGAAGCCCGGCGGCTCAGGGCGTTCAAGGCCACGCTCTACGAAGGCGTCGTGTTCGGCCGCCAGTTCGGCCACATGGACTGCTCGACCCTGCGCTACGGTGGCGGCTGGAGCCCGGCGACCTACCCGGTCTGCCAGTTCACGGGACCGGCCCTCCTGCAGGTGAAGACCGCCAAGGGCGAGTGGTTCTACGCCCCGGGCGCCGGCCAGCCCGCCACGGTCAGGACGCCGCAGGGAAGGGCGGAGTGCGTCCTGGCCTCGAACTTCACGCTGCAGCCCTAGGTTCCGGACTCAAGGCCCGATCATCCCGGCGAAGGCCGGGATCCAGATGGCGTGGCTAAGAGGCGGGTTCCGCGGGTTCGGAGCCCCTCCCACCAAGTCCCGCGCATGGATCTGGGTCCCGGCATTCGCCGGGACGGCCGGGAGGTGTTGAAAGCGCCGATATCGAATGGCGCCTGAGCCCTGGAGTGCGTTCGGCAAAGCGGCAGCCGCCTTCGCTCCGGGAACGCGCTCGAGTTTAAAGGCGGCCCTAGACGGCGTGGCAGTCGGCCGGAGGTCGGTCGGAAGGGATCGGCGCCTCGGCGCCGCCTGCGCCGCCGAACGGGCGCCGGCTGGTGACGAAGTGGCCGTCCTCCGGTGGGGGATAGCGGCGGGAGCGCGCCTTGGGCCGCGAGAGCTGTCCCTTGAGGCGCGACAGGAAATGATCGAGGCTCTCGTCCGAGCCCGTCAGATCCTTGCGGAAACTGCGCTCTTGCATGACGCGGCGTTATACGCCCAACGGGCGAGTGATTCCACCCCTGGGGCGAGCCGGCCCCGGGTCGGACAACGAGAAGAGGGAAGGGACTAGCGTTGAAGCTCTATACGTCGATCGGACCCAATCCGCGGGTCGTGAAGATGTTCATGGCGGAGAAGGGGATCGATCTTCCCCGCATCGAGGTGGACCTCCGCGGGGGCGAGAACCGCCAGGACGCCTACCTGAAGGTCAATCCGGCGGGCCAGACCCCGGCCCTGGAGATGGACGGCGGCGGGCTCCTCAGCGAGATCACCGCCATCTGCGAGTACCTTGAGGAGAAGCACCCCAGCCCGCCGCTGATCGGCACGACGCCCGAGGAGCGCGCCGAGACCCGCATGTGGACCCGCCGCGTCGACCTGAACATCTGCGAGCCCATGACGAACGGCTTCCGCTACGGCGAAGGCCTTGCGATGTTCCAGTCGCGCATCCGCTGCCTGCCCGAGGCGTCGCCGGGCCTGAAGGCGGTGGCCCAGGACGGCCTGCGTTGGCTGGAGGCCAACATGAAGGGCCCGTGGATCGCCGGCGACCGCTTCACCCTGGCCGACATCCAGCTGTTCGCCTTCATGGACTTCGGGGCCATGGTGGGCCAGCCCGTGGACACGAACAACAAGCGCGTCGCCGACTGGTTCGAGCGCGTGAAGGCCCGTCCCAGCGCCGCCGCCAGCGCCTGACAGCCGTGTCCGGGCCGGCCCGTCCGGCCCGGACGCCGCTCAGCCGACCTTCCGGTCCCGCCCTTCCCAGTACGGCTTGCGCAGTTCGCGGCGCAGCACCTTGCCCGAGGGGTTGCGCGGCAGGACGTCGATGAAGTCCACGCTCTTGGGCGCCTTGTAGCCGGCGATCCGCTGGCGGGCCCAGGCGATGACGTCGTCGGGCGTCGGATCGGCGCCGGGCGCCTTCACGACGATGGCCTTCACCGCCTCGCCCCACTTGTCGTCGGGCACGCCGATGACCGCGGCGTCGGCCACGCCCGGGCAGCCCAGGATCGCGTTCTCCACCTCGGCCGGATAGACGTTCTCGCCGCCCGACACGATCATGTCCTTCACCCGGTCGTGGACGAAGAAGAAGCCGTGCTCGTCCATGTAGCCGGCGTCGCCGGTGCGCAGCCAGCCGTCCGGCCGGATGGTCTCGGCGGTCGCCTCGGGCCGGTTCCAGTAGCCGGCCATGACGATCGGGCCGCGGATCTCGATCTCGCCGATCTCGCCCGCGGGCAGCGTGGCGCCGTCCTCGTCGGCGATCCGGGTCTCCAGCGTCGGCCAGGGCCGGCCGCACGAGCGCAGAAGTTCGCCCCGGTGCTCACCGGGCGCCAGCGTGGTTCCGGCGCCCGTGGTCTCGGTCATGCCGTAGAACTGGATGAACCCGCATCCGAACACCTGGGTGGCCTTGGCCAGCACCGCTTCCGAAATCGGCGAAGCCCCGTAGCTCACGGTCTTCAGGCTGGAGAAGTCGGCCTGGTCCACGCCGGGGGTCTGCAGCAGGGCGTTGATCATCACCGGGGCCAGGAAGACGTGGTTGACGCGCTCGACGCCGAACGCCTCCAGCACCTTCGGGGGGACGAAGTCGGCCTGCAGCACGATGCGCGCGCCCGAGGCCAGCCCGGCGAAGCTGATGTTCGTGCCGGCCACATGGAACATCGGCATCAGAATCAGCACGGTGTCGTCGGCTTCGTACGAGAACCCCTCGATCGCGTGGCGCAGGTTGAGGAAGGCGCTGTAGTTGGCGTTGGTCAGGCGCACGCCCTTCGGCAGGCCCGTCGTGCCGGACGTGTAGAGCTGCAGGACGTCGTCCTCCGCCGCCGGCTCGGACAGGGCGGGGGTCGGAGCGGAGTCGCGGGCCGACGCGTAGTCCATGAAGGCGGGACCGCCGCCGCCCACGCCCACCACGAGCACCTCGCGGTCCACCTGGTTCAGCACGGCTTCCGCGGCCGCGTAGAACTCGGGGCTCACGAAGAACACGTCGGCGCCGGAGTCCTGCAGGATGAAGGCGATCTCGGGCACGGCGAGGCGCGAGTTGATCGGGGCGAAGCAGGCGCGCGCCTTGGCCACGCCGAAGAAGATCTCGTACCAGGCCTCCGACGCCCGGCCGAGCCAGGCCACGCGGTCGCCGGCCTTCACGCCCAGCTTCTGCAGCAGCCCCGCCACCTGGTCGGAGCGCCGGTCGAGCTCGGCGTAGGTCAGGTCGCGGCCCTCGAAGTGCACGGCCACGCGGTCTGCGCGCTCACGCCCGTGGACGCGCGCGATGTCGATCAGCAGCTGGATGGGATCGTCGGTCATTCTGGCCCTTGGGTTTCCTCGCGGGCGTTTCCGCGCCCGTCGGCGGAATAGCTAGCAACGGGGACCCCGCGGCGGAAGCCTGCCTTCAGGTCACGGTCGCCCGGACCCGGAACTCCGGACGCTCGAAGGCGCGGGTCTCCAGCACGTCGCGCAGGATCTCGACCGCGTCCCAGACCTCGGCATGGCTCAGGAAGAGCGGCGTGAAGCCGAACCGGCAGATGTCGGGGTCGCGGAAGTCGCCGATCACCCCGCGGGCGATCAGGGCCTGGACCAGCGCGTAGCCGTGGGGATGGGCGAACGCCACGTGCAGGCCGCGCCGGGCCATGTCGCGCGGGCCCACCAGCGTCAGGCCGAGCCCGCCGCAGCGGGCCTCGACCAGCCGCGTGAACAGTTCGCACAGGCTGCGGCCCTTGGCGGCGACGGCGCCGGCGGGCGCGCGCAGATGGATGTCGACGCCGCATTCGAGCGCTGCGATCCCCAGGATGGGCGGCGTGCCGCAGAGCTGGGCGCGGATGTCGGGGGCCGGGCGGTAGCGGGGCTCGAAGGCGAAGGGCGCGGCGTGGCCCATCCAGCCGGACAGAGGGGGGCGGATCGCCGCCTGGTGACGTTTGGCGACGAACAGGAAGGCCGGCGCGCCCGGCCCGCCGTTCAGGTGCTTGTAGCCGCAGCCGACGGCGAGGTCGGCGTCCGCGCCGTTCAGGTCGCAGCCGGCCGCGCCCACGGTGTGGCTGAGGTCCCAGAGGACCAGCGCACCCCTCGCGTGCGCCGCCGCCGTGACGGCCGCCATGTCCCAGGCCTCGGCCGTGGCGTAGTGGACATGGGTCAGCACCAACAGCGCCGTTTCGTCGTCGACGGCGCCGAGCACCTGGTCGCGGGGCAGGACCTCGAGCGTCGCGCCGACCAGCGCCGCCAGGCCCTCCAGCACGTAGACGTCGGTGTGGAAGTTGCCGGCTTCGGTCACGATCTTCCGGCGCCCCGGGCGCAGGGGGAGCGCGCCCGCCGCGAGCTTGAAGAGGTTCACCGAGGTGGAGTCCGCCACCGCCACCTCGCCCGGCGTCGCGCCGATCAGCCGCGCGATCTTGTCCCCCACCCGCTGGGGCGCGTCGATCCAGCCCGCCTTGTTCCAGCTGGTGATGAGGTCGTGGCCCCATTCGCGCGCCAGGACGTCGTCCATCCGCCCGCGCGTCGCCTTCGGGATCGGCCCCAGCGAATTGCCGTCGAGGTAGATGATGCCGTCCGGCAGGTCGAACAGGTCGCGGAACGCGCGCAGCGGATCGTCGGCGTCGAGGGCTTCGGCGTGGGCGCGGTCCATGACGCGGGTTCTAGCCGCCGCGTTTCCGCGCGGAAAGGACACCTCGCACGGTGCGTGCTTAGATGCCGCCACAGGGCTTCGAAGGCGCGGGCGGCAAGACCCGCGGGAGGGAACGGGACACATGCTGAGCTGGCGCAAGCTGGCGCTCGCCTCGACGGCGGCGCTCATCCTCACGACCGCCGCGGCGGATCCGGCGCTGGCGCAGCGGCGGGCCGCAGCTGCCGCCGAGAAGCCCGCGCCGTGGCCGGGGCTGCCGCCCGGAGCGGTCGAGGAGGTCATGACGCTCCGCGACGGCGTCAAGCTGTCCGCCAATGTGTTCAAGCCGGCAGGGCAGGGACCCTGGCCGGTGGTCCTCTCGCGCACGCCCTACCTCAAGGACGGCCGCATCGATCCGAAGGCCGATCCCAGGGGCGAGGAGAACCGCAAGCGGCTGGCGGCGCAGGCGAAGCGCTATACCGACGCCGGCTACGTCTTCGTGCTCCAGGACGTCCGCGGCAAGGGTCGCAGCCAGGGCTTCTACGCCGCCTTCGAGAACGACATCGAGGACGGCTACGACGCGGTGGAATGGGCCGGGACCCAGCCCTGGTCCAACGGCAGGGTCGGCATGACCGGCGGCTCGGCCCTGGGGATCACCGCCAACTCGGCGGCCATGGCTGCGCCTCCGCACCTGAAGGCCGCCTACGTGGTCGTCGCCCCGGCCGACCGGCTGGCCTACAGCTATCCGGGCGGCGTCCTGAAGGAGAAGGACACCGTCGGCTGGCTGCGCGGGCAGGGGGTCTCGGAGGAGGCGCTGAACCGCACCCGCGGCCGGGCCTTCGACGACGTGTCCTGGAACCGCGTCTCCATGGTCCAGAACCGCAAGTACATCCAGATCCCGATCTACAACGTCGGCGGCTGGTACGACATCTTCAACGGCGGCACGGTCGAGAACTTCGAGTGGTTGCAGAACCACGGCGCCGCCGGCGCGCGCGGGAACCAGAAGCTCCTGATGGGCCCGTTCGGCCACGGCCAGCTTTCCGGCGAACTGGCCTATCCTGGCAGCGACCGTCTGAGCCTGGGCGGCGACCAGGAGATCCGCTGGTTCGACTACTGGCTGAAGGGCCAGGACAACGGGATCATGGACGAGCCGCCGGTCCAGTACTTCATGATGGCGAGCGCGCGGAAGGACGCCTACAGCCCGAAGAACCGGATGCTCGCTTCGGCGAACTGGCCGCCCGCCTACCGCGAGGTGCGCTACTATCCCGGCCCCGGGAACAGCCTGGTCCCGAGCGCGCCGACGGGCAAGGGGCAGCGGTGGAGCTACCGCTTCGACCCCGCCAACCCGGTGACCACCTTCGGCGGCGCCAACCTGACCTTCGAGCGCGGACCCGACGACCAGCGCAAGGTGGGCCAGCGGCAGGATTACCTGCGCTTCTCGACCCCGCCGCTGGAGAAGGATGTCGCCATCGCCGGCCCGGTGAAGGTGGAGCTGTGGGCCGCGACTGACGGGCCCGACACCGACTTCGTCGCCAAGCTGGTGGACGTCTATCCCGACGGCTACGAGGCCCTGATCCTCGACGCGCCGATCCGCACGCGCTTCCGCGACGGGCGGATGCCGGAGCAGGTGCGGATGATGACCCCCGGCGCGCCCGAGAAGCTGGTCATCGACCTGTGGCCCACGGCGATCACCTTCGAGAAGGGGCACCGGATCGCGCTGCACATCACCTCGTCGAACAGCCCGCGCTTCGAAGTGAACCCCAACACCGGCGAGCCGCCGGGCTCGGCGAAGCTGAAGCCGCGGGTGGCGGTCAACACGATCTACGTCGACGCCGCCCATCCGACGGCGGTGGTCCTGCCCGTGGTCTATCCGGCGGAGACGAAATAGCAGCGGTCGGCGGCTCGACCTCGCGCGGCTCACATGTGTAGTCTGCGCGGGCAGGGGGGCGCGATGGCGGGCAGGAAGCGCGCAGCCGCGGTTGATGCGGCGCTGAGAGGGATGTTCCGGGGACTCGAGGCCCGGGGTGTGCCCGAGCACGTGATGCGCGTGGTGGACGAGCTCGAGGCCGCCGCCGGGCAGGACGCGGCTAGGCCGTCCCCAGAACCGCCGCCGACTCCAGAGCCATGACGTCCGTCGGGTCGTCCGCGTCCATGATCTTCAGCAGGCGCGCGCGGGCCCGGTTCACACGGCTCTTGATCGTGCCCAGCGCGCAGCCGCAGATCTCGGCGGCTTCTTCGTAGGAGAGCCCCGCCGCGCCCACCAGGATCAGGGCTTCGCGGTGCTCGCTGGGAAGCTGCTGCAGGGCCGCCTGCAGCGAGCGCATGGCCACGCTCCACTCCTGGGTCGGCGGGGTCTTCAGCGTGCTGGCGTACTCGCCCATCTCGTCGCGCACCTCGCGGCGGCGGCGCAGGACGTTCGTGTAGTAGGTGTTCCGCAGGATCGTGAAGAGCCAGGCGCGCAGGTTGGTGCCGGGCTCGAACTTGTCGCGGTTGGCCCACGCCTTGATCAGCGTGTCCTGAACCAGGTCGTCGGCGTCGGACCCGTTGTGGCTGAGGGACCACGCAAAGGCTCGCAGCGCGGGAATGAGTCCGACGACATCATCCCGCCAACTCGACACGGAGGTCATACACACCCCTTTGGGAACCCGGCCGCTCGACCGGTACGAAGCCGCCAGGTCATCTGAACGCGGCGCGCCTGGGACCGTTCCGGCCGCTCCGCCAGGACGGCGGAACCGCTGTGGGCGAATCGGCGTTGGCATCGATGCGATGCGGACGGGGCATGACCCGACCTGTTGCCGCGTTCCGGTTTTGTCCCCATGGTGACGGACGTCGGGTGCGGCGTTCGATCATGAAGGGACCTCAGATGCGCGAGACCGAACGACGGCCTGAGGATCGCTCTCGCCTGCACGTCGAGGCGAGCGCGACGGACGCCATTGTGCGCTACCGGGCCGTGCGCCGCGGTACGGAGGCCCTGACGCGCTCCCTGACGCCCGAGGACATGGGCGCCCAGTCGATGCCCGACGCCAGCCCGACGAAATGGCACCTCGCCCACACCACCTGGTTCTTCGAGACCTTCATGCTGGGGCCGCACCTGCCCGGCTACCGCGTGTTCGATCCGCGGTTCGGCTACCTGTTCAACTCCTACTATGAGGCGGTCGGCCCGCGGCAGCCGCGACCGGCGCGGGGGCTGATCACCCGTCCGACCGTGGCCGACGTCTTCGCCTATCGTGCGCACGTGGACGCGGCGATGGAGCGGCTGCTGGCGAACGGCGTGGACACGCTGGGCGGCCTCCTCGACCTGGGGCTGGCGCACGAGGAGCAGCACCAGGAGCTGATCCTGATGGACATCCTGCACCTGTTCGCCCAGTCGCCGCTCAGCCCCGCCTTCGCGCCGCCGCGGCCCGCGCCCGCGGCCGACCCTGGCCCCATGGCCTATGTGGACGTTCCGGGCGGCCTCGCGGAGATCGGCCATGCCGGCGACGGCTTCGCGTTCGACAACGAAGGGCCACGCCACCGCGTCTGGCTCGAGCCCTTCCGCCTGGCGGACCGGCTGGTGACCAACGGCGAATGGCTGGCGTTCATGGCCGACGGCGGATACCGGCGGCCCGAGCTCTGGCTGTCCGACGGCTGGGCCCTCTGCCGGGCCGAGGGCTGGCAGGCCCCCGTCTACTGGCGCGAGGGCGCCGGCGGCTGGACCATCATGGGTCTCACGGGCGCGCGGCCGCTCGATTCCCACCAGCCGGTCAGCCACGTGAGCTACTACGAGGCCGACGCCTACGCCGCCTGGGCCGGCGCGCGCCTCCCTACCGAGGCCGAGTGGGAGCACGCGGCGACCGCCGGCGGCGACCTCAGGGGCCGTGGCGAGCTCTGGGAATGGACCCGCAGCGCCTACCTTCCGTACCCCGGGTTCCGCCCCGCGGCGGGGGCGGTGGGCGAGTACAACGGCAAGTTCATGTCCGGCCAGTTCGTGCTGCGCGGCGGCGCCTCGGTGACGCCGGCCGGCCACGTCCGCGCCAGCTACCGCAACTTCTTCTATCCGCATCAGCGCTGGATGTTCTCCGGCGTGCGCCTGGCGCTGGACGGACACGGCGAAGGCGCCGCGGCGTCGGATTTCGAGGCCGACGTGCTGGCGGGCCTGTCGAAGTCCCGCAAGTCGATCCCGCCCAAGCACTTCTACGACGCCGAGGGTTCGCGCCTCTTCGAGCTCATCACCGAACTGCCGGAGTACTATCCGACCCGGACCGAGATCGCGCTGCTGCAGGACCAGGCCGCCCGGATCGCCCGCCGCATCCCCGACGCCGCGGCGCTGGTGGAGTTCGGCTCGGGCGCCAGCACCAAGACTCGCATCCTGCTCGACGCCGCGCCCCAGCTCGCCGTGTACGTCCCGATCGACATCTCGGAAACCGCGCTGCAGGCGGCCGCGCGGGCGATCCGCTCCGACTATCCCGGGCTCACCGTGGCCGCCCTTCGCGACGACTTCACCAACGCCCTGCAGCTGCCCGAGGCGGCGCGCGGCAGGCCGGTGGTCGGCTTCTTCCCGGGCTCCACGATCGGCAACTTCGACCGGGCGCAGGCCAGGACCTTCCTGGAGGGCGCGCGTCGCCTCCTGGGGCCCGGCGCCGCCCTGCTGGTGGGGATCGATCTGGTGAAGTCGCCAGAGGTCCTGGTGGCGGCCTACGACGACGCCCAGGGCGTGACGGCCGCCTTCAACCTGAACCTGCTTGCCCGCATCAACCGTGAGCTCGGCGCGGACTTCGATCTCGCGGCCTTTCGCCACCGCGCGATCTGGAACCCCGCCGAGAGTCGGATCGAGATGCACCTCGAGAGCCTCGCCGACCAGACCGTGCGCGTGGCCGGCCGGCCGTTCCACTTTCGCGCGGGTGAGACACTGCACACCGAGAACTCGCACAAGTTCACGCTGGAAGGCTTCGCGGCGCTCGCCGGCGACGCCGGCTGGTCCGTGGAGGAAAGCTGGCGCAGCGCCGAACCCGGCTTCGCCGAAGTGCTGCTCCGCGCCTGAGCCCCGACAGCAAGAGGGGATGAGAGACCTGGGTCTCTCATCCCCTGCGCGGTATCGTCATGTTGGAATGGCGCGGGTCGGCGCCTCAGCTTTCGCTGCCGCGCGTGCGGCCGCCGCCGCGGCTGGCCTCGCCGCCCTTGCGGCCGGCCGAAGCGGCGAGGTCGCGGTCCTTGGCGAAGCTGCGCTTCTCGCCGGGGACGCTGGCGCCGCCCTTGCGGGCGATCTCGCGGCGGCGTTCGGGGTTCATGGCGGCGAAGCCGCGTCGGGCGCGGGGCTTGCCGGTGTCAGCGGTGGCCATCGAGGGACTCTCCTCACTTACTCGGCGAGTTGGGGGCTGTCTTCGCGGGACGCGCGCCGCCGACCGCTCGCCATCGGCCGGTGCACGGGAGGGACGCCGGCGCGGCGCGCCTGGGTTCCTCGGGCGTTTTCGTCGACGGTGGGTCTCCGTGCTGACTGGGGTCGTTCCGCAAGGGGCTTGCGGTCTGGCTAACCCCTGAAGCCAGTCAAGGTTGCAGCCGCAGACGCGACTTATTCGCGACGCAGCGCCTCGATGGGGTCGAGGCGGGCGGCCCGCCACGACGGGTAGGCGCCGAACACCAGCCCCACGACCATCGAGAAGCCCAGAGCCAGCGGCGCGGCCCAGGGCGGGACCGCGGCCGGCCAGTCGGCCAGCCTGGCGACGCCGAGCGCGCCCAGCACACCGATCGTGAGGCCGATCAGCCCCCCCGCCATCGAGAGCGCGACGGACTCCAGGGCGAACTGGATGAGCACATCGGACCGCTTGGCGCCCAGCGCCATGCGCAGGCCGATCTCACGGGTCCGTTCGGTGACCGAGACCAGCATGATGTTCATGATGCCGACGCCGCCCACCACCAGCGACACCGCCGCCACGGCGGCGAGGAACACCGTGAACGTGGCCACCGCCGCCTGCATGGTGGCCAGGATCGAGGCCATGTTCTGGGTCTGGAAGTCGTCCTCCTCGCCGGGCCGGATGCGGTGGGTCTCGCGCAGCAGGTTGGTGACGTCCTCCTGCACCCGGTC
Source organism: Phenylobacterium sp. T106 (assembly GCF_057219735.1). Classification (NCBI taxonomy): domain Bacteria; kingdom Pseudomonadati; phylum Pseudomonadota; class Alphaproteobacteria; order Caulobacterales; family Caulobacteraceae; genus Phenylobacterium; species Phenylobacterium sp. T106. The sequence continues at coordinate 360,042 of NZ_JBXVWA010000001.1, read as the reverse complement.
GAGGGAGTCGGCGTCCAGCGACTTCACGTACATCGTCTGGATCGTGTCCCCGCGGAACCGGCGGCCCACCAGCCGCGACCGCACCGCCTGCAGCGGCGCCAGGGCCACGTCGTCCTGGTCCTGGCCCAGGCCGGCGTTGCCCTTGGACTCCAGGACCCCGATCACCTCGAACGGGACCGAGCGCACGCGGATGCGCCTGCCGATCGGATCGGTGTCGCCCCACAGCTCGCGGGCCACCGTCGGGCCCACCACGATCACCTTCTTGCCCTGCCGCGCTTCTCGCTCGTCGAACATCCGGCCGCGGGCGATGACGAGGTCGCGGGCCACGAGATAGTCCGGCGTGACGCCGTCGATCCGCGTGTTCCAGTTGGCCCCGTCCGCCGCCAGCTGCGCGCGCGTGGTGACCGCCGGCGCGACGGCGGCGACGTCCTCGACCTGACGCGCGATGGCCTCGGCGTCGCTGTCGCGAAGGGACATGCCGGATCCCGCGCCCTGGCTGACGGGACCCCGCTGGAAGCTTGGACTCACGATGATGAGGTTCGAGCCCAGCCCGGAGATCGCGCTGGTGACCCGTTGCTGCGCGCCCAGGCCGATGGCGGTCATCATCACCACGGCGGCGACGCCGATCACCACCCCCAGCGACGTCAGGCCGCTGCGCATGGGGTGCGCGACGATAGCGCCCAGCGCGAAGCGGATCAGCTCGACGAACCTCATGCCGCGCTCCGCTCGTCCGAGACGATCAGGCCGTCGCGGAACGCCACCCGCCGCTGGGCCTCGTTCGCCACGTCCGGATCGTGGGTGACGATCGCCAGCGTGAGCCCGTCGGCGTTGAGCTCATGAAAGAGCTTCAGCACCTCCTCGCCGGTATGGGTGTCGAGCGCGCCGGTCGGCTCGTCGGCGAGCAACAGGTCGGGGCGGTTGGCCAGCGAGCGGGCGATGGCCACCCGCTGCTGCTGCCCGCCCGAGAGCTGCGTCGGCCGGTGTCCCATGCGCGAGCCGAGGCCGACGCGCTCCAGCAGCTCCCGGGCCCGCGCCCGGCGCTCGGCCGGCGCGGCGCCGGCGTAGATCATCGGCAGCTCGACGTTCTGAAGGGCCGTCAGGCGGGGCAGGAGCTGGAAGGACTGGAAGACGAAGCCGATCCGCCGCCGGCGGAAGCCCGCGAGCTGGTCGTCGTCGAACTCGCCGACCTCTTCGCCCTCGAAGCGGTAGCTGCCCGAGGTGGGCCGGTCGAGCCCGCCCAGGATGTTCATCAGCGTCGACTTGCCCGAGCCGGAGGGGCCGATGACCGCCACGTATTCGCCGCGGCCGATCTCGAGCGACACGCCCGCCAGCGCGGGCACGTCCTCGTCGCCCATCCGGTAGACCTTGGTGAGGGCGGCGACCGAGATCACATCTTCACCCGAACGCCGCCCCCGCCGCCTCCGCCGCCGGGCGGTCCCAGCCGGGCCGGCGGCTTGGGGCCACCGCCGACGATCACCTGATCGCCCGGCTTGAGCTGGCGGCTGACGATCTCCGTGGCCGTCCCGTCGGTGGCGCCGATGCGCACCGGGATCGGCGTGGGCTTGCCGTCGCGCAGCACATAGACCGTGCCGCCGCGCATGCCCGCGGCGCGGCCGCGTCCCTCGGCAAGGGTCTCCAGGAGCGCGGCCAGCTTGGTCCGCTGGTCGGGCCGAAGCTGCGGCGTCAGCTTCGCCAGGCTCTCCCGCGTCACCTGGCGCATGGCGGTCATCGCCGCGCGGCGATCACCGCCCGCGGCGGCCATGGCGGCCTGGCGCTTGGGGCGCATCTCGGCCTGGATGTCCTCCCACGCCTTCCGCTGCCGGGCGTCGAGGTCGAGCTGCTCGACGATGCGCCCGCCCGGGCCGCCGCGCTGGCCGCCCTGGCCCTGCCGGGCGCCGCCGCCGCGCTGGGGGCCTCCGCCGAAGCCCGGGCCGCCCACGACCATGCCGCCGCCGGGGGCGCCGGGCGCGCCGCCGCCGCGTCCGCCGGCGTTCTCGGCCGGCGGCGTCCAGCGCAGCGCAGCGGCCGGGACCTTCACCACGTTCCGCTTCGTCTCGATGACGATGTCGGCGTTGGCGGTCATGCCGGGCAACAGCTTGCGCTGCGGATTGTCGGCTTCGGCGATGACCGTGTAGGCGACCACGTTCTGCTCGGTGGTGGGCTGCATGCGCACCTGGGTGACGATCCCCTCGAACGTGTCGTCCGGGAAGGCGTCGACGGTGAAGCGGACCATCTGGCCCTCCTGGACCTGACCCACGTCGGCTTCGTCGACGCTGATCCTGACCTCCACCTTCGAGAGGTCCTGGGCGATGGTGAACAGCACCGGCGCCTGCAGGCTGGCCGCCACCGTCTGGCCGGGCTCCACCTTGCGGTCGACGACCACGCCGTCGATCGGCGCCGAGATGGTGGTGCGGCCGAGGTCGACCTGCTGGCTGCGCAGGGTGGCGCGGCTCTGCTGGACCCGGGCGCGGGCGGCGGCCACCTGGGCCTGGGCCACCCGCATGGCCGCCGTGGCCTGATCGAGGGTGCTGGGGGAATAGATGCCCTTGTCCACCAGCTCCTTCTTGCGGTTGTAGTCGGCCTGGGCGTTGGCCAGCGTGGCCTCGGCCTGGCGGACGCCGGCCTCGCCCGCGGCGATGTCGGCCCGGCTCTGCGCCACGCGCGACTGGAACGTCTGCGGGTCGATCACGGCCAGGGTCTGCCCGGCGCGCACCTCGTCGTTGAAATCGGCGAGCACGCGGGTGACCTGACCCGAGATCTGCGAGCCCACGTCGACGGTGATGAGGGCCTGCAGGCTGCCCGAGGCCGAGACCGAGCGCGTCAGGTCCCCCTGTTCGACGGTGGCGAACCGGTAGGGATCCTTCGGCGCCTTGGGCCGCATCTGGAAGGCGACGAGGGCCGCCACCGCCAGCACGATCACGCCCAGGGCGATCCAGGCGGCCTTCGGGAGACGGAAGCGGCGGCGTTTCGACGGTGTGGCGGTCATGTTCGGTCCAGCATCGACGGGCCCGCATGAACCCGACGTGACTCGTGGCGGCGGCGCTTTGCGGGAGGATTTCAGTTCGGATACCGGCGTCGTCGAAGCGCGCCGCGGAATCGCCCGACTTACAGCGGCAACTGAACCCGCGCCGTCAAGCCGCCGCCGGCCCGGTTGATCAGGCTGACGTCGCCGCCGTGGCCGCGGGCGATGGTGCGCACCACCGCGAGCCCCAGCCCGATGCCGCCCGTCTGCCGGCTGCGCGACGGCTCGCGCCGATAGAAGGGCTCGAATACCTTCTCCGCGTCGGCCGCCGGGATGCCGGGACCGTCGTCGTCGATCTCGACCACCGCATGGCCGGCCTGGGCGAACACGCGGGCGCGGGCCCGGCCGCCGAACTTCACCGCGTTCTCGAGCAGGTTCGCGATCAGCCGGCGCAACGCCATGGGGTCGCCCTCGAGCACCACCTTGTCGCCGGGCTCCACCTCGGTCCGGGCTCCCGTCTCGGCCATCTCGTCGCACAGGCTCTCCACGAGGGAGGACAGCTCCAGCGGCGTCCGCTCCCCCGTCTTCGTCGCGTCGCGCACGAAGGCGAGGGTGGCGGTGATCATCTCCTCCATCTGGTCCAGGTCGGCGGAATACTTCGCGCGCTGGTCCTCCGGCAGCGCCTCGATCCGGAACCTCAGCCGCGTGAGCGGCGTGCGCAGGTCGTGGGCGATGGCGCCGACCATGGCGGTGCGATCCTCGACGTAGCGCTTCAGGCGTTCCTGCATGTCGTTGAAGGCGCGGGACGCCATCCCGATCTCGGCCGGCCCCTTCAGCGCCAGCGCCGGGGCGTTGGGGTCGCGGCCCAGCCGCTCGGCGGCCTCGGCGAATTCCTTGATCGGCTTGGTGAGCCTTCGTGCGAAGAGCCAGGCGATCGGCGACATCAGCAGGGCCGAAAGAGCGAACCAGAGCGCCAGCCGCTGCTGCCAGTCCGAGAGGCCGAACGTGGGCTTGGTCTGCACGACCCGCCAGGTCCCGTCGGCCTGCCGTACGCCCACCTTGAACGGCAGGACCAGGAAGTGCTCCTCGCCGGTCATGCCGACGCGGGCGGCGCGGTCGCGGATGATGCGGCCGACGCGGCGATCCGACAGCGGCCCACGCTCGCCGGCCACGACCACGTCGGCGACCGGGACACCCAGGTCGTCGGCGATCTTCGCGCGGATGTCCGGGATCGTGCGGCCTTCCAGCACCGGCGAGGGCGCCCTGCGCGTGGTCACCACCGTCAGCGGCTTGCGCTCGGTGAAGATCAGGTCCGCGCCCTGGTAGGTCCGCGCGATCTCGGACACCCGGTAGAAGTCCGGCGCCGGCGGGGGAAGGGCGAACAGCAGCAGCGTGCTCATGGCCCACGCCGCCACCAGCGTCAGCCCGGTCAGGGTGAGCAGCTGGACGATGAGCGGCGCGGAGCGGCGCGTCACGTGCGCTTCACCTTGGCGGTGAACATGTAGCCTTCGTTGCGGATGGTGCGGATCAGGTCGTGCCCGCCGCCGCCGTCGTCGAGCTTGCGGCGCAGGCGGCTGATCTGGACGTCGATGGCGCGGTCGAAGGCGTCGCTGTCCGGGCCGCGGGCGAACTCCAGCAGCTGGTCGCGGGTCAGGACCCGCTGCGGGCGCTCCACGAAGGCGCGCAGCAGCGAGAACTCGCCCGAGGAGAGGTTCACGACGACGCCGTCCGGGGACCGCAGCTCACGGCGGACCAGATCCAGGCGCCAGCCCGCGAACTCGCAGCCCGCCCCCAGCGCGCCCGCGGTCGACCTTTGCTCGGCCCGCCGCAGCACCGCGCGAACACGCGCCAGCAACTCGCGAGGATTGCAGGGCTTTGCCAGATAGTCGTCGGCGCCCAGTTCGAGGCCGACGATGCGGTCGGTGTCCTCGCCCATCGCCGAGAGCATGATGATCGGAGGCGCGTTGTCGTTGGAGGTCAGCCTGCGGCAGACGGCGAGGCCGTCCTCGCCGGGGAGCATGACGTCCAGGACGATGAGATCGATCGGGCCGCGCTCCAGGACGCGTTCCATCTCGGTCGCGTCGGCTGCGGTCTCGACCTTGTAGCCGTGACGGCCCAGGAAGTCCGACACCACGTCGCGGATGCCGGGGTCGTCGTCGACCATGAGGATACGGGCGCCGGCCCCGGCCATGTCAGTCGCAAGCTCCATGGGCGACAGGTTCGCGGCCGCCCGTAACCTGCAGATGTCTCACCTGAAACCCGTTGGTCGCAAGCGTCCTGGACGAAGCGGGCCTCATCCGTCCGACAGGATCATGTCCGCCACGAAGGGGTTGGTCTTGCGCTCCTGGCCGAAGGTGGACATCGGCCCGTGGCCGGGGACGAAGCGCACGTCCTCGCCCAGCGGCCACAGCTTGCCGGTGATGGCGTCGATGAGCTGCTGGTAGTTCCCCTTCGGAAAGTCGGTGCGTCCGATCGAGCCCTGGAACAGGACGTCGCCGACCTGGGCGAACCTGGCTTCCCGATGGAAGAAGACCACGTGGCCCGGCGTGTGACCCGGGCAGTGGTAGACCTCGAACTCGGTCTCGCCGAGGGTCACCACGTCGCCGTCCTGCAGCCAGCGGTCCGGCGTGAACGGCCGCGCCTCGGGCATCCCCCACTTGGCCGCCGAGGTCCCGATGTCGTCGATCCAGAACTGGTCGTCCGGGTGGGGCCCCTCGATGGGACAGCCGGTCAGCTCCTTCAGCGCGGCCGTGCCGCCCGCGTGGTCCAGGTGGCCGTGGGTGATCCAGATCTTCTCGAGCGTCAGGTCATGCTCCTTCAGCGCCGCCAGGAGCCGATCGACTTCGCCGCCAGGATCGATGATCGCCGCCTTCTTCGTCTTCACGCACCAGACGATGGTGCAGTTCTGCTGTAGGGGCGTGACCGGCGCGATCAGGGCGCGGATCGGAAGCGGCGGAGGCGAGGGCGCGTTCATGGCCCCATGATCGGGCGACGCGCGCCATAAGAAAAGGCCCGGGAGGAGCCCCCGGGCCTTTCCGTCGTCTGGAATTGTCCGTCAGGCCCCCGCGATGGGCGGCGGCGGGGCGTCCGCATCGAGCTCGTGCGTCTCGGGCGAGCCGTGCGCCACGTGGCTCTTGCGATAGCCGTAGAGGAAGTAGACCAGCAGGCCGAAGAGGGCCCAGCCGACGAACATCAGCTTGGTCTCGTTCGACAGGCTGAAGAACAGGTACACGCAGCCGATCGCCGCCAGGGGCGCGACCACGAAGACCGCCGGCGTCCGGAAGGGACGGTTGCGGTTCGGGTCGGTCCGGCGCAGCACCACCACCGCGATCGCCACCATGGCGAAGGCGAACAGGGTGCCCGAGTTCGAGATGTCGGCCAGCACGCCGACGGGGAAGAAGGCGGCGAAGAGCGCCACGAAGACTCCCGTGATGATCGTGATCACGTGCGGCGTGTGGAACTTCGGGTGCACCTTGGACAGCACCGGCGGCAAGAGGCCGTCGCGGCTCATGACGAAGAAGATCCGGGTCTGGCCGAACATCATCATCAGGATGACCGAGGGCAGGGCGAGGCCGGCGGCGAGGCCGATCAGGTTGCCGATCTGCGGCCAGCCGATCTCGCGCAGGGTCCAGGCGAGCGCCTCCTTGGAGCAGACCACCTTGGCGTCGCCGATCGCCGTGCACGCCGCCGAGAGCTCGGGGCTGCCGGGACGCAGCGCCGCGCCGTCGGCCCCCAGGACGGGCTGGGCGCCCACCGTGCCGATCACGCCGGCGGCGACCAGCAGGTAGAAGATCGTGCAGACGGCCAGCGAGCCGATCAGGCCGATGGGCATGTTCCGCTGCGGGTTTTTGGTCTCCTCGGCCGCGGTGGAGACCGCGTCGAAGCCCACGTAGGCGAAGAAGATGGACGCGGCCGCCGCCGAGATGCCGGCGAAGCCGAGCGGGGCGAACGGGGTGAAGTTCTCCATGTTCATCACCGGCACGGCGAGCACGATGAACAGGGTGAGCGCGGCCACCTTGATCGCCACCAGGAACGAGTTGACCACGGCGCTCTCCCGCGTGCCGACCACCAGGAGGGCGGTGACGACGAGCGCGATGCCCATGGCGGGGAGGTTCACGAGGCCGCCGTCCATCGGGCCCCGCACGAGCGCGTTGGGGATGTCGATGGCGAAGGCGTTCTCGATCAGGCCGACGACATAGCCGGACCAGCCCACCGAGACCGCGCCCGCGGCGACGGCGTACTCCAGGATCAGCGCCCAGCCGACCATCCAGGCCAGGAGCTCGCCCATGACGGCGTAGCTGTAGGTGTAGGCCGAACCCGAGACGGGGACCATGGCGGCCATTTCAGCGTAGCAGAGCGCGGCCACGGCGCAGACGAAGCCTGCAATCACGAACGCCAGCATCATGCCGGGGCCGGCCTTCTGAGCCGCCTCGGCCGTGAGCACGAAGATGCCGGTCCCGATGATGGCGCCGATGCCCAGCATGGTGAGTTGGAAGGCGCCCAGCGAGCGGTGCAGGGACTTCTTTTCCGCGGTCGCAAGGATCGCGTCGAGCGGCTTAACACGCCACATTTGTGGAGGTCCTCCGAATGGCGGCCCCCCGGCCGCCAGGTAAAATTTGGCGCGACCGTGGCCTGCGTGCGGCCCCCGGGTCAAGCGGGAAGGCCGGAGCCGGTTCCCACATGCCCCCGCTTCCGGCTAGAGGCGGGGCAATGCTTCCCATCCACGAAGCCCTGCCCAAACTGAAGGCGTCGCTGGCCGAGCGCAACGCCGCCGTCCTGGTCGCTCCCCCGGGGGCCGGCAAGACCACCGTGGTCCCGCTCGAGCTGCTCGGCGAGGCGTGGAGCGGAGGCGGGCGGATCATCGTGCTGGAGCCGCGCCGCCTGGCTGCGCGCGCCGCGGCTGACCGGATGGCGGCGACGCTGGGCGAGCGGGTCGGCGAGACAGTCGGCCTGCGCGTGCGGATGCAGACCCGGGTGTCGCCCCGCACGCGGGTGGAGGTGGTCACCGAGGGCGTCTTCACCCGCATGATCCTCGCCGATCCCGAGCTGTCGGGCGTCGCCGCCGTGATCTTCGACGAATTCCACGAGCGCAGCCTGGACGCCGATCTCGGCCTCGCGCTGGCCCGTGACGCCCAGTCGGTCCTGCGCCCGGACCTGCGCCTGCTGGTGATGTCTGCGACGCTCGACGGCGCTGCGGTGGCGCGCCTGCTCGAGGGCGCCCCGGTGATCGATAGCCAGGGGCGGATGTTTCCTGTCGCAACGCGCTACGTCGGCCGCGATCCCGCGCTGCGCGTCGACGACCAGGTCGTGCGCGTGGTCGAGCGGGCCCTCGCCGAGGAGGCCGGCAGCCTTCTTGTGTTCCTGCCTGGACAGGGGGAAATCCTGCGCGTGGCCGAGCGGCTGGCCGACCGCGGCCGTGCGGGGGTGGAGATCGCGCCCCTCTACGGCGCTCTGGACCCGCGCGACCAGGATCGCGCCATCCGGCCGGCGCCGTCCGGACGGCGCAAGGTGGTGCTGGCGACGTCCATCGCCGAGACCAGCCTCACCATCGAAGGGGTCCGGGTGGTGATCGACAGCGGCCTTGCTCGGGTTCCCCGCTACGACCCCGCCAGCGGCCTGACCCGCCTGGCCACGGTCCGGGTCAGCCGCGCGGCGGCGGACCAGCGGCGTGGCCGCGCCGGGCGCACCGAGCCGGGCGTCTGCTACCGGCTGTGGGACGAGGCCGAGACCCGCGCGCTTCCGGCCTTCGCCGACCCGGAGATCCTCGACGCCGACCTCTCGGGCCTGGCCCTGGATCTCGCCCGGTGGGGCGCCCGGGACGCCTCGGACCTGGCCTTCCTCGACCCGCCGCCCGCCGCGGCCTTCGCCGAGGCCCGCGGACTGCTCCGCCGGCTGGAGGCGCTGGACGCCGACGGCGTGCTCACCGACCACGGCCGGGCGCTTGGCGACATGCCGCTGCCGCCGCGCCTGGCGCACATGGTGCTGAAAGCGGCCGAGACTGGCCAGGCGATCCGCGCCGCGCGTATCGCGGCTCTCCTCACCGAGCGGGGCCTGGGCGGACGCGACGCCGACATCCGCCATCGGCTGGACGCGCTCGATCGCGACCGCAGCCCCCGCGCCCGGGACGCCCGGGCGCTCGCCGACCGCTGGGCGGCCGCCACCGCCGCGGCGGGGAGGGGCGAGCCGCTCTCCGACGGCCTCATCACCGCCTTCGCCTATCCCGAGCGGATCGCCAAGGCGCGCGGAGGGCAGGGCGAGTTCCAGCTGGTCACGGGGCGCGGCGCCTTCGTCGAGCCCACGGACGCCCTGGCGCGCGAACCCTGGCTGGCCGTCGCCGAGCTGGGCGGCGGCCAGACCCGCGACCGCATCCTGCTCGCCGCGCCGCTGGACCCCGCCCAGCTCGCGGTCTTCGCCGACCAGTTCGAGGTGGAGGCGCGCCTGGAGGAGAGCGGCGGCGGCCGCCTGCGCGCCAAGCGGCTCACGCGCCTCGGCCGGCTGACGATCCGCGAGGAGATCGACGACAACCCCGACCCGTCCCTCGTCGCCCGCGCATTCGCCGACCGCCTCCGCCGCGAGGGCCTGGCCGCCTTGCCCTGGGGTTCGTCCGCGACCTCGCTGCGCGAGCGCGCCGGCTTCCTGCACGCGCGGGACCCGGCCTGGCCCGATCTCTCCGACGCCGCGCTCCTGGAGCGCCTCGACGACTGGCTGACGCCGCTCCTCGCGGGCGTCCGCCGCCTGTCCGACCTGAAGCCGGACGCCCTGGACGGCGCCCTGCGCGCGCTGATCCCCTGGGACCAGCAGCGCCGCCTGGACGCCGAGGCGCCCGCCCGCTGGACGGCCCCCACCGGCAACAGCTTCGCCATCGACTACGCCGCCGAAACCGGTCCCCGCGTGGAGGTCCGCGTGCAGGAGGTCTACGGCATCGCCCAGCACCCCGCCGTGGGCGGCGTCCCGCTCACCCTCGCGCTGCTGTCGCCCGCGCACCGGCCCATCCAGACGACCAAGGACCTGCCGGGCTTCTGGCGGGGCTCGTGGAAGGACGTCCGAACCGACATGAAGGGCCGATATCCGAGGCACGTGTGGCCCGAAGACCCCGCCGCCGCCCAGCCCACGACCCGCGCCAAGCCCCGCGGCACGTGATCCGTTTCCGCGCGGGGCCCGCGGTCGGGAGTCCGCGAAGCACAGCTCCCCTGCCCAGGCTGTCATCCCGGTTTCCGCGAAGCGGAACACCGGGACCCATAGACTCCGCGGTTCCGGATGAGGCGCGGCGGCGTCGCCTGCGGGCCGTTTCCGACATCGGGTGCGTATGGGTCCCGGTCTTCGCCTGCGGCGAAACCGGGAAGACAGCGGTAGAGGGCTCAGGACGTGGCGGCGTAGATCATGATCCCCGTCGCCACCGACAGGTTCAGGCTGTCGGCCCGCCCTCGCATGGGGATCTTCACGTTGACGTCGCAGAGGGCGGCCATGTCGGGGGGCAGGCCCTGCTGCTCATTGCCCATCAGGACCATGGCGGGCTTGCGGTAGCTGGCGTCCGCATGGGTCACGGTGGCCGAGAGCAAGGTGCCCACGACCGAGCCCCTCCAGCCCTTTCGCCAGTCGGCGAACTCGGCCTCCGACGCCTTCGCCAGCGGCACAGCGAAGATCGAGCCCATGGTCGCCCGCACCGCCTCCACCGAGTAGGGGTCGCAGCACTCGCCGACCAGCACCACGGCGCCGCACCCCGCGGCATCGGCGGTGCGCACGATGGTCCCAAGGTTGCCCGGATCGCGCACCCGGTGCAGCGCCACCACGCACGCCGCTGTCCCGGGCGTCACGTCGGCGAGCGGCGTGAAGGCCTGGTGGAACACCCCCACCACCGCCTGCGGGTTCTCGCGCCGCGAGACCTTGGCCAGGATGTCGTGGGTCACCTCGATCACCTCGCCGCGCGCCGCGAGCGTCGCCTGGACGGCCTTTCGCATCATGGGGTGGCCGGCGGCGTCGGCGCCGTGCATCAGGATCTTCGGCGCGTGCCCGGTGTCGATCCCCTCGATCACGTTCTTCAGGCCCTCGGCCACGAAGAGTCCCGTCTCGTCGCGTTCCTTGCGCATGTGCAGGGCCCGCACGCGCTTGACGGTCTCATTCGAGAGCGAGGTGATGGTCCGGCTGCTCATCGCGACCACCGGGCGAAGAAGCTCATGCCGATGGCGCGGTCGCCTCGCGCCTCCACCAGCGCCAGTTCGCCCCACTCGATACGCCCGCCGCGGCCGGCGAGCTTCTCGGCCAGGAGGCCGGACAGCGCCGCGCCGGAGATGCGCTCGGCGTAGGCGTTCAGCACCAGGAACCGCGCGTTCTCCGAGAGAAGCTGCGCGCACAGCCCCGCCAGTTCGGGCAGGTCCTCGAACAGCCGCCACACCTCGCCGCCGGGGCCTCGGCCGTACTTCGGCGGATCCAGGATGATCCCCTCGTAGGTGGAGCCGCGCCGCACCTCGCGCTGCACATACTTGCGCGCGTCCTCGGTGATCCAGCGGATCGGACGGTCCGCCAGCCCGGACAGCTCGGCGTTCTCGCGCGCCCAGGTCACGGCCTTCTTCGAGGCGTCCACATGGGTGACGGCCGCCCCCGCCGCGGCCATCGCGAGGCTCGCCACGCCGGTGTAGCCGAACAGGTTCAGGACCCGCGGCTGTTCGCCCGCCTGGCGGGCGGCGCGGACCTGCCCGTCGAGCCACGCCCAGTTGGCGGCCTGCTCGGGGAAGAACGCCAGGTGCCGGAAGGCCGTGAAACGGCCGTGGAAGCGCACGTCGCGCCACGACAGCGGCCAGGTCTCCTTCGGCCGGCCGCGGAAGCGCCAGCGTCCGGCGTCCTCGTCGTCGGAGGGGTCGAAAACCGCGTCGGCGGCTTCCCAGTCCCCTGCCGGCAGCCGCGGCGCCCAGAGGCACTGCGGCTCGGGCCGCACGACCTTGTACGGACCGTAGCGCTCCAGCTTGCGGCCGCCGCCGGAATCCAGCAGGGCGTAGTCCGCCCACCCGTGGGTGCGCATCACCTCTGCGGCGTCGGCGATCTCCGGGGCGCTCATGGCCGTGCCTTACGCGCTGCAGGCCCGCACCGTCCAGCCCGCCGCCCGGGGGTTGTCACCGTCCATGAATTGGGGTCCGCTGTCCGGGCCAAGGATCTGGGGAGACTCCATGAGCACGGTGGGGACTGCGACGCGGAAGACCGCGCGCAAGGCCAAGGGCGACGGGCATCTGCGCCGCGCCGAAATCCTGGAAGCCGCGGAGCGCATCTTCGTGGCCGAGGGCTACGAGGGCGCGACCATCCGCAAGATTGCGGACGAGGTGGGGGTCTCCTCGACGGCGCTCTACATGCACTTCGACGACAAGGCCTGCATCCTGCACGAGATCGTCGAGGGCGTGCTGCAGCAGCTCCTGGTCCGCAACGCCGAGTGCGCGGCCCTGAAGCTGGATCCGGTCGTGCGCCTGCGCATGATCCTCGAAGGCTACATGCGCTGGGGGCTCGAGCATCCCTATGCGTACCAGCTTGTGTATTGCGACCGCGGTCCGGTATCGCAGGCGCCAGCGCCGCCCTCGGACCTGAGCCACCAATGCTACGAACACTTCGCCGGCGTGGTGCGCGAGATCGCAGCGCAGGGGCGCCTGCGGACGGGCGCGGGCGATTCGGCCGCCCAGGCGCTCTGGATGGCCTGCCATGGGGTGGTGGCGCTGCTGATCAGCCGGCCGGCGTTCGAGTGGGCCGATTCCGACGAGCTGATGCAGATCACCCTGGACGGGATGCTCCACGGGCTGGTCGCCGACTAGCGGCCGCCCTTGGCGCCGCGCTGCTGGCGCCCGCCGCCCTGCAGGCCGCGCCGCGGGTCATCTCCCTCGACCAGTGCGCCGACCAGTACGTGCTGGCGCTCAGCCCTCGCGAGTCCATCGTCGGCCTCTCCACGCGTGCGGACGACGCGGACTCGCGCCTGCGCCGGCTGGCCGCAGGCCTGCCCATTCGGCGCGTGGACCTGGAGACCGCGCTGGCGGCGCGGCCCCAGGTGGCGGTGCGCTACTGGGGCGGCGAGCCGCGCCTGCTCCGCGCGCTCCAGGAGCGCGGGGTGACGGTGGTGACCATCGGCGACGCCGATGACTTCGACGATGTCCGCCGCAGCGTCCGCGCCGTGGCGGCCGCGCTGGGACGCCCGGCGGCCGGGGAGGCCGTGATCGCCGGAATGGACGCCCGCCTGCGCCGCGCGGCCGGCGCCTGGGCCGGCGCGCGGGCCCTCTACCTGACGCCCGGCGGCGCGACGGCGGGCCCGGGCACCCTGGTGGACGCGATCCTGCGGGCCGCGGGCTTCACCAACGTGGAACGTCGGCCCGGCTACCAGGTGGTCTCGCTCGAGACCCTGGCCCTCGATCCCCCCAGGGCGGTCGTGCAGGGCTTCTTCGACACCTTCCAGCTCGCCGGCGACAGCTGGGGCGTCGGTCGGCACCGGATCCTGCAGCGCGCCGTCGAGCGCGCTACGGTCGCCAGCCTGCCGGGCGCCCTGCTGGGCTGCCCCGACTGGGGCGCAGCGGAGGCCGCCGAGAGGCTCGCGGACCGCGCGCCGCGCCGCGCGGGCCGGCCATGAGGCCGCTGGCGCTCAATCTGCTGCTGGCGGCGGCCGTCCTGGCGCTGGCGGTGGCCGGGCTGCTGATGGGCGAGGTGGCGCTGACCTGGGACCAGCTTGCCCAGGCGTTCGCGCAGCCGTCGTCCGGCCCGCACGAGATTCTCTTCGGCATCCGGCTCCCGCGCACGGCCGCAGCCCTCGTGGTCGGCGGCGCGCTGGGCCTGGCCGGCGCGGTCATGCAGGGGCTGCTGCGCAATCCGCTCGCCGATCCCAGCGTCCTCGGCGTCTCGGGCGGGGCGGGACTGGGCGCGGCGCTCGCGATCTCGCTGGGGCTCGCCGGCCTGCAGGGCGCCATCGAGGCCGCCGCCCTGGGCGCGGCGCTGCTGGTCGGCGCGCTGCTCACCTGGCTGGCGGCGCGGTTTCGCGAGCCGGAGACGCTGATCCTCTTCGGCGTCGCCCTCTCGGCGTTCCTGGGCGCGCTCACCTCGCTGGTGTTCAACTTCTCGCCCTCGCCGGTGACCCTAGCCGAGGTGTTCTCCTGGCTTCTCGGATCGGTCGCGAACCGCGACTGGGGCGACATCCTGCGCCAGCTCCCGGCGCTGGCGGCGGGCGTGGGGCTTTGCCTCTACGCGGCCCGGGGCCTCGTCATGCTGACTCTCGGGGAGGAGACGGCCGCCTTGTCCGGACTGCCGATGGCGCGCCTGCGCGCCGCGGCCGTCGCCGGGGCCAGCCTGCTCACGGGCGCCTCGGTCGCCATGGCGGGCATCGTCGGCTTCGTCGGCCTTGCCGCCCCGCATCTGGTGCGCGCGGCCGCCGGCGGGGATCCCGGGCGCGTGCTGCTGCCGTCGGCGCTGGCCGGCGCCGTGCTGCTGGCCGCCGCCGACATCGCCGCCCGGCTCATTCCCACCGACCTGGAACTCAAGCTCGGGGTGGTGACCGCGCTCTTCGGCGCGCCGCTGTTCGGGCTGATCGCATGGCGGGCGGCGCGGAGCTGGCGGGGATGAGCGCGCTCCTCCTTCAGAACGCCACGGTGCGCCGGAGCGGTCGGACGGTGCTCGACGCCGCGACCTTCGCCGTCGCCGCGGGCGAGGTCGTGGGCGTGGTCGGTCCCAACGGGGCGGGCAAGACGACGCTGCTGCGCGCGGGCCTCGGCCTGGCGTCCCTCGCCGCGGGCAGCGCCCAGCTGGGCGGCCGCGACGTGGCGCGCCTCTCCGACCCCGAGCGCGCGCGCCTCGCCGCCTACCTGCCGCAGGAGCGTCACGTGGGCTGGAACATGAGCGCCCTGCGGATCGCGAGCCTGGGCGCCGCGCGGCTCCCGCCCGCCGCCGTCCTGGCCGCCGCGGCGACGGCGCTGGCCCGGGTAGGCCTGGCCGGGCTCGAGGACCGCGGCGTGCTGCAGATGTCCGGGGGCGAACGCGCCAGGGTGCTGCTCGCGAGGCTGCTCGTCGCGGCCGCGCCGCTCCTGGTGGCCGACGAGCCGGTCGCCGGGCTCGATCCGGACGCCCAGCTGCTGGCTCTTGAGATCTTCCGCGAGGAAGCCGCCCGTGGCGCGGGCGTGGTCGTCACGCTGCACGACCTGGGCCTCGCCGCGCGCTGCTGCGACCGGCTGGTGGTCCTGAGCGGCGGTCGCGTCATCGCCGACGGCCCCCCGGGCCACGCGCTCCGGCCATGCATTCTTGCAGAGGCGTTCTCGCTCGAGGGCCGATTGGAAGAGACCGCCGATGGGCCCATCCTGGTCGCCAGGCGCCGGGGAGGGCGGTCATGACATTCGCGAAGTGGGTCTTCACCATCGGGGGCGTCTGGGGCGTCCTGATCATCGCCCCGCTCTTCGTTCTGGAGGGCGCCGTAGCCGGCGCGAGCGGACCCTTCAGCCATCCGGACACCTACTACGGCTTCGCCGCCTCGACGCTGATGTGGCAGTTCGGCTACCTGGTGATCGGCCGCGATCCCGCCCGCTACCGCCCCTTCATGCTACTCGGCGCCGGGGGCAAGGTGATCTACTTCGCCGCCTGCTGGGCGCTCCACCTGACGGGACGGATCCCGATCGCGGTCCCGCTGGTCGCGAGCCCGGACATCCTGCTCGCCGCGCTGTTCGTCGTCGCGTGGTTCAGGACCGCGCCCGCGCGTCTCGCCGCAGTCTAACCGCTACGGGTTGCTCGCCGAGGTCGCTGCGCCCGTGGCGGCGGCGTAGCTGTATCCGCCCCGCCGCAGGTCCGATGACAGGGTGATCGGCGCCGAGCCGCCGTTCAGCTTGGCGCGGTAGACCGTCATGTTCTCCAGCACCCGCATCACGTAGTTCCGGGTCTCCGAGAACGGGATGCACTCGATGAAGTCGAGCGGGTCGTTCGAGCCGGCGCGCGGGTCGCCGCAGGTGTTGATCCACTGCACGGGCCGGCCGGGCCCGGCGTTGTAGCCCGCCGCCGCCATCACGTACGAGCCCGAGAACTGGTTCACCAGCTGGCCCAGGAAGGACGAGCCGAGGCGCATGTTGTAGTCGGCCTCGTACAGCGCGGCAGGGCCCGAGTAGGGCTCGCCCATCCGCCGCGCCACGATACGGGCGGTCGAGGGCAGGAGCTGCATCATGCCGCGGGCGTCGGCGTGGCTGCGGACGCCGGGGTCGAAGCCGCTCTCCTGACGCGTGATCCCCAGCACCAGCGCAGGCTCGGGCGCGCCGGCCACGCTGGGGGGCGTGCGGTAGGGATAGCCGCGGTCGATCAGGATCAGGTTGCGGGTCGCCGCGGCCCGGATCGCCTTCATCGAGGTGTCCTGGTCGCCATAGCCGCGGATCGCGTCCACCAGCATGGCGACCTCCACCGTGGTCGGGAGGATGTCGTCGATGTGCAGGGCGAAGGCCCGGAACAGGTCGCGCTGGCCCTGGTCGGCCAGGAGCCGCATGGCCTGCACCTCCTGGCGTCCCTCGAAGCGGGCGCGTTCGGCGGCCGTGGGGACGGGATCGCTCGCCAGGCGGATCGGCTGGCCCACCTTCTCGGCGGCGAGCTGGCCATAGAAGCTCGTCAGGTACTGCGCGCCGTCCCGGTAGTGGCGTTCGGCGCCCGCGCGGTCGCCCCGCTGCTCGGCGGCGCGGCCCATCCAGTACAAGGCGCGGCCGCGGGTGATCGGCGACGACCCGATCCTCTCGATGGCCGCGAAGTGCCGGGCGGCGGCGGGGGCGTCGTTGAGCCGGTTCAAGGCGATCCACCCGGCGTAGAACTCGGCCTCGGTGGCGTCGGTCCCTTCGCTCAGCCCCGAGTTGGCGGCGGCCTGGTACGCCGCGCGCCAGTTGTTCAGCTTCAGGGCGTAGGCGACCAGCCGCTTGCGCTCGTCCCACATGCGGTCGGCGCCTTCGGGGGTGACGATCTCCGTTGGGAAGTTCGGCAGCAGCGCGATGGCTTCGGCCTCGCGGCCCGCGCGACGCAGCGCGGCGGCGCGCTCGAAGGCCACGCCGGGCGAAGCCTGGTCGGCGGGCGACAGCGCCGCATAGGCGTCGGCCCCGCCGGAGCGCAGGGCGATCCGCGCGATCGCCGCCGGCTGCCGGTCGGCCGGCAGCAGGGTCACCATGTCGCGCGCCGCGGGGCCCTGGGCCCCGTAGAGCAGGACGTCGGCCCGCCGGACGTGGTCGTCGACCGTCAGGACATCGGAGAACCGCGTCAGCATCTGCCGCTGCGGTTCGGCCTCGAAGCTGCGCGTCCGCCACCAGGTGCGGATCAGCTCCGCCGCCTCGGCCTGGCGCCCCAGCGAGCGGTAGGCGCTCGCCAGCGCCATGGCGCCCTGGGCGCTCTGCGGGGGTTCGCCGGCGAACCACGCGACGATCTCCGACGGGGACTTGCCCGAGGTCTCCACGAGCCGTTCGGCCGCGATCTGCCGACGGCCGGGCCTGGGGAATCCGGTCAGCTCGCGGCGTGCGGCGTCCAGCTCGGCGAAGCTCAGCGCGCCGGCGTTGGCGTCCACCAGGGCCCAGGTGACGGTCCGGCGCGCGATGGTGTCGTCGAGGCGCTGGATGATCGCGCGGGCGCCGGCGACGTCGCCGCGGCGGGCCGCCGACAGGCCCTGGGCGAACAGCTGCTGGTCGGACGCGGAGAGAGGCTGGGCCACAGTCTGGCGCGGGGGCGCCGGCGCCGTGGGCGCGGGGGGCGTCTGGGCGCCGCCGGACAGCAGGTCCCCGATCGGGTCGACGCCCTGGGCGCGGGCCATCGTGGTGGCGACCACCAGGGCGCATCCGGCGAGCAGCGCGTTACGGACCCGTGCGTTCAACCTGTCTCCCCCCGACTGGGGATGAATGGAATCGACATTGCGAGCCAAGCCCGCGGCAACATATTGTCCGGCCACATCTGAACGTCGCCTCACTAGGCGACATATTCACGGCCTTTTGCACACCCCATGTCCGAACCTCTCTTCCGCGGCGTCCTGCCGGCGCTGGTGACCCCGTTCCGCGACGGCGCGGTCGACGAGGACGCCTTCGTGGCCCTGGTCGAGCGCCAGATCGCCGGCGGCGTCCATGGCCTGATTCCCGTCGGCACCACCGGCGAGGCGTCCACGCTGAGCCACGAGGAGCACCGCCGGGTGATGGAGCTCTGCGTCGCCACGGCGCGGGGCCGCGTGCCGGTGATTCCCGGGGCCGGCTCCAATTCTACGGACGAGGCGATCGAATTGGTGCGCCACGCCAAGGCCATCGGCTGCGACGCCGCGCTGGTGGTGACGCCCTACTACAACCGCCCAAGCCAGGAGGGCCTCTTCGCCCACTACAAGGCGATCAACGACGCGGTGCAGCTGCCGATCCTAGTCTACAACGTGCCCGCGCGGACCAGCGTCGACATCTCCAACGCCACGCTCGCCCGGCTCGCGAAGCTCCCGAACATCGTCGGCATCAAGGACGCCACCGGCGATCTGCCCCGCGCCAGCCTCCAGCGCCTCGAGTGCGGCGAGGACTGGGTGATGCTCTCGGGCAACGACGATTCGGCCCTGGGCTACATGGCCCACGGCGGCCATGGCTGCATCTCGGTCACCTGCAACGTGGCGCCCGAGCAGGTGTCGGCCTTCTACAACGACGCGCTCGCCGGCCGCTGGGCCGAGGCGCTCTATGGCCAGGACCGGCTGATCCGGCTGCATAAGGCGCTCTTCTCCGACGCCAGCCCCAGTCCTACGAAGTTCGCGCTGTCGCATCTGGGCCTCTGCCGCGAGGAGGGCCGCCTGCCGCTGGTGCCGTGCTCGGAAGCCGCGCGCGCCGAGGTGTTGGCCGGAATGCGCGAGGCGGGCGTTATCTAGCCATGGCCGGCAAGACGATCGCCGAGAACCGCCGCGCGCGGTTCGACTATTTCCTGGAGCAGACGTTCGAGGCGGGGCTCGCGCTCACCGGCTCGGAGGTGAAGAGCCTGCGCAACGGCAAGGCCAATATCGCCGAGAGCTATGCGGCGGTCGAAGGCGACGAGATCGTCCTCGTGAACGCCGACATCCCGAAGTACGCCCAGGCCGGCCCGCACTTCAACCACGAGCCCCGGCGGCCGCGGAAGCTGCTGCTCAAGCGCCGCGAGATCGACCGGCTGATGGGCGCGGTCCAGCGCGAAGGCCTGACCCTGATCCCCACCAAGCTCTACTGGTCCGACAAGGGCCTGGCAAAGCTGGAGGTGGCGCTCGCCAAGGGCAAGAAGATCCACGACAAGCGCGAGACGGCGGCCGAGCGGGACTGGCAGCGCGACAAGGCCCGGCTCATGCGGGACAAGGGTTGAGCCTCGACGTCGCCGCGCTCGAGCGGTCGGTGGTGGCCGCGGTCGCGCCGCCCCGGGTCCTGGAGGTGGACGGCTGGCTGGTCCCCCTGGACGATGGCGCGATCGGCCGCGCCAAGAGCGCCGTGCCCCTCTCTCACGACCTCGATCCTCGCAGCGTGGACCGGGTCGTCGAGGCCTTCCGCGACCATCGCCTGCCGCCGGCCTTCCGCCTCGCCGACACGCCGGCCCTCGACCCGATCCGCGAGGCGGCGGCCCGTCACGGCGTCGCCGGCCGGCAGCCCACCGTGATGAAGCTAGGCGAGGCGGCCCGCATCGCGGCCCTGAGCGACGCGCCGGCGCGGCTGCTGGAGCGGCCCGACGACGCCTGGAGCGCGGTCTTCCTGGGGGACGGCTTCGATCCGGCCGAAGGCGCGCTGCGCATCCGCAACCTCTCTCGCGCGCCCTCGGCCCGCTACGGCGCCGCCGGCGCGGACGGGGCGACCCGCGCCGTCGGCGTGCTGACGGTGTTCGAAGGGTGGGGCGGCGTCCACGACATGCGCACCGCGCCCGAGGCCCGCGGCCGGGGTCATGCGGCGGCGATCCTCGGCGCGTTCGGACGCGCCCTGACCTCGGAGGGGATCGGCCGGGTGGTCCTGCAGGTCGAGGAAGGCAACCCCGCCCGCCGCCTCTATCGCCGCGCCGGCTTCCAGCCGCTCTGGACCTACCGCTACTGGCGCTGACGCCGCGGAAGCTGCGCTAGACTCGTGGCATGCAGCAAGGTCCCCAGTCCCGCTTCGGCCCCGACGTTCGCATCGCGCCCGACGCCTTCGTGCACCCGAGTGCGCAGCTCTACGGCGAAGTCGAGGTCGCGTCGGAAGCGTCCATCTGGCCCAACGTCGTGGTGCGCGCCGAGGTGCTGGAGGTGCGCATCGGCGCCCGCACCAACATCCAGGACTTCGTGATGATCCACATCGGCGCCGGGACCGGCACGATCATCGGCGAGGACTGCTCGATCACCCATCACGTCACGCTGCACGGCTGCCGGATCGGGGACCGGGTTCTGGTGGGCATCGGCGCCACCATCATGGACGGCTGCGAGATCGGCGAGAACTCCATCATCGCCGGCCAGGCCTTCCTGAAGGAGGGCACGATCATCCCGCCCAACTCGATCGTCATGGGCGCGCCCGGCAAGGTCGTGCGCGAGCGGGACAACGCCGCCGCCAACGCCATGAACGCCTGGATGTACGCCCGCAACGCCGCCGCCTACGCCCGCGGCGAGCACCGCCTGTGGGCGTCGGCCGACTTCGCCGAGGCCTCCCGCGCCGAACGCGCGCGCCTGCAGGCGCTCTACGGCTGACCTACTTCGCCAGGTCGCGCAGGATCGAGTCCCAGTGCGCGAGGCTGCCCTCCAGGGCGGCGATCGGGACCTTCTCGTTCAGGCCGTGGGCGAAGGCCTCGCCGGGCCGCATGAACAGGCCCGAGACCCCGTAGCTGGGGATTCCCACGGCGCGGAAATGCATGCTGTCGGTCGCGCCCGACGCCTGGCTCGGCACGATCGGCAGGCCCGGGAAGCGGGCGTGCACGGCCTTCCGGATCGCCGTCATCACGTCCGGCCGCAGCGGCGAGGCGGGGCTGTCGACCGAGCCGTCGTCGACCCGGGTCACCGTGACGCTCGCGTCGCCGATCACCTCCGCGAGGGTTCGCCGCACGCTCTCGGACGACGTGCCCGGGAAGATCCGGCAGTTCACGGTCGCGCTCGCCTTCTGCGGCAGGGCGTTGGGCGCATGTCCGCCCGACAGCATCGTCGCGACGCAGGTGGTCCGCAGCACCGGATTGTAGTTCGGGTCCGCCGACAGGCGCTCGACGGCGTCCTTGTCGGCGGGATCGGCCGCGAAGCGCTTCATCGCCGCGCCCAGGTCGCCCGGCGTGCTCCGCGACGCCGCCTCCAGCATCGCCCGGGTGATCTCGTTGTGCATCGTCGGGAAGCGGTAGGCGCGCAGCTTCTCCAGCGCCGCCGACAGGCGATAGATGGCGTTCGAGGGCGTGGGCCGGCTCGAGTGCCCGCCGGGGTCGGTGAAGGTGATGGTGAAGTCGGCGTAGGTCTTCTCGGCGCCCTGGACGCCGTAGGCCACCGCCTTGCTGGCCTCGTCCAGCGAGCCGCCGCCGCCGTCGGCGTTCAGCACCATCTCGGCGCCCTTCAGCCGCCTGGCCAGCTCTGCGGTGGTGACCATGGTGGTCTCCTCGTCGCCCGAGAGCGCCAGGACCACGTCGCGGCCGGGCTTCCAGCCCTCCTTCCGCAGCTTCGCCAGCGTCGCCACGACCACCGAGACGTCGGCCTTGTTGTCGTCCGCGCCGCGCCCGTAGAGATAGCCGCCCTCGACGACCGGCGTGAACGGATCGCGCGCCCAGTCCTCGGCCCTGGCCTCGACCACGTCCATGTGGCCCGAGATGACGATCGGCGGCCGCTTCGGGTCGGTCCCGGGGTAGCGGGCGATCAGGAACGCCGTCCCGTTCAGCGGCTCGATCGTGATCTCGTCCGGCCGGTATCCGCCGGCGACGAGGATGCTCTTCAGGTACTCGGCGTAGGCCACGGTCTGGCCGCGGCCCGCCACCGTCGGGAACGCCACGCCCCGCTTCAGGATCTCAAGGGTGCGGTCGAGAAGCGCGGGGTCCGGCTTGGGCGGAGCGGCCAGGGCAGGGGCGGCGAGGGCGGCCGCGAGCGCGGCGGCAAGGACGAGTTTCACGCGGGAATCCGAAGCGGCTGATGGCGGCGACGCTACAGGCGCGCCGGGACATCGGCCATAGGCGGCGCGCCCCGCGGCGCATTCTTTGGACCGCAGCGACCGCGAAGTGTGCAGGGCCGCCCGGGCCCCACCACCTCTGCGGATCGCCACGATCCCTGCGGTTGAGGTCAGCGGCCTTTGAACGCCGGCTCGCGCTTCTCCATGAACGCCCGCATGCCCTCCAGGGAGTCCTCGGTCTTGAGCAGCGGCAGGAGCTGCAGGAACACGTGGTGCACGTGCTCGTCGAAGCCCTCGGACAGGCCCATCCGCATCAGCCGCTTCGAGGCCTGCACGGCCAGCGGCGCGTTGGCGGCGATCTCCAGCGCCAGCTTGCGCGCCTCGGCCGCCACCTGGTCGGCCGGCACGGCCCGCGAGGCCAGGCCCAGCTCGACGCATTCGGCGGCGTTCAGGGTGCGGCCGGTGAAGATGATCTCGGCCGCCTTGGACCAGCCCAGCAGCCGCGGCAGCAGCCAGGTGCCGCCGCTCTCGGGCACGATCCCGCGCTTGGTGAAGGCCGCGGCCATCTTGGCGTTATCGGCCATGATGCGGATGTCGCAGCCCAGCGCCGTGTCCATACCGTAGCCCGCGGCCGAGCCGTTCAGCGCGCAGATGGTCGGCGTGCCGAGGTTGAACAGCACCGTCGGCGGTGTCGCGCGCAGGTCGATGTCGGTCGAGGTCGATGCGCCCTCAAGACCCGTCGAGCCCTTGGTCGCCCCGCCCAGGTTCAGCCCGGCGCAGAACGCGCGGCCCGTGCCCGTCAGGATGATGCAGCGCACGTCCCGGTCGCGATCGGCCTTCAGCAGCAGCTCGGTGAGCTGGTTCAGCATGGGCCCTGAGATCGTGTTCATCCGCTCGGGGCGGTTGAAGGTGATCGTCGCGATGTGCTCGCTCACCTCGTAGAGCACTTCGTCCTGATCTGCGGTGACGGCGCTGTCGGCCATGGGATCCTCCGGAGTTTCGGAGAGCCTACCCCAACTGCGCGTTTCCGCAGAGGCAACAGCCTCCTCTCCCCCGAGCGGAGCGAGAGAGGGAGAGGGTAGGGAGAGGGCGGTGCTGCAGGAGGCGCTCGCGTCGGTGGTTCCGCGAAAGGGTGCTGCGGTCCCGCTTGCGCGGCCTGTGGCAAGGGCCGGGTCGCCGACGCGCCGCTCCGCCCCCTTTCTCTCGTCGCGCCTCCGGAGCGCGGGGAGAGGCGGTTATCCCTCGACGATCGCCCGCGCGCGGCGGAACACGGCCTCGAACATCTCCGCCGTCAGCCGGCCCGTGTTCGTGTTGAGCCGCGAGCAGTGGTAGCTGTTCAGCACCGTGTAGGGGCCCGCCGGGAACTCGGTCCCGTGCCCCGCGATCCCCGCCGACGCTTTCAGCCCCAGCGCCCGCAGCACGTTGCGCCGCGAGACGTCGCCCAGGGTCACGATCACCTTCAGCCGGGGCAGGGCGGCGAGGCGGGCGGCAAGGAACGGCCGGCACGTCGCTTCCTCGGCCGTCTCCGGCTTGTTTCCCGGCGGCGCGCAGCGCACGGCGTTGGTGATCATGCAGTCCACCAGCGTGACGCCGTCGTCCGGCCGCGCGTCGTAGGTCCCCTGCGCGAAGCCCGTCTTGAGCAGGGTCTCGTAGAGCATCCACCCGGCGCCGTCGCCCGTGAATGGCCGGCCGGTGCGGTTCGCCCCCATGCGGCCCGGCGCCAGTCCCACCACGCACAGCCGCGCGGCCTCGTCGCCGAACGAGGCCACGGCGCCGTTGAATCCCCCCGGCACGCTGACCTTGTTGGCCTCGCGGTAGGCCACCAGGCGCGGGCAGAGCGGGCAGTCGGCCGGCGCCTCCGGCGGGGCCTCAGCTCTCGGCGTCTTCACGTGCGGGCCCGCGGCTCTCGGAAATGAACTTCGGCAGGCGCGAGGGCCGGCCGATCATGTCGGCCAGGTCGGCCAGGTCCACGAAGTTGTCGGCCTGCCGGCGCAGGTCGTCGGACACCATCGGCGGCTGGCTCTTCACGGTCGAGACGACGGTCACCCGCGAGCCCCGGCGCTGCACCGCCTCCACCAGCCGGCGGAAATCCCCGTCGCCCGAGAACAGCACCATATGGTCGGCATGCTCGGCCATCTCCAGCATGTCGACGGCGATCTCGACGTCCATGTCGCCCCGGAAGCGCTTGCGGCCGTGGCTGTCCACGTACTCTCGCGCCGGCTTCGTGACGAGGCGGTAGCCGTTGTAGTCCAGCCAGTCGACCAGCGGCCGGATCGGCGAGTACTCCTCGTTCTCGACGAGGGCGGTGTAGTAGTAGGCCCGCACCAGCACCGAGCGCTTCTTGAACTCGTCGAGGAGCTTCCGGTAGTCGATGTCGAAGCCGAGGTTCTTGGCGGCGGAATAGAGGTTGGCGCCGTCGATGAACAAGGCCAGCCGGTCGGTAGGATAGAACGTCATCGCCAACCAACTCCCCGACCTGCAGGACGCCGTCGTCATCGCGCTGGGGAGCAACCTTCCGGGGCCGTACGGCTCGTCCGAGGCGCTCCTGGAGGCGGCGCTGGCGCGGTTCCCGGATGTCGGCCTGAAAATCCTCGTGCGGTCGTCCTGGTGGCGCTCGGCCGCCTGGCCCGATCCCAGTGGCCCTGAGTATCGCAACGGCGTCGTTCTTGTCGAGGCGAACGCCGGACCCGCCGGCGTGCTGGCCGCCCTCCTCAAGCTGGAAGCCGAGATGGGCCGCGAGCGCTGGGCCCGCAACGCGCCGCGCACCCTCGACCTGGACCTCATCGCCCATGGCCGCCGCGTGCTGGACGAGCCGGGCCTGGTGGTCCCGCACCCCCGAGCCCACGAACGCCTCTTCGTCATGGGCCCCCTGGCCGAGATCGCGCCGGACTGGCGGCATCCCGTGCTGGGAAAGACGGCCGCGGAGCTGGTGTCCGCGACGACCGTCGGTCGCGACGCCACGCGGGCCTGATCCCGCCGCAGGCGCTGTTCTGGACCACGAACCACACGAACCACGCGAACGCGCCGCGGTCGCTCCAGGCGGCGCGGGCCATCCGGCAGGGCCCGTTCGTGTCGTCCGTGTGGTTCGTGGTTGAATCCTCCTGTCGCCCAAGCGCCCGGAATGTCGGCGTCAGCGACCGCGGTCCGTCCTAGGCTCGGGAACGGCCGGCACATGGCGGCCGGGTCACGGAGGACTTCATGCGCTTCATCCTCATCCGCAAGGCCGACGCCAACAGCGAGGGCGCCGACGACGCCACGCCCGAGCTCGCCGAGGCGATGATGGCCTATCACGAGGCGATGGGGCGCTCGCTGAAGATCCTGGGCGGCGACGGGCTGAAGCCGTCGCGGGAGGGCGCGCGCGTCAAGTTCCGGAACGGCAAGCCGCTGGTCATCGACGGCCCGTTCACCGAGACCAAGGAGATCGTCGCCGGCTTCACGCTCGTCGAAGCGGGCTCCCTGGCCGAGGTCCTGGAATGGGCGAAGCGCTGGCCGGCCCTCGACGGCGACGGCGAGGTCGAGCTGGAAGTCCGCCCGCTCTACGCGATCGAGGACTTCGGCGACGCCTTCTCGCCAGAGCTCAAGGCCGACGCGCAGCGGATCCTCGGCGGAGGCTGACGCCGGGCCTGCGGCCTTTGCGGCGTTGCACAAAACGGCCCAAAGCTCTATCTTCGCCGGTTCTACTTCCCCGCCGCTCCGAGAGATTGAATGGCCCGCGTCACCGTCGAAGACTGCATCGAGAAGGTCCCGAACCGCTTCTCGCTCGTTCTCCTGTCCGCCCATCGCGCCCGCGCCATCTCGGCCGGTTCGCAGATCATGGTCGACCGCGACAACGACAAGAACCCGGTCGTGGCCCTGCGCGAAATCGCCGACGACGTGGTCGATGGCGAGGAACTGCGGGAAAGCGTGATCGCGTCCCTGCAGCGTGTCGACGAGCGTTCGGAAGCCGAGGAAGAGGCCGAAACCCTCGCCCTGCTGGCCGATCCGACCCACATGCAGATGAGCGAGCTGGAACTGGTCCGCGCGCTGCAGAGCGACCGTGACGGCGGCCAGGAGGAGCGGTACTGAGCCCGGAAGGCGCAGACCCTCTGATCCAGGACGCGGCGGTCCAGCCCGCCGGACCCCCTAAAGACGCACCTATGCCGGCGCCGGCCGCGGCCAGCCCGGCGCGGCCCAAGATGCTGCGTCAGTTCGAGCTGATCGAGAAGGTCCGCTCCTACGATCCCACGGCCGACGAGGCGCTGCTGAACCGCGCCTATGTCTACGCCATGCGCCAGCACGGCTCGCAGAAGCGGGCGTCCGGCGACCCCTATTTCGCCCACCCGATCGAGGTGGCCGGCATCCTCACGGACTACCGGCTCGACACCGAGACGATCGTCACGGCCCTCCTGCACGACGTCATCGAGGACACCGACGCCACCCGGGAGCAGGTCGAGCAGCTGTTCGGCGCCGAGATCGCCGAGCTGGTGGAGGGCGTCACCAAGCTCTCCAAGCTGGAACTCTCCCAGGACCACCTCCGCCAGGCCGAGAACCTGCGGAAGTTCATCCTCGCCATCTCCAAGGACGTCCGTGTCCTCCTCGTGAAGCTGGCCGACCGGCTGCACAACATGCGGACGCTGCACTTCATCAAGCAGGCCGCCAAGCGCGAGCGGATCGCGCGCGAGACGCTCGACATCTACGGCCCGCTGGCCCGCTCCATCGGCGTGCACCGCATCTGCGAGGAGCTGGAGGAGCTGGCCTTCGCCCACCTCAACCCGGTGGGACGCAACGCCATCCTTCGGCGGCTGGAGGTGCTGCGCAGCGAGCAGGGCGGGGCGGTGTCGGCGGTCAGCCAGGAGATCACCTCGCGGCTGCAGGCGGCGGGCATCCCCGCACGCGTCTACGGCCGGGAGAAGAGCGCCTATTCGATCTGGCGCAAGCTGCAGCGTAAGTCGATTGGATTCTCTCAGCTTTCCGACATCTACGCCTTCCGGGTCATCACCGACTCCGAGGAGGACTGCTATCGCGCCCTGGGCGTGATCCACCGCGCCTGGCCCAGCGTTCCCGAGCGGTTCAAGGACTTCATCTCCACGCCCAAGCGGAACAACTACCGCTCGCTGCACACCACCGTGGTCGGCTACCGCGGCATGCGCATCGAGATGCAGATCCGCACCGAGGCCATGGACCTGGTGGCCGAGGAGGGCGTGGCGGCCCACTGGCGCTACAAGAACACCTCGTACGGCTTCGACCCCGAGCACCAGAAGGCCGCCGGCGGCCGGGACCCGCTGGTCAACCTGCGCCACCTCGTCCAGGTGCTGGAGCACGGCGGAGACGCCGAGGAGCTGGTCGAGCACGCCAAGCTCGAGATGTACCTCGACCAGGTGTTCGTCTTCACGCCGAAGGGCCAGCTGGTCAGCCTGCCGCGCGGCGCCATGCCGCTCGACTTCGCCTACGCCCTGCACACCGACATCGGCGACACCACCATCGGCGCCAAGATCAACGGCGAGCTGAAGCCGCTGCGCACCGCGCTCTCCAACGGCGACGTGGTCGAGGTGATCCGCGGCGGCAAGCCGGTGGTGCCGCCCGACTGGCGCTCGCTCACGGTGACCGGCCGCGCCCGCTCGGCGATCCGCCGCCACATCCGCCAGACCGAGCGGGAGGAGTTCATTCGCCTCGGCCGCGCGACGGTGGACCAGATGTTCGAGGCCGCGGGCAAGAGCCGCAAGGACGTCTCCCTGCGCCCGGCGATGGAGCGCTTCGCGGTCGCCAGCGAGGACGAGCTGTTCGACGCCGTCGGCCGCGGCCGGGCCTCGCCGGCCCAGGTGCTGGAGACGGTCTTCCCCGGCCTGAAGGCGGCCGAGCGCGAGGCGGCCACCGCCCGCCAGCACATCCAGGACGGCAAGGGCGCCCGGCTCTACGTCCGGGGCAGCGGCCTCACGCCCGGCGTGTCGCTGCATTTCGGCGAGTGCTGCTCGCCCGTGCCCGGCGACCGCATCGTCGGCATCCTCGAGAACGACGGGCGCGGCCTCACGGTCCACACGATCGACTGCGAGCAGCTCGCCCAGTACGAGGACCGGGAGGAGCTCTGGCGCGACCTGCAGTGGACGCCCGAGGCCGAGCGCAACGCCACGGCCCGCGCGCGGCTCACGGCCACCATCCGCAATGCGCCGGGCGTGCTGGGCCAGGTCTGCACCATCATCGGAGACGCGGGCGGCAACATCGTGGGCCTGCGCATGCACCACCGGCAGTCCGACTTCTTCGCTGTCGACATCGACGTGGACGTCAACGATGCCCGCCACCTGACCCACATCTCCGCGGCGCTGCGCGCCAATCCCAGCGTGGAAGACGTCGAGCGGACGAAGGGTTAGGCCTTCAACGACGTCCGATCGTCCCGGCGAATGCCGGGAGCCAGATCCAGGTCCGAGATCGCGGTTGGAGAGGCTCCGAGCCTCTGGAACCTGCCCCTGAGCCAGCGGGCCCCCTCACGCCCCGAGGCGCGCGAGCTCCTCCACCGCCAGGCGGTGCTCGATCTCGTCGCGCCAGTGCGCCCGGATCCGCTTCAGGATGTAGGGGGGCACCCAGTCGTAGCTGTCGGTCCGCCCGGGCTCGATGAAGAGCGGCGTGATCGAGCTGTAGTTCTGCTCGATCAGCGCCTCGCAGAAGGCGCGGATCACCTGCTGGTCGTCGATATAGGGGTCGCAGCGCACCGCTCCGGCCGCAGCCCGGCCGCCCACGGGGACCCAGAGGTGCGGGTACGGCTGGTCGCAGGCCACGCCCTTCAGGCGCGCGCAGCCGCTCAGGTTCAGCCGCAGTTGCCCGATGCCGCCGGGCGAGGTGCCCATCAGCAGGAAGGCGAGATCGACGGACAGCGCCATGCGCCAGGGCGTCGCCCAGGCGGTCAGCCGGAACCCCGTGTCGATCGAGGGCCCCACGAATTCGCGCGTGATCGTCGACCCGAAGGGATAGGCGTACCACTCGTCACGGATCTCGGACTGCACGATCAGCGGATCGCGCGTCGACTGGTCCAGCGGCCCGAAGTCGCCGCGGCGGAAGAAGATCTCGGCGTTCGGCGCCGGGAAAAGCGCGATCCAGGCCGTCGATTTTACGTCCAGGTGCTCGGCGTCGTCGGCCGTGGTGGCGCGGTAGCGCTCCAGCGCCGTCAGCCAGACGTACATCAGCGCATGGGCCTCGGCGGGGCTCGCCATCTCGCAGACGTAGAGCAGCTCGTCGCCGTTGCTCTTCCAGAACGTGGGGGCGGTCAGGTCCGGCTGATGGCGGTCGGCGAACGCCCGGTGCTCGGCCTTCAGAATGAAGTCGAAGTCCCTGTAGAAATTCAGGATTTCGGGCCGCCAGACATTGCGGGACTGCTTGTAGCGGGTGGCCTCGACCAGGTCGGCGCTGAAGAAGAGCCGCAGGCGCGGCTTCAGGCCTTCCGGGAAGTCTCCCGGAAACATCTCCTGCCCGCCTGGCGCCGTTGCGCTCGTCGGCGGATTGATGCCCGCACCATCGGCCATGGCCGAGCTTTATCGGCTGCGGGCTAACGCATCCTTTCGATACGCCCGAAAAGTGGCGCGCGTCCGCCGGGCCGGGGGACCTTCCGGCGCGCCGAAAACGGGACTATCTCGCAGACAATGAACACCGACGACGTCCTCGAGGAATTCCGCGGCGCCGGCGCCCTGCGCGAAGGCCACTTCATCCTGGCCAGCGGCCGCCATTCGCCGATGTTCCTGCAGAAGAACCTGGTCTTCCAGTACGCGGACCGCACCGAGCGGCTCTGCCGGGCCCTGGCGGCGAAGATCGTGGAACAGTTCGGCAAGCCCGACGTGATCGTGGCGCCCGCGGTGGGCGCGATCATCCCCGGCTACGAGGTCGCCCGCGCGCTCGGCGTGCCGTCGATCTACGTCGAGCGCGAGGACGGCCGGTTCAAGCTGCGGCGCGCCTTCACGATCGCGCCGGGGGCCAAGGTCGTCGTGGTCGAGGACGTCATCACCACCGGCGGCAGCTTCCGCGAGGCCGTGGAGCCGATCGAGGCGGCGGGCGGCCAGGTGCTCTGCTGCGCGTGCATCGTCGACCGCTCCGGCGGTCGGGCCGACGTGGGCTGGCCCCTGGTGGCGCTGGCCACCGTCGACGTGCCCAGCTACGCGCCGGACGAGATCCCGCCCGAGCTCGCCGCCATCCCCGCCGAGGAGCCGGGCTCCAAGAGGCTGCGCAAGTGATCGCGCGTGTGTTCACACCTCCCCCGCGGAGCGGCGGGAGGGGGACCGTCCGCCGCAGAGCGGACGGTGGAGGGGGCGGGCCGCATTCCGAGCCGTCGATCTCCGCCAAGGCATCCGCCGAGCTTGAGGCTCGCCCCCTCCACCCCTCGCTCTCCGCCAGGCCTGCGGCCCGGCTCGGCGAGCGGTCCCCCTCCCGCCGCTGCGCGGGGGAGGCGAGGACGAGCGTCCGGAGCGCCCCATGTCCCGGCTGAGACTCGGCGTGAACATCGACCACGTCGCCACCGTGCGGAACGCGCGGGGCGAGGGCTATCCCGACCCCGTGCGCGCGGCCGAGATGGCCCTGGCGGCCGGCGCGGACGGGATCACCGCCCACCTGCGCGAGGACCGCCGCCACATCTCGGACGCCGACATCGACGCGCTCGCGGTCATCTGCCGCCGCCGCGGTCGGCCGCTGAACTTCGAATGCGCGGTGACGCCCGAGATGGAGGCGATCGCGCTCGCCCATCGCCCGCACGCCGCATGCCTCGTGCCCGAGCGGCGCGAGGAGGTCACCACCGAGGGCGGCCTCGACGTCGTGCGCGGCCGCAACGCCATCGCCCCCGTCGTGCGCCGGATGGCTGAGGCCGGGATCCGCGTCTCGCTCTTCATCGACGCCGACGACGCCCAGGTGCAGGCGGCGCAGGCCGTGGGCGCCCAGGTGGTCGAGCTGCACACCGGCGCCTACTGCCAGGCGGTCCGTGAACGGAAGCCCCAGGCCGAGGCGCTGCTGAAGGGCCTTGTCGCCGCCGCCGAACGCGCGGCCGACCTGGGCCTCGAGGTGCACGCCGGCCACGGCATCGACTACGAGACGGTCAAGCCGATCGCCGCCATCCCCCAGGTGGCCGAGCTCAACATCGGCCATTTCCTGATCGGCGAAGCGATCTTCATCGGCCTCGGGCCCGCCATCCAGCGCATGCGGGCGCTGATGGACGAAGCACGCGTGACGCGGGCCGCATGATCCTCGGCCTCGGCTCCGACCTCTCCGACATCCGGCGCATCCAGGCGAGCCTCGACCGCTTCGGCGACCGGTTCCGTCACCGCGTCTTCACCGAGCTCGAGCGGACCCGGTCCGAGCGCAAGGCCGACGCCGCCGCCAGCTACGCCAAGCGCTTCGCCGCCAAGGAAGCCTGCGCCAAGGCGCTCGGCACCGGCATGCGGCGCGGCGTCTTCTGGCGCGACATGGGCGTGGTCAACATGCGCTCGGGCCAGCCCACGATGCAGCTCACCGGCGGCGCGCTCGCCCGCCTGCAGGAGATGACGCCCCCGGGCCATCGGGCCGTCATCCACCTGTCGCTCACCGACGACCATCCCTATGCTCAGGCGTTCGTCATCATCGAAGCGCTGCCGGAAACCTGAACGTCCGGGCCGAACGTTGTTCATTTGACGCTCATGCGGAACGCCGCATATGCGCCGCGTTGTTCCTCCAGAGAATTGGAATGCCCAAGCTGAAGCTCGTCCTCGCCGCCGTCGCCCTGCTGAGCGCCACGCCCGCCGCCGCGGCGCAGGATGCGAGCCTGTTCGGCACCTGGCGCAATCCCAAGAACTCGGTGCACGTGGACATCCGCCCGTGCGCCCAGGGCGCCTGCGGCTACGTCGTCTGGGCCAGCGAGAAGGCCAAGCGTGACGCGCGCGAGGGCGGCACGCCCAACCTGATCGGCCTGCAGCTGTTCCGCGAGTTCCAGCCGCGCAAGAACGGCGTCTGGCAGGGCAAGGTCTTCGTGCCCGACCTCAACCGCACCTTCAGCGGCCAGGCCGAGCCGATCGACGCCCAGCGCCTGCGCGCCAAGGGCTGCTTCATCGGCAACATCCTCTGCAAGACCCAGGTCTGGACCCGGATCGAGAAGAGCTGACGCCGGCCGCGCTCAGTGCGCGGTCTTGCGACGCGGGACGAAGTGCAGGGCGCCCGCGATCACGGCCCCGACGGCGAGGCCCACGATGCCTGACAGCCCCGCGGTCACGATCCACCCGCTGACGGCGCCGAGGCCGCCGGGCGTGGCCTCGGCCACCGCGTGCGCGGCGTGCTCGATCCAGGCCGGAACCGGCGTGAAGTGGTACTCGTGGAGGCCGTGCACGATGATGCCGCCGCCGACCCACAGCATGGCCGCGGTGCCCACCGTCGACAGCAGACTCAGCACCGCCGGCATACCCTTCACGAGCGCGCGCCCCGCGCCCTGCAGGGCCGCGGCGCGGCGCTGGGCCAGGTGCAGGCCGATGTCGTCCATCTTCACGATGAGGCCGACCACCCCGTAGACCCCCACGGTGATCGCCAGCGCGACCACGGCGAGCGCCGCGGCCTGCATCGGCAACGAGAGGGTCTCCACCTGCGCCAGGGCGATGGCCATGATCTCGGCCGACAGGATCAGGTCGGTCCGGATGGCGCCGGCGACCTTCTCCTTCTCCATCTCCTCGGACGAGAGCGCGAGCTCTTCGGGCTGGTCGTCCGCATGCTCCCCCTGGACGGCCTCGAGGATCTTCTCGGCGGCCTCGAAGCAGAGATAGGCGCCGCCGATCATGAGCAGCGGCGTCACCGCCCATGGGGCGAAGGCGCTCAGGAGCAGCGCGCCCGGCAGGAGGAACAGGAACTTGTTCTTGAGCGACCCGAGGGCGATCTTGCCGACGATCGGCAGCTCGCGGTCGGGCGTGAAGCCCATGGCGTAACCCGGCGTCACCGCCGCGTCGTCCACCACCACGCCGGCGGCCTTCGCGCCGGCCTTGCCCGCGGCCGCGCCGACGTCGTCGAGCGAGGCGGCGGCCAGCTTGGCGATGGCGGCGACGTCGTCCAGAAGTGCAGCCAGTCCAGACGCCATGCGCTCGCCTCGCGACGGCCGTCGGGTCCGGCCCGGCCATCCCATCCGACGCTTCCCGTGCCGGCGTCAAGCGGCGGGATGTGTGCTAGCGTCGCCGTGCGCGGTCGCCTCGACCGCGTCCGTCGACAGATCGGGGAGATGACGATGCAGAGACTGATCCTGGCCGCCGCCTGCCTGGCGCTGGCGACGCCGGCCGCCGCCGACACCATCGACGAGGTCGTGGGCAAGGGCATCATCCTCAGCGTGCAGGGGATGGAGATCGACGTGACGTACACGCCCGACGGCAAGTTCACCGCCATGGAAGGCCAGGTCACCGGCGAGTGGCGGCGGGACGGCGACAAGCTGTGCACGAAATCGAACTTTGATCCGAACGAGCAGTGCGTGGCGTATCCCGCGGACAAGAAGTCGGGCGACAGCTTCGACATCGAGGGGCCGCAGGGCGCGGCCACCATCAAGATCAAGTAGCCGCCGATCGGCGGCGCGAGGGGGAGGGGCCATGTCCGAAACGATCCGCCGGAGCCTGCCGCCAGGCTTTGCCGAGACGCCGCATCCGCCCGTGTCGGCTCCGGACCGGCTGGTGAGCCGCGTCGAGACGACCCTGATCGACCGCCCGTTCGCCGAAACGGTGCGGGCGGTGGACGCCACGCCCCTCAGCCGCCGCCACCCGGCTGCGGCCGGTCTGCCGGGCGTGGTCGACACCCTGCCGCTGACGCCGAACGGCTTCGGGCCGGTGGGCGGCCGCCATCTCGTGTTCCTGACCGACGACACCACGGTGGTCGAACAGGTGCTGGACAACGAACGGTCCGAGACGACCTGGCGCTTCCGCTATGTGGTCTGGGGCTACACCACGCCCGCCGCCAAGGCGCTCCGCTACGGGCTGGGAGACTTCCTCTACACCGCCGAGGGCGACCGGACACGGGTCACCTGGACCTATTCGTTCGAGCTGAAGCCCGATGTCTTTCCGGGCGTCCTGGGCCCCGGGCTCGGCGGCTTCCTGCTGAAGCTGGCCTTCCTGAACGGCCCCTACGGCGCCTGGATGCGGGCGGGGCTCGCCGCCATCAAGGCGGCGGTGGAGCGCGGATAGCGTCGCTCATGGACGCCACCCTCGGTCCTCCCCTGCAAAGGGAGGGGGACCATGCGCCAGCATGGTGGAGGGGTCGGTGGCGCCGTGGGCAGCCCCCCTCCACCGCCTTCGGCGGTCCCCCTCCCCCTGCGGGGGAGGACGCAGTGACGCCGGCTTAGGAGCTGAAGCTGGCCTTCCTGAACGGCCCCTACGGCGCCTGGATGCGGGCGGGGCTCGCCGCCATCAAGGCCGCCGTGGAGCGCGGATAGCGTCGCTCATGGACGCCAACCTCGGTCCTCCCCTGCAAGGGGAGGGGGACCCTGCGCAGCAGGGTGGAGGGGTCGGTGGCGCCGTGGGCAGCCCCCTCCACGGCCTTCGGCGGTCCCCCTCCCCCTGCGGGGGAGGATGCAGAGACGCCGCGCCGGGTTACCCCGTCATCTGCGCCGGGTCGTACCAGAACACCTCGCGCCAGACCTTGTCGCCGCGCCAGGTCTGCAGGGCGATCTCCTCGAAGCTGCGATCCTCGCCGGCCTTCGAGGTGAAGGTGAAGCGCCAGTGGATGGCCACGCGGTCGCCGTCCACCAGCGGCGGCGCCAGGAGCTCGGTCTTCACCGCCGCCACGCGCGCCAGGGTCCGGGCCTCGCCGGCCATCAGGGTTTCGCGGCCCACGCGCGGCGGCTGCTGGTTCTCCTGCATCGAGGCGTCCTCGGCGTACCAGTCCCGGATCGCCTCCACGTGCTCGCCGCGCAGCACCTGGGCCACGAAGGCGTCGACGGTCTCGCGGGTCGGCATGGGTCAGGCTCCTTCGGCGAACGTGGGAGGCAGGAAACAGCATGAATTGGCCCGCCCGCCCAGGCCGGCGGCCGCGCTGGATCGTCGCCTGTCGCAATGTTCACGGGCGCCGAACTTGCTCATGGGGTATCCAGCGGCTAGCTAACGGCCGCTTCGGGACGGCGCGGCGCGGACCAGGGACTTCCATGAGCGAGAACGTGCAGGGCGGCGCCCAGGCCCCCGAGAAGAGCAACGCGGTCCAGGAATTCGTCGAGATCGTGAAGACGATCGTCTACGCGCTCCTGATCGCGCTGTTCCTGCGGATCCTGTTCTTCCAGCCGTTCACCATCCCGTCCGCCTCGATGGAGCCCAACCTCTAC
Source organism: Phenylobacterium sp. T106 (assembly GCF_057219735.1). Lineage (NCBI taxonomy): Bacteria > Pseudomonadati > Pseudomonadota > Alphaproteobacteria > Caulobacterales > Caulobacteraceae > Phenylobacterium > Phenylobacterium sp. T106. Next base: position 324,812 of record NZ_JBXVWA010000001.1, on the reverse strand, counting down.
GAGGGCGACTACATCATCGTTTCGAAGTTCAGCTACGGCTACTCGCGCCACTCGATCCCGTTCAGCCCCCCGTTGTTCGAGGGCCGGATCATGGATCAGCCCGCAAAGCGGGGCGACATCGCGGTCTTCAAGCTGCCGAGCGACGGTCGCACCGACTACGTGAAGCGGATCATCGGCGTGGCCGGCGACCGCGTGCAGATGCGGAACGGCCTGCTCTACGTGAACGACCAGCTGGTCCAGCGCGACGCGCTCTCGCCCGCGCGCACCGAGACGCCCAACGGCGCGGTCGACGTGCCCCGTTACCAGGAAACCCTGGCGGACGGCCGCAGGTTCGTGACCCAGGACTTCGGCACGGACGGCCAGCTCGACAACACCGAGGCCTTTGTCGTGCCCGAGGGCTACTACTTCGCCATGGGGGACAACCGCGACAACTCGCTGGACAGCCGGGTCCCGTCCGGCTTCGGCGGTGTCGGCTTCGTCCCGGCCGAGAACCTCGTGGGCAAGGCCCAGATCATCCTGCTGTCCTGGAAGCCGGAGGCCTCGATCTTCAAGCCCTGGACGTGGATCCTCGACGCCCGTCCCAGCCGGTTCTTCAAGATCCTCAAGTGAGCCCGGAATGAACGCCCGGGCGGCGGCGGTCGAAGAGCTCGAACGCCGGATCGGCTACACCTTTTCCGACCGCGACCTCCTGGAGCGCGCGCTCACCCACGCCAGCGTCGGCGACGGCGCGCGCGAGGTTCGCCACAACGAACGCCTGGAGTTCCTCGGAGACCGGGTGCTGAACCTCTGCGCCGCCGAGCGGTTGATGGCCCTGGACCCCGACGCGCGGGAAGGGGAGATGAGCCGCAGGCTGGCCGCCCTCGTGAACTACCACGCCTGCGCCCGCGCGGCCGAGCGGGCAGGCCTGCCGGCCGCCCTGCGCCTCTCGGCCAGCGCCACCAAGGTCGGCGCCCGCCGGTCCGACGCGGTCATGGGCGACGCCTGCGAGGCGCTGATCGCCGCGCTCTACATCGACGGCGGGCTGGGCGCCGCGCGGGCCTTCTTCGACGCCTTCTGGGCGCCGGAGTTCGAGCATATCGACACCCCGCGCGCCAAGGACCCCAAGACCCGCCTCCAGGAGTGGGCGCAGGGACAGGGCCTGCCGCTGCCCGCCTACGAGGTGCTGTCGCGGGAGGGGCCGGCCCACGCGCCGGCCTTCACGGTGGCGGTCCGCGTCAAGGGCTTCGCCGAGGAGCGTGGCCAGGGCGGCTCGCGCCAGGCCGCCGAGAAGGCCGCCGCTCAGGCGATGCTGCAGAAGCGCGAAGGCGATGGCCCGGAGGCCGCCGAGATCCCATGACCCAGACCCAGCACGCCGGCTTCGCGGCGATCATCGGCGCGCCCAACGCGGGCAAGTCGACCCTCACCAACCGGCTCGTCGGCGCCAAGGTCTCGATCGTGACCCAGAAGGTGCAGACCACGCGGTTCCCGGTCCGCGGCGTGGCGATCCATGGCGACGCGCAGATCGTGCTGGTGGACACGCCTGGCATCTTCAGCCCCCGCCGCCGGCTGGACCGGGCGATGGTGCGGGCCGCCTGGGGCGGGGCCGAGGACGCCGACGCCGTGGTCCACCTCGTGGACGTGCCGGCCCAGCTCCACGACAGCCCGGCCGACCGCAAGGCCCAGGCCGACGTGGAGTCGATCGTCGAGGGCCTGAAGAAGGCCGGTCGCAGGGCGATCCTCGCCCTCAACAAGATCGACGGCATGAAGCGCGAGGAGCTGCTGGGCGTCTCGCAGAAGCTCTTCGAGACCGGCGTCTACGACGAGGTCTTCATGATCTCGGCGAAGACCGGCGACGGGGTCGACGACCTGAAGGCGCGGCTCGCGGCCCTGATGCCGGAGAACCCCTGGTACTACCCCGAGGACCAGACCGCCGACCTGCCGGCCCGCCTGCTCGCCGCCGAGATCACCCGCGAGAAGCTCTACCTGCGCGTCCACGAGGAGCTGCCGTACTCGGCCGCCGTGGAAACCACCGCCTTCGAGGAGCGCAAGGACGGCGGCGTCCGCATCGAGCAGACCATCTACGTCGAGCGCGAGAGCCAGCGCCCGATCATCCTCGGCAAGGGCGGCCAGACCCTGAAGTGGATCGGCCAGAAGGCCCGCGAGGAGCTCGCCGAGCTGCTCGACAGGCCCGTCCACCTGTTCCTCCACGTGGCCGTGGACGAACGCTGGGCCGACAAGCGCGAGTTCTACGGCCCCGTCGGCCTCGACTTCGACGCCTGAGCCGCGAGGCCCAACCCCCGTCCTCCTCGGGGACTCCGTCGCGCCCGTGCGCCGTTCTCACTTGCGTGTCATCCCGGTTTCCGCGCAGCGGAACACCGGGACCCATAGACTCCGTCTCTCCGGATGAGGCGCGGCCGTACCGCCGCGGGCCGCCACCGCCATCGGGCGCGTATGGGTCCCGGTGTTCGCCTCCGGCGAAACCGGGATGACAGCTGTTGGGCGCACAGGCGCTATGCCGAGCCCGGCCTCAAGCAAGCTGCCCGGTCCGCCCGACGACCGTCGCTACGCCGCCTTGCCGATCCGCTTCGCCCTGGGCAGGTCGAAGCGGTCGGCGTTCATCACCTTCACCCAAGCGGCGACGAAGTCGCGCACGAACATGTCCTCGGCGTCGGCCGAGGCGTAGACCTCGCTCAGCGCCCGCAACTGCGAGTTCGAGCCGAACACCAAGTCGGTCCGCGTCGCGGTCCACTTCTCCTCGCCGGAATGGCGGCACGTGCCCACGAACACCTCGTCGCCGCGGTCGTCGACCTGCTTCCACGCCGTGCCCATGTCGAGGAGGTTGACGAAGAAGTCGTTGGTGAGCGCGCCGGGCCGATCGGTGAACACGCCGTGCTTCGCGCCGCCGAAGTTGGCGCCCAGCACCCGCAGGCCGCCTACCAACACGGTCATCTGCGGCGCCGTCAGGCCCAGCAGCTGTGACCGGTCGATCAGGAGCTCTTCTGTCGGCACCGAGAACGGGGTCTCGAGATAGTTGCGGAACCCGTCGGCCCTGGGCTTCAGCACCTCGAAGCTCGCCGGATCGGTCTGCTCGGCCGAGGCGTCGGTCCGGCCGGGCGTGAACGGGACGACCACGTCGCGGCCCGCGTCCTTCGCCGCCTTCTCGATCGCCGCGGAACCGCCCAATACGATCAGGTCGGCGAGGCTGACCCTCTTGCCGCCGGCGGCCGCAGCGTCGAAGCCGGCCTTGACCCCCTCCAGGACGCCCAGCACGCGGGCGAGCTCGGCGGATTCGTTGACCGCCCAGTCCTTCTGCGGAGAGAGCCGGATCCGCGCGCCGTTCGCGCCGCCGCGCCGGTCCGAGCCACGGTAGGTCGAGGCCGAGGCCCAAGCGGTCTTGACCAGGTCGGCGACCGACAGCCCCGAGGCCAGGATCTTCGCCTTGAGCGCCGCGATGTCGGCCGCGTTCACCAGCGGATGGTCGACCGGCGGCAACGGGTCCTGCCAGATCAGGTCCTCGGCCGGAACCTCGGGGCCCAGGTAGCGGACCTTGGGGCCCATATCCCGGTGGGTCAGCTTGAACCATGCCCGGGCGAACGCGTCGGCGAACTGGTCGGGATTGCGATAGAACCGCTCGGCGATCTCGCGATAGGCGGGGTCCATTTTGAAGGCCATGTCGGCGGTGGTCATCACCGTCGGCAGCCGCCGCTCGGGGCTGTGCGCGCCCGGCGCCATATCCTCGGGCTTCTGGTCGATGGGTTGCCACTGCCAAGCGCCGGCGGGGCTCTTGACCAGTTCGTACTCGTACTCGAGCAGCATCCGGAAGTAGTTCATTGACCAGCGGATGGGCGTGGGAGTCCAGGCGCCCTCGATGCCGCTGGTGATGGTGTGGTCTCCGATCCCGCTCTCGTGGCCGCTCTGCCAGCCCAGACCTTGCTGGGCGATGTCGGCGCCCTCGGGCTCCGCGCCGATCTTGGAGGCGTCGCCCGCCCCATGGCACTTGCCGAAGGTGTGGCCACCGGCCGTGAGCGCCAACGTCTCCTCGTCGTTCATCGCCATCCGCGAGAAGGTCTCGCGGATGTCGCGCGCCGACATCAGCGGGTCCGGCTTGCCGCCGGGGCCCTCGGGATTGACGTAGATCAGGCCCATCTGGATGGCGGCCAGGGGGTTTTCCAGCGCGCGGCCGGCCTCGGCGTCGATGCGCGTCGGGCTGCCCTGGTTCACCCACTTCTCCTCGGTGCCCCAGTAGATATCCTTGGCGGGCTCCCACGTGTCGGCGCGGCCGCCACCGAACCCGAAGGTCGGCCCGCCCATGGACTCGATGGCCACGTTGCCGGCCAGGATCATCAGGTCGGCCCACGACAGCTTGCGGCCGTACTTCTGCTTGATCGGCCACAGGAGCCGCCGCGCCTTGTCCAGGTTGGCGTTGTCCGGCCAGCTGTTGAGCGGAGCGAACCGCTGCCCGCCCGACGACGACCCGCCGCGCCCGTCGCCGGTGCGGTAGGTGCCGGCGCTGTGCCAGGCCATGCGGATGAAGAACGGGCCGTAGTGGCCGTAGTCGGCCGGCCACCAGGGCTGGCTGTCGGTCATCAGCGCGGTGAGGTCGCGCTTCACGGCGGCGTAGTCGAGGCTCTTGAACTCGGCCTCGTAGTCGAAGTCGTCGCCCATCGGATTCCCGTGGGCGCCGTGCTGGTGCAAGATATCCAGCGACAGTTGGTTGGGCCACCAGTCACGGTTGGTGCGGCCGAGCAGGGTTCGCAGCGCGGCGGCCTGCTTACGCGGATCGGATAGGGGGCTGGCGTCGTCCATGGTCTTCCTCCTGTCCCCCCACTGCGATGACGAAAGCCTAGGTCTGCCCCCCAGTCTTTGACAAAACGAAATACCCGATGGTCGGCAGTGGAATTCTCTATCGCGCAGCTCCGGACGCGGGGACCTTGGGCGGGTGAAAGGGGAGGGACCCATGGGTATCGCCGCGATCGCCATGGCCGCGATGGCCATCGCCGCGCCAATGGCGGCCCAGCCGTCGCGCCCGGCCTCCGCGCCCGTCGTCTGGGCGCCCGACGGGCCGATAGACGGCGGCAACGACACGGCCACGCCCTTCAAGGTGCGGATCGTGTCCCGCGGGCCCGTCGCCCGCGGCCTGCCGGTGGCCGCCCGGCAGATCGCGCCGGCGTATGACTGGCAGGGCAAGCGCTGGACCCTCGACAGCTACATGGCCGCCTACAACGTCTCGGGCGTCATGGTGGTGAAGGACGGCGAGATCATCCTCGAGCGCTACGCCGGCGGACGCCAGCCCACCGATCGCTGGGTGTCGCAGTCGGTCGCCAAGTCGGTGACGTCGCTCCTGGCCGGCGCCGCGATCCGCGACGGGCGGCTGCGGCTCTCGGACCGCGTCGAGCGGTTTGCGCCCGAGCTGAAGGGGTCGGCCTACGAGGGCGTCACCGTTCGCCAGCTCCTCACCATGAGTTCCGGCGTCAAATGGGAGGAGGGCTACGTCGGCGGGTCGTCCGACCTCTTCCGCTGGTACCGCGCGGCGCTTGGCGGGAGCGATCCGCTGACGGACGTCATGGCGAAGCTGCCGCGCGAGCGGCCGCCGGGCGCGGCGTTCCACTACAACACCGCCGAGACCCACCTCGCGGGCCTGGTCATCGCCCGCGCCGTGGGCGAGCCGCTGGCCGACTACCTCTCCCGCAAGATCTGGCGGCCCTACGGCATGGCCCGCGACGCCGCCTGGCGGGTCGATCCGCAGGGGCGCGAGCTGGCCGGCTGCTGCCTGCTGATGACGCTGGGCGACTATGCACGCCTGGGCCAGTTCGTGCTGGACGACGGCGTGATCGCCGGCCGCCGCGTCGTGCCGCCCGGCTGGATCGCGGAGTCCGCCTCGCGCCAGATCGACAACGGCCGTCCCGCACCCGCGGGCTACGGCTACTTCTGGTGGATCGGTCCCGAGGCGTTCGAGGCGTCGGGCATCTACGGCCAGTCGATCCTGATCGTCCCCAAGGAGCGGCTGGTGATCGCCGTCAATTCCCAGTGGCCGAAGCCCGACGACAAGGCGCTTTTCGACGCCCTCTCGGCCTTCCAGCGCGCCGTCCGCACGGCCGCCGCCGCGCACCGGTAGGGCAGGACGGGGCCGCGCCGCGGCGTCACTCGCGGAAGCAGACCCAGCGCTTGGGGTGCACGTCCGCGACGTTGTCCACCCAGCCCGTGATGCGGGGGTTCACCAGGTTCTGGCTCGGGTTGACCCAGACGGGGGCCACGGGCGCGGCCTGCAGCAGTCGCCGCTCGGCCGCCTGCAGCAGGCGGGCCCGCGCCCCGGCGTCGGCCTCCCGTTCGGCGGCGCCCACCAGCCGGTCGTACTCGGGATCCTCGAAGCCGCCGTAGTTCGCGCCGGGCTCGTCCGAGCGCATCAGGTTCAGGAAGTTGGTCGGGTCGGGATAGTCCGCGATCCAGTCGGTGAGACCCGCCTCGAACGCGCCTGTCTGCAGTTCGCCGAAGAAGACCGGAATGTCGGTGGTGGAGAGCGTCACCTCCACGCCGATCGCGCGCCAGTCGGCCTGCAGCACCGGCGTCACCCGCTCGAAGGCGATGAACGTCTTGAGCTGGAACCGCAGCGGCCGCTCCGGCCCGTACCCGGCCTGCGCCAGCAGCGCTTTCGCCCGCGCCTGCCGCTGGGCGAAGCTCAGGCCCGCCCAGTCCGGCGCGGCGGGCAGGGCTCCCATGCCGGGCGGCACGAAGGCGTCGGCTGGCGCCTGGCCCGCGCCCAGCAGCCTGCGGGCGATGAACTGGCGGTCGATCGCCATGGCCAGCGCCTGGCGCACCCGCACGTCCTGGAACGGCGGATGCTTCTGGTTGAAGACCACGTAGACGAGGTCGGTCCACGGGTGCGTCCGCACATAGGCGCCCATGGCGCCCGCGCCGCGCAGGTAGCGGATGCGGCTGGCCGCGAAGGCCGAGTTCAGGTCCAGCTCCCCCCGTTTCACCTGTCGCTCGGCCGAGACGTAGTCGTTGATCGGCAGGTAGACGACGCGATCCAGGCAGACGCCCGCGGCGTCGTGGAAGCGCGGGTTCTTCACCAGGATCAGCCGGTCGCCCAGCCGCCACTCCGCCAGCCGGAAAGGCCCGTTCGAGACGAACCGGCCCGGCGCCGTCCAGCCGTCGCCCCACCGGCGCACCGCATGCGGCGGCACGGGCATGAGGCCGTAGTGGGCCATCAGGTCGGGCAGGTAGGGGACGGGGTGCTCCAGGCGGATCACGACCGTTCGCGGGTCGGGCGCCTCGACCCCGAGGCGCTCAGGGGGCAGGCGGCCGCGGATCACCTCGCGGGCGCCGGCGATCGGGAAGATCAGGTTCGCGTAGAGCGCGCCCGTCTTGGGGTCGGCCACCCGGCGCAGCGAGAAGACGAAGTCCTCGGCCGTCATCGGAACCCCGTCCGACCACTGGGCGGGCCGCAGGTGGAACGTCCAGGTGAGCTGGTCGGGGCTCACGGTCCAGCGCTCGGCGATGCCGGGGACCGGCCGTCCCGCGGCGTCGAAGGTGGTCAGCCCGACGAGCAGGTCGTTGATGACCGTCTGCTCCTGCTTCACGAAGGCGCGGGCGGGATCCAGCGAGCCGGGGTCCGACACGTTGCCGGCCCGCAGGCACCGCTCGCCGGCCGGGCAGTCCGCCCGTGTGACCGGGCCCGCGCCGCAGCCCGCCGCCAGCAGCGCCAACGCCGCCACGAGCGCGGCCCGCCGCATCGGCTCAGAAGCCCACGGCCGTGAAGCCTTCGCGCCGCGGCGGGCCGGGGCTGGCCCAGGCCTCGATCCCGCCGGGCGTGATCCGCGAGATCATCGCCCCGCAGGTGAAGCCGATGTTGCCGCCGCCCTCGCGGCAGACCGGATGCTCCGGGTCGTCGCAGGCGCTGAGCGCCGCCTGGAACTCGGCCAGCCCCGGCTTTCCCTGGGCCAGGCGCGCGGTGACCGAGGCCAGCCGCTGGACCGAGTTGCGCCGCGCGGCCTCGGTCTCGGGCGCGGCCTCGACGTCCGACAGGGGATGGTTGGTGTGGAAGACGCGCGACGGATCCGGCGGGCGGTACTCCGTCACGCCGGCCGAGCTCGTCTCGAACGAACGCACGGCGCCGGCGCCCGCGATCACATAGTGCTGGTTGGTCGCGTGGGGCAGGGCCAGCGTCAGGTCCGCGGCCTCGGCCACGCTGCGGGCCTGCAGCAGCCGCCGAAGCACGAACGCCACCGGCAGGCCGTAGGGCGCCGCGGGAAGCTGGGGCAGGGAATTCACGCAGACGCCCACGCCGGCGTCGTTCACGCCCATGAGCCCGATGACGCCGGCCGTGGTGAACACCAGGGCCCCGGGCCGGTCGCCGTCGCGCCCGATCCGCAGCATCACCTGGTGCCCGTCGGTGTAGGCGCCCAGGTCCATGTTCTGGCCGATCCAGGCGTCGCCGCCGGGCTCCACGACCGCGAAGCTGCTGCACTTCTCGGGCTGGGGCGCGAGCACGCCCGCCCGGCCGCGATGGAACCACTCCTCGTCCATGAGCTGCAGGCCGTAGACCAGGTCGGGATCGGCGCCCGCGCCCTCGGCCACGCCCAGGACCTCGTCCAACAGGTCCGGCGCGTGGACGGCGATGGCGGCGCGGTAGTCGGTGTCGCGCACCATGGCCCGGACGTAGTCCAGGCCGGGCCGGCCGGTCACCGCGGTCAGCCAGCGGTCCCAGTCGGCCATGTGCGCCGCGATCCGGTCCGCCAGCGCCCGCCCGCAGGCCACGCCCCGCGCGCGCCCGTCGCCCGCCATGTCCACGACCTGCAGCAGCATGCCCGACCCTCCCGGGCGCAGGGTGCGCACCCGCGCCCCCGTCCCGCAACCCCTTCCGCCCGGGCGCGCGGCGGACTAGTCAGCGGCATGGTCGACCTCGACGCCTACTTCGCCCGCATCGGCTACGACGGCCCGCGCGAGGCCACGCCGCAGGTGCTGGCGCGCCTGCACGCCCTGCACCCGGCCGCCGTGACCTTCGAGGCCATCGACTGCCTGCTGGACCGCGGGGTCGACATCTCGCCCGCCGCCGTGGACGCCAAGATCATCGCGGGCGGGCGAGGGGGCTACTGCTTCGAGCAGAACAGCCTGTTCCGCCGCGTGCTGGAGGCGTTGGGCTTTCAGGTCACCGGGCTGGCCGCCCGGGTCCGCTGGAACATGGCCCCGGAAGCGACCGCCCAGCCGCGGACGCACCAGGTGCTGAAGGTCGGGATTCCGGGCGAGGCTGCAGGCGTGCTGGTCGACGTGGGCTTCGGCGGCTGCGTCCTCACCGCGCCCCTGCCGCTCGCGCCCCGCGTGGAGACCCGGACGCCGCACGACGTCTATCGCCTCACGCCCGTCGGCGACGAGCTGCGCCTCGAAGTGCGGCGCGAGGCGGGCTGGGTTCCGGCCTACGACGTGTCGCTCACGCCCTGCGAGCCGCGCGACTACGAGATGGCCAACTGGTTCACCTCGACCCATCCCACCAGCCACTTCCGCCACACCCTGCTGGCCGGCCGCACGACCCCGCAGGCGCGCTACGGCCTCCTCTTCAACCGGCTCGCGGTGCGGCCCGTCGGCGGGGAGCCCAGCTACGAGATCCTCGACGCCGACGGCATCGAGCACCACCTGCGCGACACCTTCGGCCTGCCGGTCGCGCCGTCCTGGCGCGCCGTGATCGAGCGCGCCGCCCGAGGCCCGGAGCCTCGGCCTGCGTGAGCGCCGGGCGCCGCGGCGCCTTCGCGCGCTACGCCGCTGTCCGCCGGCGGTCGCGCAGCACCTGCGCCCGGTAGATGTCCAGCAGGACGTCCAGCTCCTTGAGCGCCGCTTCGGCGGCCGCCGTCTCTGGGGGCTGGATTTCCTCCGCGGGCGCCCACAGCTTGATCCGATGGAATTCACCGACGACGCCTTCGTGCTCGCGGCCCGCGCCCACGGCGAGAGCGGCGCGATCGTCGACCTGCTGACCGCCCGCCACGGCAGATGGGCCGCCCACGTCGCCGGCGGGGGCTCCAAGCGGATGCGGCCCCTCCTGCAGCCCGGCGCGCGCGCCCTCGTCCGCTACCGCGCCCGGGTCGCCGAACAGCTGGGCTCGGCGGCCCTCGAGCCCCAGGGCGAGGGGCCGGCCGCGCTCTTCGACGATCCCCTGGCCCTGGCCGGACTCGCCGCCGCCGCCGCCGTGACCGCCGGCGCGCTGCCCGAGCGCGAGCCACATCCGGGGGCCTTCCTCGCCTTCGAGGCCCTGGCCGCCGCCCTCGCGCACGCCGACATCTGGCCCGCCGTCTTCGTGCGGTTCGAGGCGGGGCTGCTGCAGGATCTCGGCTTCGGCCTCGATCTCTCCCGCTGCGCCGCCACGGGCGCCGTCGACGACCTGGTCTACGTCAGCCCCCGCACCGGCCGGGCCGTCAGTCGCGAGGCGGGCGAGCCCTACCGCGAGCGGCTGCTGGCGCTCCCCGCCTTCCTGCTCTCGGCGCAGGGCCGGCTCCTGCCCGGCGATATCGGCGCCGGCCTCGACCTCACCGGCCATTTCCTCGAGGCGAACATATTCGGCCCACTCAACCGGCCCCTGCCGCCCGCCCGCATCTGGCTTCTGGAGCGCCTGCGCGAGGCCGGTCGGCTGTAGCGAGAAGTTGGGCCAGGTGCGGCGGCCCAGGTCCTTGGCCACAGCCCAGGCCAGCGGCGCGGCGGCCACGGCCAGTCCGCTCGCCACCGCCTGGCCGGGAAGCGGCGCGCCCATCAGCACCGACAGCAGCACGCTCGCCGCCTCGCCGACGGTCAGCGCGAAGGCCGCCACGAGCGCCTGGTCGGTACGCAGAGCCGGCTGCCCGGGCCGCCCGCCGTCCAGGGTCCGGATCGCCAGGGCCGCCGCGGGCAGCAGCATCGCCGCGGCCCATATCCCGGCCATCCGCGGCAGCCCGTCGCGCGTCGCGGCGGCCGCCACGGCCAGCATGGCGGCCGGCCCGGACGCGGCGAGCGCGAACCAGGCTCCCACGTTCGTCCGCGGCGGCGCCAGCAACATCAGGTCAAGCTTGCTCTTCGCGTTGAACGCGCGGTGAAGGCGATTGCATAATTGCCGCCAACCATAGGCCGGCCTCGCGCTCGGCCGCGTCTACCGGGGCGCCCGTTTCGGGCCGGCGACCGCCCGCGCTGCTTACGCCCGCCGCCTGAGCATGGGCTCGCGCCTCGGCTTCCGGTCGCTGGCGAAGGGACGCGGTCTCGGCGAGGGTTCAGGCGGCCTCGTCGGCGGCGGCGTCGCGGACCGCCCGCTCGCCGTAGCGCATCCAGCCTTCGTCCACCGCCGCCGGCATGACGCGCAGGGTGACCGGCGGCGCGCGCCGGGGGTTCAGCACCGTCACCGAGGCCGGCTCGCGAGGGGGGCTGCGCAGGGCTTCGGCCTGCAGCCACTCCAGCGTCCAGTTGCGCCGGACGCTCACCTGGGTCGCGGCCAGCCGCTCGTCCAGCGGCTTCACCGCGCGGCGCCACAGGTTATGCGCCAGCGAGAGCGCCAGTGGCATGCCGGCCATAGCCAGCCCCACCGCGATCGCCTCGCCCGAGAAGCGGGCCCCCAGCATCACCACGAACAGCAGCCCCGAGGCCTGTCCCACGGTCAGCACGAGCGCGCGGGCGAGGTCCTCGTCACGGGTTTCCGCTGGGGTGGGCGCGACGCGCCGTCGCTCCAGCGCGCCCAGCGCCAGCAGCACGGCGGGCGCCAGCAACAGCGCCGCATAGAGCCCCGCCGCCCTGGGCAGTCCCGCCTGGGTCATCGCCGCCGCCGCCGCGAGCAGCAGCGCGGGCACGGCCGCGGCCAGTCCGAACCAGGCCGGTGCGTTCACGCGCGGGGAGGCGATGATGGCGAAGGCCAGGCCGCCGCGGATACCGAAGTCGGCCCTCCGGGGGCGCCTGCGGCCGGCCGCGCGCAATGGGTCGGGTCGGTTCAAAGCTCGTCTGTCCGGCGTTTTGCCGCCCCCACGCACTCCGGGCGTTTTGCCCGGTCCCCCGAAGGGGTCCCACGCCTGCAGCATCCCCCTCACAGGTAAACGCCGGCTTAGCCTTGGCCGTTAACGAAGCGTGTCGCCGATCCGCGCCTCCGGCGTCTCGCCGCACTGACGCGGGGGCAGGGGTGCGATAGGGATGGAGGGTCACGCCCGCCTGATTCCCCAATTCCTCGCCAGAAGACGCCGATGCCCCTCGACACCCCGCCGCCCGAAGGTCCCTCCGGCGAGCCCGACCGCATCATCGACGAGCCGCTGCAGGAGGCGCTCTCCCGTCGCTACCTGGCCTATGCGCTCAGCGTCATCACCGACCGCGCGCTGCCCGACGTGCGCGACGGCCTCAAGCCCGTGCAGCGCCGCGTGCTCTACGCCATGCGCGAGATGCGCCTGAACCCCGAGGCGGCCGCGCGCAAGTGCGCCAAGGTCGTGGGCGAGGTGATGGGCAGCTACCACCCCCACGGCGACCAGGCGATCTACGACACCCTGGTGCGCATGGCCCAGTCGTTCGCCCAGCGCTACCCGCTGGTCGACGGCCAGGGCAACTTCGGCAACATCGACGGCGATAACGCCGCGGCCATGCGCTACACCGAGGCCAAGCTGACGGCCGCGGCCACCCTGCTGCTCGACGGCATCGACGAGGACGCGGTCGACTTCAAGCCCACCTACGACGGCTCCGACGACGAGCCCGTGGTGCTGCCGGCCGGCTTCCCGAACCTGCTCGCCAACGGCTCGACGGGCATCGCCGTCGGCATGGCCACCTCGATCCCGCCGCACAACGCCGGCGAGCTGATCGACGCCTGCCTCCTGCTGCTCGACGACCCCGAGGCCTCGGTCGAGGCCCTGATGACCCACGTCCAGGGCCCCGACTTCCCCACCGGCGGCGTCATCGTCGAGCCGCGCGCAAGCCTCATCGAGACCTACTCCACCGGCCGCGGCGGGGTGCGCGTGCGCGCCCGCTGGGACAAGGAGGACACCGGCCGCGGGACCTGGCAGATCGTCGTCACCGAGATCCCCTACCAGGTGAAGAAGGCCGACCTGGTGGAGCAGCTCGCCGGGCTCATCGAGGACAAGAAGGCCCCGCTGCTGGGCGACGTGCGCGACGAGTCCGCCGAGGACGTGCGCCTGGTGCTCGAGCCCAAGAGCCGCAACGTCGAGCCCGAGGTCCTGATGGAGAGCCTGTTCCGGCTCTCCGACCTCGAGACCCGCTTCAGCGTCAACCTGAACGTCCTGGACGCCCGCGGCACGCCCGGCGTCATGAGCCTGCGGCAGGCGCTGAAGGCGTTCCTCGACCACCGCCGCGACGTGCTGGTCCGCCGCGCCCGCCACCGGCTCGCGAAGATCGAGGCCCGGCTGCACATCCTCGACGGGCTGATGATCGCCTACCTCAATCTCGACGAGGTGATCCGCATCGTCCGCTACGAGGAGAAGCCAAAGGAGGTCCTGATCGCGACCTTCGAGCTCTCCGAGATCCAGGCCGACGCCATCCTCAACACCCGCCTGCGCCAGCTGGCCCGGCTGGAGGAGATGGAGATCCGCCGCGAGCACGCCGAGCTGGCCGAGGAGCGCGACGGCATCCAGGGCCTGCTCGCCTCCGAGAAGGCCCAGTGGAAGCTGGTGGGGCAGGGGCTGAAGGACGTGAAGGCCCAGCTCGCCGACCTCAACGTCCGCCGCTCCGCCTTCGCCGACGCCCCGGTGGTCGACGCCGAGGCCGCCGTCCAGGCCATGATCGTGCGCGAGCCGATCACCGTCATCCTCTCCGAACGCGGCTGGATCCGCGCCGCCAAGGGCCGCGTCGACGACCCCTCGGAGCTGAAGTTCAAGGAGGGCGACAAGCTCCAGTTCCTGGTGCCCGGCGAGACCACCGACAAGCTGCTCATCTTCGCCAGCGACGGCCGCTTCTTCACGCTGGGCTGCGACAAGCTGCCGGGCGCCCGCGGCCACGGCGAGCCGGTGCGCCTGATGATCGACCTCGACGACAAGGTGGGCATCGTCGACGTCTTCATGCACCGCCCGGGCGCCAAGCGCGTGATCGCCTCGAAGGAGGGTTACGGCTTCATCCTGCCCGAGGAGGAGGCCATCGCCTTCCGCCGGGCCGGCAAGCAGGTGCTGAACGGCGCCGCCCAGGTCTCGATCCCGCTCGCCGGGGCCGACCACCTGGCCGTCATCGGCGACAACGGCAAGCTGCTGATCTTCCCTGCCGGCGAACTGCCCGAGATGTCGCGCGGCAAGGGCGTGAAGCTCCAGGCCTACCGCGAAGGCGGCCTGCGCGACGCCGCCGCCTTCAACGCCGCCGAAGGCCTCGCCACCGTCGACGCCGCCGGCCGCACCCGCGTCTGGGCGGAATGGCGCGAATGGGTCGGCCGCCGCGCGAGCGCCGGCAAGCTCGCGCCCAAGGGCTTCCCCGCCAACAAGCGCTTCCGCCCCAAGGCGTAGCCCTTCCTCTCCCGCGAGCGGGAGAGGGGGACCGCCCGCCGAAGAGCGGGCGGTGGAGAGGGCAAGCGGCCGCACGACGCGCCCGGGTGCGACGGCCCTCTCCGCGCAAGCCGCAGGCGCTCGAATGAACCGCGGAGGACGCATAGAAGAACGCGGAGAACGCAGAGGCCTCCGCGCCGCCCGTCGCACCCCCTTCCTCTCCCGCGCGCGGGAGAGGGGGACCGCCCGCCGAAGAGCGGGCGGTGGAGAGGGCAAGCGGCCAGCACAGCCCCATGCCTGCAACCTCCCAGCGCCCGCCCCAGCCCAAAACATCGCCTCCCAGGCGAGTCGTGTTTACCAACGCCCGCGGACCGACAAGGCTCAGCTCGCCTACATCGGGAGCTGCTGACATGTCGCGTATCGGGATCCTCGCCGCCGCCGCCGTCCTGGCCTCCGCCGCCCTGCCGGCGGCCGCCTCCACGGTCTATTCGGACATCAACGCCAACGCCGCGACCGCGGCCGCCGCGTTCGACGCTGCGGTCGGCAGCTTCACGCTGCAGGACTTCGAAGGCTTCGCCGACGGGGTGCAGCCGTCGTGGAGCTACGGAACGGGCACGGCCACCCTCGACGGCGCCCTCGGCGTCACCACCGGCTATCCGTACGGCGGCGGCCCGACCTCCGGGTCAAAGGGCTACATCGCCTACACCGAGTTCGGCGCCGGCTCGCCGGTCTTCACCTTCTCGGCGCCGATCCGCGCCTTCGGCGCCTACATCGTCGACCTGGAGCTCCCGGCCCAGATCACCGTCACGCTCTCGGGCGGCGGCGTGGAGCTCCTCTCGCCCACCGTCGCCGGCGACGGCGGCCTCACCTTCTTCGGCTTCGACTACGGCTCGGCGGCCATCACGGGCGTCAGCATCGCCCTGCACGTCACCGACGCGGTCCTGCTGGACGACGTCCGCATCGCCACCGGCGCCGCCGTCCCGGAACCCGGCGCCTGGGCCCTGATGATCGCCGGCTTCGGCCTCGCCGGCGCCGCCCTCCGCAACCGCCGCCGCGCCGCCCCCGTCCTCGCCCGCTAGCGGCGGAGGGCCCGCACCCTTCCTCTCCCGCCCGCGGACGCCGCAGGCGCTCGATCGAACCGCGGAGGACGCAGAGAAGAACGCGGAGGGCGCAGAGCTCTCCGCGCCCTCTGCGCCCCCTCCGCGCCCTCTGCGGTTGAATGGGACGGCGCCACCGCCCCTCGCGCCGGGGCCCGCTCGCCCCACACTATCCCCCCCGCCGATTTCCCGCTAAGCCGCCGCCGGGAGGGGTGCCAGGGTGGCGAGACCGAAGGGCGCGCGCGACGCGGACTACGAGGCCAAGCGGGCCGCCCTGCTGCGCCGGATCACCGCGCGCCTGATGCGCCGCGAGACGGCGCGCCCCAGCTTCCGCCAGCTCGCCCAGGCGGGCGACGTTTCCACGCCGACGCTGCGGCACTACTTCGCCGACCGGCCGCAACTGATGGCGGCGATCCTCGACGCCTACCTGGCCGACGGCCGCCGCGGCCTCGAGGCGGTGGCCCAGCCGACCGGCGGCCTGGAGACCTCCATCCGCGACTACGCCCACGCCCTGGTGGCGGCGATGCGCCGGCCCCGCGACGCGCGGCTGGGCGACGTCTTCGCCGTCTCCCTGGCCGAGGGGCTGCTCGACGACCGCATCGGGCCGTCGGCCCTGCGCTACGTCATCGACCCCACGGTCGACGCGCTGCGGCGGCGGCTGGACGTCCACGTGGCCCGGGGCGAGATGATCGCCGCCGACACCCGCGCCGCGGCGCTGTTCCTGCTGTCGCCCTTGCTGGTGGCGATCCTGCACCAGGATCACCTGGGCGGCGGGGCGGCCAGCCCGATCGACCTGACCACCGTGATCGACGACCTCTGTGCGGCCTTCCTGCGGGCGTACGCCGCGCCGGGGGGGTGATCCTGGCGCGGCGCCGCCGCGGCGGCGCGGACCTTCCGGGCTTTGGGAGACAGGCGAAGATCCGCAGGGACGGCCGCCGGCAGCCCCGATTTCGGCGCGGCCGCTATTTCGGCAGCAGCACCGTGTCGACCACGTGGATCACCCCGTTGGTCGCGGCGATGTCGGCCGCCGTCACCTTGGCGCCGTTCACGGTCACGCCGCCCTTCGTGGCGTCCACCTTCACGGTGCGGCCTTCCACGGTCTTGGCGTCGGTGACCTTGCCGGCCAGCGCCCCGCTGGTCACCGCGCCGGGCACCACGTGGTAGGTCAGCACCGAGACCAGCTGCGCCTTGTTCTCGGGCTTCAGCAGCGTGTCCACCGTGCCCGCCGGCAGCTTGGCGAAGGCCGCGTCCGTGGGCGCGAACACCGTGAACGGCCCGGCCCCCTTCAACGTCCCCACCAGCCCCGCGGCCTGCAGCGCCGCGGCCAACGTCTTGAACTGACCGGCCGCCACGGCCGTGTCGACGATGTCGCCCTTGGTCGCGGCCGGCGTCGCGGCCTGGGCTAGACCCGGCAGCGCCAGCGTACAGGCGGCGGCGAGGGCCAGGATACGGCGAGTGGGCATCGGGGGGCTCCGTCGTTGATTATACCACCCGGTAGATGGAATGCCGCGACGGCGAGTCAAGGCGTGGGCGGACGCGCATTCGCACGCCGCACGACCCGCCCCCGCCCCAACCCCCACCCCTTCCTCTCCCGCCCCTTCCTCTCCCGGACAGCGGGAGAGGGGGACCGCCCGCCGAGGCCGCAGGCCGAAGAGCGGGTGGTGGAGAGGGCAAGCAGCGGGCAGGGGGGGCGCGGCTGCCCGACCTGGCGCGACGCGACGGCGGCGTCACCGTCGTCGGCTTCGACTACGCCTCGGGCGTATGCGGCTGTGAGACCGCTGGCGCGAGTGGGTCGGGCGGAGAGCAGTGGCAGGGAAGCTGTCGCCCAAGGGCTTGCCGGCGAACAAGCATCAGGCGCCCTGGCGCATCACGGACTACCTGTCTTCTTGCGGGGAATTCTCTTTTTTGCCGCAGCAGGAGAAGCATCCATGACAAAACAGACGCTGCGCTCAACATTGATTAGCGTCAGAAATTTGGCTGCTCGTACCAGGGACATGCGAGAAAAGAGGGGCAGGTTCTCGGATTTCTTAGAGGGATCCTTCGAAGTGACGATGCAGTAGCGCACAGCGTACTTGCCAGCATCCACTGGTGCGGCCATCAAGGTGCCGCCGCTCGAGATCAATGCCTTGAGCTTTGCCGCCGATGCGGGCTCGATCTTTAGGAGTTCGACCGAATTGGTACCTTGGTTGAACAGGTGGCTAAGTTGACTTGATCTTGTGGAAAATTTCACGTGACGAAGTACCGCTACGTTATTTTCCACGCTGTATAGGTCGCATGGTTCGATCTGAGTGTGAGAGCTTGGACTTATATTGGTGGTGTCGAGGCAGATAGTGTCAGGCATGGCGGCAGCTGCCGCTAGGTTATAAGCACCTTCGGTTGAGTGAGAATACGCCGGTAGGGCAGGGTCGTCTTTGAAGAGCGGATCAAGATACGCTCTCATGCGATCTACATAAGCCTGATCAAACCTATACCAGTGTCCATCCGAAAGGTGGTAAACTATGCCGCCTGGGGCCGAGACATCAAAGATGAGGGCGCGATACAGCGGAAACGGTATCCGGTCGCTGCTGTCTTCATTTACAAGGACGAGTTTGTATCGACGCAAATCGTCCAGGGACAGGGAGGCAAGGTCTTTCCCCTTCTCGTCGAGGTAATCGTAAAAATAGCTTATGTCGGCCCCGTCGTACAGCTGTCCCTGCCGCTCGCCAGTGAAGGTTACGAAGAGGCTTTCGTTGTAGTTGATCATGTCTGGAACGGTAAGCGAGACCGAGTCGGATTTCGCGCGGAGGGCTGTAACTAATTCGATGTTTCGTGCTGCTATGACGGCCGGATCTGAAATGGGAGAAACGCTCTGGATGTCCGGGAAGATCGTCTTGAACTCTTCAGAATTGTAGATGATGAGCAGTTCCGAGCAGAGAGAAGAAATCGAGGACGAATCAATCTTAGCGCTAATCCGTAAGTTGCTTGCCCCAGTAGCATTCTTGAAAAGGTGAGATCGGGTGGATTTGACCTTACCTGTCAGACTTTTCAGTATGTTGCTGTCGTCGTTGAAATCGAACAGCGTCAAGTCGGAGGGGCTGGGGACTTGGATCCGCCTCCGTCTGGCGGAGCCTGGCTCGAATATATCGGTGCTCTTAAGCGCAAAGCGATCGACGCTGTTAAGCGTTACGCGCAATCCGAAATCGTATTCGTAGCTTTCGGGTTTAAGATTTTGAGAAACGTGACCAAAGCAGAGGGCAAACCATCTGCCGGCAGCAGGAACGAACATGAGGGCGCCTGTTCCCTGCTGTTTTAGTGTTTGGGGGATGCCAAAGAACCCTTTCCACCATGGGTCGCGCGGGGCGCTCGGCAGGATATGTAGCACCGAGCCCGAAGGTAGGGCGCTGGCATTGGTTACTGTCTGGAGTGAATGCGCCGCCTCGAGAGCAGTCGCTGGATCGAACGCCTGCTTCAGCAAGTATATCGAGAAAGATCGCGTCTTCGTCATCACTCCCCCCGAAGTGGCTCTGAGACAAGCTGCACGTTGCGCGTGCAGATTGCAAACTGGCAGAGCGGCCGCTCGTAGGAGCCGCTGTCGAGTACTAAGGGGGCGGGCAGGCTGCCCTTAAGGACCTGGAGGGTGTTGTCCCGGCGGTGGGGGAGCGGGTGCGCCCGCCTCATCGTAGATTTCAAGCATGGTATGCTCGATCCCCTGGATGAGGCTTGCCGCTTCAGCCGGGGTGATAGCCTGATCCGAAAGGAGAAAGACCTTCGGCTCATGGAGCGACAGCACGCCGAAGTCGGCCAGGCCTTGTGGGCTATCCGCATAGAGATCGGCCATCACCTTCAAAGTGCGATAGGCGGCAGAGGGTCTGAGGTCGGGTGTCTTGGTGTTCCACAACTGGTAGGCGGTCCGCTTCTGGCCATCTTCGATGCCGAATTCGGGCTGGAACGAGATCTTGAAAAGAGAATTCGGGCTCTCATAGACTCTTGGCGCTACCTTGAAGGGACTGCCGCGCGAGCCTGTGCGCCAAATGCCGAGCTTGGTCAGACCGGCTATGAGAGACTTTCTCTCCGGAAGCTGCGTAACAGCCTTAGCTTTCGATTAGATCTGGCAGGGCGGCATCACCAGTGATGAACTTCCCGGTGGCCAGCTTGAGGCTCCGATGGAAGTCGTACGGCTGACCCGTGCTTCCCAGGATTCGGTTTCGAAGCGCGGTCTTCTGAGGTTTGGGATTGAGGGACGCAACCTTCAGAAATGCGCCAACACTGAAAGACAGCATTCGGCAGCCCTCCTTCATCTAGGAGGTGCTGATTCGGCGAACAAAGATAGTTGATATCCTGTTAAGCCGATTCTTCGAGCGCGCCCATGCTCTCGCTACGTTACCGCGTGGCTGTCGTAATCATGAGCGCCGGCGATCTAGGCGGTCGCCATCCCCCGGATTACACCCGCCCTTAAGTCCACGGCCAGCCACAGGCCCGGCGGCGTAGGCGTCGGGCACGCTCCGCGCCCGGACTTGAGCCCCGCGCACCCCAACTCACCCCACCCAAGCCCCGCCGTTCGCGTGGATCACCTGGCCCTGGACGAACCGCGCCCCGTCGCCCAGCAGGAACTCGACCACCGCGGCGTAGTCCGCGCCCTCGGTCAGCCGCCCCGAGGGGTTCGCCCGCGCGCCGCGGTCCAGCACGCGCTCGGCCGCCGCCTCGCCGCCGGCCATCTTCGCCACCGAGGTGGTGGCGACCAGCCCCGGGGCCACGGCGTTGATGCGCACGCCCAGCGGCGCGAGCTCGGGGACGAGGTAGCGGACCAGGCTCTCGGCCAGCGCCTTGCCGCAGCCGAGGGCCGCGTAGTTCGCCAGCACCGTGCGCGCGCCGGCGCTGGTGATGAAGACGATCGACGAGCCGGGGGCGAGCCAGGGCCGGGCGGCCTGCACGAGGTAGAGCAGCGAGAGCCCGTTCGTGCGCATCGCGCCCTCGAACGCGTCGAGGTCGGCCTCCAGCAGCGCCGTCGGCCAGATCGCCGCCGCGCAGTGCACGATGTGGAGCGGCCCGCCGCCCACGGCCGCCGCGGCGCGCACGAGCCGAGCGCAGTCCTGCGGCCGGCCGACATCGCCCCGCATGGTCGAGGCCTCGGCGCCCAGCGCCTGGATGCGCAGGCGCGCCGCGTCAGCCGCCTCGGCGTCCGCATGCCACCCCAGCACCAGCGGCTCGCCCCCCGGGGCCCCACGCGCCGCCAGGTGCTCGGCGATGGCCAGGCCGATGCCCTTGGTCCCGCCGGTGATCAACACGCCCATCGCCGCCTCCCTGGATTACCGCACCTTAACCCCACCGGCCGCGCCCCACCGCTAGACTTTGCCCAGTCTCAGGGAGAATCCCCGCATGCGTACCGTCCTCGTGGCCCTCGCCGCCGCCGCGCTCGCCGCCGCCGCCCACGCCCAGGCCCCCGCTCAGACCCCCGAGCCGGCCCCCGGGCCGACCCCGCCCGCCGCCGGCGTCGAGTACCTGGTCGGCCGCTGGCGGGTCTCGGCCGAGGATCCGCTCACCCGCGAGGTCGTGGTCGCCGACTACCGCGTCGAGCAGCTCCCCGGCAGCCCGTGGCTGAGCGGGCAGGGGGTGTCCGCCGACCGGACCATCAACGCCCGCGACATCTGGGGCCGCGACCCGCTCACCGGCGAGATCGTGCGGGTGGTGTTCGACGCCTCGGGCGCCTGGGCCACGGTGCGCGCCAAGGCCTGGGCGGGCGACGTCCTGGCGCTGGAGGGCGAGGTCCGCTCGGTCGGCGGGACGGTGCGCGTGCGCGAGACCATCACCCGCCTGTCGCCCACCCGCTTCCGTGCCGTCTGGGAAGCCTTCCGCGACGGCCGCTGGCAGGCCTATTCCATCGAGACGGTGAACCGGGCCCCCTGAACCGCGCGGCGGGCGGTTGGCTGTGTCTTCGCCAGTGGCGAAACCGGGATGACAAAACGGGGAGGGCGAGGATCGCCGGCCCGGCAGCCGCCCCCTGTCCGTGTTCTTCCGTGCTCTTCCGTGGACAGATGCTCGCGGCCTCACCGCCGCCGGCGCCCGAAGAGGGAGGTCCACGGAGCACACGGACCCGCACGGACGGCCCGGATCACGGCCCGGGCGACGCCGGCTCGGCCGTGGTCCTCCGCGTGCTTCCGCGGCCCGATTCCACGCCCACACCCCCCACGGCTGTCATCCCGGTTTCGCGCAGCGAAGGCCGGGACCCATACGCGCAGGCGTTCGAGGTCCCGGCGCGGCGGTGCGGCCCGGGGTGGTCCTGAGGTGCGGAGTCTATGGATCCCGGTGTTCGCCTGGCGGCGAAACCGGGATGACAAAGGAGAAGGGCGCGGCTGCCGCCGCTCCTCAAATGTCCTCCGGCGGCGGCGCCAGCGGCGTGTCCAGCACCGTGTCCTGGTCGGCGTAGCCCGTGAACTGCGTCCCCTTGGGGATGGTCACGTTCTTGCCCTTCACGAAGCCGGCGAAGACGCCCACCAGCACGACGGTGACGATCTGGGTGCCGGTGCGGTGGTCGCCCTGGGCGCTCTTGGCGGCGCGCAGGCGCACGCGCTGGTCGCCGATCTTCAGGTAGCTGACCCGCAGGTTCACCTTGCCGGTCTTCCCCAGCGCGCCGTTCTTGCGCGCCTCCACCACCTCGCCCACGCCGCGATAGCCGGCGCGCAGGATGGTCCCGTCGGCCAGCTTCACGTCCTCGGTGAGCGTGACGGTGAAGCGGTCGCCCTCGGCGGCCGTCTTGCTGGAGATTGTGTCTTCCAGGCGCAGCGGGAATTCCGTGCCCTCCTGGACCTTGGTCTCGGCCAGCACCGGGCCGGCGGCGAGCGAAAAGGCGGCGGCAAGCGCCGCGATCGATTGGATTTTCAAGGCAAGTCCCCCCATACACTTGCAGTGCAAGAAACAAGCTACGCCGGGTTGCGCCGCCCCGTCCAGTGCGCTCCGCCGAGCCGCCCGTCCGCGTGTTCCGCGTGCGTCCGTGGACCCTTTCTCGGGTTTGCCAACCACGAATGAACACGAAGCACACGAATGGTCCGCCGGGCCCGATCCCCGGCCTCACGGCGCGCAAGGCGCATTCGTGTCCTTCGTGTCCATTCGTGGTTCCCCTCCGCCCCGGGGTGTCCGGAGAGGCGATCCCGCCGCTAGCGCGGGCCGCTGGGCGCGTGCTTGGGCAGGACCGGGAGCATGCCCGGCATCTTGCCGTCGGGCAGGGCCTTGGCGCGCATGCGGACGAAGGCGGGGCGCGCCTCCACCTTGGTCTTCCACGCCGCCACCGCCGGGAACTGGGCGGCGTCGACGATGTTCAGCGCCGTCGCCACGTTCAGGGGGAAGTGCATCATGATGTCGGCCGCCGAGAACTGGGCGCCGCCGAACCACGGGTGGGCCTTCAGGTGCTCGTCGGCGAACTGGACCACGGCCTCGGAGTCCACCAGCGGCGAGCGGCGGGTGGGCGGGGCGGCCATCCAGGCCCGGTAGTCCGAGAAGAGCCGCGCGGCCAGCGAGCCCTCGGCATAGTGCATCCACATCAGGTGGCGCGCGTAGTCGGCGCTGGACTTGGCGGGCATGAGCCGCCCGCCGCCGTGCCGCTCGAGGATCAGTTCGAGGATGGCGCCCGACTCCACCAGGATCTGGTCGCCGTACTTCACGGTGGGCGCCATGGGGACGATGGGGCTGAGCGCGCGGATCTGGGCCATCGAGCCCATCAGGTCGCCGCGCTTGAACTCCAGCTGGTAGGGCAGGCCCAGCTCCTCCATCAGCCAGACCACCCGTTCCGAGCGGCGGCCCTCCAGGTGGTAGATCACCACCTGCGGCATCCTCGACTGGGCGCGGGCGGCGGCGGGCGCGAGCCCCATGGCGGCGAGCAGGGTCAGCGCCGAGCGGCGGGCGACAGGCGTCATGGTCTTCCTCCCAGGGCCCCGCCTCGGCGCGGGCCGTCAGCGCCACGCATACCCGGATTCCCCGCGCCGCGGCTCCGACAACGAGTGACGGGCCCGACCCCCGGCCTCACGGCGCGCCGGGCGCATTCGTGTCCTTCGTGTCCATTCGTGGTTCCCCGCGGACCGCCCCTGGCGCCGGCCGGGTGTCCTTGCGGTCGAGCTGCACCTGGTGCGGGTAGGGGAACGACAGCCCCGCGGCCTCCAGCGCCGCCTTGGCCGCCTTCACCAGGTCGTATCGGGTATTCACCCAGTCCTGCGGCTGCGCCCAGCAGCGCAGGGTCACCGTCACCGAGGAGTCGGCGAGCGCGGTCACCTTGGCCCAGGGCTCCGGATCGTCGAGCACCCGCGGATCGGCGCGCGCCAGCTCGATCAGCGTGGCGATCGCGGCGTCCAGGTCGTCCTCGTAGTCGACGCCGAAGTGCAGCTCGATGCGCCGGCGGCCGCCGCGGCTGATGTTGACGATCGTGTCGCCGAACACCTTGCCGTTGGGCAGGAAGACGGTCAGGCCGTCGTAGTCCACCAGGCGGGTGTTGAAGAGGTCGAGGCCCCGGACCGTGCCGCTGCGGCCGTTCACCTCCACCTGGTCGCCGGTGCGGTAGGGCCGCAGGATCAGGATCATCACCCCGGCCGCGACATTGCCCAGCGTGCCCTGCAGCGCCAGGCCGATGGCCAGCGAGGCGGCGCCCAGCACCGCCAGGACCGAGGTGGCCTGGACGCCCAGCTGCTGCAGCACGGCCACGAGGCCGATGCCGATGATCACATAGCGGACGAGGCCCGAGAGGAAGGCGGCCAGGGTCTGGTCGGGCGCCTGGCCGTTGCGGTGGACGCGGGAGATCGCCCTCTCGGCGACCCGGCCCAGGCGCCGTGCGAGCCACAGCGTGACCGCCAGGATCGCCAGCGCCGCCGCGAGCCGGATGCTGAAGCCGCCGATGGCCGCGGCCAGGGCGCGCAGCATGACGGGGTCGCCCGACAGGGCCATCCGGGCCATGTCGTAGACGGGGGTGACGGGATCGGCGGCGGGGGCCAAGCGGGACCTCGTGGACGGTGAAGGCTGAGCGTGGAAAACACCCGGCGCGCCGTTCCGATGCAGGGCCCCGTCGCCCTCGCGGTCAGATCCTCACCGTGACCGGGTCCAGGACGGTGCCGGGCGGGTAGTGGTCGCCCAGGATCATCATGCCGTCGAGCGTGATGGCGCAGGGCAGGGTGACCGCGCCGTCCGCCGCCGCGGCCGCCCCTGCGGCGTCCAGCTTCGCGAAGGGGACGCGCCGGCCGCCGGCGTCGGCCACGGACAGCACGCAGCCGTCGGGCCCGGCCTCGACCCAGGGGTCGGAGAAGCTCACCGAGAGCAGGCCGCCGTGGGCCTGGAACGCGAGCGCGCCCCGGAACCGGCCAGTCCCGCGCGGCCGGCCTTCGCCGTCGAAGGCCAGGTCGCCGCCGTCGGCCGCGAAGACGAACCCGTCGTCCGCCTCGGCCGCTCCGGCGTCGGCCCGCACCGATCCGCCCGAGCCGGTCACATAGCTCCGGAAGCTCTGCTTCACGCCCCACGCCAACGCCGCCGCCATCCAGGCCTCCTTATCCGATCCGCTCCCGTGGCATCGCGCGCCGCGGCTGTCGATGCTTCGCGTGCGCGCGTACGCGTGCGCCCGCGCGAGATGACGCAGCCCCCTTCGGAGTGCTATCAGGAACCCCTACATAAGCCTCCCGATTCGAACGGCGTTCCTTTCCCTTGACCGATTCCGCAGACACCCCGCCTCCCGAGCACGCGCCCGGGGGGATCGCCCCTATCGCCATCGAGGACGAGCTGAAGCGCTCGTACCTCGACTACGCGATGAGCGTGATCGTCAGCCGCGCCCTGCCGGACGTGCGCGACGGCCTGAAGCCGGTGCACCGGCGCATCCTGTTCTCGATGAACGAGCAGAACCACACGCCCGACCGGGGGTATGTGAAGTCGGCCCGCATCGTCGGCGACGTGATGGGTAAGTACCACCCGCACGGGGACCTCGCGATCTACGACACCCTGGTCCGCTTGGCGCAGCCGTTCTCGATGAGCCTGCTGCTGGTGGACGGGCAGGGCAACTTCGGCTCGGTGGACAACGACCCGCCGGCGGCCATGCGCTACACCGAGAGCCGGCTGACGCGCGCCTCGATGGCGATCCTGGCCGACCTCGACAAGGACACGGTCGACTTCAAGGACAACTACGACGGCTCCGAGCAGGAGCCGGTGGTGCTGCCGTCGCGCATCCCCAACCTGCTGGTCAACGGCGCCGGCGGCATCGCGGTGGGCATGGCCACCAACATCCCGCCGCACAACCTGGGCGAGGTCGTCGACGCCTGCCTGGCCTATGTGGACAACCCCGAGATCGGGCTCGACGAGCTGCTCGACCTGGTGCCTGCGCCCGACTTCCCGACCGGCGGACTGATCATCGGCCGCACCGGGGCGCGGCAGGCGCTGATGACCGGACGCGGTTCGGTGATCATGCGCGGCGAGGCCACGATCGAAGAGATCCGCAAGGACCGCGAGGCGATCGTCATCACCTCGATCCCGTATCAGGTGAACAAGGCCGCCCTGGTAGAGCGCATCGCCGAGCTGGTGCGCGAGAAGCGCGTGGAAGGCGTCGCGGACCTGCGCGACGAGAGCGACCGGCAAGGCATGCGCATCGTCATCGAGATGAAGCGCGACGCCTCGCCCGACGTGCTGCTGAACCAGCTCTACCGGTTCACGCCGCTGCAGACCTCGTTCGGCGTCAACATGCTCGCGCTGAACCGCGGCCGGCCCGAGCAGATGGGCCTGAAGGAAATGGTCACCGCCTTCGTCGACTTCCGGGAGGAGGTCGTCGTCCGGCGCACCAAGTTCGAGCTCTCGAAGGCGCGCGACCGCGGCCACGTCTTGGTGGGCCTCGCCATCGCCGTCGCCAACATCGACGAGTTCATCCACATCATCCGCTCGTCGAAGGACCCCACCGAGGCGCGCGAGCGGCTGGTGGCGCGCGACTGGCCGGCGGGCGACATGCTGCCGCTGGTCGAGCTGATCGCCGACCCGCGCACGGTCGTGGTGGACGGAAACCAGATCCGGCTCACCGACGAGCAGGCGCGCGCGATCCTCGCGCTGACCCTGTCGCGCCTGACCGGCCTCGGCCGCGAGGAGATCTTCGGCGAGGCCCGCGAGCTGGCGGGCGTCATCCAGGGGCACCTCGAGATCCTGGGCTCGCGCGAGAAGGTCATGGCGATCGTCCGCGAGGAGCTCGTGGCGGTGAAGGACGCCTTCGCCGTGCCGCGTCGCACCCAGATCGTCGAGGGCGACGCCGACGTCGAGGACGAGGACCTCATCGCCCGCGAGGACATGGTCATCACCGTGACCCACGGCGGCTATGTGAAGCGCACGCCGCTGGCGATCTACCGCACCCAGCACCGGGGCGGGAAGGGCCGCTCCGGCATGGCGACCAAGGACGAAGACGCCGTCACGCGGGTGTTCTCGGCCAACACCCACACCCCGATGCTGTTCTTCTCGTCCGGCGGCAAGGCGTTCCAGCTCAAGGTGTGGCGCCTGCCGGTGGGCACCCCGACCTCGCGCGGCAAGGCCTGGGTCAACCTGCTGCCCATCGAGCCCGGCGAGAGCATCACCTCGATCCTGCCGCTGCCCGAGGACGAGGCGACCTGGGACCAGTACGACGTCATGTTCGCCACCCGCTCGGGCAACGTGCGGCGCAACAAGCTCAGCGACTTCATCGGCATCAAGCGCAACGGCAAGATCGCGATGAAGCTGGACGAGGGCGATTCCATCATCGGTGTCGGGGTCTGCAACGCCGACCAGAACGACATCCTGCTGACCACTGCCCTCGGCCGCTGCATCCGCTTCGCGGTGGATGAGGTGCGCGTGTTCGCCGGCCGCGACTCCACCGGCGTCCGCGGCATCCGCTTGGCCGACGGCGACTCCGTGATCTCGATGGCGATCCTGCGCTCGGTGGCGGCCACCGCCGACGAGCGGGCCGCCTACGTGAAGCACGCCAACGCCATGCGCCGCGCGGCGGGCGGCGAGGGCGAGGACATCGAGGACGCCGCCGGGCCCGATGACGATGAGGAGGCCGTCGGCGACGCCGCGCTGTCGCCCGAGCGGATCGCGGCCCTCGGCGCTGCCGAGGAGGTGATCCTCACCGTGTCGACCGAAGGCTACGGCAAGCGGACGTCGGCCTACGAGTTCCGCCGCACGGGCCGTGGCGGCCAGGGCCTGCTGGCGCAGGACCTTACCAAGCGCGGCGGCCGCCTGGCGGCCTCGTTCCCGGTCGACGAGAACGACCAGATCCTGCTCGTCACCGACCAGGGGCAGCTGATCCGAACGCCGGTCCGCCAGGTCCGGATGGTCGGCCGCAACACGTCGGGCGTGATCATCTTCCGCACCAGCGCCGACGAACACGTGGTCTCGGTCGAACGGCTGGCCGACACGGGCGAGGACCCCGAAGCTCCGGAGGTCGCGCGCGAGGAGTCCGACGAGGCCGAGGGCGGCGCGGGCGGCGGCGAGGGCTGAGGCAGCCCTCAGCCGTGGCTGCGCAGCTCGATCCAGCCGCGGCCCAGCCGCACGGCGCCGTCACGTTCCAGGCTGCGCAGCGCCTTGTTCACGGCGGGACGCGAGGCGGCCAGCATGGCGGTCACTTCCCACTGCGAGATGTCCACCCGGCTCCAGCCCTCGGCAGCGGGCGCGTCGCGCGACAGGGCCCGTAGGCGGGACAGCAGTCGCATAGGCAGCGGCATGAGCGCCAGTTCCTGCAGCGCCGCCATCAGGCCGCGGATCGTGGTCGCAGCCTGACGCGAGAGACCCTCGAGGATCTCCGGATGTCGCATCTGTAGCCGGCTCAGCTCGGCCTGCGGAAAGAACAGCACCGAGAGCGGGGTCCTGGCCTCCACAAAGATCGGCGCCGGCGCGCCGTCCAGGGCGACCGTCTGCCCGAAGATGTCGCCGGCGCGGGAGAGGCGAAGGATTAGTATCTGGCCATCGGCGCCGCCGAGGTAGATCCGCGCCGAGCCGGCCTGCACCCGATAGAGGCCGCCGGGAGAATCTCCCAGGCCATAGACCTGTGCGCCGGCCGGGTAGTCGCGTCGTCGACCGGCTGAAAGCAGCGCATCGCGCGCCGAACAGGGCAGGGTGTCGATCCAGCTCATGCCCCGAATGTCATCTGGAAGACATTCGGCGCCAAGGTCGCAACGTAGGCTGACGGGCAGGCAGCGCCGCCGGGACGGCGGAACGGGAGTTGTGATGACGACGGATTCCGAGCGGGGCGCCGGGCCGAGCCGGCGCGAACTGTTCGCCGCTGCGGGCGTTGGCGTGGGGGCCCTCTCCCTGGGCGTTTCGAACGTCGCGGCGCAGGCCGCTGAATGGCGAACCGGCGACGTTGCGCATCTCCT
Organism: Phenylobacterium sp. T106; assembly: GCF_057219735.1. Taxonomy (NCBI): domain Bacteria; kingdom Pseudomonadati; phylum Pseudomonadota; class Alphaproteobacteria; order Caulobacterales; family Caulobacteraceae; genus Phenylobacterium; species Phenylobacterium sp. T106. The sequence goes on along the minus strand of NZ_JBXVWA010000001.1, from coordinate 296,012 downwards.
GCCCACCGTCAGCCACGACGAGATCCTGCTGAAGGCCTCCCTGACGCGTCCGGCCCGCAGAAGCCTGACCCTGCGGGTGGACGGTCGACAGATTCCGGGCCTGCGCTCGGATATCGCCGGGCGCTACTGGCGCTTCCGCGCATCGCGACTGACGCCGGGTCGGGTGCACCGCCTGCAGCTGTTCGAAGGCGGCGATGCGCTTTGCGATCCCTGGCCGCTGGCCACTCTGGAAGCGCCGGACTCGCGCCCCGACCACTTCCGTCTGGTCTCCTTCACCTGCGCGGGCGGTGATCCCGACATGTCGCCGCCGGGCGCGCCCGAGGTCTTCCGACCAATGGCGGTGCGTCGCCGGTTGCTGGCGCGGGCGATGAGCTTCCAGCCTCAGGCGATCATCGCCAACGGCGACCACATCTACTGGGACCAGCGGACGTGGCTGGAGTCTCGCAACCCGCGCGTCGCGGCGTCCACGAAGGCGCGGTACGCCAGGTTTGGAATGTTCGACCGTGAGCAGCCGCTCCTGGGCACGGTGAACGAGGATATCATCCGGCGCATCGGCGAGGCGCAAATCGCCGCGCTCTATGGCGTTAGCCTGCGCTCGACGCCCAGCTACTTCGTTGGCGACGACCACGACTATTTTGAGAACGACGAGGCCGAGGAGCGCTTCGTCACCTTTCCGCCAGACCACTTCTCGGCCGAGGCCAAGCGTGCGGTCCAGACGTTGTTCTATCCGGAGTTCTTGCCTGAGGCCACGCGCCCGCTCGGGATCTCGGGCGCCCGCCCGGACGGTCTGTCGGAGAGCTTCGGCAGCCTGCGCGTAGGACGCCTGTTCGAGGCGCTGATCTACGACTGCGGCGGCCACCTCACCCTGAAGGGGCCTGCGGCCGGCCTCGTGCCCCCCGAGGTCGAGGCCTGGCTTCTGGCCCGCACCCAGGCGCAGGACACCGCCCAGCTGCTGCATGTGCCGTCGCACCCTCCCGGCTGGTCCGCCGGCAAGTGGCGCGAATGGTATCCCGACATCGTGGTCAATTCGGGCGCTGCGCGCGTGACGGCCGATGGATCGCAGGTCACCGACTTCAACGCGGCATCGGGCGAGGGCCGGCTGTCGGTCGAACGGCCCAAATACATGTGGCAGGAGGGCTGGAACCGTCAGCACCAGCGCCTCATGCGCGCGCTCTCGGCGCAGGCCACACGTCCGGCGGCGGTCATTTCGGGCGATCTCCATGCGGTCGGCGGCATCCGCATCGAGCGCAGTGGCGACCTCGACTTGTCGGCAAACCCGGTGAACGTGATCCTTGCCGGCACGCTGGGCAGCTCCACGAGCAGCTGGCCGTCGGCCGTCCGAGGGTCCGCGCCGCAGAAGCCTTCCTCCTTGACGACGTCGCCCCTGGCCCCGGTCAGCGAGCGGAACGGCTTCACAGTCATCGATGTCGAGCCGGACCGGATGCAGTTCCGGCTGTTCGCCTGGCGGGAGCCGCAGCCCGTGGAAGCGATCGACAGCCTCCAGCCCTTCGCAACTTTCGATCTGGCGCGCTGACGAAACGACAGGTGTGTCGCGCGCGGGCGCGGCCTCGGGCGTTTTCCACTTGCCAGACGCCGCCCTGGCGGCGAAAGGGCGAAGGTCGTCTTGGGGGGACCAAAAAGCGCATGACCCGCGTCGGCTTCTATCCGGGCACGTTCGATCCCATCCACAACGGCCACCTGGACATCATGGGCCGGGCCGCCAAGCTGGTGGACCGTCTGGTGATCGGCGTGGCGATCAACGCCGGCAAGGGGCCGCTGTTCTCCCTCGATGAGCGGGTCGCCATCGTCGAGGAGGCCATCGCGCCGCTGCGCGCCAAGACCGAGGTCGTGGTGCAGCCCTACGAGGGCCTGACCATGCACTTCGCCCGCGAGATGGGCGCCACGCTCATCGTCCGCGGCCTGCGCGCCGTCGCCGACTTCGAGTTCGAGTTCCAGATGACCGCCATGAACCAGCAGCTCGACCGCGAGATCGAGACGGTGTTCTTCATGGCCGACCCGCGCCACCAGGCCATCGCCTCGAAGCTGGTCAAGGAGATCGCGCAGCTCGGCGGCGAGGTGGGCAAGTTCGTGAGCCCCGCGGTCAAGGAACGCCTGCTGGCCAAGGTGGGGCGGAGCTAGACGCGCGGCGGGGCTGGCCTGCCGCCCATCGTCCGGCTACGAGGACCCCATGACGCTCCGGACCGTTCTCCTGGCCGCCGCCCTGGCGGCTGCGTGCGCCGCCTCCGCCCAGGCCCAGCGAAAGCCCGCCGCGCCGCCCGCCCCGCCGAAGCCGGCCGCGCCGACGGCGGCGGACTGGCGCACGCCCGACCCCAACGACGTCGTGGTCATCGACACCAACAAGGGCCGGATCATCCTCGAGCTGGTGCCCGAGGTGGCCCCGCTGTTCAGCGACCGCGTCCGCCAGCTGGCGCGTGAGGGCTTCTACGACGGCCTCACCTTCTTCCGGGTGATCGAGGACTTCATGGACCAGACCGGCGATCCCGAGAACCGGGGGACCGGAGGCTCGTCGCAGCCCGACCTGAAGGCCGAGTTCCTGTTCCGCCGGGGGCCGGACACGCCCTTCGCCCTGGTCCAGGATCAGAGCGTCGCGGAGATCGGGTTCATCAAGTCGGTTCCGGTCTCGACCCAGTCGATGATGCTCGCGCCGATGACGCGGGACGGGAAGATCAACGGCTACGTCCTCTACTGCGCGGGCGTCGCGGGGGCGGCCCGCGGCGAGGACGAGAACAGCGCCAACAGCCAGTTCTTCCTCATGCGCGCGGCGTTCCCGCGTCTCGAGCGGCGCTACACGGCCTTCGGACGGGTGATCGCGGGACAGGAGGTGGTCACCGCCATCAAGACGGGGGAGCCGGTCCCCGACCCGCAGGACCGGATGGAACGTGTCCGCGTCCTGAGCGATATCCCGGAGAAGGAACGGCCGAAGATCCGCGTGATCGATCCGGCCGGCAAGTGGTTCAAGGCCGAAGTCGCCCGGGCGATCGCGGCCGGCGGCGCCAACTTCTCCGCGTGCGACATTCAGATTCCTGTCGAGGTGAAATGATGGACTCCGAAAACACCCTGCTCATGGAGCTCGAGAGCGGCCCCGTGACGATCAAGCTCCGCCCCGACCTGGCGCCCCAGCACGTCGCCCGGATCAAGGAACTGGCGCGCGAGGGCTTCTACGACGGCGTGGTGTTCCACCGCGTGATCCCCGGGTTCATGGCGCAGGGCGGCGATCCCACCGGATCGGGCATGGGCGGATCCAAGAAACCTAATCTTCCCGCGGAGTTCAGCCGAGAACCTCACGTTCGCGGCGTATGCTCGATGGCCCGTACCGCCAATCCGAACTCGGCCAACAGCCAGTTCTTCATCTGCTTCGACGACGCCACCTTCCTGGACAACCAGTACACCGTCTGGGGCGAGGTGACCGAGGGCATGGAGCACGTCGATGCGCTGCCCAAGGGCGAGCCGCCCCGCAATCCCGGCAAGATCGTCTCGATGAAGGTCGCGGCCGACGCCTAGCCGGCGGTGCCTTGCGCTGAGGCGATCATGGCGGCGAAGCTGAAGGTGTTCGTGACGTCCGACGGCCTGACCGACTACGTCGTCGCGACCACTTCGCGGCCCAAGGCGCTGGCCGCCTGGGGCAGCCGTCAGGACCTCTTCAAGACGGGACTGGCTCACGAGGCCGATGACCCCGAGGTGGCCGAGGCCGCCCGCGCGCGGCCGGGCGAGGTCCTGAGGCGGCCGGCGGGCTCGCGTGCGGCGCTGGCGAAGCTGAAGCCCGCGAAGCACGTCGCGAAGGCCGCGCCAGGGCCGTCCAAGGCGGCGCTGAAGCGCCTCGGCGATGCGGAAGCCCGGCTCGCCGCCGCCGAGGCTGCGCACGCTGATGATCTTGCGGTCCTGGAGGCCCGCCGCGCGAAACTCGAGGCGAAGTGGTCCGAGGATCGCGCGCGCCTCGCGGACGCCGTCGAGCGGGCCCGCAAGGCGGTGGACGAGCGCCGCGCTTGACGCCGTGCCCGCCGCATGGCCTTGACCCGCGCTCCTATGCAGCTCGCCGACTTCGACTTTCACCTGCCCGAGGACCGGATCGCCCTGCGGCCCGCAAGCCCGCGTGACGCTGCGCGTCTGCTGGTGGTGGAGCCGGGCCTGCCCTTTCGGGACCTGGCCGTCAGCGACCTCCCCGGGCAGCTGCGGGCCGGGGATGTCCTGGTGGTCAACGACACGCGCGTCATCCCGGCGCGGCTGAAGGGCCATCGCGTGCGCGGAGACAGCCGTGTCGCCGTGGAGGCGACGCTGCACCAGCTGAAGAGCGGCCATGTCTGGACGGCCTTCATGCGGCCGGGGAAGAAGCTCCAGCCCGGCGATCGGATCGTCTTCGGTGAAGCCGGCGATCGCGCCTGTCTGCTGGGCGCGCTCTACGCCACCGTGCGCGAGAAGGGGGAGGGCGGCGAGGTGACCCTGGCCTTCGACCTCTCGGGACAGGACCTGATGGCCGCGATCGCCGAGCGGGGGATGATGCCGCTGCCGCCCTACATCGCCGCCAAGCGCGGCGAGGACGAGAAGGACCGCGCGGACTACCAGACCGTCTACGCCGAGCAGGAGGGGTCGGTCGCCGCCCCCACCGCGGGCCTTCACTTCACGCCCGAGCTCCTCGAGCGGCTTAAGGGTATGGGCGTAGGCGTCGAGCGGGTGACCCTGCACGTGGGGGCCGGCACCTTTCTGCCGGTGAAGACCGAGAACGTGGCCGGGCACCGCATGCACGCCGAGTGGGGCGAAGTCAGCGTCGGGACCGCCGCGCGCCTGAACGCGGCGCGCGCGGCCGGCGGCCGCATCGTCTGCGTGGGCACGACGTCGCTCCGCCTGCTGGAGAGCGCCACGGGCGAAGACGGGGTTGTGTCGCCGTTTCGCGACGAGACGGCCATCTTCATCACGCCCGGCTATCGCTTCCGGGCGGCGGACGGGCTGATGACCAACTTCCACCTGCCCAGGTCCACGCTCTTCATGCTGGTGTCGGCGTTCGCGGGGCTCGACACCATGCGGGCGGCCTACGCGCACGCCGTCGCGACGGGATATCGCTTCTACTCCTACGGCGACGCCAGCCTGCTCTGGCGAGCGGCGTGATGGCGGCCTTCCCCTTCACCCTCACCGCGACCGACGGCGAGGCCCGCACGGGCGTGCTGTCGACACCTCGCGGCGAGATCCGCACGCCGGCGTTCATGCCCGTGGGCACCGCGGGGACCGTCAAGGCGCTGACCGTCGAGCAGGTGGGGGCGACCGGCGCCGACATCCTGCTGGGCAACACCTACCACCTCATGCTGCGGCCCACGGCCGAGCGGGTGCGCCGCCTGGGCGGCCTGCACCGCTTCATGCGCTGGGACAGGCCGATCCTCACGGACTCGGGCGGGTTCCAGGTGATGTCGCTCTCGAAGATCTCAAAGGTCACTGAAGAGGCGGTCACGTTCCAGAGCCACCTCGACGGGAGCCGGCACGCCTTGTCGCCGGAACGGTCGATGGAGATCCAGGCGGATCTCCTGGGATCCGACATCGTCATGCAGCTCGACGAACTGGTCGCCCTGCCGGCCACGTCGGAGCGCGCGGCCGAGGCGATGCGCCGCTCGGCCCGCTGGGGCGCGCGCTCGAAGGCCGCCTTCGGCAGCCGCGACGCGCAGGCCCTCTTCGGGATCCAGCAGGGGGGTGTGGACGAGGCGCTCAGGCGGGAGAGCGCCGAGCGCATGCTGGAAACCGGCTTCGACGGCTATGCCATCGGCGGCCTCGCCGTCGGCGAGGGGCACGCCGCCATGGTCGAGGTGCTCGACTATGCGCCCGCGATGCTGCCCGCCGACCGGCCGCGCTACCTGATGGGGGTCGGGAAGCCGATCGACATCGTGGAGGCCGTCGCGCGCGGGGTCGACATGTTCGACTGCGTCCTGCCGACCCGGTCCGGACGGCACGGCCAGGCCTGGACGTGGGATGGCCCAATCAACCTCAAGAACGCGCGCTTCGCGGAGGATGAGTCGGCCCTGGACCCGGAGAGCGCCGTCTCGGCCAGCCGCGACTATTCCAAGGCCTATCTGCACCATCTGGTGAAGAGCAACGAGATCCTCGGCCAGGTCCTGCTGTCGTGGCACAACCTGGCTTTCTTCCAGGCGCTGATGGCGGCGCTTCGGGCGGCTATTTCCGCCGGGGAACTGACGTCGTTCCGTCGCGCATTTGCGATGCGTCAGACGTCTTCGTCGGATACTTCGGCTTGAGGGGCTCGCGCTTGTCGACGACGGGCGTGGAGCCGGCTCGCTCGTGGCTCGGCGTCGCGGGCGGATTGCAGCCCTTCGCCTCGCCGAGGCCCTTCAGGTAGGCGCGGCGAACGCTGCCGGCCACGTAGGCCGACTGCACGAGCCGGTCGTGCGCCTCGGCGCCGGTGACCTTGCGCACCACCCCGCGGAAGGGAATCAGCGCGCTGGAGGCGACGTCGGCGGCCACGCCCAGCAGCTTGCCGCGGGTCACGAGGTCCTCGTCGCCCGGCAGTTCCCGGTCGATGTCCGGTCCAAGGACGTCGTCGAGAGGCCGTACCAGCGCGATCAGGTAGTTGCAGCCATAGTTGCGGGGGGGGCGCGCATAGGGATCGGCCAGCGCCTGCAGCAGGACCTCGGGAATGTCGGTCTTCTTGACCCCGAGGTCGCGCAGCGGCGTGGTGGCGGCGCCGGTGACGCTGCTTTCCTTGACCTCGCTGGACGTCTTCATCCGCTCCTGCGGCGTGTAGACCGGCGGTGGCGGCTCGGGCGGCTTGCGCGGGGCCGCCTTGGCCGGCGGGCGCTTGGTGGCGGGCCGCGTCTGCGCATCGGCGACGCTGACGGCGGTCAGCGCGGCCAGCGCGGCGGCGAGGATCAGAAGGCGGGGGGCGGGGGTTCCCATGCGCCGAGCATGGCCGACCGGAGACTTGGTGTTAAGCCGCTCCGTCGAATGCGGCTTTCACTTTCGCGCGGAGCCCTCTAGGTTCCGCGCCGCTTCGCCACAGGGTCGCCGTAGGAGGCCCATGGAGTCGCGGGCCGGTAGCTCAGTGGTAGAGCATTCGACTTTTAATCGAATGGTCCTGGGTTCGAGTCCCAGCCGGCCTACCAACCTCTCCTCATATCGCTCGTTAAATCAAATGCATGCGATCATCTTTTCACGTGAGGATGAGGCGCTGCGGCGTGAATGGCGCGCCAGGCCGGACCGTTCGACGCCAGGAGAAGCCCCGCCAGCGCCACGCGAAAAGGGTCCTCGAAGCTCATCAACAGGACGACGAAGAGCGCCAGCAGCGGCGAAAGCCAGATCGCATTAGGGTTAAGGCGCGGCATTCGCCGATGAAGCCGGGCGCGAGGCCGAATGGCAAGCGGGCTTGCGGCCTTCGCCGCCCGCGCCCTGCACGATCGGGAAGGCCCCGCGCTCCGGAGCGCTGAATTCCAGCACCTGCGCCGCGGAGCAAGTCCGGGGCGTGTCGGCGACGGTCACCTGAAGAACCAGGGCGCCGCCCTGAAGCGCCGAGGCGGGCAGGGCGACCGCGCAGGTGGTCGCGGCCTCGCCACCCGGCGCCGTCCGGCAGGTGGGGCCCGGGAGCGCCATGGACGCCTGCGGCTGCACGACGTCCGGAAGGCTGCCGGCCGCGGCCGGCGAGGCCATGGCTGTGACGACCAAGCAGAACAGGACCCGAGCCAGCATGTGACGCCTCCCAAACTTGAGAGGGAGGTTCGCACGAGTCGTCGCTGCGCTCAGGCGCGCAGGCGCAACGTGGTCAGGGCACGGATGATCTGGCGCTTCGCCCAGCGCACCGGCGGCGCCAGGGCCTCCGCTACCTCCGTCACCACGGGCAGGGCGTACTTCCGCGCGAACGAGGCCCTGCTGCGGTTCGGCGCGGGCGCCGGAGGTCCAGTCGAGTGCGGCGGGAGGGCCGCGCTGTCGCTCTGCACAAGGCGCGCGGTGACGAGGATGGCGAGTTCCCGCCGATCCTCGGTTCGCTGGATCGCCCGCAGCAACGGTCCGATGACAGGGGCCCGGCTGGCGAGAGGGACCCCTCTGACCGCGTCGGTGGACGACTCCTCGAAGAGGCCTGCGATCAGGTGGCTCTCGCCGTCCCGCAGCTCCAGCGTTGTGGTGGCGCGGCGGGTCAGCAGGCCCGGCACGGTGAAGGTCCCCACACGCAGGCCTACGCCGGGGTTGAGTTCGCTGCGCTCGGCGTCGAGCCTCAGTCGGATGAGTCCATTGGCCTGGACGTTCGGCTCCACGGTGACGGCGGCGCCATAGGGTTTGAACTCCAGCTTCAACTCGCCGTTCGATCCACCGGGGACCGGGTAGGGGACCTCGCCGCCGGCTCGGAAGTGCGCCTGTGCGCCCGAAGTCGAGACCAGTGTCGGCTGCGCCAGCATCTCGATCTCGCCGCGCGTCTCGAGCGCGTCCAGCGCCGCGTCCACGGTGTAGCGACCGGGAGTGAGACGCAGGCGGCTCGTCAACTGAGGCGGCTCGGCGCCTATGAGGCCAGAGCCGGCGCGCAGGTCCACGTGAGCCCCGTCACGCAACGCGAGCGCCGAGCCGATGTCGCGGACGCGCCGGCTGCCGGCCTCGAAGATCCGGACATCGAGCCTCACCTGGGCGCCACGGACCACCACATGGGACGTGACGGCGCCGGGCGCGATCTGTTCAGCCAGGCGCAGCGCGGCGTCGGCGGCCCCCGCGCTGGACGCGACGCCGCCCAGGAGCAGGCCCGTGGAGAGCTCGGAGACGCTGATCTCCTCACCCGGCAGGCTGGCGGCGAGGCTCGCACGCAGCGCTTCGGCGTCGTAGCCCACGCGCACGTCGACGGTCTGAGACAGCCGCCCCGCGCGGTCGTAGACGAGGAGGTTCGCGCCGGCGCGCTGGCGGCCGATCACATAGAGCCCCCGGTCCCCGCTCGCGCTCACCTCCAGCGTTTCCGGCTGACTGACCACGACCTTGCCGATGTCGCCCGATCCACGGAGCGCCACCGCATGATCGAGCGGCATACGGATGATCGCCGAACTGACCGGCTCGGGCGGGAGCACCTCGAGGTCCCCGGCCAAGGCCGTGGAGCCCGCCGCTGCCGCGACCACGCCGGCCAGCGCCGTCGCTACGCCCCTCGGCAACCGCCGCAGTACGCGCCGCGCGGCTTCGATGACGGATGTACGCACCACGTGCGGCGCAATGACACAGCCGGTGTTCCGGGATGGCTAACGAGCATGGTTAGCCCGTGCTGAATCGAAAGCGCCGCCCGACGGGCGGCGCTCAGAAGTCGGAGGGTGTGTCAGTCCTCGGCGGTCGCCGCTAGTTCTGCTGCACCGGCGGCTCGGCGCCGTTCTTCGCCAGGTAGTTGTCGAGCGCCTGGCGCGCCACGGTCTTGCAGCCGCTGGTCTCGGCGACGCGGACGATGTCGTCCAGCGTCTGAAGGCTTTCGAGGGCCGGGCAGATGCCGCCGCGACGCGCTCCGAAAGTGCGGCCTTCGGGCGGCGGTTGCACCAGGGCGCGAATGGTTTCGAACCGCGCGGCGTCGGCCGCCGCCAGCTTGGACCCCGGGATCGTGGCGCCGGCCGCAGCCCCGCGCACGGTCACGACCTCGCCCGAGGCCCGCATCAGCGTCAGGGTCTTGCCCGCGCCGAGGGCGACCTTCGCGCCGGCGTCGAACGCCTGCCCACGCTTGATGGCCGGATCGGTCGAACTCACGACGATGTAGTCGCTGGCCACGGCCACGCCGCCGAAGGCGAGCGAGAAGGCGGCTGCAATCAAGAGTTTACGCATCGGATTCACCCCCGTACGACAGTCTGGAACGTTTGCGCGCAGACCCATGGACTAACACATCGAGGTCCTGAACGGTACCTGAACCAGGCGCTTGCGTGTTCATGTACGCGACGATCCGTCGCGAAGACGCACGAAGTCGAACTTGGCGAGCCACAGGATCCCCCTTTCGATGAAGGGTCGGCGTTCGGGCGGAGTCTCCGCAAGGATCGCGCCAACCGTCAGCGGCGCGGCGGCCAGGACGCTGATCAGGGTGATCGCCTCGTCCGGGTGCGGGAGGCGGGCTGCCGGGTTGCGGACGTGCGCGCGCGTCAGCAGCGCCTCGGCTTCAGCCTCCGTCAACGGCCGCGCCAGGGACACCTCCGTCGCGGGCGAGAGCGCAGCGCTGGGATAGGCGGAGAACATCCGGAACGGGTCGGGCCGAAACGGGTTGTCCCGCGCCGGCTGAGGCGGCGCAGCGGCGCGGCGGCGCGCCAGCTCGGTCCAGAGCGCCTGGTACTGAGGGATCACCACCCGCCAGTCGAACACCTCCCGCGCCCTCGCGCGGCCTGCGGCCCCCATCCGCGCGCGCAGGTCGGGGTCCGAGAAAAGCGCGGTCAGCGCCTCGGCGGCCTCGCCGACGTCGGGCGCGGCGAACAGCGCGGTCGATCCCGCATAGTTGTCGTAGGTCATCAGGCGGTTGGCGTAGGCGTAGACCAGGTCCGTTCCGAGGCCGGGCCGCGGGGCGAGTGTCCGCACCCGGAAGCCGTCGACGCCGTGCCGGACCGTGTCCTTGTAGCCGTTCCAGTCGCTCACCACGCAGGGGAGGCCCGCGGCCATGGCCTCCACAGGGGTGAGGCCGAAGGTCTCCTGCACGTTGTCGCTCAGCGACAGGAATACGTCCGCCGCCGACACGATCTCGTCGCGCGCCCGGGCCGAGGTGTCTCCCACCGGCGTCAGGATCACGCCATCGTCCGCCAGGGCGCGGGCCGCCGCGAGGAACGCCTCCTCGTCCGAATCGCGTCGGGCTCCGCCGAAGAGGATCCAGTAGACCGGGCGTCCCAGCCTGCGCGCGGCTTCGGCCAGCGCGCCGCCCATGGGGCCCGGGTGCATCTTGGTGGTGAGGCTGAAGCGTCCCAGGTGCAGGGCGGCCGGGGCGTCGTTCGGAATGTGGAGCTTGCGGCGCCAGCGGCCACGGGCCTTCTCGTCGCGACGGAAGTCGTCGGCATGGACGCCCAGCGGGATCGTCACCAGCTGGGCGGGCGGAATGCGGGTGGCCCCGAACCGCTCCTGAAGGTACAGCGCGACCCCTTCCAGCAACGATTCCACGGCCTTGCGGCCCGCCTCTGACGTGCACACTAGCGCGTCCCAGGGCTCGATGGGCGCGGACAGCAGGCCAGCGATCTCATCCAGGATGTAGGTCTCGGCGATGGTGTGCGTGACGCCCGTCAGCGAATAGGCGTGCCCGCCCAGCGCCCGGCGTGCCCAGGCTTCCTGACGCATCTCAGGGGAAGGAATGTACACCGCCCCGGCCTCGCTGAGGCTGTCGCGATCGCCGCGGGCGATCCAGCTCACGGGCCGGCCGACCGGCCCGAGGCGCTCCAGCAGGGCGTCGAGGTGGGTCTGGTCCTCGTCGAAGGTGTTCCAGAAGTGGAACCGGTCGACGTCGGCGTAGCGCAGGAACCCGCGGAGGAACCCTTCGCCCGCCGAGTTCCGCCCCATCGGCCGCGGGATCGAGGCGTCGTACGGCTCGGTGTTCAGCTGGACGGCGGCGTTGGCCATGCCAGCCCTATAGGCCGCTGCGCGTCGCGTCCGCCAGAATCAGTTGGACGCCGTGCGCGTGGACCCGGAGGGGAGCGCCTTGGAGCCGTCCCCCACGATCGTGAAGGGCGCCCAGTAGTACGGATGCGAGAACTGGTCGTTCTGCTGGAGCGCCCGCTGCGACTGGGTGAGGGCCTCGGCGCTCGACGGCGCGCCCGCAGAGAACATGCCGGTCATCAGCCGGACCGTCGCCACCGAGTCCACCGACCAGTGCGACACGATCAGGCTGCGCCCGCCGGCGTAGATCACCGCGCGCGTCAGTCCGCCCAGAGCTTCGCCCCCGCCCTGCATCCCGGTGGTCGAGGGATCGCCGCCCGCACCGCCCGTGTCGCAGGCCGAGAGCACGACCAGGTCGGCGTCGAGCTTCAGGTCCAGGATTTCGCTGGCGTCCAGGAGGCCATCGCTCTCGCCGCCGCCGACCGAGGTCATCAGGGCCGGTTCGGGCAGGCAGGCCGACGGCTGCGGCAGGAGGCCATGGGTGGCGAAGTAGAGGACCTTGTAGTCCGAGAGGTCGCCGCGGGCCTTGACGGCGTCGTCGGTGAACGGCGCCCCGGTGATGATGGCGTCGGACGTGGCGCCGCCGACGCTGGCCGCCACCTGGCGAACCTCGTCGGCCGTGTCGGGCAGCGGCGGCATCTGCAGCAGCGCCAGGCGGGTGTTCTCGCAGATGTTCGAGATGTCGCGATTGCTGCGCAGGGACACCGAGCGACGGACCACCGAGGAGTAGGCCTTGGGGTCGCCCTTCATCGGCGTCGTCGGGTCGGCGAAGGCCAGGAAGCTCCGCTTGGCCCGCGAGGGCGCGAAGGCCCGCGACTGCAGGAAGCTGGCCGCGGAGAGCACGAGGGCGGAATCCGTCTTGGCGCCCAGCCAGGCGACCTGCCGGTAGTCGGGGTCCTTGCCGTCGCCGGCCTTGGCCAGCAGCGCGGCCGGGTCCTGGGTGACCAGCGTCGCGACGGGGAGCGAGATCAGGGGCCCGTCGGGCTCATAGATCAGGTGCTTCGCCGCCATGACTTCGGCCGCCACGGGGCCGAACAGGGTCGTGAACAGCTGGTGCGCGCGGGCCACGTCGAACGGCGGGAGGGTGTCCTCGGCTTCGAACGGCGAGCGCAGGACGCGCACGTCGGCGCCGATCTGACCGCGGCTCTTGGCGATGGCGTACGGCTTGGCGGCCGTCTTCGAGACCAGCATCCCGTAGCTGCGGTCGTTGAGCAGCAGGATCTTCACGTACACTTCGTCCGGCGCGAGCGCCTTCTGCAGGTCGGCGAGGGTCGCCTGCGACGACACCAGCTGCGAATAGCGCGGGTTGGCGGCCAGCAACTGGGATTCCAGCGTGTCGGCCTGCGTCTGGAGCGCGCGCAGCCGCGTCTCGAGGTCCGTCCGCTCGGCGCCGGCATAGCCGTTCGCGGCCTGCAGCTGGGCGGCTTGCGCCTCGGCGACGCGCAACTCGCGCCGGGTGTCCTCGAGCGCCCGCACCAGTCCCGTCACCGCGCCGTCGCCCGAGGCGACGCGGGCCGCCAGCTTGGAGACCGTCTGCGCCGTGGCGTTGGAGATCACGCTGGCGCCGGCCGAGAAGAACCTCGCCCGGTACTCGTCGGCCCTGGCGGGGTCCGCTTCGATGCGCTTGATGAGCAGGTCGAAATAGGGCGCGGCGTCGTCCGCCGAGGCGCCCAGCGCGCCGCGCTGGGCCTGGAACAGGTCGAAGGCCCGCGCATAGCTGGCCAGGGCGGCGTCTTCCTGCCCAGCGGCGGCCTGCGCACGGCCCAGGTCAAGCAGCAGCCCGCCTTCGGCCGCGGTGCCGGCATGTCGCAGGCGGATCGTCCGCACGGCGTCCTGGTACCGGGCGACGGCGGCCGCGGGCTGGCCGGAGTCCATGTCGACCTCGGCCAGGTCGGCCTCGATCCGGGCGCGCAGCCAGACGTTCAGCGCGCCGTTGGCTTCGGCGCGGGTCAGCAGCTGGGCGGCGCGGTTGAGCGCCTCGCGGGCGGCGGCGATGTCGCCCTGCGCCGCCAGCGAGGAGCCTGCGACCTCCAGGGCCTGGGCGTCCTGCACGATCAGCTGGTCGGCCAGCGAGACCTTCGAACCGCCCAGGACGTCGCGGCCGGCGGGCCGGCTGTTGAGCGCGGTCGCGAGATCGCCCCCGATGGCCACTTCGCCGGCGCCCGTGCGGGTCACGGTGGGGCCGGCCGAGCCGAGTCCCTGGGCCGCGCGGGCCTCTTCGTTGGCGCGCAGGACAGCCTGGGCCGCCTGGGCGGCTTCGGCGAAGCGGCCGGCGTTGCGCAGATGCAGCGCGCGGTAGGTCCGCGCCTGGGCCGACAGGAAGGGATCGTTGGCGGCCGCCACCTGCACCTCGGCGTCCCGGAACAGCCGGTCGGCTTCGACGAAGCGGCCGTTGTTGGAGACGTTCAGGGCGAGGTTGAGCATGGCCTCGCCCAGTTCGCGCGGCGGGGCTCGCCGGGCTTCGGCGTCGGCGAGCAGCGCCTGGAAATCGGTCTCGGCCTGTTCGAAGCGCCACTCGTTGTTCTGGACGTAGGCGCGGGCCCGCAGGCGCGCGGGGTCGGTCGCGGCCGCCGCCTGGCTGCGCGCGAGGCCGCCGGTGGCGCCCCCGAAGTCGGCGGCGATCTCGGCGCTGGCGGCCGACGTCTGAACCTCGTTGGCCTTCGGCGGCTTCAGCGCGCCGGAGACCACCTTCAGGCCCGTCTCGAGCACATCCGCGATCTGCGCGGGGCCCTCGGCCGTGTAGGCGCCGCCGCCGCGGCGGGCGTTGTAGGCCAGGTAGGGCGCATTGGTCCGGGCGGCGCGGCAGGCGCGCCGCGTCACCGGCCCGAGGCCGGCGACCGTCTCAGACTTCTGGTCCGCGCACTGCGCGCGGGCGCCCAGCGAGGTCTCCCATGCGCCCGCGTCTCCGCCCTCGAAGGTGTAGAGCCGCCCCAGGCTGCCCTCCCACCCGCGGCAGCGGATGTTCCAGGCCCGGCGGCCGGCGGCCTGGACCAGGGGATCGTCGTAGTCGCGCACCGCCTGGCACACCGCGCCCGATGCTGCGCTCTGGCCCAAGGGGATGAGGTCGGCGCGCGTCTGGGCCGCGGCCGGCGACGCGAGGAGGAGGGCGCCCGCAAGCGCCAGGAGGGAACGCTGCACGATCATCTCTTCTGCCTGCGCTGGCGCCAGATTTCCTGGCTGCCGGTTCCGGTGGTGACCGGATCGGCGACGATTTCGTCCGTGTCGGGAGGCGCGACGCCCAGCACCACCGTGGGCGCCGTGAGGTTCTCGGACGAGACCTGGGCTTCGCCGGCCTCCTCGGAGTCCTGCGAGTCGTTGGAGTTCGAGCTGTCGTTGCCGAGGATCGCGCCGGGGCCGCCGAGCTGGTCGCGGGCGGCGAGGATGCCGGCGCTGGTCTGCGACACGATCGGATCGGCCGAACCTCCGCCGCCGCCGCCCGAGCCGCCGCCGCCGCTGACGAAGGCCGGCGAACAGTTCGAGGTGCCCACGTCGCAGCTGTTGAAGCGGTAGTTGGCGTCGGACGGCTTGGAGATCGGATTGCCCGCCGCGTCCACCACCGTGAAGCTGACCCCCGTTCCCGCCGGCGCGCCGGTGACGACCTGGCCGTTCGCGCCGGAGAACGCGCCCCAGAGCTCCACCACCTTCGGCGGATCGATCACCAGGGCCGGGTTCGACTGGCCCGTGAAGAACACGCCCACCGCCTGGCCGAAGCCCAGGGGGGCGGTGTTCTGCTGTACGACCTTGTTGTCCGCCGAGACCTCGAGCTTGCCCGCGGAGACGAAGATGCGGTTGGTCTCGTCCGGCGTCGGGGCGACGCCCGCGGGGCGGCCTGCCGCCGTGTCGATCTCGCCGACCGCCGTGCCCTGGATCAGCGTGATGAACCGCTGGGAGCCCATCAGGATGTCGTTCCGTGCGGCCAGGCGAACCTCGGTGAACGCCCGGATGTCGCTGTACTGGCCGCCGTTGAAGGTCGCCGCGCCCAGTCCGCCTGTCACGAGGATCGAATTCGGCCGCCAGCTCAGGTCGGTGGCGTCGCCGATGCGCAGGAGGCCGCCGCCGGTGGTCGGCGCGGCCACGCCCTGCACGTTCGCGGTGTTGTTGGAGCCGACCAGGAACACGAGGCTGGGCGTGTTGGCAGGGTTCACCGTCAGGTTCTGGATGAACAGGTCGCCGCGGGTCCCGCCCGTGGTCGAGCCGGCGTAGAACTTCAAGGTCCCCGCCACGCGGAACTGGCCGAATTCGGCGTTGTCGAGGATGAGGGCGCCGGCTCCGCCCGCCGCGCCGCCGACCCGCAGCGCGCCGTTCCGGGATTCCACCTGCGCGTTGGCCGCCGTCACCACGCCGGTGAGGTCCAGGTCGCCCGCCAGGATGCGCAGCGTTCCCGCCGCGCTGAGGGCTGCGACATTCGCCGTGCCCGCCACGTCCAGCGTCAGGTTGCGGCCGGCGCTGAGCGCGGTCGTCGACGTGAAGTTCCCGAGCGATGTTATCGAAAGATCACGCGTAACCGGCCCGATCGTCGAGCCAAGGTTGAGTGTTGTGCCCTGGATGATGAGGTCGCGGCCCGTGCGGTAGCTGGTGGTCGTGACCGAGCCGTTCGCCGCCGTCGCCCGGAGCGTGAGGTCTTCGCTCGCGGACACCGCGCCCGCCGTCACCGTGCTGCCGATGAGCGAGACGGAGCCGGCGTCGGCGCGGACGTCGGCGACCCTGAGCGCGCCCGCCGCCGTGATGGTGACGTTTCTCACCGCCGTGAAGGAGCTGGACAGGGTGAAGTCGCCGGTGGTGGAGCCGACGGTCAGATCGCGGCCGGCCGACACCGCGTCGAGCCGCACGGTCGGCGCCTTCAGCGTGGCGTCTCGCGAGGCGATCACCGAGAAGGCGCCCGGGGTCGGCCGCAGCACGTCGACGACCGCGTCCTGGCCGGCGCGGACCGAGACTTCCGTCGCCCCGGTGACGCCGCCGGTCCCAAGCCCGAGCTTGGCGTCGAAGTTGGTCGACTCCACGCGGACGACGCGGCCGTTGCCGGCCCGGTCCGGGTTGCCGACGAATTCCACCTGCACCGAATCCGGGGCCCCGCCGGTGAGGGTCACATCGCCCAGGGAGGCGGTCCCGCCGGTGGCCAGCACGAAGATGTCGTCGCCGACGGTCGCCTTGCCCACGACCGCGTCGCCGCCGGTGGCCACCACGTAGAGGTCGCCGCTGGTGGTCACCGTGCCCAGCTTCAGGCTCTGGGCCATGCCGAACACGCGCGGGGCGGTGATGCTGTTGGCCTCGATCGCGCCGCCGCGCAGGTCGACGCTGGCGCCGGCGGTGATGCTGTCGACCTTCGCCTGGGCCAGCTCGATCGTGACGTTCTGCGGCGCGGACAGGTTGATCACCCCGGAAACCGTCGACACCCCGTCGCCCAGGGTGATGTCGCGGCCCGACGTCACCGTCAGCCTGTTCGGCGCGCTGATCGCGTCGATCTTCGCGTCGACCTTGCCCGAGATCGCGCCCACGCCGGTCACGCCGACGCCGGCCAGCAGGATATCTCCCTTCGTGGAGGCGGCGGTCAGGTCACGGGCGGCGATGAGGCTGTTGGCCTTGACGTCCGCGCCCTCGACAGACACGTCGCGGCTGGCGACGATGCGCCCCAGCTCGATCGAGGCGGTCGCCTTGATGCTGGCGTCACGCCCCGTGCTGATCGCGGAGATGGCCGTCGGGTCGAACAGCGCCGAGACCAGCGCCTTGTCCAGCACCACCGAGTCGATGGCGCCGCCGAAGAATCCGTTGCCGTTGCCGTTTCCGTTCCCGTTCCCATTGCCGTTCCCACCGCCGTTGTCGCCGCTGTCCTCCGGCGGGTTGGCGTCTTCGGTGAGAGTGGGGGGGTTCTTGGTTTCCTCGGGTGGGCGGACCCACGGGCGGCCGAAGATCCGGCCGACGTTGCGCACCTGCAGATCGCGCGAGGCCGTGGCCTTGTTGAGGTAGATGTCCGTCGCCGCGGCGCCGTCCAGCGTGGGGGCGGCCTGCCGGTTGGCGATCCCGCCCCCGCCCGACAGGACGATGTCCCCGCCGTCGGCCTTTGCCTGCTGCGCGGTGGTCATGCCCTCGAGGTTGATCACCGCGCTGCCGATCGCCGACTTCGAGACGGCGGCCAGGAAGACCGAGTTCGCGCGCGTGTCCCCGCCCAGGTCGATGGCGACCTGGCTGTCGGCGCCGTCGTCCACGCTAGGCACGATGAAGTCGACGAGGTCGAAGTCGCCGCCGGCGCCCGGCGCCAGACGGATCTGGAAGTTCTTCGCCGAGCCGTAGAGCACGCTGCCGTTCACCGCGCTGACCACGGCGTTGGCGCGCGTCTGGATGGTGGGACCCATCAGCGCCACCATGCCGCCGTTGGCGGTCAGCTTGGCGCCCTGGAGCACCATGACCCGCGAGTTGGGCAGGGCGTCGCCGCCGGAGAACGAGAACAGGTTGTTCGAGGGATTCAGGAACTGCGAGGTGTCGGGCGTGCCGATCGCCACGAACAGGCTGCCCGCGTCGACCTGCGCGCCGGCGCCGAAGATGATGCTGTTCTGCGACGAGAACCAGATGTTGCCGCCGTAGTTCGACCCGACCTTGCCCTCGACGACGCCCTCGATCTTGGAGGGGGTGAGGCCGGTGACCTTGTTCAGCACCACCCAGCTGTTGCTGTCGAACCGGAAGCTCACCGTCTCGGTCGGGAGCACGTTGAAGGTCGTCCAGCTCAGCACCGTGCGCGGCGCATTGAGCCTCACGTCGGTGCGGTCGGTGGTGCTGGTGATGGTGGGCGCGCCGCCGCCGGCGCTGACCTGCGCAACGCCGCCCACGGGCAAGGCCGCGGCCGAGGGCGCGTAGAACGAATTGATGCCGGCCAGAGCGCCGCAGAGGGCGGTCCGCGCGAACAGGAAGCGGCGGCGGCCTTCGGCTGAACTCATGAGCGTGGGCATGCTTACTTCTCTTTCCGCATCAGAGCAGACTGGCCGTGAGCTGGATCAGCACGCGGTCTGTTGGACGCGGCCCCCCCGTCCGGGTGGCGTCGAGTGGATGGGCGTAGGTGACTTCCAGGTTGGCGCGGTTGAACAGCCGGAACACGACGCCCGCGCCGACCGACTTCAGGGTGCGATCCTTCTGTACGCCGGCCGCGAACGCGTTGTTGTTGGCCACCCAGCCCGCGTCGAAGAAAGCATACGGTGCGGCCGCCACCTTGGGATGCAGCTGCAGCGGCCCGTAGCGCAGTTCCGCAGCGGCCGAGACGCCCTTGTCGCCGAGCAGCGCCGCCGGATCGTAGCCCCGGCCGACCGTGAGCCCGCCCAGCGAGATCTGCTCGTACGGCATCAGCTGGCTGCCGGAGTACTGCGCCTGCATCCGCAGCTGGCCCGTGAAGCGGTCCGAGAGCGCGATGTCGCCGCCGCCCTGGGCGCGGAGCACCCACGCGCCAGGCTTGCCGGATCCGCGGGTGAGCAGAACGTCGCCGGCGTCGCTGCCCCCGAAGACGTCGACGCCCTTGCGGATGCTGACCGCGCCGCTGGTGAGCACGGGGCGGCCGGCGATCTCCGTCCGGTAGTCGCCGTCGGCGCGGGCGTAGAGGACGCGCAGCTTGTCGTGGCTCAGCGTCGCGGCGCCGCCGGGGCGCGTGCGCTGGTCGATGAAATCGAAGCCGCCGGCGACATTGAGGTTCTGGCTCCGCGAGCGGATCACCGGGTAGGCGGCCTCGACGTTGCCCACCACCGACCTGCTCTTGAGGTCGAGGGGCTTCAGGAAGTCGCCCGGCCGGCTCTCGCCGTAGGTGATCGACCCCCGGCCGACCAGGCCCTCGGCCCCGAACCGCGCGGTCTCCGCGAGCTGGACCAGCCACTGCTCGTTGGAGTCCAGGGTGTGGAACGCGGTCAGGGCCGTCGATTCGCCGTACTGGGTGTAGCCCGCGAACTCGCCGCGGATCAGGCCGCCCCATCGCCCGACCTGCTTGGAGCCGGTGTTCTGCACGTTGGCGAACACGTCCGGGCCTTCACGGGCCACGGTGATGTCGATGTCCACCGCGCCGCGCTCGGTGCTGGTGGAGGGGCGCACGGCGGCCCGCGCCCGGATGCCGGGCACGTCCGACGCAAGAAGCAGGTACCGCTGCGCCCTGGCCATGTCGAAGGGCTTCATGCCGCGGAGCTTCTCGGCGTACCGCTCGACCAGGGCCTGGGCCGGACCCACGTCTCCGCGGACCCGCACGTTCACCACGTGGGCCTCGATGACCTCCAGGACCAGGGCGCCGCCGGCGATGCGCTGCTCGGGGATCTCGACGCGGGCGAGCACGCCGGAGTCGAAGACGATGCGCGCCGCGCGATCCCGGATCTGGCAGATCACCGCGACGGGCTGCGGCTTTCCGATCACGTCGGCGTAGGCTCCGCGGAGCTCATCGGCGCCGACGGCCGTCGCGCCCTGGAAGGTGACCGAGGTCAGGGTGACCTGGACGTCCGAGGACTCGAGCGGGCAGGGGCCCGGCGGCTCGGGCGTGAAGGCGCCCGCGCCTCGGCGGGGCGGCGGCCGGCTGATGCGGCTCGCGGGGTTCACCTCTGCGGCGCTGGTTCCGGGGGTCGTCGCGGGCTGGGGCGCGGCCGATTGGGCCCAGGTCGAAACCGTCGGGGTCAATGCCGAGGTGGCGAGCGCCAGCAAGCCGATTCGCGTCGCGCGCCGCAGCCTCGACGGACGCCATACCATACTCGACCCCCCAAAACCCGGCTCCCAGTCCGTCTTACAATTCGAGGCTTCAGTTTGGAAGCGGAGACTCCTCCTAGGAGAGCGGCGCCGTAGGACTAGGCGCCGGCCTTCCGATCTGGTCCCATTCGCCTTATTCGGACTACCGTAGGCAAGCTGAGCCCGCTAAGACTCTTGGGGGAGTAAGGGGCGCCGGGGGATGAGGATGGGGGGAGCACGAGCGTCGCGTATCGTGGGCGCGCTATGCGCCGCCGCAGCCGCTATCGCGGGCGCGGTCGCCGTCGGCGTTGGCCCTGTGGCGACCGCCGCGACGGGATCGGCCGCCACCAAGGGCGTCCATGAAGGCGTCGCGTCCTGCGCAGGCTCCAGCTGTCACAGCCGGCAGGTGGATTCGGGCGTCAACGTCCGCCAGAACGAACTCATCACCTGGCAGAGCCCGTCCAGCGCCGCCGGCGCCCACAGCCGCGCCTGGCGGGTGCTGACCGAGGCGCGGGGCCAGGCCATCGCCCGCAAGATGGGGCTCGGCCCCGCCCAGAACGCGAAGGAATGCCTGGGCTGCCACGCCGATCCCGCGCCGGCCCGCGGCGCCAAGTTCCAGATCTCGGACGGTGTCGGCTGCGAGGCCTGCCACGGCGCCTCGTCGGGCTGGCTCGCCAGCCACCGCTCCGTCGAGGGCACGCACGCCAACAACGTCGCCAACGGCCTGCGGCCGCTCGAGAACCCGAAGGTGCGCGCGGGCGTCTGCCTGGATTGCCACTTCGGCAGCTCGCGCCAGGGCCAGTTCGTCGATCACCGCATGATGGCCGCCGGCCATCCGCGGGTCGCCTTCGAGCTCGACCTGTTCTCCAGCATCGTCCAGCACTGGGACGTCGACGCCGACTACGTGAAGCGCAAGGGCTATGCGGGCGGCGTGAAGACCTGGGCCGTCGGGCAGGCCATGGCCCTCGACCGCGCGCTGTCGCTGTACGGCGAGGGCGGCAAGCACCAGGGGGCCTTCCCCGAGCTCTACTTCTTCGACTGCCACGCCTGCCACCGCGAGATCTCGGACGATCCGCGCGCCCGGCCGAAGTGGGAGGCCAACCCCGGACGGCCCATCCCGTCCGGCCAGCCGCCGTTCAACGACGAGAACATGATCATGCTGCAGGCCGCGGCGCGGGTGATCGCGCCCGGTCTGGCCCAGCGTCTCGAGGCGGACTCGCGGGCCTTCCACGCGGCGATGGCGCGGGACCGCGGCGAGTCGCTCCGCGCCGCCACCCGGCTCGCAGCCACGTCCCGCTCGCTCGCCGACACGTTCGCGGCTCGCAGCTTCTCGCGCGCCGAGACGCTGGCGATCCTCGATGCGGTGCTCACGGGCGAGATCGCGCGCCGCTACACGGACTACACGGGCAGCGCGCAGGCCGTCATGGCGGCCGACACGCTCCTCAACGCCCTGGTGGCGGCCGGCCAGGCCGATCGCGGGGCCGTGGCGCGCGTCCGTCCGCTGCTCGACCGGGCGTACGCCCAGGTCCGGGATCCGAACAGCTACCGCCCGGAGGCCTTCCGCGCCTCCCTGGCTCAGGTCGCCCAGGCGGCGAGGTCGCTCAGATGAGATCAGTTCTGCGCTCGGCCGTGTGTGTGGCCGCTTTGGCGCTCGCGGCCTGCGGCGGCGGAGGCGGCGGAGGGGGCGGAACCGCGCCTGCGCCGCAGCCGCCGCCACCTGCGCCCGGCCCGACCGCGGCGGGGGTCTACACCCTGCCGGCTCCGGTCGCCCTCACCAGCGCCGAAGTCCAGCAGATCATCGCCCAGGCCGTGGCCGAGGCCCGCGCCCGCAACCTGCCGTCGGTGATCGCGGTGACGGACCGCGTGGGCAATGTGCTGGCCGTCTACTCGATGGCCGGCGCGCGCGCGACCACGCGGCTTCGGGACGGCCCCTCCGGCACGAACCTCGATGCCCAGGGCGTCGTCGTGCCTGCAACGGCGGCGGCCATCGCCAAGGCGATCACAGGCGCCTACCTCTCGTCGTCGGGCGGCAACGCCTTCTCGACCCGCACCGCCAGCCAGATCGTGCAGGAGCACTTCCCGCCGGCGCCCTCGGCCGTGGGGCTGGAGAGCGGGCCGCTGTTCGGGGTGCAGTTCTCCTCGCTTCCCTGCTCAGACGTGGTGAACCGCGGGGCGACGCTGGGCATCGGGCCGCGCCGCTCGCCGCTGGGGCTGTCGGCCGATCCCGGGGGGTTCCCGATCTACAAGAACGGAACGCTCGTGGGCGGCGTCGGCGTCGTCGGCGACGGCGACTACGGCTTCGACCGCAACATCCTCGACGTCGACGCGGACGACGAGGAGAACATCGCCTACGCCGCCACCGTGGGCTTCGACGCCCCGGTCGACCAGCGGGCGGACCGGATCACCGTCGACGGCACGGCGCTCCGCTATTCCGACGCCTCGACGGGCACGCTGCGGACGACGCCGTCCAGCGCGCCGGCCTTCTCGACGCTGGGCGCGGCGGGCAGCTTCACGGCGGTCACCGGCTACTATGCCGGCGGCGCCGCTCTGGCCGGCCAGGCCTATGGCTCCGAGGCCTCGGGCCTCCGCCTGGCCACCTCGGCCGAGTTCTCGATCGCCGGCGCTATGGTGCTGAGCGACGGGACCGGATCGAACCGTTTCCCCATCCGCGGCGGCACCGACGCGGCCGACGGCCTGACGCCGCTCTCGGCGGCGGAATCGCGCGCCTTGCTCGAAGAGGCCTTCACGATCATGAGCCGGGCGAGGGGGCAGATCCGCCGTCCGCTCGACAGCCGCGCCGAGGTGACGATCACCCTGGTCGACAGCCGCGGCCAGATCCTGGGCATCGTGCGTTCGCCGGACGCGCCCGTGTTCGGGATCGACGTCTCGGCCCAGAAGGCGCGTTCGACCAACCTGTTCTCGGGCACGTTCGCCGCCAGCACGCTCTCGGCCGACCCGAGCGCCGACGTGCGCAGCTTTGTGCAGCGCACGCGCGACTTCTTCGGCAACGCCAACGCCCTGACGGGCCAGAACGCCATCACGCCGCGAGCCATCGGCAACCTGCATCGGCCCTACTTCCCGGATGGCGAGGTGGGCCGCCCGCCCGGTCCGCTGTCGCGGCCGATCAGCCAGTGGAGCCCGCTCTCCACCGGGCTGCAGTCGGCCCTCATCATTGGCAACATCGGCCAGCACCTTGGCTTCGTGCTGGGCGCCAACGCCGACACCCCGGCGCGCTGCACGTCGCTGCCCGAAGTGGCGCCGGGGCAGAACCGCCTGCAGAACGGCCTGCAGATCTTCCCGGGCGGCGTGCCGATTTACCGGGGGAACCGTCTCGTCGGCGCCATCGGCGTGTCGGGCGACGGCATCGATCAGGACGACATGATCGCCTTCCTGGGCACGCACAACGGCGGACTGAAGGTCGGCGGCAGCGTCGGTAACGCTCCGGTAGCGATTCGCTCCGACACCCTGTTCGTGGGTCCAACGAATACGCGCCTGCGCTACGTGGGCTGTCCGTTCGCGCCGTTCCTCGACACGAACGATCAGAACGCGTGCCAAGGGAAATAAGGCATGCGACGCGCTCAGCTTCTCGCCTTTGTCGCCTTCGCCGCCCTCGCGGGGCAGGCCGAGGCTGCGGCGAAGGCCGGAGCCGAGGCGAGCGGCGGCCTCAGCATCGATGACATCCTGCAGCGGACCTGCGGCCCGGGGCCGACGGCCTTCCGCAGCATCGACGACCTTCTCGCCGACGCCGGGGTGGCCGGCGGCGCCGTCTCGGCCGTCGCGCTCGCGAGCAACGCCGCCGCGCAGGCGCACAGTTCGCCGCCGCCTCCGGCCGCGGCCGAACCCGAGACCACGGCTCCGGCCGACTCCCTGCCGCCCCCGGCGGACGCGGCCCCGCTCGAGGGACGACGCCGGCCCGGCAGGGTCGAGGAGTATCCGGAAGAGATCCAGCAGACCAACCCCGGCGCGGTCCGTGCGCCCCCGCCGGAGGCGTTCCCGAAGGACGAGTTTCCGATACCGGACCGCTGGCGCCTGGCCGGCGCGCTGGGCGTCACCAAGCCGCGGTGGTGGGATCCCTACAACCAGAACTTCTGGAAGGGCGATATCCCGATCGCGGGCACCGAGAACCTGTTCCTGGCGCTGACGGCGATCTCGGACACCGTTGTCGAGCCGCGCAGCTTCCCGATCCCGGTGTCGGTGCAGACGACCTCCCGGGCCGGCAGCCTCGACATCTTCGGGCGCAACACCTCGCTGGTGCTGGCCCAGACCTTCATCGTCGCGGGCTCGATCATCAAGGGCTCCACGGCCTACATGCCGCCGGAGTACGAGGTGCGCGTCGCCCTGGCGTTCCAGGACAACTACGTCGACGTGCCCGAGAAGCGGGTCCTCTACGTCGAGCCCAGCCGCAAGACGCACCGGAACGACGCGTTCATCGGCGTGCAGGAGCTGTTCGTCGACTACCACCTGCGCAACGTCGGCGCGCGCTACGACTTCGACTCGGTGCGCGTGGGGATCCAGCCGTTCTCCAGCGACTTCCGGGGCTTCCTCTTCCAGGACAACCAGCTCGGGGTGCGCTTCTTCGGCAACCGCGACAACAACCGCATCCAGTACAACCTGGGCGCCTTCTGGCGCGTCGAGAAGGATACGAACTCCGGCCTCAACGACCTGACGCAGCGCCTGCGCGACGACTGGGTGTTCGTGGCGAACGTCTATCGCCAGGACCTGCCCGTGCCCGGCCTGACCTCGCAGCTCACCGTTGTCCACAACCGCAACCGGGAAGGCGACGAGATCTACGTCGACAAGAACGGGTTCCCGCAGCGCCCGGCGCTCCTGGGCACCCTCCGGGGCCGGGACTACGACGTGACCTATCTGGGCTACAACGCCGACGGGCACTGGGGCCGCTACAACATCACGGCGTCGGCATACTACGCGTTCGGCGAGGACCGGCGGTCGATCTTCACCGACCGCCAGGCCAAGATCCGCGCCTTCTTCCTGGCCGCCGAGCCGTCGATCGACTTCAACTGGATCCGGGTGCGCGGCTCGTTCCTCTACGCCTCGGGCGACAAGAACCCGTACGACAACACCGAGCGCGGCTTCGATTCCATCTTCGAGAACCCGCAGTTCGCCGGGTCCGACACCAGCTACTGGATCCGCCAGACGATCCCCTTCGCGGGCGGCGGCCGCGTCATCGGCGTCAATGCCCGCAACGGCGTCCTGAACAGCCTGCGCGCCTCCAAGGAGGAAGGGCAGTCGAACTTCAACAATCCGGGCACGACCCTGTTCGGCGGCGGCGCCGACTTCGACGTGACGCCCGAACTGCGGCTCTCGGCCAACGTGAACCACATCGGGTTCGTCAACACGACGATCGTCCAGAACCTGCGCCAGGAAGGCTCGATCCCCAAGTCGCTGGGCTGGGACGCTTCGCTGTCGGCGATCTGGCGCCCGCACATGACGCAGAACATCGTCTTCCGGGCGTCGGGCGCGGTGTTCGACGCTGGCAAGGGCTTCAAGGACCTGTTCAGCAACGCCGGCCGGGACGACCAGTACTACTCCATCCTGCTCAACGCGATTCTCACCTTCTAGGGTCAAGATGCTGAAATCCGGGAAAAAATGGCTGAGGCTGGGAGCGCTGATCGCGCTGACCGTGGTCGCGCCCCTTTCCCTGAAGGCGGCCGAAGGCGAGAAGCCCGTGAAGCGCAGCTATGTCATGGCGCCGGCAGCCAAGCTGGGCATGACCGACGCTGAGGCCGATGCGGCGTCGAAGGGCTGCGTCTCGTGCCACACTGACTCCGACGCCAAGACGATGCACGTGAGCCAGGCGGTGAAGCTGGGCTGCACCTCGTGCCACGGCGGGGACGCGACCGCCATCGCGCCGGCCGGCCTCGCCAAGACGTCGCCCGAGTACGCGAGGATCCGCGACAAGGGCCACGTGCTGCCGAAGTACCCCAAGACCTGGCACTACCCCAGCTCGGCGAACCCCAAGGCCAGCTACACGCTGCTGAACAAGGAATCGCCCGAGTTCGTCCGCTTCATGAACCCGTCGGA
The DNA here is from genome assembly GCF_057219735.1 of Phenylobacterium sp. T106. Classification (NCBI taxonomy): domain Bacteria; kingdom Pseudomonadati; phylum Pseudomonadota; class Alphaproteobacteria; order Caulobacterales; family Caulobacteraceae; genus Phenylobacterium; species Phenylobacterium sp. T106. The sequence goes on along the minus strand of NZ_JBXVWA010000001.1, from coordinate 269,720 downwards.
CTACCGCGTCGCGCGGCTCGCCTGCGGCGCCTGCCACATGGAGATCATCGAGCGGGCCGAGCGGTCGCTGATGTCGACCGGCGCCATGCTCTGGGGCGGCGGCTCGTACAACAACGGGATTCTGCCCTTCAAGAACTACGTCCTGGGCGAGGCCTACACCACGCACGGCGAGCCGGCGCGGCTGGTGTCGCCGGGCAACCCGCCCGGGAAGGTCACGCCCGAGCAGGCCAAACGCGGCGCGCTGCCCACCCTCTACCCGCTGCCCACGTGGCACGTGGTGCCCCCCGGCGACATCTTCCGGGTGTTCGAGCGGGGCGGCCGCAACATCAACACCCAGTTCGCCGAAGTGGGCCTGCCCAACGCGAACGGCGCGTTGCAACGCCTGGAGGAACCTGGCCGGCCCGACCTGAAGCAGTCGAACCGAGGCCCCGGCACCGGTCTGCGCGTGGCGATTCCGGTGCTCAACATCCACAAGACCCGCCTGAACGACCCCTTCATGTGGTTCATGGGGACCAACGACCAGCCGGGCGACTACCGCACGTCCGGATGTGGCGGCTGCCACGTGGTCTACGCCAACAACCGCCAGCCCCACGCCAGCCTGACCTGGGCGCCCTACGGCCGCGACGGCCAGTCGGCGCAGGTCGATCCCACAATCAGCAAGGAAGAGTCCGGCCACCCGATCAAGCACGCGTTCACGCGCGCCATTCCGACGGCCCAGTGCATGAACTGCCACATGCACCAGCCGAACATGTTCGTGAACACCTACCTCGGCTACACGATGTGGGACTACGAGTCCGACGCGCCGTTCATGTGGCCCGAGCGCCAGAAGTATCCGACGGCCGAGGAGATCCGGAAGGTCCTGGACCGCAACCCGGAAGGCGCCGCGCCGCGCGGCAAGTGGGCCGACCTGGACTTCCTGCGCAACGTCTTCGACCTGAACGCCAAGCTGAAGGACACCCAGTTCGCGGACTACCACGGCCACGGCTGGAACTTCCGCGCCATCTTCAAGCGCGACCGTGAGGGCAACCTCCTCGACGCCGAGGGCAAGATCGTCTCGAACGACGATCCCGAGAAGTTCGTGCGCAAGGACGCGCCCAAGTTCACGCCCGCCGGCCAGAACAGCCCCGGCAAGGCGGTCCATATGATGGACATCCATGCCGAGAAGGGCATGCAGTGCGCCGACTGCCACTTCGCCCAGGACAGCCACGGCTCGGGCCTGATCTATGGCGAAGTCGCCAACGCCGTCGAAATCCGCTGCAAGGACTGCCACGGCACGGCCGATGCGTACCCGACCCTGAGGACCTCCGGTCCCGCGGCGGACGAGAAGGGCAACGACCTGTCCCTGCTGCGCAACCCCGACGGTCAGCGCCGGTTCGAGTGGGTCGAGCAGGACGGCCGCCGCGTGCTCGTCCAGCGCTCGCTCCTCGACCCCAAGCTGGAGTGGCGGGTGAAGCTGGTGAAGGACAGCGTCAGCCGCGGCAACCCGGACTTCAACGCCAAGGCCGCCCGCGCCAAGCTGATGGGCAAGATCAGCCAGAACGGCCGTCCGTTCACCTGGGGTCCCGGCGTGGCCGCCGGCGAGCGCGCGCACAAGGACGAGGAGATGGAGTGCTTCGCCTGCCACACGGCGTGGACCACGGCGTGCGCGGGCTGCCACCTGCCCATCGAGGCCAACTGGGAGGCGAAGGCCCACAAGTACGAGGGTGAAACCACCCGGAACTACGCGACCTACAATCCGCAGGTGGCGCGCGACGAGATGTACCAGCTCGGCAAGCACATGACGACGAAGGGCGCGACCATCGCTCCGGTGCGCTCGTCGTCGGCGCTGGTGCTGTCCTCCACCAACGTGAACCGCGAACGCATCTACGTGCAGCAGCCGCCGATCGCGGCCTCGGGCTTCTCCAGCCAGGCGTTCGCGCCGCACTTCCCGCACACGGTGCGCACGACCGAGACCAAGACCTGCACGGACTGCCACGTCTCGGCGGCGAACGACAACAACGCCATCATGGCCCAGCTGCTCCTGCTCGGGACCAACTACGTGAACTTCGTGGGCCAGAACGCCTGGGTCGGGCTGGACGGGGGAATCGAGGCGGTCCGGGTCAGCGAGTGGAGCGAACCGCAGGCGGTCTTCGGCTCGTACCTGCACCGCTACGCCTATCCCGACTTCTACAAGGACCACGTCGAAGGCCACGGCCGCGAGATCAAGACCCGGGTGCGCGGGGCTCCGTTCGCCAAGGGCCTGAAGGGCGGCGAAGAGGACGGCGCGGAGTGGATACGCAACATCGTCCACAAGTCTGAAGGCCCCGCCCGCTGCCTGCAGATGCGCGGCGAGTACATGTTCGTCGCCGAAGGGAAGGGCGGCTTCCGCGTCTATGACATCGCGAGCGTGGCCAACAAGAGCGTCTCGCAGCCGGTCATCACCGCGCCGTTCTCGTCCGTGGGCCACGACACGCGCGTGGACTCCGCGAACGCCACCTGCATGGCGCTGCCGACCAACCAGAACATCGCGCCGCTTCGCAACGAGGCGATGCAGAAGATGATGGTGCCGAACCCGTTCACGGGCGGCCAGTCGAGCTTGCTCGAGGTGAACCAGGAGCAGAAGTTCCATCCGATCTACTCGTACGCCGTCGTCACCGACGCCGAGGAAGGTCTGATCCTGGTGAACGTGAACACGCTGGCCGACGGCGATCCGCGGAACAACAAGCTGAAGCGGGCCGCGACCTGGAACGGCGGCGGCGTCCTGCGCGGCGCGCGCCACATCACCCTGGGCGGGCACTACGCCTACATCGCCGCCGACGCGGGCCTGGTCGTGGTCGATCTGGATGACCCGCTCAAGCCGCGGCACGTCACGACGGTCGCCCTGCCGGACGTGCGGGCCTCGGCCCTGCAGTTCCGCTACCTCTGGGTCACGACCCAGCGGGGCCTGGAAGTGCTCGACGTGACCAAGCTCGACCAGCCGAAGCTCGTCGAAGGCGCGACGGTTCCGATCGCCGACGCTCGCCGCGTCTACATCGCGCGCACCTACGCCTACGTGGCGGCCAAGCGCGAGGGCCTCGTCATCGTCGACGTGACCCGGCCGGAGCGGCCGCGCGTCTACCAGAAGTTCGATGCGGGCGGACAGCTCAACGACGCCGAGGACGTGATCGTCGCCTCGACCAACGCCTCGGCCTTCGCCTACGTCGCCGACGGCCGCAATGGCCTGAAGGTGCTGCAGATCACCAGTCCCTCCAGCCAGCCCAACTTCTACGGCTTCTCGCCGGCGCCGAAGCCCGAGCTGATCGCCTGGGCGAAGACGCCGATGCCGGCGCTGGCGCTGTCCAAGGGCCTCGACCGGGATCGTGGCGTGGACGAGACCGGCTACCAGATGGCCATCTTCGGCCGCCTGGGCTCCCGACCGTTCACGCGGCCCGAGATGGAGCGCTTCTTCACCGACCGTTGGGGCCGGCCGTACCGCGTCACCGACGAGGCGGACATGAGCGCCTGGCTGGGCGTGCCGGTGAGCGAGGCTGCCGCCGGACGCTAGAGCGCGTTCCGCCGAGGAGGGGGCGCAACCGGGTCGCGGCGAACCTCCCGTCGGCCGTGCTCCTTCGAGCTTGACAAGGGCCGGCGCCGGTTCGCACCCTGGGCTGGGGAAGAGGCGCAGTCGGGAGGCCGCGCGATCATCGACCCTGCGCATGAGACGGCGACGTCGGACGACCACGACGCGCCTCCGAAGGCGAGCTTCCGCATCAAGCTGTTCTACGGTCTGGGCTCAGCCGCTCCGGGCGCGTTCAATGCGCTCGGCGCCCTGGCGATGTTCTTCTACAACCAGGTGGTCGGGGTCCCCGCCGTGGTGGTGGCGCTGGCCTTGTCGGTCACGGTTTTCTCGGACGCACTGATCGATGTGCTCATCGGCAACGCGTCGGACCAGACGCGTACGCGCTGGGGCCGTCGGCACCCTTTCCTCGTCGCCGGACTGTTCCTGATCCCCGTCGCCATCTACTTCCGGTGGCATCCGCCCCAGGACTGGGCCGCGGACCAGATGTTCTGGTACGTCCTGGCCACCGGCCTGTTCCTGAACGTGAGTTTCAGCGTCTTCGAGATCGCCAGCAACGCGCTGGGTCCGGAGCTTGCGAAGGCCTATCACGACCGCACCGTGCTGATCAGCTACCGGTGGATGATCGGCGCCGCGACGTCGGGCGTGGCCACGGTCCTGATATACGGCGTCTTCCTGCGTGCGACGCCGGCGTACCCCGTCGGACAGCTGAATCCGGCGGGATATGGGCCGCTCGCCCTGACCATCTCGGCCATCGTAGCTGCTTCCATCCTGGCGATGGCCCTGGGCACCCGCCACGCCATCCCACGCCTGTTCCAGCCGCCCAGGATCGCGGATCGGATCAGCCTGCGGGTGCAGGCGGGCAGGGTGATCCGGGCGCTGAGCAACCGGAGCTTCCTCGTCGCCGTCACGGCCGGCGTCTTCGCGGGCATAACGCTGGGCATGGAGAGCGGGCTGAGGCTCTACTTCTACACCTTCTTCTGGGGGCTGAAGTCGGGCGACATCCTCGTGCTGTCCCTGCTCGCTATCCCGCCACCCATCGTGGCGGCTCTGTTCGCCCCTCGGATAGCCGAGCGGTTCGGCAAGAAGCGGGCGTGCATGACGCTGTTCTTCCTGGGGGTCGGCTTCATGCATGCGCCGATGGTCGGCAAGCTCCTTGGCCTTCTCACGCTCGAGGCGTCGCCCCAGCTTCTGATGCTGCTGGGGGGCTTCGCCTTCGCGGCCGGGGTCTGCACGATTGGCGGCTTCATCATCGTGTCCTCGATGGTGGCCGACATCGTCGAGGACGTGCAGGCCGCCACCGGCGACCGCGCCGAGGGGCTGCTGATGACGGCGGACAGCTTGCCCCAGCGCATCGTCAATTCCCTGGCCGTGGCGATACCGGGCTTGCTGCTGGCCTGGGCCGGGTTCCCGGAGAAGGCGCGGCCAGGCCCCGAAAGCCTGGACAGCATGATGCAGGTCGCCTGGGTCTACGTGCCGATTATGGTCCTGCTGAGCGGCCTCTCCATCGCGACCTGGGGCTTCTATCGCATCGATGAGGCGGCCCATCGGCGCAACCTTCGCGCAGCGGCGGGGGGGCGGTCACCAGGGCAGGGGCCTTAGGTGCGGGGAACCTCGACGGTGGGCGTGGTGTAGGCGGGGATAGGGACCGGGACGCCCTTCAGGTCGATCTCGCCCACCGCCTCGATCGGCACGTCCCGCTTGGCCAGCTTGAGCGTGTCGCCGGAGAACAGGATGCGCGTGCCGAAGGTCTTGTTCGCGGCCTCCAGGCGCGCCGCAATCACCACCACTTCGCCGTAGGCGGTGTAGTTGAACCGGCGCTCGCCGCCGAAGTTGCCCACCAGGCCGATGCCCGACGACAGGCCCATGCGCGTGTAGCCGAACTTGATGCCGCGGGCGATCATCCGCTCGCGGATCTCCAGGGCGTAGACGTCGATCTCGCGGCAGCAGGCGATGGCGCGGTCGGCGTGGTCCTCGTAGGGCACGGGCGCGCCGAAGATCGCGATGATGCCGTCGCCGGTCATCTTGTCGATCATGGCCTCGTGCTTCCACAGGATGTCGATGACGCCGTCGAAGTACTCGTTGATCACCCCTTCGAAGGTCTCGAGCGGCAGGCTGGCCACGAGGTTCGAGAAGTTCTCCAGGTCCGAGATCATCACGGTGATCTCGCGCTCTTCGGCGCCGATCTTGACCTGCTCCTGCCCGCCCACCATCCGGTCGATCACCTGCGGCGCGAGATAGCGCTCCAGCGTCGAGGAATAGAACGCGCGCTGGTTCTGCAACTCGGCCGCCGACAGCCGGGAGAGAAGGAAGAAGCCGAAGGCGAAGGCCCAGGCCGGCGCCACCATGGGCACCATCACGGCGGTGTACTTGTAGAGGAAGACCGCGCCCGCGGCGCCGATCCCGATCCCCAGGAACACGATGCCCACCGAGACCCACCAGCTCTGGGTCGAGCGGCCGATGAATGATCCGAAAAGGGCGGAGAACAGCACGATGGCCGTGGTCCAGAGGGGCCCCGACCGTTTCACCCGATCGCCGGCCATCATCTGCGAAAGCGCGTGGACGTGGACCTCGACGCCGGGCGTGCCGCGATAGTGTCCCTCCAGGAAGCGCAGCGGCGTCGTGTGCATGTCCTCGACGGGTGTGTCGGCGTCCGCCGTGGCGGCCCGCGTCGTGCGTCCGATGAAGACGATCTTGTCCTTCAGCTGGTTGGCCGGGATGAACTCGACCAGGGCGGCCGAGAAGGAGGGCGCGATGGCGCCGGCGTTCTCGGCCTCAACCGTGGGATCCGGCGCGCGGTAGCGGATGTCGAAGGGCCCGGCGGGCGGCTTCAGCCCCACGGCGGCGACCCCCACCTCCGTAGCCAGGGCGGGCATCTTCCCGGGCTTGGGATCGTAGCGACGCACAACGCCGTCATAGTCGGTGAGGATCAGCGCCTTGGCGTCCGAGTACCGGATCTTGGGGCTCACCTTGAAGTCGACGCCCGGGGTCATTGCCGGGTCCACCACCGCCACGATGGGGGCCTTCACGCCCGCGATGCGCTGGCTGAAGGCCTCGAACTCCTCGTCAGACGACCAGGTGTCGAGCAGGTAGTCGAGGCCGATGGCCTTCACGCCCTTGGCGTCGAGCGCCACCAGCACGTCGGCCAGCCACGCCTTGTTGATCGGCGCGAGGCATCGGCACTCGGACGAATCGCGCATCGCGTTCAGGGCAAGGTCGTCCACCTTGATGATGGCGAACGCGCCGGGCTGCGCGGGCGGAACTCCCAGGGCGAGCCGGAAGTCGTAGGTCAGGTTCTCCACGAAGCGCACGGGCGTCGTGACGTTCATGGCGAGCGCCAGGCTGGCGGCCACGACCGTCACGCCGGCCAGCACCAGGGCGTCGGCCAGGCCTTTGCCGCCGCTGGCCCTCAGTCGATCCCGTAGCGCGAGCAGGCTGCCCAGGACGCCGCTGCGCTTGACCCCGCTCGGCATGGATCAGGCGAGCTTCCGGAAGGGGAAATTGTAGGTGACCGCCGGCGTGTAGTCGCCCGCGAGGCAGCAGTGCGTCGTGAGCGCTCCCTCGTGCGCCATCAGCAGGGCGAAGCCCGGGGGCTCTTCCACCAGGATCTCGCGTCCGTCCGGCACGTGCATGTCGACCTCGGTGAGGTCGAGGGTGAGCTGGATGGAGGTCGCGGGCGCGGACGCCACCATGTGGCCCGCGAAGAGGCCGGTGAAGGCCCGGTGGATGTGCCCGCACATCATGACCTGCACCTGGTCGCGCCCTTTCAGGACCTCGGCGAGGCGCAGGATCCAGGGCGAGCGGGGATCCGGATCCATCCAGCGGATGCCGGACGGGATCGGCGGGTGGTGCAGGATGATGGCCGTCGGCTGGTCCGGCGCCGCATCCAGCGTCCGCGCCAGCCAGGCGCAGCGGGCCTCGTCGTATTCGCCGTGGTTGGGCCCCTCGAGAGTGTCGCAGACCACCATCCGGAAAGGACCGAAGTCGACAACGTACTGGACGAAGCCGTCTTCGTCCGTCTGCGCGCCCGGGCCGGAGAAGACCTGCAGGAAGGCCTCACGCCCGTCGTGGTTGCCCAGGGCGTAGTAGACCGGGATCTCGCTCTCATCCATGAGCCGCTTCAGCTCGAAGTACTCCTCGAGCTCGCCGCGATCGACCAGGTCGCCGCTGGCGATGATCGCCACCGGCCTTGGGCGCAAGGCGTGAATCGTCTTCATCACCTGGCGCAGGCGATCCTCGTTCCGCTTCTGGTTAAGCGGATCCTTCTCTGTGGTGACATGCAGATCCGTGATCTGCGCTATCGTCAACACAAGCCGCCTCCCCAAAGCAGCGCGCACTGTCCCGGAATCAATTACGCACGCTCAGCGCCGCCGGATGACCAGATTCCGAATTTCGGTCATATCCTCCATCGCGAAACGAACGCCTTCGCGACCCAGCCCAGAATCCTTCACGCCACCATAGGGCATGTTGTCGACGCGGTAGCTCGGCACGTCGCCGATCACGACTCCCCCGACGTCCAGATGATCCCACGCCTCGAGCATCTTGTAGAGGTCGCGCGTGAAGACGCCTGTCTGCAGGCCGAATTTGGAGTCGTTGACCTCCGCGAGCGCCTCGCCGAAGTCGGTGAACTTCGAGAGGATCGCCACGGGGCCGAAGGCCTCCTCGGCATAGAGCGCCGCCTTGCGGCCCACGCCCTCCAGCAGGGTGGCCTCGAGCATCGCGCCCTCGCGCTTGCCGCCGCAGAGCAGCGTCGCGCCGTCGGCCACCGCCGCCTGGATCCAGCTGTCGAGACGCTGGGCCTCCTTCACGTCGATCATGGGCCCAACGAAGGTGGCCTCCTCCCGGGGGTCGCCGGCGATGAGCGTCTTCGCCTTCGCGACGAGACGGTCCTTGAGCGTGTCGTAGATGTCCGCGTGGATGATGATCCGCTGCACGCCGATGCAGCTCTGCCCCGACTGGTAGAAGGCGCCGAAGATGATCCGCTCGACGGCGTCGTCCAGGTCGGTGTCGGCGTCGACGATGACCGCGGCGTTGCCGCCCAGCTCCAGCACCACCTTCTTCTTGCCGGCCTTGGCCTTGAGATCCCAGCCGACTCCGGGGGATCCGGTGAAGGAGAGGAGCTTCAGTCGCTCGTCGGTGGTGAACAGGTCCGCGCCGTCCCGCTGCGCCGGCAGGATCGAGAACGCGCCCTTCGGCAGGTTCGTCTCGGCCAGGATCTCGCCGATGATGATGGCGCCCAGCGGCGTGCGCGAGGCGGGCTTCATCACGAACGGGCAGCCGACCGCCAGGGCCGGAGCGATCTTGTGGGCCGCCAGGTTCAGCGGGAAGTTGAAGGGGCTGATGAACGAGCAGGGGCCGATCGGCACCCGCTTCCACATGCCCTGGTAGCCCTTGGCGCGCGGGCTGATGTCCAGCGGCTGGACCTCGCCCGTCATCCGCACGCTCTCCTCGGCGGCGATACGGAACGTGTCGATCAGGCGGGTCACCTCGCCGCGGGCGTCGCGGATCGGCTTGCCGGCCTCGATGCACAGGGCGAACGCCAGCTCCTCGAACCGCTCCTGGAAGCGGTTGACGCAGTGCTGCAGCACGGCCTGGCGCTCGTAGGCCGGCATGCGGGCCATCGGCTCGGCGGCTTCCACCGTCGCGGCGATGCCTGCGTCGATGATCTGCGCGTTGGCCAAGGCCACGCGTGTCGCCACCTTGCCGGTGTACTTGTCCGTCACCTCCAGATCGAGGTTCGGCGTCTGGGCCTCGTTGGCGAGGTACAGCGGGTAGGATTCCCGAAGCGCGGTCATGGTCGGTGTCCTGGCGTTCTGCCGTCTAGAGGGCCGCGCTCAGTTCCTTGATCTGCTTGTTGAGGATGGGATCGTTGTCCGAGTAGTCCACCGGGCAGTCGATCAGGTTTACGCCGGGAGTGTCCAGGCACCCGCGCAGCACCTTCGGCAGGGAGGCGGCCGAGTCGATCCGGAAGCCCTTGGCGCCGTAGCTCTCGGCGTACTTCACGAAGTCGGGGTTGTCGTAGGTGAGGCCCCAGTCCTTGAAGCCCATGTTCGCCTGCTTCCAGCGGATCATGCCGTAGGAGTTGTCGTTCAGGATCAGCACCGTGATGTTCAGCTTCAGCCGGACGGCCGTTTCCATCTCCTGGCTGTTCATCATGAAGCCGCCGTCGCCGCAGATCGCCATGACCTTGCGGTCGGGGTAGACCATGGCGCTGGCCATCGCCGAGGGCAGACCGGCGCCCATGGTGGCGAGTGCGTTGTCCAGCAGGACGGTGTTCGGCTTGCGGGCTGGGTAGTTGCGGGCGAACCAGATCTTGTAGACGCCGTTGTCGAGACAGATGATCCCGTCGTCCGGCATCGCCTCGCGGATCTGCTTGACCAGGTACTGGGGGTAGATCGGGAAGCGCATGTCGCCGTCGTACTTGGCGGTGTGCTCCACCTCGGCTGCGCGGGCCTTGTGCATGGCCGAGAAGTCCCAGCTGGACTGGGGAAGGATGTCTTCCTTGATCTGCCAGATGGCGTTGCCGATATCGCCGATCACCTCGTACTGCGGGAAGTAGACCGGATCGACCTCCGCCGAACGGAAGTTGATGTGGATCACCTCGGTGCCGCCGCGCTGCATGAAGAACGGCGGCTTCTCGATCACGTCGTGGCCGATATTGACGATCAGGTCGGCGGCCTCGATGGCGCGATGCACGAAGTCGCCCGCCGAGAGCGCGGCGCAGCCCATGAACTTGGGGTTCATTTCGTCGACGACGCCCTTGCCCAGCTGCGTCGAGACGAAGGGGATTCCCGTCTTCTCGATGAACTGGGTGAGCATGCGGCTGGTCATGGTGCGGTTGGCGCCGGCGCCGATCACCAGGATGGGGCTCTTGGCCTGCTCGATCCGCTTGGTGGCGGCGCGGATCGACTTCTCGTCCGCGACCGGGCGGCGCGCGTTGCTCTTGGACAGCGGCGTCGAGTCGGTCTGCTCGTCGGCCACGTCCTCGGGGAACTCGATGTGGACGGCGCCCGGCTTCTCCTCCTCGGCGAGGCGGAAGGCCTCGCGCACGCGGCTCGGGATGTTGTCGGCCGACGCAAGCTGGTGCGTGTACTTGGTGATCGGCTTCATCATGTCGACCACGTCGAGGATCTGGAAACGACCCTGCTTGGACTTCTTGATCGGCTTCTGGCCGGTCAGCATCATCATCGGCATGCCGCCGAGCGTCGCGTAGGCGGCCGCGGTGACGAAGTTGGTGGCGCCGGGGCCGAGGGTGGCGACACAGACGCCGGTCCGGCCGGTGTGGCGGCCGAAGGTGGCCGCCATGAAGCCCGCGCCCTGCTCATGGCGCGTCAGGATCAGCTTGATCTTCTTGGAGCGGGAGAGGCTGTCGAGGAAGTCGAGGTTCTCTTCGCCCGGCACGCCGAAGACATACTCGACGCCTTCTTCCTCAAGGCATTGCACGAACAGATCGGAAGCCTTGGTCATCGTATTCCCCCATCCCAGCCAGCTTTGAGTTGTCGCAAATTCCTACGACTTGTGAAGCCTGAAAGAGGCGCCGCCTCACGTGCGTCCGTGATTGCCGCTAGCCCGTACGAAATTCGCGGCTAAGGTTCCGCGGGAAGTGCGGGCAGGGCGATCCGGCCCAGCCGAATGGGGGAACTACATGGCAGTCAGCGACCACGTCGATCTTGCGACCTTCATCGAAGGCGTGAAGCGCCGCAATCCGGGGCAACCCGAGTTCGTGCAGGCGGTTCAGGAAGTCGCCGAGGACATCTTCGACTTCATCCAGGACAAGGAAGAGTATCACAAGGCGCAGATCCTGCGGCGCATCGCCGAGCCGGACCGCGTGATCTCGTTCCGCGTCTGCTGGGAAGACGACAACGGCAACATCCGCGTCCAGCGCGCCTGGCGCGTCCAGAACAACAACGCGATCGGCCCGTACAAGGGCGGGATCCGGTTCCACCCCTCGGTGACCGAGGGCACGCTGAAGTTCCTGGCCTTCGAGCAGACGTTCAAGAACGCCCTCACCGGGCTCCCGATGGGCGGCGGCAAGGGCGGGTCGAACTTCAACCCGAAGGGCAAGTCCGACAACGAGGTCATGCGCTTCTGCCAGAGCCTGATGATCGAGCTCTACCGCCACGTCGGCGCCGACGTGGACGTGCCCGCCGGCGACATCGGCGTGGGCGCGCGCGAGATCGGCTACATGTTCGGCCAGTACAAGCGCATCACGAACCACTTCACCGGCGTCCTCACCGGCAAGGGCCTGGAGTACGGCGGCTCGCTGATCCGCACCGAGGCCACCGGCTACGGCGCGACCTACTTCCTGCAGAACATGCTGAAGACGCAGGGCAAGGACATCGCGGGCCACTCGGTCGTGATCTCGGGGTCGGGCAACGTGGCCACCCACGCTGCTGAGAAGTGCACCATGCTCGGCGGCAAGGTGCTCACGCTCTCGGACTCGGAAGGCTTCATCTACGACCCGGACGGCATGACCCAGGAGAAGATCGACTGGGTGAAGGACCTGAAGACCCGGCGGCGTGGCCGCATCAGCGAGTACGCCAAGGCGTTCAAGGGCGCCGAGTTCCACGCCGGCAAGACCCCCTGGGGCGTCAAGTGCGACCTGGCGCTGCCATGCGCCACCCAGAACGAGCTCAAGGGCGCCGACGCCGAGGTCCTGCTCAAGAACGGCTGCATCGCGGTGTCGGAAGGCGCGAACATGCCCACCGACCTGGACGGCGTGCACAAGTTCAAGGCGGCCGGGATCCTGTTCGCGCCGGGCAAGGCGGCCAACGCCGGCGGCGTGGCGGTCTCGGGCCTGGAGATGAGCCAGAACTCGGCCCGCATCTCGTGGAAGGAAGAGGAGCTCCAGCGCCTCCTGGTGGACATCATGTCCGGCATCCACGAGCGCTGCGTCGAGTACGGCGGCCGGCCGGGCTCGAAGGTCGTCGACTACGTGAAGGGCGCCAACATCGCCGGCTTCAAGAAGGTCGCCGACGCGATGCTGGCCTACGGCGTGGTGTAGGTCAGCTCGACCATCGCCGAACCAAGCGCGCCGCCTCGGGACACCGAGGCGGCGCTTTTCTTGTGCGGAGGTCGCCGGGCGCGGGTCAGGCGCCCGGGCGGCGGGACATCATCTGCGTCCACCGCAGCGTGTTCAGCGGCGGGTGGCCCGGCTTGGGAGTCGCCTGCCCGGGCTGGTGGAACGCGTGGCAGGTCGTGCAGTCGGCGTCGTCGGCCGCTGCGATCTTGCTCGTGGGCTGGCCGTGGCAGGTCGTGCACTTCGCCAGGTCCGGCACCAGGACGTCCGAGGCGCGGTCGGACGTCTGGGCCTTGTGGCAGTCGGCGCATTTGAACGCGCCGGCCTTGCCGGTCTTGCCCAGCGCCCCGTGCTCGGCGATCGAGTGGTCGAAGGCCCCGCGCGGCATGTATCGCTGCGTGAGCTTCACCGGCGCCATCTTCACGACGTCGCCTTCCCAGTCGATGGAATGGCAGTCGTAGCAGGTACCGCCGGGCGAGAAGGTCGTGCGGTAGGCGCTCGCGCCCGAGGCCGCGAACATCGTGGGCCGGATCGTGCCGGGCCGCTCGCGGCCGGCGCCGCCGGGCGCGGCGAGCGTGCGGCCGGCGAGGGTGTCTACCACCTTCTGCAGCTCGCCGTGCGGCAGCAGCTTCAGCGAGCCGTCGGCGTTCCGCGCATAGGCCAGGCTGTGGCACGTGCCGCAGTCCTTCTCCATCTCGATGGGGCGGAAACCGACGCCCTTGGCCTCGTGGCAGGAGCCGCAGTCCAGCGGGCCGCCGTAGCCGGCGGCCTTGCCCAGTTCGATGGCCTGGCGGGCGACGCCGCCCCGCGGATCCATGTGCATCCGGTGCGGGAAGGTGAGGCCGTTGCGCTCCTGCGGTCCGGACGTCAGCGCCACCCGCTGGAACTGCGGCTTCGGGCCGGCCGCCGTCATGATCAGCGGCTTGAAGGCGGGGTGACGGTTCCAGTCCGGCGTGTCGACGAGTTCGGTGTCCGACAACCGCATCTTGAGGCGCGCGTGGCAGCTCTGGCAGTCGTTGACGACCACCAGCGTCGGCTTGTCGGTGAGCGGCGCCGCGGCGTCGACCGGCTTGGCCGTGGGCTTGGTGTGCTCGATGTGGCAACTCGCGCACCGGTCCGTCGGATGGCCCACGGCGCGCTGGATGACCGTGCTGATCTTGGCGCCGATGCCGTCGGGCAACGGCGTGCCCTTCGAGAGGCGCTCGCGGGGCGCGTGGTCCACCACCAGCAGCGGCTGGAAGGGGCTTCCGGCGTCCTTGGCGCGCGCCAGGGCCTTCGGTCCGGACTCGCCCGCCTGGTGGCACGACAGGCAGGCGTCGTCACGCACCGCCACGAAGGCGTTGGCGTGGCACGACTTGCAGTCGTTCTCGAGGAACGCGTGCGCTGTCGAGAGCGGCCCGCTCGACCACTGCTCGTCAGGGTGGATGAGCTTGTTCTCGTTGAACCAGAGCACCGCCAGGAGCGGGACCAGCAGGCAGACGAGGAAGATGCCCGACCCGAACGCCCAGGCCATGTTCCGCCGGCCGAACACCCGCGACTGCAGCGAGAACACGGACGGCGTGAGATGGCGCTCGTCCGCCTCGCGCGTGACCGTGATGACGACGCCTTCGCCCTCGCCGGGCTCCAAGGCGAGGGTGTAGCTCGCGATCCGCACGACAGGGCGGCTGGCGGCGCCGAGGTCGGCGCGCGGCACGGCCTTGCCGTTCACTTCGACGGTCAGGCCGGTGGCGGCCTCGATGCTCACGCGGCCGGGCCCGGTGAACCTCAGGCGGGCGTGGATGGGGTCGACGCTGAGGTCCGCCAGGACGATGTCGTTGTCGGCCCCGCGGCCGATCGAGGCCTGAGGCCCTTCGACGCGGCGCTCGCGGACGATCGGGTCGCCCCCGCCGGCGCGCTCGGTGATGAGCTTGAGCTGGAAGTCCTGCGCCACCGGATCACCAGTACGTGAAGACGGACACGATGTGCGCCGTCAGCGCCGCCAGCAAGGCGAAGGTTGCGGGTATGTGCACGAAGAGCCAGCCCTCGAGTACGGCGGTGATCTGCATCTGGCGTCGCGCCAGCGCCAGGGTCTCGGCCTTCTGCTGCATGACCTGCTCGATCTTGGTCAGAGCCTCGGCCTGCTTGGCGCTGGTGGGAGAGGGAAGGTTGCGCAGCCGCGCCAGGGCCCGGCGGTTCGCGCAGTCGTCGTAGCTGCCGGTCAGGCGCTTCCAGAACCCGCCGCCCAGGTCGGTGTCTTCGATCGACAGGCGCACGACGGCCGCGCCTTCGCGGTCGAGCGGCTGCGCCAGCTCGTGCAGCTGCCGGTCCTGGCTCTCGATCATGTCCAGCATCTGCCGGCGCGTGGTCTCGCCGCGATTGCCGTGCAGGCGCTCGGGGAGGGTGGCGTAGGCCCAGATCCCGACCGCCCCGGAGGCGATCACCAGCATCATCAGGGCGTACGCCAGGGTGTGGATGTTCCAGCCGAACTGGAAGCCCGTGTGGAGGGTCGCGATGACGATGAGGGACAGGCCAAGGTAGACGTGGGCCGACACCCAGGCCTTGAGCGAATAGTGTCCGGCCGTGATCACCCGCTTGCGCACGCCCAGGCACGCCAGCCAGACGATGAGGCCGGCGCCGATCGTGCCCAGGAGATAGCCCAGCCAGCTGCCCCCGCTGGGCGGCTCGTTCAGCCGGATCGCGGTCAGCCAGTAGACCCCGATGACCACGACGCAGAGCCCCGTGGCGACCTGCGCCCACAGGAACCCCTTGTGGCGGAGGAACCCTTCGTGGGTCCTCTGCCTGACGCGTTCTGTATGCCCCCCGGCCTGCGTCACGACGTCTACCCGGCCTTCTCTATGCGGGCCACGGAGAGGAAGGCGTCGGGCGTCACCCGGATCGCCGCCCCCGTTGGACAGGCTCTCACGCAGGCCGGGCCCCCCGCCTTGCCCGAGCACATATCGCACTTGATCGCCAGTTTCGGACTCTCGCCGCCTTCGGCCTTGGCGGCCTTCTTGCGCCACTCATAGGGCGGCTGGCCGGGGCCGGGCCCCTTGCCGAACAGCATCCACTCCCAGAGCGGCGGCTTCTTCGGCGGCGGCTTGTCCATCTGGATCACGCCGTAGGGACATGCGCGCTGGCAGTTGCCGCAGCCGATGCAGGTCTCGTTGATGAACACCTCGCCGTCCGGTCCCCGGCGGATCGCATTGGGCGGGCAGTCGCTCATGCAGTGCGGATGCTCGCAATGGCGGCACGAGGTCGGCACGTGGATGTTGGCGAAGGTGGTGCCGGCCTCGCGGTTCAGGCGCGAGAGCCCGTCGTGGCTGTCGGCGCAGGCCTTCTCGCAGTTGTCGCAGCCGACGCAGAGGCTCTCGTCGATGAGGAGCACGTCCGTGGCCTCGCCGATGCCCTGCTTGATCAGGAAGTTGGCGACCGAGGAGTACATGTCGACGGCGCCGCCGAACTCCTCCTTCTGGCTCTCGATGAACTCGTTGATCTCGCGCCGCGCCCGCATCTCGTCGGTCATGCGCTTGGCGAGTTCGGGCTTGCGGGCCAGCAGCGCGCGGAACGGCTCCGCCGGCAGCTTGACGACGGTGGAGCGGATGGCGGCCTTCACCGTGGCGACGCGGGGGCTGCGCTCGATCATCGCCATCTCGCCGGAGTACGAGCCGGCGGGGACGTAGGACATGAACACGGGCTTTCCGCCCAGGTTCTTCTCCACGATCATCGAGCCGGAGCGGATGATGTAGAGGTCGTCCGAGATGTCCCCCTCGTTGATGATCGCCTCGCCGGGTTTCACCTCGAACACCTCGGCGCCCGCGAGCACCTCGGCGATGTCGGCCGGGGTCAGGCCGGACTTGAAGATCTGCAGCACCTGACGCTCGGTGGTGATGCGCTGCACCGTCTCGCGGGCCTGCGGCACCTGGCTCATCAGCTTCAGGGCGGCCATGCGGGGGATTTCGACGCAGATCGTGGGCTCGGCGGCGCGGATCGTGGCGCCGCGCTTGCGGCCAGAGATCAGGCCGACCTCGCCGAAGATGGAGCTCTCGCCGATCGGCACGGTGATGTTCGGGTTGGAGGGGTCGACCTCCACCTTCACGGAGCCCTCGGCGATGCCGAACAGGGAGGATCCCGGCTCGTTGCGCACGAAGATGGGCTCTCCGGCCTTGTAGGCGCGGACCTGGGAGTCCAGGAGGAATTCCCGCATCTGCAGGGGCGAGAGGCCGTTCAGGATCTCGACCCGGCTGCGCAGGAACTCGAGCCACTCCGAGACGCTGCGGCGCCCGGGGAGCCCCTTCAGCTTCTCCTGCAGCAGCGGCTCGTCGGCGGGTTCCAGGGTGGTGTTGCCGCTGATGAACTCGACGACGTCGTAGCCCTGGTTCATGCAGTGCTTGATCAGCGGGTAGCCCGCGAGCGCGCCAATCACGTAGATGCCCGGCTTGCTGGTGCTCTCGAACGTGGGCGTCAGCGTCGGGAAGGCGCTGCGGTCGGGGCTGGCGAACTGCACGCCGGCGGCTTCCACGAAGGCCCGGGGCGGCGCAGCGCCCATGCGCGCGATGATGCGGTCGCACTTGTAGCGGGTCTGGCCCTGCGGGGTGTCCACCGTCAGCCAGCCGGGCTCCACCAAGGCGGCCTGGGTCTCTGTCATGACGGTGATGCGCCCGGCGTCGCGGGCCGCGAGCAGCGCGTCCACGTTCGGCTTCTTCGCCGTCGGGAAGTCGGCGCCGCGGTTCAGCAGCGTGAGGGTGTTGTTCTGCCCGGCGTCGGCGATGAGGCCGAGCGCGTTCTCGATGCCGGCGTCGCCGCCGCCCACGACGGTGATGTGCTCGTCGGTGTACTCGCCGGGATCGTCGAGGCTGTACTGCACGTGCGGCAGGTTGCCGCCCTCGCAGCGCATCAGGTTCGGGTTGCCCTGGGTGCCCACGGCGAGAATCACGTTCTCGGCCTGGATGGCGCCGCCGGCCTTCAACTCGATCGTGAAGGCGCCCTTGTCGCCGCTGATCGCCTTCACCTCGGCGTTGAACCTCACGTTCACGCCGGCGGCTTTGACGTCGTTGTTCCACTGGTCGAGGATCTTCTCGCGCTTGCCCGCGTCGAACTCGCATTCCGCGCGCAGCACCAGCACGGACGGCGTCGCCATCACATGCTTGCCCTTCTGATAGCGGTAGATCGTGTCGGAGAGGTGGTCGGTCTTTTCGAGCAGGACGTGGCTGATGCCCTTCTTGGCCGCGCGCGCGGCCGCGCTCATCCCGGCCGGACCGGATCCGATGATCGCGATCTTATAGACTTCCGACATACCCGAACGCCCCCAGCACCGACGGCCCCCGCCGCACCGACTACGCCTTCACGGCTCTCCCCGGCACTGTAACATTTCCCAACCTAGCTGAACGCGCTACCACGCGCCGCATGTCGAGGGGAGCATAAAGTCCATGTCGGCGGAAGTCGGTCAGTTCGCGCTGATTCTGGCGCTCCTGCTGGCGCTCGTCCAGTCACTCGCGCCGCTCGTCGGCGCGTGGCGGGGCGATCGGGTGCTCATGGCGCTCGGCCGGCAGGCCGCCCTGCTGCAGGTCGGCTTCGTGACGCTGGCGTTCGGCTGCCTCGCGTACGCCTTCATGACCTGCGATTTCTCGGTGACCCTGGTCGCCAACCACGCCAACACCGCGCAGCCGGCCGCCTACCGGTTCGCCGCGACCTGGGGCAGCCACGAAGGCTCGATGCTGCTCTGGGTGCTGATTCTCGCGCTCTACGGCGCCGGCGTGGCGTTCTTCGGCGGCACGCTGCGCGAGACGCTGCAGGCGCGGGTGATCGGCGTTCAGGGCCTGATCGCGGTCTGCTTCCTGGGGTTCCTGGTCTTCACGTCCAACCCCTTCCTGCGGCTGGATCCCGCGCCCATCGAAGGGCGTGAGCTCAACCCGCTGCTCCAGGACCCTGGGTTGGTGATGCACCCGCCGCTGCTCTACCTGGGCTACGTGGGCTTCTCGATCGCGTTCTGCTTCGCGGTCGCCGCGCTCATGGAGGGCCGGGTCGATGCGGCCTGGGCGCGATGGGTGCGGCCGTGGGTCCTTGCCGCCTGGGTTCCGCTGACCCTGGGCATCACCCTGGGCAGCGCCTGGGCCTACTACGAGCTCGGCTGGGGCGGCTGGTGGTTCTGGGATCCGGTGGAGAACGCCTCGCTGATGCCCTGGCTGCTGGGCACCGCGCTCCTGCACTCGGCGCTCGTGCTGGAGCGGCGCGGCGCGCTGGTGAGCTGGACGATCCTGCTCGCGATCCTGACCTTCTCGCTCAGCCTCGTGGGCACGTTCCTCGTCCGCTCCGGCATCCTCACCAGCGTCCACGCCTTCGCCGTCGATCCGGAGCGCGGGGTCTACATCCTGGGCATCATCATCCTGACGACGGGCCTGGCGCTCGGCCTCTACGGCTGGCGGGCCTCGGCCCTGCGGCCCGGGGCGGTGTTCACCCCGGTCTCCCGCGAGGGCGGGATCATCCTGAACAACCTGTTCCTCAGCGTGCTCTGCGCCGTCGTGTTCTGGGGTACTTTCCAGCCGGTGTTCATCGAGCTGGCCAATGGCGACAAGATCTCGGTCGGCCCGCCGTACTACACGCTCAACTTCATGCCGTTCGCCGCGGCGCTCATGCTGCTCGTGGTGGCGGGGCCGATGCTGAACTGGAAGCGCGACGAGGCGAAGCGCGTCTTCCAGAGGCTGCGCATCCCTGCGGCGCTGGCCGCGCTGGTCCTGGCGGTCGCCGCCGTCGCGGGCGGCGTGAAGGGGCTGGTGACCGCCGGCGGCCTGGCGCTGGCGACCTGGCTCCTGGCGGGGTCGATCGCGATCCTGGCCCGGCGCTGGTGGGCGGGGCGCAGCTATCTGGCCCGGTCGATCCTCACGACGCCCAGGGCGATCGTCGGGCTGACGCTCGCCCATGCCGGCCTGGGCCTGCTGACGCTCGGCATCACCGGCGTGACCGCCTGGGAGACGGACAAGGTCCTCAACATGCAGCCCGGCCAGACCGTCGCCTTCGCCGGCCGCGAGCTCACCCTCACGACGGTGGAGACCACCCGGGGCCCCAACTGGGAGGCCCGGACCGCCCGGTTCGCCGTGAAGGGTCCGGGACCCGACTTCCAGTTCCGCAGCGAGCGGCGCTTCTTCCCGTCGGCCCAGTCGCAGACCACCGAGGCGGGCATCCGCGTGGGACTGAGCGGCAACCTCTATGTCTCGGTCGGCGAAGAGTCGGCTCAGGGCATCGTCGTGCGCCTGTGGCATCACCCGCTCATCATCTGGGTCTGGATCGGCGGTGTCGTGATGGCGCTGGGAGGCGCGGTCTCGCTCAGTGACCGGCGCCTGCGGATTGGATCCACCGCCAAGGCCGCCCCCACGCGGCCGCAACCCTACGCCGCGCCCGCCGAATGAAGCGTCTCCTGTTCCTGGCTCCGGCCGTGGCGTTCGTCGCGGTCCTGGCGGTGTTCTTCGCAGGCCTCGGGCGCGACCCCAGCCGGCTTCCGACGGTCTATCAGGACAAGCCGCTGCCGGCGTTCACCGCGCCGCCGCTCCGGCCCGGCGACGTGGGGCTGTCGGCCGCCGACCTGCAGACCGGCGGGCCGGTGCTGCTGAACGTCTTCGCCTCCTGGTGCGGGCCCTGCCGCGTCGAGCATCCGGTGTTCATGCGGCTCCGCGCCCAGGGCGTGATCATCCACGGGCTGAACTGGAAGGACCAGCCGGGGCAGGGGCTCCGCTGGCTGGCGGAGAATGGCGACCCCTACGTCCGGGTCGGCGATGATCCCACCGGCCGCATCGGCATCGAGCTCGGGGTGGCCGGCGTGCCGGAGACCTTCGTCATCGATAAGCAGGGCCGCGTGCGCTATCGGCACGTGGGCGCCGTGACGCCCGAGGTCTGGAGCGGGAAGATCGAGCCCCTGATGGCCAAGCTGAGGAGCGAATCGTGAGGCGCAACGCCGTCGCCGCTCTGGCCCTGGCCCTGATGGCCGGACCGGCCGCGGCCGTGAACCCGGACGAGCAGCTCGCCGATCCGGCGCTGGAGGCCCGTGCGCACAAGCTCAGCAAGGAGCTGCGCTGCGTGGTCTGCCAGAACCAGTCGATCGACGACTCCGACGCCGCGCTCGCCCGTGACCTGCGGATCATCCTGCGCGAACGGATCGCCGCGGGCGCGTCCGACGAGGAGGCCGTGGATTTCCTGGTGCAGCGCTACGGCAGCTTCGTCCAGCTCAAGCCGCCCCTGCGAGCCGACACCCTCGCGTTGTGGTTCGGGCCGCTGGGCGTCCTGCTCCTGGGCGGGCTCGGCGCCTACGCCTATATGCGCAGCCGTGCGCCGCAGAAGGTGGGCGCGCTCACCGCCGAGGACGAGGCCGAGGCCGCGCGACTGCTCAATTCCGACAAGGCGGGCTGAATGCTCTGGATGATCCTGACGCTGATGACGGTGCTTGCGGCGGTGGGCCTCGCCGTGCCGCTCGTGCGCCGCCGCGACGCCCAGCGCGCGCAGCGCGCCGACGCCGTGACGGTCCTCAAGGACCAGCTCGGCGAGATCGAGTCGCAGGCCGCCGCGGGCGTCATCGCCGAGCCCGAGGCCGAGGCGCTGAAGAGCGACCTGAAGCGCCGCGTGCTGGCCGAAGGGCGTCGCCCGGACGCGCCGGCCCGGCCGTTCGCCGAGCGCACCCTGCTGATCGTGGCCCTCGGCGTTGTCGCCATCGTCACGCTCGCGGGCACCGGGCTCTACCTGAACATCGGGCGTCCCGACGTCCCGGCGAAGCCCGCTCTGCCGAAGGCCGCCGCATCCGCCGGCGACCTGCCCGGAGACCATCCGCAGGGCGACGTGGGCGCCATGATCGCCATGCTCGAGCAGCAGATGGCCCAGCGGCCCGACAACGCCGAGGGCTGGCGCATGCTGGGCTGGTCCTACCTGCAGACGGGCCGCAACGCCGAGGCGGCCACGGCCTACGGCCGCGCGGTGGCGCTCGACCCCGACAACGCGGAGTACCTGTCGGCGCAGGGCGAGGCCACGGTGCTCAGCCAGGATGGGCAGGTGGGGCCCGCCGCGCAGGCGCTCTTCCGCCGCGCCGTGGCGGCCGACCCGGGCGATCCCCGGGCCCGCTACTACCTGGCGGTCGCGAAGGACCAGTCGGGCGATCGCGACGGGGCCATGAACGACTGGATCGCGCTCATCCGCTCCGCGCCGCCTGAGGCGCCGTGGGCCATGGAGGTCCGCGCCTTCGTCGAGAAGGTGGCCGCCGAGCGCAAGATCGACCTCACCGGCCGGCTCCCGCCGGCGCCGATGGCCCAGGGCCAGGCGATGCCGCCCGGCGTCGGCGCCGCGCCGCGGGGGCCCACGGCCGAACAGATGGCGGCGGCCCAGGACATGAGCGAGGGCGACCGCCAGCAGATGATCCAGGGGATGGTCGGAGGGCTTGCCGAGCGGCTCAAGCAGAACCCCCGCGACCGGGCCGGATGGGAGCGCCTGATGCGGGCGCGGATGGTCCTGGGGCAAAGGGATGAGGCGGCCCAGGCCTATCGCGACGCCACGCGAGCCTTCGCCGGCGCGCCCGCCGACCAGAAGGCGCTCCGCGACGCGGCGGCCCAGCTCGGCGTGCCGGGCGCCTGACGCCATGGGCGAGGCCGTCACCTCCGCCGGGGCCGGCGCGGCCGCCCAGATGATCCTGGAGCTGCTGCCGGAGCCGGTGATCCTCGTGCGCGGCCGGGAGGGCGAGGCGCCCGAGATCGCCTACGGGAATCAGGCGGCGCGCGAGGTGTTCCGGGTCGAGCTCGCCGGCGCGCCGCTCGGGGTGGCGCTTCGCCGTCCCGAGGTGTTGGAGGCGATCGAGGAGGCGCTGTCCACCTCGACGGGCGTGGAGGTCGCCTTCGAGACCATCGGCGTGCAGCCCCGCTACTGGCGCGCCTTCGCGCGGCCGCTCGAGCCGGTCGACGGGCAGCGTCAGCTGGTGGTGGTCCTGCGCGACGAGACGGATGCGCGGCGGACCGAGCGCATGCGCGCCGACTTCCTCGCCAACGCCAGCCACGAGTTGCGTACGCCGCTGGCGTCGCTGGCCGGGTTCGTCGAGACCCTGCGCACCCACGCGAAGGACGACGCCCAGGCGCGCGAGAAGTTCCTGGGCATCATGGCGCAGCAGGCCACGCGGATGGCCCGGCTCGTGGACGACCTGCTCTCGCTCAGCCGCATCGAGCTCAACGAGCACATCGCGCCTTCGGGCAAGGTCGACCTCGCCCGCACCGTGCAGGACGTGGCCGATGCGATCCGGCCCCTCACCGAGGAGCGCAAGGTCTCGATCGCCACCCGCGCCGGCCCTGGCGTGGGCTCGGTGACCGGGGACCGCGATCAGCTGGTGCAGGTGATCCAGAACCTCGTCGACAACGCGGTGAAGTACACGCCGCCAGGAGGGCGCGTGGAGGTGGCGCTGGAGGCCGCGTCGTCGCTCGAGGCCGCGCGGGCGCCCAGCCGCCCAGGCGTCGGGCTGTCGCTGCTCTCGCCGGACGCCGCCGACGGCCAGGGCTACGTGGTGCTGCGGGTGATCGACCAGGGCCCTGGCATCGCCCGCCAGCATCTGCCGCGGCTGTCGGAACGCTTCTATCGTGTCGAGGGACAGAAGAGCGGCGGGACGGGCCTGGGCCTGGCCATCGTGAAGCACGTGGTGAACCGTCACCGGGGCGGCCTGATGGTGGAGAGCGCGGAAGGCGAGGGGGCCACCTTCAGCGTCTATCTGCCGCTGGCGGCGGCGGGATAGGGCGACGCTGTCGCAAAAGTGTCGCCGGACCGCAGTACTTTGCCCGCGGACCGAGAGAGGGCTTCGTGACTCGTTCGTATCAGGCGGAACTGCGCCAGCTCGTGGCCGAGGTCATCCGCATGGGCGGGCTTGCCGAAGCCCAGGTGGTCGATGCCGTGGACGCCGTGGTCCGGCGCGACGTCCCGCTGGCGCAGGCCCTCATCGTCCGCGACCTGCGGCTGGATACGCTGCAGAGCGAGGTCGAACGCCGGGCGCTGGACCTCATTCGCCGTCACCGCCCGGGCGACGCCGACCTGCGTCGGGCGATCTCGACCCTCAAGCTGGCGATGAACCTCGAGCGTTGCGGCGACCTGGCGCGCAACATCGCCAAGCGCAGCCTGGTCCTGTCGGCCGGAGAGCCTGTGCTGCCCCTCACGGGCGCCATCGAGCGGATGGGACGTCTGGTGGCCGCGCGCCTGCGCGAGGTGCTCGACGCCTACGCCGCCGGAGACGTGGAGCCGGCGCTGGACGTCTGGCGACGGGACGGCGAGGTGGACGAGCACTACGAGAGCCTGTTCCGCGAACTCCTCGCGATGATGCAGAACCACTCCAACTCGGTGGCGGCGGGCGCGCACCTGCTGTTCGTGGCCAAGAACCTCGAACGCATCGGCGACCACGCCACCAACATCGCCGAGATCCTGCACTTCCAGATGACGGGCGAGGAACTGGTGGGCGAGCGCCCCAAGGTGAGCCTGCCTGAACTCGGAACGGAGGGCGGCGCGTGACGACGCCATACCTGCTGGTGGTGGAGGACGAAGACGCCCTCGCCACCCTGCTCGACTACAACCTCGTGAAGGAGGGGTTCCGGGTCGAACGCGCCGCCGATGGCGAGGAAGCCCTGCTGAGAGTGGCCGAGGAGCCGCCGGATCTGGTGGTCCTGGACTGGATGCTGCCCAAGGTGTCCGGCGTGGAGGTCTGCCGACAGCTCCGGGCCGGCGTGGAGACCCGCCGTACGCCCGTGCTCATGCTGACCGCCCGGGGCGAGGAGGCCGACAAGGTGCGCGGCCTCGACACCGGCGCCGACGACTACGTGGTGAAGCCGTTCGCCATGAGCGAGCTGGTGGCCC
This sequence comes from Phenylobacterium sp. T106, assembly GCF_057219735.1. Classification (NCBI taxonomy): domain Bacteria; kingdom Pseudomonadati; phylum Pseudomonadota; class Alphaproteobacteria; order Caulobacterales; family Caulobacteraceae; genus Phenylobacterium; species Phenylobacterium sp. T106. The sequence goes on along the minus strand of NZ_JBXVWA010000001.1, from coordinate 245,337 downwards.
GCATCCGGGCGCTCCTGCGCCGCACGCGTCCCGAACTGCTCGAGGAGCGCCTCGAGTACGCGGACCTCGTGCTGGACCGGGCCCGCCACCGGGTCACCCGAAGCGGTCGCGACATCCATCTCGGCCCGACCGAGTACAGGCTGCTGGACTTCTTCATGCAGCGGCCTGGCCGCGTCTTCTCGCGGGAGCGGCTGCTCGACGCCGTCTGGGGCGCGAACACCTACGTCGAGGTCCGCACGGTCGACGTCCACGTGGGCCGGCTCCGCAAGGCGCTTCGCCAGAACGGGGAGCCCGACCTCATCCGCACGGTGAGGTCCGCCGGCTACGCGCTCGACGCGGACGGCTGAGCCGTCACCGCACCGTCATCGACTCGCCGGAGCCTCGGAAGCGGCTGGCCGTTGGGGGCTCGAAGCAACATGGACCACGACCCTGCCGTCCGCTGCCGGACGGCGTTCATTTCGGACACCCACCTGGGCACGCGCGGCTGTCAGGCCGAGCTCCTGCTCGAGTTCATCCGGGAGTTGGAGTGCGAGACGCTCTACCTCGTCGGCGACATCGTCGACGGCTGGAAGATGAAGTCGGGCTGGTACTGGCCGCAGGCGCACAACGACGTCGTTCAGAAGATCCTGCGGCTGGCGCGCAAGGGCGTGAACGTCGTCTACATCCCCGGCAACCACGACGACCGCGTGCGGGACTTCTGCGGCGTCCACTTCGGCGGCGTGGTCGTGGCCCGCGACGCCATCCATGAGGCCGCCGACGGGCGGCGCTACCTCGTCACCCACGGCGACGAGTTCGACGGCGTGGTGCAGAACGCCCGCTGGCTCGCGTTCCTGGGCGACTGGAGCTACCGCCTGCTGCTGGCGATCAACACCCACTTCAACCGCGTCCGCCGGCTCCTGGGCCTCAACTACTGGAGCCTCTCGGCCTTCCTGAAGCACAAGGTGAAGGATGCGGTGGCGTTCATCGACCGCTTCGAGGCCGCCATGGCCGACGAGGCCCGCCGCCGCGGCGTCCAGGGGGTCATCTGCGGCCACATCCACAAGGCCGAGATCCGTGACATGGACGGGGTGGTCTACCTGAACGACGGCGACTGGGTCGAAAGCTGCACCGCGCTCGTCGAGGATTTCGACGGCCGCTTCCGCATCGTGAACTGGCTTGCCGCCCGCAAGACGCTAGGTTCGCGCGCCGCGCTCGCGCTCGCCGCCTGAGGCGCAGAAAAAGACGGCCGCGACCGAGGGGAGGTCGCGGCCGTTGCGGCTTGGGGGCGCCGCTTGGAGAGATCTGCGAGGTAACGTCGGCAGACTAGCCGCCGGGCGTGTCGGCGCCGTGACGGATAGAAGACGCCTTCTCGGCGCCGCCGCGGGTTGGCGGTCAGTCGCCGCCGACGACGCCGTGGTCCCACATGTGGTCGGCGGCCGAGCCCAGCATCTGCAGGAACATGCGGTCGCCGCGCTCGGTCTGGGTGACGATCATGGCCGCGAAGAAGGCCGTCCCGAACAGGAGGTAGGCGCCGCGGGCATAGTGACGCCGCAGGTCGTCCATCCCGTAGCCCTGCACGCCGAGGCCCGTGAGGGTGTCGAGGTAGAGCTGCAGGAACTCGTCCTCGTGCGCGCGGCGGACGTCGCGGGGCAGGGCGCCTGCCAGGAAGTAAGCCAGGTCGGTGGGGCCAGACCCGTACGCATACGATTGCCAGTCGAGCACCGTGACCGGGTAGCCGCCCGCCGCGGTGGCGAACATCATGTTGTCGGGCCGGAAGTCGTTGTGCGTCAGGCAGCGGGGTCCGTCGTGCGACGCGCCGAGGCTGCCGAAGCGGGGCGCGAGCCACTCGCCGGCCTCGATCCACTCAGGGGCCAGGTGCGGGCCGTAGCGGCCCTTGAAGGCCTCCCACAGCATCTTCACCGCGTCGGGGTTGGCCGCGCTGGCCGGCGCCGCGCGCGAGCCAGACACGAAGGGCATGTCGTCGAGGGCGTCGTCGCCCCAGTGGGACGCGTGCAGCTTGGCGGCCTCGATGGTGACCAGGCGCGCCTGCTCCAGGCTCACGCCCTGCAACTGGTCGCCCTGCTCGGCGGGCGCCAGATCCTCCATCATCAGCACGAACTCGCTGGTCGCCTCGTCGACATCGGTGAACCAGCACCTGGGCGTGTGGATCAGGGCCGTGGGCGCCAGGCGCTGGTAGAAGCGGACCTCGCGCACATAGTTGCCGAGCGCGATGCCGGTGTTGCGGCTCTCGTCGCCGGCCGCGGGGAACTTCCCCACCAGAGACGCCGGGGCGCTCTCGCCGCCGCGTTCGTACTCCAGCTTGAAGCGCACGCTGTCGCCGATCTGGCCGGTGCCCACGCCCTTGGCCGTGAAGCTGCGGACGACCGCGTCGACGCCGGCGGACTGCAGCACGGCCGTCAGCCAGGCCGCGTCGATCGCCTCGGGCCGGCGGATGTCGGGTCGGGCGAGGACGGTCACAGCTGGTGCACGTAGACTTCGTTGAGCGCGATCCTGTCGCCGTCGAGGATCACCAGGTCGAACCCCCGCATCCGTCCGCCGCCTTCGATGTCGCAGTACCAGCGGCCGCAGAATCCGCCGGGGATCGGCCAGGTTTCGTCGGGCGTGTAGGTCATCTTCGGCGTCGCGCCGAACAGGCCGGTCAGGTACTGGCGCAGCGCGGCGGCGCCGGTGAGGCCGGCGGCGGTCTGCGGGTCCTTGTAGACGCAGTCCTCGGCGTAGAAGGCGCACAGGCGATCCACGTCCTTGTCGCTCCACGCCTTCAGCCAGTCGGCGTTGTAGGCGGCGATGTCGAGGCTCATGCGGGCTCTCCCATGACGCGGTCCCAGGCTTCCTGCGTGAAGGCTTCCGCCGGCAGCGCCTCCGGCCCCGCCATGACGGCGAAGCCCTGGACCTTGAAGCTGGGGTCGGCGGCGGACTTGGCGAAGACGCGCGCGCGGCGGGCGCGGGCGGCCTCGTCGAACTCCATGTCGAGCGCCGCCTGCATCCGGGCCGCGAACCGGAGGCGCCGCATGCGCTCGGCGCGCTCCTCGGCGTACGGCGCGAAAGACAGCCCCGCCCAGTCCTCGGTTTCCTTCAGCAGCTCGCTGACGATCCGCACGTCCCGGTAGGTGATCGACAGGCCAAGTCCCAGGATGGGGTCGTTCCATCCCGCCGCGTCGCCCACCAGGACGACGCCCGGCGCGAACGGCTCGTCGGTCCAGGAGTCGTTGTTGAAGTAGCTGAAGAGCGGGCCTGCCGGCTCGCCCGAGACCAGGTGGCGGTTCTGCGGGCTGCAGCTCATGGCGAAGGCGTCCAGGAAGCGCCGTGCGCCGTCCGGGCCCTTGAACCGCTGGGCCTGGTCGAGCGCGTAGCCGCCGTAGATCCGCACCTTGCCGCCGCCCTGCGGGAAGGCGAGGAAGGCGAAGTCGCCCTCGGTGCCGATCGCCTGCATGTCGGCGGGCCATTCGTCCGCGCCGTCGATCAGGAGGCCCCCGAACCAGTGGTGGGGCTTGTCCTGGTGCAGCGTGATGCCGGCCGCCTCGCGGACCTGCGACGTGCGGCCGTCGGCGCCCACCAGCAGGCGCGCGGTGGCGGTGAAGGTCTCGCCGTCGACCTCGTAGACGACCCTGGGCGTGGCGCCGCCCTGAAGCTCGGTCACGCGGGCCTGCCGCAGCGTGACGGCGCCGGCGGCGGACGCGGCGTCGAACAGCGTCTGGCAGTGGTGCGGATGGCCGAGGCACAGCGGTCCGGGCACGTCGGGCCGGAAGATGCCCAGCGGCAGCGTCCGGGCCTCGGCCGCTGCCGGGTCCAGGGTCTCGTCATAGGTGACGTGGCGGTGCAGGTGATGGCCGCCGGCTTCGATCAAAAGGTCGTAGAGGCCGACGCGCTTCACCTCGTCGACGCCCCAGGGCGCGATCCACTCGCCGCGCACCCGGTCCTCATAGGCCGCGGACTGCTCCAGGACGAGGACGGACGCCCCGGCGCGCGCCATGACGGTCGCCAGAGCCGATCCGCCGATCCCGCCGCCCACGATGATCAGGTCATACGCCGACACGTCCGTACTCCGCTTGAGGCCTCGCCCGACTCTATTGATCCGCCTTACCCGGGGGCCGGCAAGCGCAGCGTGCGGCCGCTGAATCTGCGGATAAGTCCAAGCCTCGGGAAAGACGGCCGTTTGGCGAACGCTCCTCCGGCGCTCCACAGGTCCTCCACCCGCGGCGCCACCGTCGCTCCACAGCCCCGCGCCGTGCGGCGGTTGCGCCCCGGGCGGGCCTCTGAGACGCTCCACTTGCCGAGAGGGACTGCGGCGCGGCGGACCGGGCGACCGGAACGCGGAGCGGGCAGGAGGCTCTCCAGGGCAGGCGGTGCGACACGGGGGCGACCCCAGGTGGCGCCGGCGGTTCCGGAGGTGGCACGGAGGGTGCGGTCGACGCCGAGCTGGGTTCGCCCAGCGAATCGAGACGGCCATCCACCTCGAAGGCTCAGATCCCCCAACGGATCTGGAAGAGAGGGCGGGGTTCCGGGCGACCGGGGCGCCGCCCTCTTCGTATGGACCCTGCGACCCTGCCGCCCGTCAGCACCCGCTCGAGGGCCATGGCCGAAGGTTCGGGGATGGGGGCGCCTCGCGGCGGCCCCCCTCTTCGCGTCAGCCCATCTCGAGCTTCAGCTTCAGCGCCTGCGCGAGCGTCTGGGCCCGGCGCGTCGTCTGCTCGCCGAGCAGCATGTCTTCCCAACCCGCCAGCACGTTCAACGCCAGGCGATCCCCGCGGATCGTGACGCCCGACTTCTCGAGCAGACGCGGGTTGTGGCCCGAGAGGTCGCAGCCCAGCCGTATCGCGGAGCCGAGCGCCCGCGCTCTCTGCCGGCGCTCGGCGCTGAGCACGCGCGCCACCGTCGGGTGGGGCGGCTGCGCGGCCGAGTGGCGCGAGAAAGCGACGGCGGCCAGGAAGACGCGTTCGGGATGCCGCATGCCTGCCAGAGGCGCGCGCAGCACCTGGTCGAAGGCCAGATCCGCCCGATGGTCGGGGTGGAGCCGCGCGCCGAGGTCGGCCAGGCGGCAGGCGGCGGCGACGAGGACCCGGTCGCGATCCCCGAAGAGCGGCGGCAGGCTCTCGAAGAGAGGCCCGACCCATGCTTCCAGCGCATGTCCCAGCACCGGCGAGATTCCGCGCTGCGCCGTCAGCGCCTCGCAGCCCTCGATGAGGGGGTCGAGGCGGCGGACCTCGGGGGACATGGCCTCGAGAAGCATGCCTTCCCGCACCCCATAGGCGCTCACCACCACCTTTTCCACGCCCAGCCGCTCGAGGACGCGCTCGAGCACCAGCGCAGCGTAGGGCAGCGTATCGAAGCGCTTCTTCGAAAGGCCATCGATGCCTTCGAGCGACGAGCGGGACTGCCGCTGGACGAACCGGGCCAGATCCAGCGCATCGCTGCGGCCGATCTCGTACTGATGCGCCACGTGCAGCGGATAGTCCGCCAGCTGCATGTGCAGCAGCGCGAGGTTGCGCCAGGCGCCGCCGACGGCATGGAACGCCGGGCTCGCGAAGCGCCGGGCCAGGGGCGCGAGATGCTCGTCGACGATGCGGCGCGTGCGCTCGATGTTCAGGCTCTTGGGAGCGCCCAGGGAGAAGGGTCCCAGGGGCAGCGTCACGCCCTCCGGATTCGTTACGCCCCCGAGCCGGACCAGCTCGAGGCTGGAGCCGCCCAGGTCGCCGACCACGCCGTCCGCGTCCGGCTGGCCGCACAGCACGCCCAGGGCGGCGTAGCGGGCCTCCTCCTCGCCCGAGAGGACGCGGACGTCGAGGCCCGTCTCGTCGAGGACGCGCTTCAGGAACGCGCGCCCGTCCGCCGCCTCGCGCACGGCGGCGGTGGCGACCGCGCTCACCTCCTCGGCGCGCCAGCCTTCGAGCAGGGCCCGGAAGCGTCGCAGGGCGCCCACCGCGGCCTCCACGCCCTCGGCGTTCAGCCGGCCCGTGGCCGGAAGGTCGCGGCCCAGTCCGGCCACCACCTTCTCGTTGTAGATGGTCCAGAGGGCCCGGCCGTCCACCCGGTAGATCACGAGGCGGACGGAGTTGGATCCCACGTCGATGACCGCGGCCTGCCGGCCGTCGGAGCGCGGCGCGCTATCCTCGCGAGGCCACATTTTCGATCGCGCGCGGCATGTCCTTCACTCTCTGCCCACGACCGGAAAGGCTCGGATTGGTCATGAAGTACTCGTGCGCCGAGAAGGCGTTCGGGTGGTCCCAGGCAGGATCACGCCTATAGCCGCCGTCGCCGTCGAGGGTCCAGCTTTGCGCTTCGTCCTTCAGGTTCGCGAGCATGATCTGCTGCAGCACCTGCTGGTGGACGGTGGGGTTCTCGACCGGCGTCATGCACTCGACGCGCCGGTCGAGGTTGCGCGGCATCCAGTCGGCCGAGGAGATGAAGACCCGGGCGTGGGGCGAGGGCATTGCGTGGCCGTTGGCGAAGGCCACGATCCGCCCGTGCTCGAGGAACCGGCCGACGATGGACTTGACCCGGATGTTCTCGGAGAGCCCCGGCAGGCCGGGACGCAGGCAGCAGATCCCGCGAATCACGAGGTCGACGGGAACGCCCGCCCGGCTCGCCTCGTAGAGCGCGTCGATCACTTCCGGGTCGACCAGCGAGTTCATCTTGGCCCAGATCCCGGCCGGCCGGCCGGCGCGCGCATTGACGCTTTCCTCGCCGATGAGCCGCAGCAGGTCCCGCTTCATGGTGACCGGCGAAAAGGACAGCCGTTCAAGGCTCACCGGCTGGGCGTAGCCGGTGACGTAGTTGAAGAGCTTCGCCGAGTCCCGGCCGAAGGCGGGATCGGTCGTGAACAGCGACAGGTCCGTGTAGATGCGCGCGGTGATCGGGTGGTAGTTGCCGGTCCCGAAGTGGCAGTAGGTGCGCAGGACGTCGCCCTCGCGCCGGACGACCGTCGAAAGCTTGGCGTGCGTCTTGTACTCGATGAAGCCGAACACGACGTGCACGCCGGCCCGCTCGAGGTCTCGCGCCCATTTCAGGTTCGCCTCCTCGTCGAAGCGCGCCTTGATCTCGACGACGGCGGTGACGTTCTTGCCGTTCTCGGCGGCCTCGATCAGGGCCGCGACGATGGGGCTGTCCTGGCTGGTGCGGTAGAGCGTCTGCTTGATCGCCAGAACGTTCGGATCGCGCGCCGCCTGGCGCAGGAACTGGACCACCACGTCGAAGCTCTCGAACGGGTGGTGGACCAGGATGTCCTTCTCGCGGATCGCGGCGAAGCAGTCCCCGCCGTGGTCGCGGATGCGTTCCGGGAACCGCGGCTCGAAGGGCTTGAACTTCAGGTCGGGGCGGTCGGCCGGGATGATCTGGGTGAGCTCGTCCAGTCCCAGCAGGCCGTCGAAGACGATGACGTCCTCGGGCTCCACGCGCAGGCTCTGCAGGATGAAGCTGCGCAGCTCCTCCGGCATGTCGTCCTCGATCTCGATGCGAACGACGGAACCCAGGCGCCGCTGCTTCAGGCGCGCCTCGAACTCGCGCACCAGATCCTCGGCCTCTTCCTCCATCTCCACGTCGGAATCGCGGATCAGCCGGAACACGCCCTGTTCCTCGATCTCGCAGCCGGGGAACAGGTGGTCGAGGAAGAGGGTGACCATGCTCTCCAGCGAGATCACCCGTCGTTCGGCCTTGCGCCGCGTGCTCTGGCGGCCGGGGGCGATGTCCCAGAACCGCGCCACCTGGGCCGGCAGCGGCGCCAGCGCATAGAGCTGCCGCCCGTCGGCGGTCCGGCGGATCTTCAGCACCAGCGAGAACGCCAGGTTCGGGATGAACGGGAACGGATGCGCCGGATCGATGGCCAGCGGGGTCAGCACCGGAAACAGGTCGTTCAGGAACCGTTCCTCGAGACCCGCGCGCTCGGCGTTGGTGACCTCGGCGGCGGAAACGTACCGCAGGCCCTCGGCGGACAGCTCGGCGCAAAGCTCGCGCCAGCGGGTCTGCTGGTCGGCCATGAGCTCGGCGGCGGCCGCGTTCACCCGGACCAGCTGCTCGGCCGCGGTCAGGCCGTCCTGGCTCACGACGCGTATGCCCTCGCGGACCTGCGCCTTCAGACCCGCGACCCGCACCATGTAGAATTCGTCGAGGTTGTTGGCGCTGATGGCCAGGAACCGCAGCCGTTCGAGCAGTGGATGCCGCGGGTTCATGCTCTCGGCCAGCACCCGGCGATTGAAGGCCAGCCACGAGAGCTCGCGGTTGAAGAAGCGCAACGGCGAGCCGGACAGGTCCTCCATCGCGAGCGGACCGGCGTCAGCCGGCGCGGGCGTGTTGGCGCTGATCGGAACGGCGTCGTTGGGCATGCAGACTCTCGGGCGGCGTCAGACGCTCTCTAAACGTGGTCTCGAAAGGTTAAGGTCCTCATGATCGTCCGGGGCCGACCAGTAGGGCTTCAACTTCCGATACGCCTTGAACGTCGCGTTGGCCGCGTCGACGGCGTCATCTTCGCCTCTCGCGATGCGCCCCACCTCAAGCCCGGCCGCGAACGCGAGCTCCCCGCCACGCCGCCCGACAGCCCGCGCGGCCACGGTGCGGGCGACTGCGATGTCGTTCAGCAGTCCCAGCCGGTCCTGCAGGGCCCGCAGCACCGTCATGAAGCGCGCGCGTCGCTTCGGATGCTGCGGGAAGGTCTCGCCGAAGAAAGCGGCGGCATAGCGGAGCTTCTTGGCCTCCTTGCGCAGGTCGTGCCGCGCCTCCGGGTCGAGCCGCCGGAAGCCGTGCGAGCGGCGGCGCAGGCGCCGGTCCTGGCGGTCCATGACGGCGGCCGCAAGCGCGGCGGCCGATCCCTCGCGCAGGCGCCGGGACCGTTCGTTCGCGAGACCCTGCCACGCGCCGACCTCGATCCACTCGCCGAGCGTCACGAGGAGGCTGCGGAAGCGCTGGGAGCGGACGGCCGCCAGGGCCTTCTCATAGGCTTCGGCCTGGGCGTGACGCAGCGCGCGGAAGAACGCCGCGCGGCCGGCGCTTTCCTCGATCTCGTCGGGCGTCGCCGCGAGCTGCAGGAACACGTCGAGGTCGCGCGCCTCCGAGAGTTCGCCGGCGAGCCACCGCGTCTCCGAGCGCGCCAGGTTGAGCCCGTTCGGGTCGAGCATGTTCCGGAAGACAGACAGCGCCGCGCGCAGCCGCCGCAGGCCCACCCGCAACTGGTGCAGGACGTCCGGGTTGTGGGCCCGCTGCAATAGGCGCGCATTGCCCGCGATCTGGACGAGGGCGTCGCGTGCGATCGACTGGAACGCCGCCCCTCCGGTCGTGTCCGGGCCGATGGCTGATGCCTGGGCCTTGAGCGCCGCGACGCCGTCGTGGCCCGCCAGCCGGTAGCCCCGCTCGGCCTTGCTTTCGAACGACAGCGTCAGCGCGGCGCGCTGCTGAAGGTCGCGCGCGAGGTCGAACAGGTCCTGCTGGCTGCCCGAGATCAGCTCCAGCTCCAGTTCCGCGACCGGCTCGGTCCGCTCGCCGGCCGTGATCACGCCGGTGTCGAAGGTGACCTCGATGTGGATCTCGCCACGCACCCACGCATGCGTGCGCCGCTCGACCTCGACGGTGAAGGCCGGGTTCACGGCGGCGTCGGCCAGCACGTTCGCGGCCGGCGTGCCCGCAAGGGCGGCGAGGTCCAGGTCCGGGCCGGCGACTTCGGTCTCCCACTCGTCGCGCTGGAAAAGGCCGCCGCCGTTCCGGTGCTTGAGCGTCTGGATGTAGGTTTCGTCGCTTCGGCGGACGCGAAGGCTGAAGCCGCCGTCCCGCAGCCTGTGATCGGCGGTGTCGAAATAGACGGCGTGCAGGCGGGCGGTGCGAGCCGCCTCGACGGGGAAGAGCGCCTGAAGGGCTTCGACGGCGCCATCGCCCAGCTGAAACTTGAGTTCCAGCTCAGGCGCCGCCGTCCCTGGGCCTGGCGCAAGCATCCGAACGTCCCGAAGCCGTGGCCCCGCCGCCACGGGTCGAACCAGTGGAGGAAAAAGAATCGGTTTGTCTATCGCGCCGGAAAATATTTCGGCCCTCACAGGTCGAGTTGCTGCGCGTCCTCGAGAATCTGCCGCGCCAGCACGCGGGTGACCGGCCGGAATCCCGCGTCGCCGGCCTCGTCCAGGCGGCGCACGATCTCCTCGGCGTCGGGGATCGACCGGTTCATGCGCGCCAGGAGGTAAGGATAGACCTCCTTGGGCGGCCGGATGTTGCGGTTCCGGAAGAAGCGCCGCAGCACGCCCTCGAGCACCGCATCGTCGGGCGGGGCGATCTCGGCCACCGGCAACGCGTTGAGGCGAGACCGCAGGTCGGGCAGGTCGGTCTGCCAGGTGGCGGGCCGCGTTCGGGCCGTCAGCAGCAAGCCGCCGCCGGCGCGGCCCGCCAGGTTGATCAGGTGGAAAAGGCCCTCGGCCGAGAAGCCGCGGTCGACGTCCTCCAGCAGAACCGGCCGGCCCGCGGCGGCCGCGAGATCGGGCGATTCAGGATCTGTCCGCGCAGCCTCGGCCCGCTGAGCCCAGGCCTGGGCGATGTGGCTCTTGCCGACGCCCTGCGGGCCGATCAGCGCCAGGCACCCGCCGGGCCACCGCGGGTAGGCCAGGACGGCGTCCACGGCGGTCGCGTTGGACGGGCCGAGCTCGAAGTCGCCGAAGGAGGGAGGTGTCTCCCTTCCGAGGTTCAGCCGAAGCTGCCGCGCCATGCGCTTGATCGAGGGGCTGACTTCACGCCCGCAGTCTATGAGCTTCTCGGACGGCATGCCACAGGTTGCGAACGCCGCCCCCGGGTTTCACAGGGTCAGGCCGGACGCACCGGCAGGTCCCGCGCCGCGGCCAGCGTCCAGCCGTCGGGCTTGAGGAGTTCGATGGGGGAGAAGCGGGCTTTGTAGTCCATCTTCTCGGAACCGCGGACCCAGTAGCCCAGATACACATAGGGCAGCGCGGTGAGGCACGCCTGGACGACATGGTCCAGGATCATGAACGACCCGAGGCTGCGCCGGGCGAGGGTGGGGTCGTAGAAGCTGTAGACCAGCGACAGGCCGTCGCTCATCAGGTCCACCAGGGCGCAGGCGATGAGGTCGCCCGGACCGCCGTCCCGTGTCTTGAGCCGATACTCGATGATGTGCGTGCGGACCGCCGTGTCCTCGACCATGGCGACATAGTCGGGCCAGGTCATCTCGGCCATGCCGCCGCTGGCGTGGCGCGCCAGCAGGTAGCGGCGGAGCAGATCGAACTGCTCCATCGTCGCCTCGGCCTCGACGAGGTGGCGCTCGATGTCGGCGTTCCGGGCGAGGATCTTCCGCTCGGAGCGCGAGAAGACGTAGTCGGCGGCGGGAAGCCGGGCGGAGACGCAGGCGGAACAGGCCTCGCACGCGGGCCGATAGGCGATGTTCTGCGACCGGCGGAAGCCGACCTGGGTCAGGCTGTCGTTGACCTGGGCGCCGTCCGACAGCGGCAGGTGGGCGAAGACTTTCCGTTCGAACCGCTCGGGCAGATAGGGACACGGCGACGGCGCGGTCAGGAAGAACCGGAGCTGTCGGGTGGGAAAATGCTGCGTCACGGATCCGCGGTCGCCCTTTTCGCGTCGAGCGCCTTTCGCCCGAGATTAGGCGTCATGCGCGGCCTCCACGCAAGGACTACGCTAGAGTCCCGGTTCCGGAGGCAGCACCGGCGCCTCACGCAGCAACACGATGGCGATGCGGCGGTTGCCGGGCAGCACCGGATCGTCGGGATAAAGCGGTTCGGACCCGGCCTTGCCCGACACCTGGTAGACGCGGTCGGGGTCGACGCCGGCGCCTTGCAGCACCTTGCGGGAGCTGTCGGCCCGGGCCGACGAGAGCGACCAGTCCGATTCCGGCTTGGCGCCGTTGGCGCTCGCCGAGGTGTGGCCGTAGATCGAGATCCTGTTCGGCAGCTGGTTGATCACCTTGGAAACCGCCCGCAGCAGGAGCTTGGCCCGGTCGTTCGGCTGGGTGGAGCCCTGGTTGAACATCGACCGGCCCTCCTGGTCGATGAGCTGGATGCGCAGGCCCTCCGGGGTCTCGTCGATGATGATGTTCTTCGAGAGTTCGGCCAGTTCGGGCATCGACTGCATCGCCTGCCGCAGGGACTGGGCGGCAGAGGCGAACGCCGCGTCCTCCCGGGCCGCCTGGGCGGCCGCCTGCTCGGCCGCGGCGGCCTCCTCGGCGGTCATCGGCTTGCCGCCTTCCTTGGAGTCGCCGTCGTTCGGATTGCGGGAGGACGGCGCCAGTTCCTCGATCACGTCCGACGAGCCGGAGGCCTTGGAGCCGTCGTTGGCCAGCGCCGCGCCGCCCAGGATGCCGCCGGCGCCCGAGCTGGTCTGCGACACGCTGGCGGGGGCGAAGTAGTCCGCGATGCCGCGCTTCTGCTCGGGCGAGGTGGTGTTGATCAGCCACATCAGCAGGAAGAACGCCATCATCGCGGTCACGAAGTCGGCGTAGGCCACCTTCCAGGCGCCGCCGTGGTGCCCGTCGCCGCCACCCTTCTTGATCCGCTTGAGGATGATCGGCTGGTCGCCGCCCACCGCCATGGTTCACCCGCCTTAACTGTGTTTCGCCGGGCAAACTGCGCGAGCCGCGTTAAGATGGTGTTGCACGAGGGGGAGTTGCGGCGTGGCGGTGGTTCTTGAAACCGAGCGGCTGGTCCTGCGCGACGTCGAGGACGACGACGCGCCGTTCCTGGTCGATCTGCTGAATTCCCCGGGCTTCCTGGAAAACATCGGCGACCGGGGCGTGCGGAACGTGGCGGACGCGGCGCGCTTCATCGAAGACCGCATGCGCGCGAGCTACCGCGAGCACGGCTTCGGCATGTGGGTGGCGGTCCAGAAGCGCGACGGCGCGCCCGTGGGCATGGCCGGCCTCGTGCGGCGCGAGGGGCTGGATGTCCCCGACGTCGGGTACGCCTTCATCGAGCGGGTGTGGGGCCAGGGCTACGCCCAGGAGGCCGCGGCCGCGGTGCTCGCCCATGCCCAGGGGCCGCTCGGCATCCCGGCGCTGGCGGCGATCACCACGCTCGAGAACTTCGCCTCCATGGCGGTGCTCCGGAAGGTGGGCTTCACCTACCGGGGCGTCATCCAGCTTCCCGGGATGGACCGGGAGAGCGCGCATTTCACATGTCCCTGAGGGCCACATGACGATCACGACCCGCACCGTGGAGGCCAATGGCTTCCGCTTCGCCGTCGACGAGGCGGGGGAGGGCGATCATCTCGCGCTCTGCCTGCACGGCTTCCCGGAGAGCCGGTTCTCCTGGCGCTTCCAGCTGCCGTTCCTGGCGAGCATGGGCTACCGCGCCTGGGCGCCGGACCTGCGCGGATACGGCGAGACCGAGCCGAAGCCCGCGGAGGTGAAGGCCTATCTCATCGACCGGCTGATGGAGGACGTCGCCGCGCTCATCGACGCCAGCGGGGCGCGGAAGGTCACGCTCATCGGCCACGACTGGGGGGCGGGGCTGGCCTGGACGTTCGCGACCCACGCGCCGCGTCCGCTGGAGCGCCTGGTGATCATGAACGTCCCGCACCCCGGCGTGATGGCGCGGCACCTGTCGAAGGGCAACCTGCGCCAGCTGGGCCGCTCCTGGTACATGTTCTTCTTCCAGATCCCGGGCCTGCCCGAGGCGATGATGACCGCGAGCGACGCCCGCGCCATCCGCCGCGCGTTCCACGGCATGGCGGTCGACAAGTCCAACTTCGGCGACGACGTCCTCGACCGCTATGCGCGCGACGCCCAGCGGCCCGGAGCCATCCGCGGCATGATCAACTGGTACCGCGCGGCCTTTCAGCTGGGGGGCAAGATGCGCGGTCCCTGGCCGCGGATCGAGACTCCGACGCTTATCGTCTGGGGCGAGGAGGACGCCGCTCTGGGCGTCGAGCTCCTCGACGGCACGGACGAGTTCGTGCGCGACCTCACCATCCGGCGCCTGCCCAAGGTCTCCCACTGGGTGCAGCAGGAGGCGCCGGAGAAGGTCAACGCCATCCTGGGCGAGTGGCTTCCCGGGCCGGGCTGATCGCGGGTGACAGCCCGGGTCGCACGGCCGATCATGGGCGCCTCACGCCTGGGGAGACGCAGATGGGACGGACGACGCGGGAGCTGGCCGCCGGGCTTCAGTTCGGGGAGGGGCCTCGCTGGCGGGACGGCCGGCTCTGGTTCAGCGACTTCTACGATCACGCGGTGAAGTCCGTATCGCCGGCGGGGGACCTGCGGACGGAGTACACCATCGACGACCAGCCGTCGGGCCTGGGCTGGCAGCCGGACGGCTCCATGCTGATCGTCTCGATGACGCGCCGCGAGCTTCTGCGTCGCACGCCGGACGGCCGGGTCTCCCTGCACGCCGACCTCGGCCACATCGCCACCTTCCACTGCAACGACATGGTCGTGGACGCGCAGGGCGGGGCCTACGTGGGCAACTTCGGCTTCGATCTGGACGCCGCGATGGCCAAGGGCGACGTGGCCGCCGGGATGGTCAAGGCGAAGCTCGCCTACGTGTCGCCGGATGGAAGGGCGCGCGTCGTGGCCGACGACCTGGCCTTTCCGAACGGGACGGTCATCACGCCGGACGGCAGGACGCTCATCCTGGGGGAGAGCTTCGGCGGCGTCCTGACGGCCTTCGACGTCGCTCCGGACGGCGGGCTGTCGAACCGCCGCGTCTGGGCCGAGCTCGGCGCCCGGGTCCCTGACGGCATCTGCCTCGACGACGAGGGGGCCGTCTGGGTCGCCAATCCCAGCGCGCCCGAGTGCGTCCGCGTGGCGGAAGGCGGCAAGGTGCTGGAGGTGATCGAGACGGGGCAGCCCTGCTACGCCTGCATGCTGGGGGGCGAGGCGGGACGCACGCTCTTCATGCTGACGGCGGCGGGGCTCGGCGGCGGCGCGGCCGGGCGCACCGGCAAGGTGATCGCGGCCGAGGTCGATGCGGGGCGGGCGGGCTGGCCCTGAGTTCAGGCCCCCAGCAGCCGCGCCGCCCGCGGGGCGAAGTAGGTGATGACCCCGGCGGCCCCCGCGCGCTTGAAGGCCCCGAGGCTTTCGAGGATCGAGCGCTCCTCGTCGAGCCAGCCGTTCCGGGCCGCGGCCATGATCATGGCGTACTCGCCCGAGACCTGGAAGGCGAAGGTCGGCAGTGAGAAGGCGTCCACCACCTGCCGGACGATGTCGAGATAGGGCATCCCCGGCTTGACCATCACCATGTCGGCCCCCTCGGCGATGTCGAGCGCCACCTCGCGCAGCGCCTCGGCGTGGTTGGCGGAGTCCATCTGGTAGGTCTTCTTGTCGCCGGGGTTCTCGACCGAACCCGTGCCGAGCTTGCCCGAGCCGATGGCCTCCCGGTACGGCCCGTAGAAGGCCGACGCGTACTTCGCGGCGTAGGACATGATCATCACGTCCTGCAGGCCCTCGGCCTCGAGGGCGGTGCGCAGCGCGCCGACGCGGCCGTCCATCATGTCGCTGGGCGCAAGGATGTCGCAGCCGGCCCGCGCCTGGACCAGGCCCTGCGCGACCAGCGCCTCGACCGTGGCGTCGTTGACGATCCGGCCGTCCTGAAGGAGCCCGTCATGGCCATGGTCGGTGAAGGGGTCCAGCGCGACGTCGCACATGATCCCGACCTCGGGCGCGGCGTCCTTCATGGCCTTCACCGCGCGACAGACGAGGCCGTCGGGGTCGGCGGCGAGCCTGCCGCTCGCGTCCTTCTTGGCGCCGTCGATGTGCGGAAAGACGGCGATCGCCGGGATGCCCAGCGCCTTCGCCTCCCGGGCCGCGGCGGCCGCGTCCTTCACGGACAGGCGGGCGACGCCGGGCATGGAGCCCACCGGGACCTGGCCCTCGCCCTCGTGCACCACCATCGACCAGATGAGGTCGGCCGGGGTGAGCACCGTCTCGCGGACGAGCCGGCGGATCCAGTCCGACTGTCGAAGCCGCCGCATGCGCAGGGCGGGATAGGCGGCGAGGGGAGCCTTGGTCATGCGCGGGCGTTTGAACCCGCTGCGCGATCGACGCAACCCCCGCGACGCGGCGGTCGGCGGAGCAGGCGGCTAGCACCGATGCAGGATGTGGCAGCGGACTCCCGGAAAGCCCGCAGCCCCCGGCGCTTCCCGGTAGCGGCGAAGGGCTTCGTTGTGGCGCGCCTCCCGGGCGAAGTCGCCGGCGCCGTTGGCGGGGTCGGCGTTGCGGGTCACGGCGGCGTCGATCTCACGCTCGCGCCGGCATTCGGGGGAACTGAGGTCGGGATCCTTCAGTGGATCGCAGCGCCGCTGCACGAGGCGTGGTCGCGGCCAGCGTCCGTCAGCGAACACGGGGCCGTACAGGTCGACGCCGCCCTGCTCACCGCCTGCGCCGTGCGTCGGCGGCGTGGCGTAGCGGGGTTGCGGGTCCGCGGCGTCGGGCGTCGTGCGCGCAGGATCGGCGCGGCGGGACAACGATGCGGTCGGGTCCGCGCGGGCTTGCCGCGAGGCTTCGACTAGCTGCACCTCGATAGCCGGCGTCTCGGAGGGTGGCGTCGCGCTGTCCTGGCGAAGCGCGAACCAGCCGAGCACGACGCCGTGGAGAGCGAGCGAGAGGATGAGGGTCAGGAGCAACCGGCCGCGACGGCGGGCGAGCCCACGCAGCCCCAGCGCGCTCTCCACCACGTGCATACGCGCCCTCCCGTCGACGCAGCCAAGCTCGCAATAGCGTCGCCGATATGGCGCCGATTGACAGCCCGAGCGCGCCGCGCTCAACCGCGCCCATGGATTTCGACCTGACCGAAGACCAGCGCGCGATCGAGGACGCCGCCCGCGCCTTCGCCCTCGCCGAACTCGCGCCCAATTCCGCCCGCTGGGACGAAGAGAAGACCTTCCCCGTCGAGGTGATGCGCAAGGCGGCGGAGCTCGGCTTCGCCGGCCTCTATGTCCGCGAGGACGTGGGCGGGTCGGCTCTGTCCCGGCTCGACGCCTCGATCGTCTTCGAGCAGTTGAGCTACGGCGACGTGGCCACGGCCGCCTTCATCTCGATCCACAACATGGCCTCGTGGATGATCGACCGGTTCGGCGACGAGGACCTGCGTCGCCGCTTCCTGCCGAAGCTGACGACCATGGAGCTGATCGCCTCCTACTGCCTGACCGAGCCCGGCTCCGGCTCGGACGCGGCCGCGTTGACGACGACGGCCGTGCGCGATGGGGAACACTATGTGCTCAACGGCTCCAAGGCCTTCATCTCCGGCGCCG
The DNA here is from genome assembly GCF_057219735.1 of Phenylobacterium sp. T106. NCBI lineage: Bacteria > Pseudomonadati > Pseudomonadota > Alphaproteobacteria > Caulobacterales > Caulobacteraceae > Phenylobacterium > Phenylobacterium sp. T106. The sequence continues at coordinate 228,165 of NZ_JBXVWA010000001.1, read as the reverse complement.
GGAGCTCGGACGTCTATGTGGTGATGGTCCGCACAGGGGGGCCGGGCGCCAAGGGCGTGTCGACGCTGGTGGTGGAGAAGGGGACGCCGGGACTCTCGTTCGGCGCCCAGGAGCGCAAGATGGGCTGGAACGCCCAGCCGACGGCCCAGGTGAACTTCGACGACTGCCGCGTGCCGGTGGCGAACCGCGTCGGCGAAGAGGGAGCGGGGTTCAAGATCGCCATGGCGGGCCTCGACGGCGGACGCATCAACATCGCCTCGTGTTCGCTGGGCGGCGCGGGCTTGGCCCTCGACACCGCCAAGGCGTACCTCGAGACGCGCAGGCAGTTCGGTCAGCCGCTGAGGGAGTTCCAGGGGCTCCAGTGGCGCTTCGCGGACATGGCCACCGAGCTGGACGCCGCGCGCCTGATGGTGCGCCGGGCCGCCCACGCGCTGGACAACAGGGATCCCGCCGCGACGCGCTACTGCGCCATGGCGAAGCGCTTCGCCACCGACGCCGGATTCGAGGTCGCCAACCAGGCCCTGCAGCTTCACGGCGGCTACGGCTACCTGCGCGACTATCCGCTGGAGCGGATCGTCCGCGACCTGCGGGTCCACCAGATCCTCGAAGGCACCAACGAGATCATGCGGGTCATCACCGCCAGGGAGCTGTTCCGGTCATGAGCGAAGCCCAGGAAGTCCTCTGTCGCGTCGAGGGGCGCGTGGGACGGATCACGCTGAACCGGCCGCAGGCGCTGCATGCGCTGACCACCAACATGTGCCGGCTGATGACCGACGCGCTGGTGGCGTGGCGGGACGATCCGGCGGTGGACCTGGTGCTGTTCGACCACTCGGGCGAGCGCGGCTTCTGCGCCGGCGGCGACATCCGCATGCTGGCGGAGAGCGGCGCGGGTGATGGACGGCTGGCCCGCGAGTTCTTCTTCGTCGAGTACCGGCTCAACCACCTTCTCTTCCACTATCCCAAGCCTACCGCGGCGATCATGGATGGCGTGACCATGGGCGGCGGCGTGGGCCTTTCGCGCCCCTGCCGCTACCGGGTGGCGACCGAGCGGACGACGTTCGCGATGCCGGAGACCGGGATCGGCCTGTTCCCGGACGTCGGGGGCGGTTGGTACCTGAGCCGGATGCCCGATCACATCGGCCTGTGGCTGGCGCTGACGGGCGCGCGGATCAAGGCGGCGGACTGCGAGCTCCTGGGCCTGGCGACGGACTTCGTGGAGAGCGGGAAGGTCGCCGACCTCAAGGCTGCGATCCTCGCCGAGCCGACGCGCATCGAGACATTGCTGACCGAGTTCGAAGGCGACGCCGGACGGCCTCCGATCGCCCAGCATCAGGACGAGATCGCGCGCCTGTTCTCGGGCGACAGCGTCGAGGCCATCGTAGCCGCGCTGGAAGCGGCCGACACGGACTGGGCCCGCGAGCAACTCAAGGTCATGGCCACCAAGTCGCCCCAGACCATGAAGGTCGCGTTCCGCCAGCTGCAGCTCGGGGCCAGGGCGAAGGACTTCGCCGAGAACATGGCGATGGAGTACCGCATCGGCGCGCGCGTCGTGCAGCGGCACGACTTCATCGAGGGCGTGCGCGCGGTGATCGTGGAGAAGGACAATGCGCCGAAGTGGAGCGAGGCGCGGCCGCACGACGTGAGCGAGGCGACGCTGGACGCCATCTTCGCCCCGCTGCCTTCCAACGAGGAGTGGTCGCCTCTAACGTGACCGCGACCGGCCGGTGCTGGCCGGCGGGAGGAACCCCATGAAGCCGATCCTGTTGCTGGCCGCGTGCGCCGCCGCATCGCTGTCCTGGTCAGCGTCCGCAAGCGCTGCGCCCACCGCGAACCAGCTCGCCGCCGTGGCCGACAAGTCCCGACCGGAGGCCGACACGAAGCGCGACGCCGACCGCAAGCCGGCCGAGATGCTGGAGTTCGCCGGGGTCAGGCCGGGCCAGGCCGTGGCGGATTTCATTCCGGGCGGCGGATACTTCACGCGGATCTTCGCCAAAGCCGTCGGGCCCAAGGGGAAGGTCTATGCGGTGATCAACGCGCCGCCGGCGGGCGCGGCCCCTCCGGCGAACCCGCCGCCGATCCGCGCGGTGGCGGCCGACCCGGCCTACGGCAACATCGAGGTCGTGCAGGTTCCGCTCGTCGAGATGAAGCTGCCGGCGCCGGTCGACCTGGTCTGGACGTCGCAGAACTATCACGACGTCTACGTTCGCAACCCCGAGAACGGGCGCAAGGCGACCAAGGCGATCTTCGACGCCCTGAAGCCGGGCGGCGTGTTCGTCGTGCTGGACCACGCCGCCGCCGCGGGCACGCCCCCGGATCCGCAGGACCGGCTGCATCGCATCGACCCGGCGCTCGTGCGCAAGGAGGTGGAGGCCGTGGGTTTCAGGTTCGAGGGCGAAAGCACGCTGCTGCGCAATCCCGCCGACGACCACGCGAAGGCGGTGTTCGACCCCGCCATCCGGGGCCGCACCGACCAGTTCATCTACAAGTTCCGCAAGCCCAAGTAGTCACCAGATCGAAGAGGTAGTCATGACCCGCGTTGCGTTCATCGGCCTGGGCAACATGGGCGGCGGGATGGCCGCCAACCAGGCGAAGGCGGGGCGCGAGGTCATGGCCTTCGACCTGTCGCCTGCCGCCGTGGAGAGGGCTGCAGGCGCCGGCTGTCGCAAGGCCGGGTCCATCGCCGACGCGGTGAGCGCCGCCGAGGTCGTGATCACCATGCTGCCCGCTGGGCCGCACGTGCGCAGCGTCTATGCCGAACACATCCTGCCGAACGCGCCGCCGACGGCCCTCCTGATCGACTGTTCGACCATCGACGTCGACAGCGCGCGCGCCGTGGCCGCCCAGGCGAAGGCCGCCGGCTTCCGATTCGCCGACGCGCCGGTCTCGGGCGGCGTGGCGGCGGCCGATGCGGGGACGCTGGCGTTCATGGTGGGCTGCGACGAGGCTGACTTCGCCGCTGTCGAGGACTCGATCCGGCCCATGTCGCGAGCGACGATTCGCGCGGGGGACCACGGCGCCGGGCAGGCCGCCAAGATCTGCAACAACATGGTGCTCGGCATTTCGATGATCGGCGTCTGCGAGGCCCTCGCGCTCGCCGAGAAGCTGGGCCTGGACCCCGTGAAGTTCCACGAGATCTCGTCGCAGTCGTCGGGCCAGTGCTGGAGCCTCACGAGCTACTGCCCATGGCCCGGGCCGGTTCCCGCCGCGCCTTCGAATCGCGGCTACGAGGGCGGATTCGCCACGGCGATGATGCTGAAGGACCTCAAGCTCGCCCAGGACGCCGCGGCCAAGGCGGGGGCGGCCGCGCCGCTCGGCGCCGCCGCGGAGGGGCTCTACGCGCTGTTCGACCGGCTGGGCGGCGGCGGTAAGGATTTCTCCGGGATCCTGGAGATGCTGCGCGGCAATCTGCCGCCTTCGCAGCAGCGGACGAGTTGATCGGTGTCAAAGCTAAGCGTCGTTCACGAATTCTAGGTACTCGTTCACGAAACGTGGCCCGCGTGCGACAGCCGAACCAATGGACAACCTGAAATCAGGGCGCCAAAAGGCAGGCGTTGAAGAGGGGCCGGGGAACGCGCGCTCGCAAGGGCCCGCAGCCGGGATCGAGTCGATGGACTACAGGCAGGCTTTTGCGACGGCGCTTGAGCGCGTCCGGTCCGAGGGACGGTATCGGGTCTTCGCCGATCTCAAGCGGCATCGCGGCGCCTTCCCGCGGGCGACCTGGACCCGCGACGACGGCTCGACCTCCGAAGTCACCGTGTGGTGCTCCAACGACTACCTCGGCCAGGGCCAGAACCCGATCGTGCTCGATGCGATGCACAAGGCGATCGAGGAGGCCGGCGCCGGCTCCGGCGGCACGCGCAACATCTCGGGCACCACCCACTACCACGTCGAACTGGAGCGCGAGCTGGCCGACCTTCACCAGAAGGAAGCGGCGCTGCTCTTCACGTCGGGCTACGTGTCCAACGAAGCCTCGCTGTCGACGCTCTACAAGATCCTGCCCGGCCTGATCATCTTCTCGGACGAGCTGAACCACAATTCGATGATCAGCGGCATCCGCGCCGGCAAGCGCGAGCAGCGGGTCGTCTTCCGGCACAACGATCTGGGCCACCTCGAGGAACTTCTGGCCGCCGCCGACCCGGCCGCGCCGAAGCTCATCGCGTTCGAGAGCGTCTACTCCATGGACGGCGACATCGCCGACATGCGGGGCACGGTCGCGCTCGCGAAGAAGTACGGGGCCATGACCTACCTCGACGAGGTGCACGCGGTCGGCATGTATGGCCCGCGCGGCGCCGGCGTGGCCGAGCGCGACGGCGTGATGGCCGAGATCGACATCGTCGAAGGCACGCTGGGCAAGGCGTTCGGCGTCATGGGCGGCTACATCGCCGCGGACGCCGTGATCTGCGACGCGATTCGCAGCTACGCGGACGGCTTCATCTTCACGACCTCGCTGCCGCCGGCGCTTGCCGCAGGCGCGGTGGCCTCGATCCGCTATCTGAAGGAACACGACGAGGTCCGCGTCGCGCACCAGGAGCGGGCTGCGGCGCTGAAGGCCAAGTTCCGCAAGGCCGGGCTTCCGGTCATGCCCAGCGTCAGCCACATCGTGCCGGTGCTGGTCGGCGATCCGGTCCACTGCAAGATGATCTCGGACATCCTGCTCGAGGATCACGGCGTGTACGTGCAGCCGATCAACTACCCCACGGTGCCTCGCGGCACCGAGCGTCTTCGGTTCACCCCGTCGCCGGCCCACGACGACCGCATGATGGACGAGCTCGTCGAGGTCCTCGAAGCGCTCTGGGTCCGTTGCAACGTGCAACGCGTGGGCGGCTACGCCGCCTGAGGCGGCCTTCGGATACGAATTCCGCGCGAACCCTCGGCCCCGCGCGCTTGCGCGGCGGACTGCGCATGCGCGCGCCCTGTCGAAGCGTCTGCGGCGCCATGGCGCAACGCGGCCAAGGCCGAGGCGTGCTCAACTGCAGGAGAGGGCTCTGCGCCGCCACAACCCGACATAGGGGTGGAGTCCCGGGCGCCCCTGCCTCGCGCAGGGGCGTTCTCCCGTCCGCAGGACGGCCCGATCCTCACTTCCGCCGGCGCACGCCCCGGCCAAGGCCGATCTGTTTGGCGAAGTCGGACCGGCGCGCGGCGTAGGCCGGCGCGACCATGGGGTAGTCCGGCGGCAGTCCCCAGCGGCGCCGATAGTCCTCGGGGCTCATGTTGTAGCGGGAACGCAGGTAGCGCTTCAGCATCTTCAGCCGCTTCCCGTCCTCGAGGCAGACGATGTAGTCGTGCTGGACCGAGCGCCCGACGGGCACTGCGGGCTTGGGCCGCTCTTCGACGGGCGCGGGCGATCCGCCCGAAGAAAGCTGCGCGAGGGCCTGGTGCACGGTGCGGATCATGTCCGGCACCTCCGCGATCGGCACCTGGTTGCGGCTCACATAGGCCGCCACGATCGCTGCGCCCAGGCGCAGGACGTCCTCGCCGGCCGGGCCGTCGTCGTTCATGCCTGCAGTCATACTTACGCCCCCTCGATAAGCCACGCGGCCGCCAGACGACCGCCCTCGGCGTCCCCGGCCTTTTGGCCGCAACGTGCGGAGATCGAAACGAGTTCCCAGAAATACTGCGGGCGGCCGCGGTTGGAGCGGGCGGCGTTCGGGAGTAAAGGAGGCGCCTCCGCCGCTCAGACTCGGCGCTCCCGCGAAAGGCCTTGCCCTTGAACCTGCACGTCCAGTCCCAGCGCCCGTCCGAAGACTTCTTCCAGGGGGGAGTCGGCCAGACCGACCCGGCCATCGCCAGGATCCTGGACGGAGAGCTGAAGCGGCAGCAGGACCAGATCGAGCTGATCGCTTCGGAGAACATCGTCTCCAAGGCCGTGCTCGACGCCCAGGGCTCGGTGCTGACCAACAAGTACGCCGAGGGCTACCCAGGCAAGCGGTACTACGGCGGCTGCGAGGTGGTCGACGAGGCCGAGCTGCTGGCGATCGACCGCGCGAAGCAGCTGTTCGGCTGCGAGTACGCCAATGTGCAGCCGCACTCCGGCAGCCAGGCCAACCAGGCCGTCTTCATGGCCACCATGACGCCCGGCGACACGTTCATGGGCATGAACCTGGACCACGGCGGCCACCTGACGCACGGCAAGAGCGTCAACCAGTCCGGCAAGTGGTTCCACCCTGTCGCCTACGGCGTGCGGGCCCAGGACCACCTGATCGACTATGACGAGGCCGCAGAGGTCGCCCGGGCGCACAAGCCCAAGGTGATCATCGCCGGCGGATCGGCCTATTCGCGCCACATCGACTTCGCGAAGTTCCGCCAGATCGCGGACGAAGTGGGCGCGCTGCTGATGAGCGACATCGCGCACTACGCGGGCCTGGTGGCCGCGGGCGAGTACCCCAACCCGTTCCCGCACAGCCACATCGTCACGACGACGACACACAAGACGCTGAGGGGACCGCGCGGCGGCCTGATCCTGACCAACGACAAGAAGCTGGCGAGCAAGCTCAACTCGGCCGTCTTCCCGGGGCTCCAGGGGGGACCGCTGATGCACGTCATCGCCGCCAAGGCTGTGGCGTTCGGCGAGGCGCTGCGGCCCGAGTTCAACACCTATGCGAAGCAGGTCATCGCGAACGCGCGCGCCCTGGCCGACAGCCTGCAGAGCGTCGGCTTCAAGATCGTCTCCAACGGCACCGACAGCCACCTGATGCTGGTCGACCTGACGCCCAAGAACGTCTCGGGCGCCCAGGCCGAGGTGGCGCTGGAGCGCGCCGGGATCACCACGAACAAAAACTCGATCCCCGGCGATCCGCTGCCGCCGATGCAGACGTCGGGGCTTCGGGTGGGTTCGCCGGCCGGCACGACGCGAGGCTTCGGACCGGAGGAATTCCGCCAGGTCGGCCGCTGGATCGGCGAGGTTCTCGACGCGGTTTCCACCGGCGAGGACTCCTCGGCCGTCGAGCAGAAAGTCCGCAGCGAGGTCGTGGCCCTGACGAGGCGCTTCCCCATCTACAGCTAATAGCGTTAAGTGGCTGCAGGAGGGGCTAGATATGCGTTGCCCGTTCTGTGGTCATGACGAGACCCAGGTGAAGGACAGCCGTCCGTCCGAGGACGGCGCCGCCATCCGCCGTCGCCGCCTGTGCCCGGCGTGCGAGGGCCGCTTCACGACCTTCGAGCGCGTGCAGCTGCGCGAACTGACGATCCTGAAGCGCTCGGGCCGCCGCACGCCGTTCGACCGGGACAAGCTGGCCCGCTCGATCTCCATCGCCATCCGCAAGCGCCCCATCGAGCCCGAGCGGGTCGAGCGGATGATCTCGACCATCGTGCGCCAGCTCGAGAGCATGGGCGAAACCGAGTTGCCGTCGTCGACCGTGGGCGAACTCGTGATGAAGCAGCTCAAGCAGGTCGATGACGTCGCCTACGTCCGCTACGCCTCGGTCTATCGCGACTTCCGCGAGACCCAGGACTTCGCCCGCTTCCTGGGCGAAGAAGGGCTGAGCGAGGCCGGGGCCGAGCCGAGGTAGCGGCGTGACGATCACGTTGAAGCTGGCCACCTCGCTGGACGGACGGATCGCGACCGCATCGGGCGAGAGCAAGTGGATCACCGGACCCGCCGCCCGCGAACAGACCCATCGTCTTCGGGCGGCGCATCAGGCCGTGGTGGTGGGGATCGAGACGGCCCTGGCGGACGATCCCGCCCTCACGGTCCGGCTGCCGGGATACAACGGTCGCCAGCCCGCGCGCGTGGTCCTGGACAGCCGCCAGCGGCTGCCGCTGGACGCCACGCTCGTGCGCACGGCGCGCGAGACGTCCACCTATGTCGTGGCCACGGGCGAGCCTGACCCGGCGTTGACCGCGGCGGGCGTCCGGGTGGTGACCGTGCCGGCGCTCGGCGAGGATCGGCCCGACCTGCACAAGGCGGTGGAGGCGCTGGCGCGGGAAGGCCTGGCGGACCTCCTGGTGGAAGGCGGCGGGCAGGTGGCGGGCAGCTTTCTCCGCTGCGGGCTCGTGGACGCGATCGAGTGGTTTCGCGCCCCGATCCTGATCGGCGGCGAGGGACGGCCCGGCGTGGGCTCGCTCGCTGTTGCGGCGCTTGCCGAAGTCCCCCATTTCCGGCGCGTGGAGGTGAGCCAGCTCGGCGAGGACCTCTGGGAGCGCTACGCGAGGATCTGAGATGTTCACCGGCATCGTCACCGACGTGGGGCGCGTGCGCGCGGTCCGCGACACCAACCGCGACCGGCGGTTCGAGATCGAGACCCGGTTCGACCTGTCCACGATCGATATCGGAGCGTCCGTCAGCCACGCGGGCTGCTGCCTGACCGTGGTGGAGAAGGGCGACAACTGGTTCGCGGTGGAGGTGTCGGGCGAGACCCTCGGCCTGACGACCCTTTCCGACTGGAAGGCCGGCGACCCGGTCAACCTCGAGCGCGCTGCGCGGGTGGGCGACGAACTGGGCGGCCACATCGTCTCCGGGCACGTCGACGGCGTGGGCGAGGTGCTTTCGGTCGAGAGCGAGGGCGGATCGCACCGTGTCCGCATCCGCGCGCCGCGGCCCCTGCATCGCTTCATCGCGCCCAAGGGCTCGATCACCGTGGAAGGCGTGTCCCTGACGGTCAACGAAGTGGAGGACGACGTCTTCGGGGTGAACCTGATCCCGCACACCTGGGATGTGACCACCCTGGGCCGCCTGCGACCGGGCGCGCGCGTGAACCTCGAGATCGACATGCTCGCGCGCTATCTCGCCCGGTGGCGCGAAACGGCCTAAGAGCAGCTTCCAACTGCCTGCAGGGACCACCATGAGCGACGAGCCGCTTCACCTCCTGATCGTGGAGGCGCGATTCTACGACGACCTCGCCGACGCCCTTCTCGAGGGCGCCACCCAGGCGCTCTCGGCCTTCGGGGCCGAGTACGACGTGGTCACGGTGCCGGGCGCCTTGGAAATCCCCGGCGCGATCGCGCTGGCCGAGGAAGCGTCCCACCGGCCCACCGGCAAGCACTACGACGGCTACGTGGCCCTGGGCTGCGTCATCCGGGGCGAGACCTACCATTTCGAGATCGTCTCCAACGAGAGCGCCCGGGGCATCATGGAGCTGACGATCGGCAAGCGCCTGTGCATCGGCAACGGCATCCTCACCACCGAGGACGACGAGCAGGCCTGGGCGCGGGCGCGCATCAGCGAGGGCGACAAGGGCGGCGGCGCCGCACGGGCGGCCCTCTCGATGATCGCCCTGAAGCGGCAGCTCACGGGCGGGCGGCGATGACCTCGCACGCCTCGCGCTCGGTCGCGCGTCTCGCGGCCGTGCAGGCCCTCTACCAGATGGAGGTCTCGGCGGCAGGCGTGGAGCACGTCATCCGCGAGTTCACCGACCATCGCTTCGACCGCGACGTGGAAGGGCCGGACGGGGAGGGGCAGAGGCTGGCGTCCGCCGACGAAGGCTTCTTCGCCGAGCTGGTGCGCGGCGTGGTGGCCCGCCAGGCGCAGGTGGACGCCGCGATCGCGCGCAGGCTGGCGGAGAACTGGCGGCTGGAGCGCCTGGACGCCACGGTGCGCGCCATCCTGCGGGCGGGCGCCTATGAGCTGACCCACCGCCCGGACGTCCCCACTGAGGTGGCCATCGACGAGTACGTGGAGATCGCGAAGAGCTTCTTCGAGGGGACCGAGCCGGGCTTCGTCAACGGCGCCCTGGACGCCGTCGCGCGCGATGTCCGGCCTGGATGAGTTCGGCGAAATCGCGCGGCTCTTCCGGCCGCTGACGCGAGGAGCGCCCGGCGCTCTGGAGCTGAAGGACGACGCGGCCATACTGCCCAGCCGCAAGGGCCACGACATCGTGGTCACCAAGGACGCCATCGTGGAGGGCGTCCACTTCCCGGTGGGCGAGGCTCCGGACCTCGTGGCGCGCAAGCTGGCGCGCGTGAACCTGTCGGACCTCGCCGCGAAGGCCGCCGAGCCGTTCGCCGCCTTCCTCGCCATAGCGTGGCCGGCGGCCACCGGCGAACGGGAGCGGGAACGCTTCGCCCTGGGCCTCGCCGCCGACTTCGAGACCTTCGGCGTCAGCCTCCTGGGCGGCGACACCGTCTCGACCCCCGGGCCGTTGATGGCCAGCCTGACGGTCATGGGCTGGGTCCCCCAGGGCCGGATGGTCCGGCGCGCGGGCGCCCGCCCCGGCGACCGGCTGCTGGTCAGCGGGACCATCGGCGACGGCGCCCTGGGGCTGGCGGCCGTCCGCGGGGAGATCTCCGACCCCAGCGGGCAGCTCGCCTTCCGCTACCGGCTTCCGGAGCCGCGCCTCGACCTGCGGGACGCGCTGCGCCGCGTGGCGACGGCGGCGGCCGACGTCTCGGACGGGCTCATCGCGGACGCGCGCCACATCGCCGACGCCAGCGGCGTCCAGATCGTCATCGACCTCGACCAGCTTCCCCTGTCCGGCGGCGCGGCCACCTGGCTGGAAGCCCAGCCCGATATCCCGGCGGCGCTCCTGCGCCTCGGCTCGGGCGGCGACGACTACGAGGTCGTCTGCACCGCGCCGCCCGGCGTCCGCAAGCCCCCGGGCTTCACCGTCGTGGGCGAGGTGAGGGAGGGGGCCGGCATCGAGGTGCGCGCCGCGGGAGCCGTGGTCGATCCGGGCGCCGGCGGATGGCGCCACGGGCAGGCGGGCGCGGATGAAGCCTGACGGGCCCGCGCATGCGAGCATCGCCTTCGAGGCGGACGTCATTCACTGGCGCGGCCCGAGCCCGTTCTTCTTCGCCGTCGTTCCGCGCGACCTGGCCGACGACATCAGGGCCGCCGCGCGGGTCGCGAGCTATGGCTGGGGCGTCGTCCCGGTGTCGGCGACGCTGGACGGGGTGACGTTCACCACCTCGCTCTTCCCGCGCGACGGGACCTATCTGGTTCCGCTCAAGGACGCCGTGCGGCGCAAGGTCGGCGTGACCGCCGGGGACCGCATCGAGATCCAGCTTTCCATCGCGCCGCGCCGGCCGTGAGCCCGGGGAATCGCCCTTTGCCCCGATCAGCTCAGGGGCCATGCTGGCGCGCGTTCAATCCCGGGAGGCCCAGATGACGCAGGTGCGCGAGGGCGGCTGCCGCTGCGGCCAGGTGCGGTTCCGGACCACGGCCCCGCCGCTGCTGACCATGGCGTGCCACTGCACGGGGTGTCAGCGGATGACGGCCAGCGCGTTCTCCCTCTCCGCGATGTACCCTGCCGGAGCGTTCGAGGTGCTCTCGGGCGAGCCGGTGATCGGCGGCCTTCATGGACCGACGCAGCACCACTTCTGCCCGCACTGCATGAGCTGGCTCTACACGCGGCCGGAAGGCGCCGAATGGCTGGTCAACATACGCGCCACGATGTTCGACGAGGCGGGCGACTTCACGCCCTTCGTGGAAACCTTCACCGACGAACGGCTGCCCTGGGCGGTCACCCCGGCCAGCCGAAGCTTCCCGCGCTTCCCGGAGATGGCGCAATGGCAAGAGCTGGTGACGGGCTACCAGGCCGCCGCGGAGCAATAGCCGCGGCGGCCCGCTCGGGCTCCAAGGCCAAGGGGCGGCCGGGAGCGGTCAGGCGGAGGGTCCTCTCGACCCACTCGGGGAGCCGGAAGCGGGCGACTGCAAACGCGTTCATGCCGCATGTACGTGGAGAAACCCCACCTGGCCGCAGGGAGTAAGGCGATCAGGCCGGCAGGGCGTCACGACCGCGCGCCGACGACACGCGGCGGAGGAACCTCGCTGGAGGATCGGCCGGCAGGAATCCGGCGGGGTCTCAGTGGCGGACGACCCACTCGCTGACGTAGGCGTGGGTCGCCCGGGCGAGCTTCGGCGGGCCGGAGAAGTAGAACTCGCTGCCGAACATCACCCTGCGCTCGCGCCACGTCAGCGCGCCGGTGTCCTCGGACTGCAGGACGGACCGCAGCTTTGCGCTCATTCCGGCGGGAACGAAGGCGACGTAGGTGGCGTCGGGCATGCGCACTCCACTCACAGACTTGAGCCCCTTGGCGGCAAGGAAGCGTGAGTCCCGCCCGGCACCAAGCGTGGCCGGATGTCACGGCTGGACTTTCGCTGCGGGCGTGGGCGAGGTGGGGCGACAGCCATTGTCTGGAGGGGCGTTCGGTGGGGTGGAAAGGTCTGGTCGCGGTGGCGCTGCTCATCGCGACGCCGGCGACGGGCGAGCCCCGCGCGGAGTGGAAGGCGCAGGCCGCGCGGGTGACCATCGTCCGCGACGATTGGGGCATCGCACATGTTCGCGGCAAGACCGACGCCGATGCGGTGTTCGGCGCGGCCTATGCCCAGGCGGAAGACGACTTCAATCGCGTGGAGACGAACTATCTCGTGAACCTGGGCCGACTCGCCGAGGCGGAGGGCGAGGGCGCGATCTGGCAGGACCTTCGCCAGAGGCTGTTTGTCGACGAAGCCGATCTGAAGCGCCGCTACGCCGCGGCGCCGGCCTGGCTGCGGGCGCTCATGGAGGGCTGGGCCGCCGGGCTCAACCACTATCTGGCGACCCATCCGGACGTGAAGCCGAGGGTGCTGACACGGTTCGAGCCCTGGATGGCGCTCAGCTTCACCGAGGGCAGCATCGGCGGCGACATCGAGCGCATTCCGCTCGCCGGACTGCAGGCCTTCTACGGCGGGGATCAGCGGGCGAGCGTGGCCGAGACGCCGGAGAGGCTGAGGGAGCCTTCAGGCTCCAACGGCGTCGCGATCGGACCGCAGATCGCCCGCGACGGCCACGCCCTGCTGCTGATCAACCCGCACACCAGCTTCTTCTTCCGCTCGGAGCTGCAGATGACGAGCGACGAGGGCCTGAACGCCTACGGCGCCGTCACGTGGGGCCAGTTCTTCGTCTACCAGGGCTTCAACGCCCATGCCGGCTGGATGCACACCTCGAGCGGCGTCGACGTGGTCGACGAGTTCGCCGAGACGATCGTGCGGACACCGGCCGAGCTTTCCTACCGCTACGGGGACAAGCTGCGGCCGGTCAGGACCTCGACGGTCAGCGTCAGCTACCGGAGGGCGGACGGCTCGCTCGGCAGCCGACAGTTCGCCGTGCACCGCACGCACCATGGGCCCATCGTGCGGGCCGAGGGCGATCGCTGGATCGCGTTCGCCATGATGTACAAGCCGGTCGAAGCCCTGACGCAGTCGTTCCTCCGCACGAAGGCGACCGACCTCGAGGGTTTCCTGCGCGTGGCCGAGGCCGCCAAGGCCAACTCGTCCAACAATACGCTCTTCGCCGACCGGAATGGCGCGACCGCCTATCTGCACCCCCAGTTCATTCCCCGGCGCGACGACCGGTTCGACTACGCCAAGGTGGTCGACGGCTCGGACCCGGCCACGGACTGGGGCCCGCTGCACGCCTTCACCGAGCGGCCGAACGTAGTGAATCCGAAGGGCGGCTGGGTGTTCAACGTCAACGACTGGCCCTACTCGGGCGCTGGTCCGGAGAGCCCCAGGCGCGAGGCCTTCCCGCGCTACATGGACGTGGCTGGACGGAACGCGCGCACGCTGCACGCGACGCGGGTCCTCGAGGGACGTCGCGACGTCACGCTGGAGTCGCTCCTGCGCGCGGCCTACGATCCGGACCTTCCCGCCTTCGACATCCTCATCCCGGCCCTGGCGAGCGCCTGGGACGGGCTTCCGCCCGGCGACCCGGTGAGGAGCCGGCTCGCAGAGCCGGTGGCGCGCCTGCGGGCCTGGGACAGGCGGTGGTCGGCGGCGTCGACGGAGACGTCGCTGGCGGTGTTCTGGGCCGAGGCGCTGGCCGCCCGCACCCCTCCGGGGCGCCCTGGCAGCCTTTTGCTGCTCGAGGCCATGGCGGCGCGGCCCCCTGGCGAGCAGCTCGCCGCGCTGTCGGAAGCCACGGACCGGCTGGCGGCGGATTTCGGGAGCTGGCAGGTCCCTTGGGGCGAGATCAATCGCTTCCAGCGGCTGAGCGGCGACATCGTGCAGACGTTCCGGGACGACGCCCCGTCGATCGCCGTGCCCTTCGCGTCGGCGGCCTGGGGCTCGCTCGCGTCGTTCGGGGCCCGCCGCTACCCCGGAACCCGGCGCTACTACGGCACGAGCGGCAACAGCTTCGTGGCGGTGGTCGAGTTCGGGCCGCGCGTCCGGGCGCGGGCGGTGAGCGCCGGTGGCGAGAGCGGTGATCCGAAGAGCCCTCACTTCAACGACCAGGCCGAACGCTACGCCGCGGGCGACCTGCGGGAGGTCTACTTCCACCCCGACCAGCTGAAGGGCCACGTGGAGAGGACGTACCGGCCGGGCGAGTGACCGGCCGCGTCCGTTCAGCGATGTCGCTCTAGGAACGCGAACACGGCAGCGTTGAAGGCGTCGTTGCGGTCGCCGGCGACCATGTGGTCGGCGCCCGCGATGTCGGCGTACTCGGCATGCGGGACCAGTTGCAGGAAGTCGTCGACGCCTTCCTGGGACAGGACATCGGAGAGGCGTCCGCGAACCAGCAGCGTGGGCCTCGCCAGCCGCCGCGCCGCATCGCGCAGCCCCTCGACGTCGCGCGCGGGGCGGTCCTCGCGGAACATGCGCGGATCCCAGTGCCAGAAGTAGCGCCCGTCCCGCAGGCGCAGGTTCCGCAGGAGGCCCGAGGTGTCCTTCGGCCGCTTGCGGTGCGGCAGATAGGCGGCCACCGCGTCGGCGGCTTCCTCGACGCTGGCGAAGCCTTCGGGGGCGCTGTGCATGAACGCCAGGATGCGGTCCGTGCCCGCGGTGTTCACCGTGGGCGCGATGTCCACCATCACCAGCCCCGCCAAGGGGTGCTGGAGGGCCGCGTAGCAGAGGCTCGCCATGCCGCCCAGCGAGGCGCCGACCAGGAAGGGCGCCCGCGGCAGCGTGGCGGCGATCGCCCGGATATCCCCGGCGTGAGCGCCCATGCCGTAGTCCGCGCCCGGCGACCAGCCGCTCTCCCCATGGCCGCGCAGGTCGGCGCTGATCATGCGGAAGCCCCGTCGTGCGCCCTCGGCCAAGGCGCCGCCCCAGGCGCCGCGCGTCTGCCCTCCGCCAGGCAGCAGGATCACCGGAGCTCCGTCCGGCGGCCCGGCGACATCCGCGGTGATCTCAACGTCGCCGCTCTGGAAGCGGAGGACCTCGATGGGCATGGCGAGCTCGGACATGCCCGAGGGGTACCGGGTTGCCGCGGGGTCCGCAAAGCCCCGGTTCGAACGCCGGGCTTCCTTCGCACGGGCGCGGGCGATACGCAGGGCTGAGGACATCGGCCGCGCCATCGAGGCGTCGCCGGGACGAGGACGCGGCATGAGAGTATCTGTGTTCCCGGCGCTGGCGGCCACGGGATGGCGCGGCGGCAAGCTCGCCGACCTGGTGGTGCTGGACGCCGACCCGACCGCGGATATCCGCAACGGCGAGAAGGTGCATCGCGTGATGCTTGGCGAGCGCAGGCGCGCCGCGTACTGGTGGGAGGGCAAGCGCTGATGGTGTCGGTGATCCTGAACGTAAGCGGCAGCGACCGGCCCGGACTGACGGAGGCCCTGGCGCAGGCCGTGCTGTCCGCAGGCGGCAACTGGCTGGAGAGCCACCTGAGCCGCCTGGGCGGCCTCTATGTGGGCTCGGTCCTCGTCGAGCTGGCCGAGGATCGGACGGATGCGCTACGCGAGGCGGTGGCGTCGGTGGACGCGCGCGGGCTGGAGGTGCGGATCGCGCCTGCGGTCTCGGCCGCGGGCGGCGACGGCGGCGAGGCGCTGCTGCTGAGCCTGGTGGGCCAGGACCGGCCCGGCATCGTCCGGCAGGTGACCGCGGTGCTCGCCGGGCTCGAGGTCAACATCGAGGCCTTCGACACGCGGCTGAGCGCGGAGCCCCACGCCGGCGGCGTGCTCTTCCACCTGGAGGCCCGGCTGCGGCTGCCGCCAGGCGTCGGGGCGGCCGACGTGCAGGCCGCCCTCGAGGAGATCTCCGCCGAGATCATGGTCGACACCGCCTTGACCCCTGTGCGCGAGGGGTAGGGGACCGGCGTCAGCCCACCAGGCGCAGGCGCGGGACCTGGCGCGAGCAGGGCGCGGGCGTGCCGTTCGCGTCCGCCGGGCGCGGCTGCGTGGGATAGCCGATCACCGTGTCCAGGGCCGGGTAGCCGGCGACGGCGTAGCTGGCGAGCTTGCCGCTCATGGCCGCGCCCTCGAAGCTGCCGACGTTGAGCCCGGTGTAGATCCAGTCCCCGGCGAGGGTGAGGTTCTCGAACCCCGATCCCCAGGCCTCCAGGCGGTACTTCACGCTCCCGGGCGGCGTCGTCACGTACCGCTCGGTGGGGTCGATGTTGGCGCGCCAGAACTGGCTGTCGAAGCGCTGGACGCCCTGGGCGTCGACGTCGCGGGTGTCGACCAGCAGGTCGAAGTCGAGTCCCATCGGGTCGCCGATCGGGTTGTTGGCCCGCACGGTGGCGTTGGGCAGCATCGTGCCGATCGAGGTCTGCAGGTACTGGATGCACTGGGCCTTGACCCGCTGCGCCTGGCGCGCCGGGTACTCGTGGTCGGAGAACGGCGGCATCGGCTCGTAGTCGGGCATCAGGCCGCAGAAGTACCAGAGCGCCTTGGGGCGGTTGTTCGCTGGCCAGTCCTCGTACTTGATCAGGTCGTGATACTCGGCGTTGCCGTTGGGCGGGCAGAAGTAGGTGCCGCTGATCGGGATCTCGTTCTTGGCCGGGTCCAGCTTCTCGGACCAGCCCAGTTCGTAGAGGTCCTTGGACAGCCAGATCTGCATCGCCTGGGTCTGCACGGTCGGGATGTGAGCGACCATGTCGCGCCAGCGCGCGCTTTCGTCGATCAGCTCGCGGCACAGGAAGGGCGCGGCGCCGAGCGAAATGGCGAAGACCACGTGGTCGAAGTCCGCGCCGCGCCGCAGCACCTTGGGCGTCTTGAGGTGCGGGAACGCGGCCGTCGGCCACGGACACCAGTAGGACTCGAGATCCTGCTGCAGGGCCCGCATGAACTCGCCTTCTTTCAGCTGCTCGTAGAGCGGCCGGTGCGGCCACGATGGCAGCCCCTTGACCTCGATCAGCGGCTCGTAGCCCCGCGCGGGGTCCTTGAGGGTCGCCTGCAGGGTGAACTCGACCGCGTCGACGGCGCGACGGTCGGCGCTGAGGCGCAGGGCGTCCACCTTGTGGAAGAACTCGAACTTCACGCCGCGACGCTTCAGCACCTCGTACATCGGCGCCACGACGGTCTCGCCGGTCCCGGCGGCGAAGCTCCAGAGGAAGGCCTCGCGGTAGGCGCAGGTGCGGAGCGTCCAGTCCAGGAAGGCGCCGGCGGCCATCCGCGCGGCGCGCGAGGTGTCGCCGTTCGGGCTCTGGTAGCAGATGTTCACCGTGATCATCACGACGGGAGACTTCAGGGTCGCCGCCTGGATTCCGTGGCGGATCAGCCAGTCGCTCCAGTTCTCGTCGTCGAGCACGTCGAAGCCGTTGACCACGACATTGTCCTTGAGCGCGCCGATGATCATCGTCGCGTAGAAGTCCAGCGTCAGCAGCGCATGGCGAAGGTCGTCGAAGTGATCGGCGATGCCGGGCGCCAGGACGTCCACCGTCTCGACGAAGCCCAGCACAAGCCGGCGGGCAGCCTCGATCTCGCCGACCAGAGGATGGTTCGGACCCGCGGAGAGCGGGATGTCGCGCACCTGCTCCCGCGCCCTGGCCAGAAGCGCCGAGATGGCGAGCTCGACGAGCTTGGGCACGCCCGCGACCGAGCTCTGCATCTGCTCGACTTCGTAGAAGATCGCCTCGAGGCAGCTTTCGAGACCCCGGTAGTCCGACGTATCGATCGGCGAGAGCTTGTTCTCGGGGAAGCGCGTCGGCCAGGGCTTGAGGCCGCCGTTCTCGAACTCCCACATCATGGCGAAGTTCGAGCGCAGGAACGCCTGGTCGAACGTGGCCAGGGGCATCCCCGCCGGGCGGTTCAGCTCGGCGTACACCTCGTGCATCATCGGGATGGCGTTGAAGTAGCTGCCGACGAAGCCGTGGATGCCGTGCTCTTCGATGCGCGCATTCTCGCCGCGGGAGGAGGCGCACTTGCCGCCGAGCCGCCACCCGAGCTGGTAGACGGTGATCTCGTACTCGTCCTGCCAGCCCGGCCGGTTCGATAGGTTGAAGGCGGTCGCGAGCCCGCCCATGCCGCCGCCCAGAATAGCCACCTTCTGCGGCTTGGATGTCTTCGTCATTCTGTCGAGACCTTACCCCACCTTTTAATCGCGAGAGTGGCCGGTCAGGACTTGAGTTAGGGTTAAGCGCAGATCTTGCGATGCGAACGACTTCGCAGATCCTGACGCCACAGGTAGCAGAAGTTGATCGCTCAGCGGCCTTTCCAGCCGATCGCCTGCAAAGCCTTAACGAGGCGTTCGCTATCTTGCGGCCTGACGAACGGATGGCCCGTCCTGAGGGCCTCCAGCGAATAGCCCACGTCCTTGCCGGGATGCTGCTCGCGGGCGAGCGCGTCGCCCTCGGCGAGGGCGCGTCGGGCCTGCTCGACCTGGCCGGCGGCGCTGTAGCAGGCCGCAAGAAGATAGCAGAGCGAGAACCTTTCGGGCTTGCGGGCGCGGGCGTCGGCGGCGTCCCGCGCTGCCTCGTGGTAATCGCCGGCGGCGAAGCGGGCCAGCGCCTTCGCCCGGAACCAGAGCCAGGCCTGCGGGTCGTTCGGGCTCGCCGCGATCGCCCGGCTCGAATAGGCGATCGCCTCGCCGGACTCGCCCTCGAACGCGAGCAGCCGGCCCATCTCGCCCAGGGCCGCGGCGAGGTACGGGTTGAGCTCCAGGGCGCGCCGCTGCTCGGCCTTCGCCTCTGGCAGGCGGTCCATGAGGGACAGCACCACGCCCAGCGTGAAGTGCGCGAAGGCGTCGTTGGCGCCGGCGCTGACGGCGAGGAGGGCGATGCGATGCGCCTCGGCGATGTTGGACGCCGGCTCCCGGGCCGTGCCGCTCCAGACGTCGTAGAGCTTGCAGTGCGCCAGGATGGACAAGGCCGAGACGTCGTTGGGCTCGAGCCTGAGGGCCTGCTCGAGAAGCTCTTCCGCCGCCCTCACGTCCTCGGGCGTCGAGCGCCAGAAGGCGCGACGGCCCTGCACGAACAGGCGCCAGAACTGCAGGCTGTGCTCGGGCGTGGCGAGCGCCTTCGTCTCCTCGCGTTCGAGCACGGCGGGCTCGACGGTGCCGATGATCGAGGTGGTGATCTCGTTCATGAGCGAGAAGAGATCGACCATCGGCCGATCGTAGCGGCCGGACCAGGCGCTGGTCTCGTCGGCGCCCTGGATCAGGTCGACCGAGATCCGGACCATGCCGCCAAGGGCCCGCACCTTGCCGTCCAGGACGTAGTCCACCCCGAGGCGCGTGCAGATCGCGCCGGGCGGCGCGCCGACGACGTCCGAATACAGCAGGGACTGCCGGGGGGTGACGGCGAGCAGTGGCGACTTGGAGAGCCCGGCCGTGAGCTCGTCGGCCAGCGCTTCGGCGAACCAGGCCTGATCCTCGTCGCCGGGCTGGTGGGTGAACTCGAGCACCACGATCCGGGGCCGCGACGGCTCCGCCGTCCGCGCCGCCACACGGACCGGCTCGGCGGCGTCGGGGACCGTCAGGCGATAGCCGACGCGGGGGATCGTCTCGATGGCGAATGCGCCGCCGCTTCGCGTGGCGAGCTTTCGCAGCTTGCCCATCACGAGGGTGATCGAGTCCTCCCCGACGACGCGGCCGCCCCAGCATCTGGCGATCAGGTCGTCCCGGCTGACCACCGCGCCGTCGGCCTGCGCCAGCATGACGAGCACCTGCATCACGCGGGGTTGCAGGACCTCGCGGCCGTGGGAAGCAATGACTTCGCGCGTCGACGGCCGCACTTCCAGGGAACCCAGGGAAAAGCCAGCCTCGTGGGCCAGTTGCATCGAACTCTTGTGTCCCCGTTCTATCCGCGGAGCCGGCCCCCCGGCCGATCCCCGCCACAGCCCTGACTCGGACGCGCCGCTAACCTAGTGGGGCGAACCGTCGCCACCAAGCCGGAAAGATCGGCGTTTGCTCGGGGAAAGATCGGGACCGCTCCATGTCGATTCAGGGCTATCGCTGGTCTTCTCACGGTGGGTTCAGGCCTTATCGGGGGCCGGGCAGACCCGACACTTTGCCCACAAGCCCCAGTCCTCCGGCGCCGTCGCCCAGCTCCCGCAGGCTCGGCAGGAGGGCCGCGTCCAACGGGACGCCATGAAGGCCGGAACCTTCCCCCGGGCTCGCCGGTGCGAGCCCAACTCGTCCGGCGACGGTTTCGGAGGGTGGCTGGGGGGCCGCCCCCGGGGCCGCTCTGGCGGGAGCCTGCGGGTCCCTAGCCCTGCGGGCCCTCTTCAAGCCCCCGATCCCCGTGGATCGGGGGTCTTTTTTTGCGTGGAACGGCGCAGGGCGATTCGCGACGGGAGCGGCCCGGCCGGCGGCGCGACGATCGAATGTGGGATGTTCGGTGCGCCACGGACGTGGCGCGAGTGACGGGACTCGAACCCGCGACCTCCGGCGTGACAGGCCGGCGCTCTAACCAACTGAGCTACACCCGCGCAAAGCCGTCCGGCGATGCGAAGGCGGCTCTCATATGGGCGGGTCGGAATCGTGTCAACGGAAGAGTGCGGCGCCCGTCGGCGTGGCGCTTCCGCGACCATCCCCGCCGCGGCGTTTCGCAGCGCAAAACCCCTGTTTGAAACACCCGGTCGAACGGTCTAGAAGGGCGCCGCGACTCCCGCCGGAGACTTACGTGAACGCCTTCCTGCTCGAGTACCTGCCCATCGTGATCTTCCTGGGGATCGCGGCGGCGCTGGGCATCGTCTTCATCCTCTTCGCGACCGTGCTCGCGCCCAAGGCGCCCGACCCGGAGAAGCTGTCGTCGTACGAGTGCGGCTTCAACGCCTTCGACGATGCGCGCATGAAGTTCGACGTCCGGTTCTACCTGGTCTCGATCCTGTTCATCATCTTCGACCTCGAGGTGGCGTTCCTGTTTCCCTGGGCGGTCGCGCTGATGAACCTGCCGCCCGACGTCGCCAAGTACGCCTTCTGGTCGATGATGACCTTCCTGGGCGTCCTGACCGTCGGCTTCATCTACGAGTGGAAGAAGGGCGCCCTGGAATGGGAGTGATCGTTCCGCCTGGCTCGGGCGTTCCCGCGGGCCCGAATTCTCTTGTCGCGCCTGCGGGCGCCGCGGGCCGGACGACCGTCGAGGGCTACGACCCGAAGCTGCACGACCCGTTCTTCGACGGCGTCTCGCAGCGTCTCGCCGACAAGGGCTTCGTGACCGCCGGCGTCGACGACCTCATCACCTGGGCCCGCACCGGGTCGCTGATGTGGATGACGTTCGGCCTGGCCTGCTGCGCGGTCGAGATGATGCAGGCCTCGATGCCGCGCTACGACCTGGAGCGCTACGGCTTCGCCCCGCGCGCGAGCCCGCGGCAGAGCGACGTGATGATCGTGGCGGGCACGCTCGTGAACAAGATGGCCCCGGCGCTGCGCAAGGTCTACGACCAGATGCCCGAGCCGCGGTACGTGATCTCGATGGGCAGCTGCGCCAACGGCGGCGGCTACTACTACTTCAGCTACTCGACCGTGCGGGGCTGCGACCGGATCGTGCCGGTGGACATCTACGTGCCCGGGTGCCCGCCCACGGCCGAGGCGCTGGTCTACGGCGTGCTGCAGCTGCAGAAGAAGATCCGCCGCACCGGGACGATCGTGCGATGAGCTGGCCGGCGACCGCGACAGAGCTCGAGAAGCTCGGCAAGGCCATCTGCAAGGAGGCCAAGGGCGTCTTCACCGGCGCATCGACCGCGTTCGGCGAGCTGACGCTGACGGCCCCGGCCGCCCGGGTGCTCGAGGCGCTGAGCTACCTTCGCGACGCGCAGGGCTTCCACCAGCTGATCGACCTCGCCGGCGCGGACTATCCCGAGCGGCCCCTGCGCTTCGACGTCGTCTATCACCTGCTGTCGATGACGAAGAACCGCCGCGTGCGGCTCAAGGTGCAGACCGACGAGGACACCGCGGTGCCGTCCGTGGTGTCGCTGTTCCCGGCCGCCGACTGGTACGAGCGCGAGGCGTTCGACATGTACGGCATCTTCTTCGACGGGCACCCCGACCTTCGCCGGATCCTCACCGACTACGGCTTCCACGGCCATCCGCTGCGGAAGGACTTCCCGATGACCGGCTACGTCGAGGTCCGCTACGACGACGAGCTCAAGCGGGTGGTCTACGAGCCCGTGAAGTCGGTCGAATGGCGCAACTGGGACTTCCTCTCGCCGTGGGAGGGGATGGAGAAGGGCTTCTCGCCGGCGCTGCCGGGCGACGAGAAGGTTGAGAAATGACCGGCCAGAACGCACCCGCGGCGGCGACCGACCTCCCGAGCACGATCGGGGAGGGCGAGACTCCGGTCCGCAAGTTCAACATCAACTTCGGCCCGCAGCACCCGGCCGCGCACGGCGTGCTTCGCCTGGTGCTGGAGCTGGACGGCGAGGTCGTGGAGCGGGTCGATCCCCACATCGGCCTCCTGCACCGCGGCACGGAGAAGCTGATCGAGGCGCGGCCCTACGGCCAGACCATCCCCTACATGGACCGCCTCGACTACGTGGCGCCGATGAACCAGGAGCATGCGTACTGCCTGGCCATCGAGAAGCTGCTGGATGTCGAGGTCCCGTACCGGGCGCTGCTGATCCGCACGCTCTATGACGAGATCGGCCGGATCCTGAACCACCTGCTGAACGTGACGACGCAGGCCATGGACGTGGGCGCGCTGACGCCGCCGCTCTGGGGCTTCGAAGAGCGCGAGAAGCTGATGGTGTTCTACGAGCGCGCGTCGGGCGCCCGGATGCACGCCAACTACTATCGCGTCGGCGGCGTGCGGCAGGACCTGCCCGAGGCGCTGGTCCGCGACATCCGGGACTGGTGCGACCACTTCCCGCGCATCTGCGACGACATCGAGGGCCTGATCACGGGCAACCGGATCTTCAAGCAGCGCAACGTCGACATCGGGAAGGTGACCCGGGACGAGGCGATCGCCTGGGGCTTCTCGGGCGTGATGGTGCGGGGTTCGGGCATCCCGTGGGACCTGCGCCGCAGCCAGCCCTACGCGGCCTATAACGACATGGAGTTCGACGTCCCGCTGGGCGTGAACGGCGACTGCTACGACCGCTACCTCTGCCGGATGCAGGAGATGCGGGAGTCGACGAAGATCATGATGCAGTGCTGCGACGCGCTGCTGAAGTCGCCCGGCCCGGTGAAGGCCGAGAACAACAAGATCACGCCGCCGGCCCGGGGCGAGATGAAGCGCTCGATGGAGGCGCTCATCCACCACTTCAAGCTCTTCACCGAGGGCTATCGGACCCCGCCGGGCGAGGTCTACGCCTGCGTCGAGGCGCCTAAGGGCGAGTTCGGCGTCTACCTGGTGAGCGACGGCACCAACAAACCCTACCGGCTCAAGATCCGCGCGCCGGGCTATCCGCACCTGCAGGCCATGGACTGGATGAACCGCGGCCACATGCTGGCGGACGTCTCCGCCATCCTGGGCTCGCTCGACATCGTGTTCGGGGAGATCGACCGTTGACCGCGCCCGCGACCCTCTCGCCGCTGGACGTCGCGGCCGGGCAGCTGGAGGCCTACAACCGCCAGGACCTGGACGCGCACTGCGCGTTCTTCGCCGACGACGTGGTGGTGGCCGACCTGAACGGCGACGTCACGCTCCAGGGCAAGGACGCCTACCGCGCGAAGTACCAACAGGTCTTCGCCGACTTCCCGAAGAACCGGGCCGAACTGGTGAACCGCATCTGCGTGGGGGACACCGTCATCGACCACGAGCGGGTGTTCCGCGACGGCGTGACCGAGGCCTTCCAGGTGATCGCCATCTACACCCTCGCGGGCGGCCGGATCGCCCGCGTGGACTTCCGCAAGTGAGGCCCGCGTGAGCGTCCGTCGACTTTCGCCGAACCAGCCCGCCAGCTTCACCTTCGCGCCCGAGACGCTGAAGGCGGCCAAGCAGTGGATGGCCAACTTCCCGCCGGGCCGCCAGCAGTCGGCCATGGTGCCGGTCCTGTGGCTGGTCCAGAAGCAGGAGGGATGGGTTCCCGAGCCCGCGATCCGCGCGGTGGCCGAGCTCCTCGGCGTGCCGGTGATCCGGGTGCTGGAGGTGGCCACCTTCTACACCATGTTCATGCTGGAGCCGGTGGGCACGCACGCGCTGGTGCAGGTGTGCGGCACGACGCCGTGCCAGACCCGCGGCTCCGAGGCGCTGATGGCGGTCTGCAAGCGGCGGATCGGCCCGCAGAACCATCGCTCGGCGGACGGCAAGTTCTACTGGCAGGAAGTCGAGTGCCTGGGCGCCTGCGCCAATGCGCCGATGGCCGCCATCAACGACCGCTACTACGAGGACCTCACGCCCGAGGGCCTCGAGAAACTGCTCGACGCGTTCGCGGCCGGGAAGGGGCCGCCGCCGGGATCGGAAATCGGCCGCCAGGGCTCGGCTCCGGAGGGCGGGCCGCTGACGCTGACCGACCCGAAACTCTTCGACGGCTCGCTGGGCAAGAAGATCAAGATCCCGAATCTGCCGCCGAAGGCCGGCAAGGCCCCGAAGGTGAGCGCATGACGCTCGACGTTGAGGCCATCAAGCGGCGGCGCAGCGTGATGATGATCGCCAACGTGGTGGCGGCGCTCGTCGCCATCGTGGGCATCGTGCTCTACGCCCAGGGCCAGTCCTGGGCGCTCGCCGTGGTGATCGCGGCGGTCGTGGGCGGCTTCGCCGTCCAGGTGTGGTTCATGGCCGCCCTGCGCGGCCGCAAGGGAGACTCCTGACGTGCCCGGTTTGCTGGCCGACAAGGACCGCATCTTCCTCAACCTCTACGGCCAGCGCGACTGGGGCCTGGAGGGGGCGAAGGCGCGCGGGGCGTGGAACGGGACGGCCGACATGGTCGCCCAGACGCCCGAGTGGATCTGCGACCAGATCAAGGCCTCGGGCCTGCGGGGCCGGGGCGGGGCCGGCTTCGCCACGGGCCTGAAGTGGACCTTCATGCCGAAGCAGGAGAGCGAGCGGCCGCACTACCTGCTGGTCAACGCCGACGAGTCCGAGCCGGGCGCCTGCAAGGACCGCGACATCCTGCGCAACGACCCGCATCTCCTGATCGAGGGCTGCGTGATCGCCTGCCGCGCCATGCGCAGCCACAACGCCTACATCTACATCCGCGGCGAGTACGTGCACGAGCGCGAGCGCCTGCTTGCCGCCATCAGGCAGGCCTATGACGCCAAGCTGCTCGGGCCCGGATCGATCCTGGGCTACGACGTGGACGTCCGCGTCCAGCACGGCGGCGGGGCCTACATCTGTGGCGACGAGACCGCCCTGATGGAGAGCTTCGAGGGCAAGAAGGGCCAGCCGCGCCTGAAGCCCCCGTTCCCCGCCGGCGCCGGCATCTACGGCTGCCCGACCACGGTGAACAACGTCGAGACCATTGCGGTCGTGGGCACGATCCTGCGCCGCGGCGCCGACTGGTTCGCCCAGTTCGGCACCGAGAAGTCGACGGGTACGAAGCTGTTCGCGGGCTCGGGCCACCTGAACAAGCCCTGCGTGGTCGAGGACGTCGTCGGCATCCCGCTGAAGACGCTGATCGAAGAGCACATGGGCGGCGTGCGCGGCGGCTGGGGCAACCTGAAGGCCGTGATCCCCGGCGGCATCTCGGTGCGGATGATCCCGGCCGAGGAGGCCGAGGTCGCGGTGATGACCTACGAGGACCTGCAGGCGCGGGGCTCGGGCCTGGGCACCGGCACCATGATCGTGTTCGACAAGGACGCCGACCTGGTGAAGGCGATCGCCCGCGCGAGCTACTTCTACAAGCACGAGAGCTGCGGCCAGTGCACGCCGTGCCGCGAAGGCACCGGCTGGATGTGGCGGGTGATGGAGCGGATGGTCACCGGCGAGGCCGAGATGTCCGAGATCGACCTGCTGCTCGACGTGGCCAGCCAGGTCGAGGGCCACACCATCTGCGGCCTGGGCGATGCGGCCGCCTGGCCGATCCAGGGCCTCTTCCGCCACTTCCGCCATGAGGTGGAGGACCGCATCAACACCTATCGTGCGCGCAAGGGCTCCTACGCCGGCGCGTCGATCGCGGCGGAGTAAGTCGAGATGCCGATCGCCAAGGTCGACGGGGTCGAGGTCGAGTTCGAGCCGGGGATGAACGTCCTCCAGGTCTGCGAGCTGGCGGGCAAGGAGATCCCCCGGTTCTGCTACCACGAACGACTGAGCATCGCCGGCAACTGCCGCATGTGCCTGGTCGAGGTGAAGCCCGGCCCGCCGAAGCCGCAGGCGTCGTGCGCGCTGCCGGCCGCCGAGGGGCAGGAGATCTTCACCGACACGCCGATGGTGAAGAAGGCGCGCCACGGGGTGATGGAGTTCCTGCTCATCAACCACCCGCTGGATTGCCCGATCTGCGACCAGGGCGGGGAGTGCGATCTGCAGGACCAGGCCATGGGCTATGGCCGCGACGACAGCCGCTACGCCGAGAACAAGCGGGCCGTCGAAGAGAAGTACATGGGTCCGCTGATCAAGACGGTCATGACCCGTTGCATCCAGTGCACGCGCTGCGTCCGGTTCATCACCGAGGTGGCCGGCGTGCCGGACATCGGCCTCATCTCGCGCGGCGAAGACGTTGAAATCACGACCTATCTCGACAAGGCCGTGGCGTCCGAACTGAGCGCCAACGTGATCGATCTCTGCCCGGTGGGCGCGCTGACCTCCAAGCCGTACGCGTTCAACGCCCGGCCCTGGGAGCTGAAGAAGACCGAGAGCGTGGACGTCATGGACGCCCTGGGCTCGGCCATTCGCGTCGACGCCCGCGGCCCCGCGGTGCTGCGCGTGCTGCCGCGCATCAACGAGGCGGTCAACGAGGAGTGGATCTCGGACAAGACCCGCTACGCCGTCGACGGCCTGTCGCGCCAGCGGCTGGACCGCCCCTTCGTGCGCGAGAACGGCAAGCTGCGCGCCGCCACCTGGGCCGAGGCGCTGGACGTGGTCGCCGCCAAGGTCCGGTCGACCAACCCCGACCGCATCGGCGTCATCGCCGGCGACCTGCAGGACGCCGAGTCCATGAAGGCGGCGAAGGACCTGTTCGGCAGCCTGGGCGTCACCAGCCTCGACTGCCGCCAGGACGGCATGGTGCTGGGCCACGGCGCCCGCGAGACCTGGCTGTTCAACTCGTCGATCCAGGGCCTTGAAGAGGCGGACTATATCCTGCTGGTCGGCAGCAATCCGCGCCTCGAGGCGCCGGTGCTCAACGCGCGCATCCGCAAGCGCTGGCTGGCGGGCGCCACCCGCGTGGGCGTGGTCGGCGAGGCCGCCGACCTGACCTACGGCTACGAGCATCTGGGCGCGGGCCCGGCCTCGCTCGCGGGCCTCGCGAAGTCGAAGTCCGACTTCGTGAAGGGACTCAGGGAGGCCAAGGCGCCGGCGATCGTGATCGGCGCGGGCGCTCTGAACCGGCCTGACAGCCTGGCTGTGCTGCGCGCAGCCGCCGATGTCGCCAAGGCGTTCGGCATGACCTGGAACGTGCTGCATTCGGCCGCGAGCCGGGTCGGCGGCCTCGACCTGGGCTTCGTGCCCGCCGAGGGCGGCCGCTCGGCCGCCGAGCTGGCGGACAAGGGCGGCGCCGACCTGCTGATCCTGCTGGGCGCGGACGAGATCGACCTGTCGAAGTCCGACGCCTTCGTCGTCTACCTCGGCACGCACGGCGACGCCGGCGCGCACCGCGCCGACGTGGTCCTGCCGGGCGCGGCCTACACCGAGAAGAACGGCCTCTATGTGAACACCGAAGGCCGGGTGCAGATGGGCTTCCGCGCCGTGTTCCCGAAGGGCGAGGCGCGGGAGGACTGGGCCATCCTGCGGGCGCTCAGCGAACGCGTGGGCGCCACGCTGCCCTACGACAGCCTGGATCAGCTCCGCGCGAAGCTCTTCGCCGACCACCCGAGCTTCGGCCGCATCGGCTATGTGGCCGAGACGCCGGCCGCCGTGGACTTGGCCGCCCTGGGCGCGAAGGGCCAGCTCTCGGACGCGCCGTTCTCGGGCGCCGTGCGCAGCTTCCACCTCACCAACCCCATCGCGCGCGCCAGCGTGACGATGGCCGAATGCGCCCAGCTCGCCTCGGGCGCGGCCAAGATCGCAGCGGAGTAGGGGCGTGGCGGAATTCTGGAGCTCCCCGATCGGCTGGACGATCATCACGGTGGCCCACATCCTGGCCGTCACCGTCGTCCTGCTGCTGACGATCGCCTTCATCATCTACGGCGACCGCAAGATCTTCGCGGGCGTGCAGGCGCGGAAGGGCCCCAACGTGGTGGGGCCGTTCGGGCTGCTGCAGTCCTTCGCCGACCTGGGCAAGTTCCTGGTGAAGGAGCTTGTGATCCCGGCCGGCGCCGACAAGGCCGTCTATCTGCTCGCGCCGCTCATCAGCGTGACCCTGGCGCTCGGCGCCTGGGCGGTGATGCCGATCGCGCCCGGCTGGATGGTCTCGGACATCAACGTCGGCATCCTCTACCTGTTCGCCGTCAGCTCGATGGGCGTCTACGGCATCATCATGGGCGGCTGGGCTTCGAACTCGAAGTACCCGTTCCTGGGGTCGCTGCGGTCGGCGGCGCAGATGGTGAGCTACGAGGTCTCGATCGGCTTCGTGATCATCACCGTGATCCTGCTGGCCGGCTCGATGAACCTGACGGTGATCACCGAGAAGCAGGCCGGGGGCTTCTGGAACTGGAACATGTTCGGCGGCGGCTTCCCGCACAATCTGCCGCTCATCCTGATCATGTTCCCGATGGGGGTGATCTTCTTCATCTCGGGGCTCGCCGAGACGAACCGGCCGCCGTTCGACCTGCCCGAGGCGGAGTCGGAGCTGGTGGCGGGCTATGCCGTCGAATACGGCTCCACGCCCTACATGCTCTTCTACCTCGCCGAGACCGCCAACATCGTCCTGATGAGCGGCCTGATGGCGGTGCTCTTCCTCGGCGGCTGGCATGCGCCCTGGCCCGAGGGCTACCTGGCGACCTGGCCGGCGTGGCTCGTCAGCCTGCATGGCCTCTTCTTCTACGCCGCCAAGACCTTCTTCGTGTTCTTCATGAACGCGATGGTCCGCTCCATCGTGCCGCGCTACCGCTACGACCAGCTGATGCGCCTGGGCTGGAAGGTGTTCCTGCCGACGTCGCTCGTGGCCGTGTTCGTGGTGTCGGGGTGGCTCGTCTACACGGGGATGCCCGGATGATCGTGCGCGCCATCGCCGTCTCCGCCGCGCTGACCCTTGCGGCCTGCTCCTCGGGCGCGGGCTTCGGCAAGGCGGGCGGGCTTGCGACCTACGACGAGATCAAGGCCGCGCAGAAGGCCTGCGCCGACAAGGGCGGCGCCCTGAAGCTTCAACGGAACGGCGACGCCCAGTACCTGGACGACTACGCCTGCGAGAAGAACAAGTAGATGCTGAACCGGATCGGACAGGCGCTGAAAGGCGCGGCGCTGATGGACTTCGTGGGGGCCTTCGGCCTCGGCATGAAGTACATGGTGCGGCCCAAGAAGACCGTGCAGTACCCGCACGAGCGGAACCCGCAGAGCCCGCGCTTCCGCGGCGAGCATGCGCTGCGCCGCTACCCGAACGGGGAAGAGCGCTGCATCGCCTGCAAGCTGTGCGAGGCGGTCTGCCCGGCGCAGGCCATCACCATCGAGGCCGAGCCGCGCGCCGACGGCAGCCGGCGCACGACCCGCTACGACATCGACATGGTCAAATGCATCTACTGCGGCCTGTGCCAGGAGGCCTGCCCGGTGGACGCCATCGTCGAGGGCCCGAACCTGGAGTTCGCCGTCGAAACCCGCGAGGAGCTCTACTACGACAAGGAGCGCCTGCTGGATAACGGCGACCGCTGGGAGCGGGAGATCGCGAAGAATCTGGAACTGGACGCACCGTACCGATAGGAGAGGCGGCGCGATTCCGCCGCAGCTTCCGCAAGCGTAATTCGAGGGGATTTAGAGAGCCGAAATGGCCCTGCAGGCGATCGCATTCTACCTGATGGCGGCGGTGACCGTGGCGGCCGGATTCTGCGTGGTCTCGGCCCGCAACCCGGTGCACTCGGTGCTGTGGCTGATCCTGAGCTTCTTCTCGGCGGCCGGGCTCTTCGTCCTGATGGGCGCCGAGTTCATCGCCATGCTGCTGGTGGTGGTCTACGTGGGCGCCGTCGCGGTGCTGTTCCTCTTCGTCGTGATGATGCTCGACGTGGATTTCGCGGCGCTGCGCCAGGGCTTCGCCCGGTACATGCCGCTGGGCCTGCTGATCGCGGTCTTCCTGGCGGCCGAGATGGTGCTGGTCTCGGCCACGGTCGCCGGATCGGGCGCCGCCAAGGACAACGAGAGCCCGATGGCCTCGGGCGCCGGCAGCGCGCTCTCGAACGCCGAGGCGATCGGGCGGGTGCTCTACACGGACTACATCTACTTCTTCCAGGCGGCCGGACTGGTCCTGCTGGTCGCGATGATCGGCGCCATCGTGCTCACGCTGCGCCACAAGCCCGGCGTTCGCCGCCAGGTGATCATGGACCAGGTGCTGCGCACGCCGAAGACGGGGATGCGGATCACCAACCTGAAGCCCGGCGAAGGGATCGGCGAATGATCCTGCTCCGCCAAGGCTCGGCAGAACGAGCATCCATGAGCCTGTATTCTCGAACCGGAGGATCCATCCTCCGTAGCTCCGAAGGAGCGTAGGCGGATGACCATCGGGCTCGCGCACTATCTGGCGGTCGCCGCCATCCTGTTCACGATCGGCGTCTTCGGCATCTTCGTGAACCGCAAGAACATCATCGTCATCCTGATGTCGGTCGAGCTGATGCTGCTCGCCGTGAACATCAACCTGGTGGCGTTCTCGGTCTTCCTGGGCAACCTCGCGGGCCAGGTGTTCGCGATGTTCGTGCTGACCGTGGCGGCCGCGGAGGCCGCCGTCGGCCTGGCCATCCTCGTCACCTTCTTCCGCAACCGCGGCGACATCGCCGTGGACGACGCCTCGATGATGAAGGGCTGATCGCAAGTGGATCCGAAAGTCCTCGTCACCGTCATCCTGTTCGGCCCGCTGATCGGGGCGATCGCCGCGGGCCTGTTCGGGCGCCGGCTGGGCGACAATCTCAGCCGCGGCGTCACCACGGGCTTCCTGTTCCTGTCGGCGATCCTGTCGTGGGTGGTGTTCGCCCAATGGACGTGGGGCGGCCTCGAGCCGTTCACGGTCATCTACGCGCCGTTCATCCACGTGGGCGACTTCGTCTCCAACTGGGCGTTCCGGCTGGACGGCCTGTCGGCGGTGATGCTCGTGGTGGTCACCACCGTGAGCTCGCTCGTGCACCTCTACTCCTGGGGGTACATGGCGGACGATCCCAGCAAGCCGCGGTTCTTCGCCTACCTGTCGCTGTTCACGTTCGCGATGCTGTCGCTGATCAGCGCGAACGACTTCATGCAGCTGTTCTTCGGCTGGGAAGGCGTGGGCCTGGCCAGCTACCTGCTGATCGGCTTCTGGTTCCACAAGGACACCGCCAACGCCGCCTCCATCAAGGCGTTCGTCGTCAACCGCGTGGGCGACTTCGGGTTCGCACTGGGCATCATGACGGTATTCTGGGCCTACGGCTCGATCGAGTTCGCCCAGGTGTTCCCGCAGATCGCGGGCAGCGTTGGCCGCGGCTGGGACTTCGGGTCCTGGCATTTCAGCCTCGTCGACCTGGCCTGCGCGCTCCTGTTCGTGGGCGCCATGGGGAAGTCGGCGCAGTTCTTCCTGCACACCTGGCTGCCCGACGCCATGGAGGGCCCGACGCCGGTGTCCGCCCTGATCCACGCGGCCACCATGGTGACCGCCGGCGTCTACATGGTCTGCCTGCTGTCGCCGATGTTCGAATACGCCCCGGTCGCGAAGACCATCGTGACGGTGATCGGCGCGGTCACCGCGCTCTTCGCCGCGACCGTCGGCCTGACCCAGAACGACATCAAGCGGGTCATCGCGTACTCGACCTGCTCGCAGCTCGGCTACATGTTCTTCGCCGCGGGCGTGGGCGCCTACCAGGCGGCGATGTTCCACCTGTTCACCCACGCCTTCTTCAAGGCGCTGCTGTTCCTGGGCGCCGGCTCGGTGATCCACGGCATGGCGCACGAGCAGGACATGCGGCGCTACGGCGCGCTCTTCAAGTTCCTGCCGATCACCGGGTCGGTGATGCTGATCGGGACGATCGCGATCACCGGCCTCGGGATCCCGTTCGTCGACCTGGGCTTCGCGGGCTTCTACTCGAAGGACGCGATCATCCACGCGGCGTGGGAGGCCGGCGGCGCCGGAACGCCCATGGGCTACTTCGCCTTCGTGATCGGCATCTTCGTGGCGGGGCTGACGGCGTTCTACTCGTGGCGGGTGGCGTTCTTCACCTTCAACGGCCACGCCCGCTGGACGTCCGAGGATCTCGAGCACCACTGGCACAACCGCGACCACGACCATGCCGGCCACGCGGACGACCACGCCACCCACGCTCAGATCGAGACGCACTCCGAGCCTGAGCCGGCCCATGCCGCGCATGCGGAGCACGGGCATGGCCACGGCCACGGCGCGCACCTGCCGCACGAGAGCCCGTGGACCATGCGCATCCCGCTGATCGTGCTGTCGGTCGGTGCGATCGCGGCCGGCTTCGCCTTCCACCATCAGTTCATCGGCGACGAGAAGGCCGAGTTCTGGAAGGGCGCCATCTACAACGCGCCCGTCACGGGCCATGGGCCGGAGGCCGCCGGCGCGCCGGCGGCGCCCGCGGCCCACGCCGAAGCCGCCGCGCCGGCCGCCAAGGCCGCGGGTCCCGCGCCCGAGCACGCCGAGGCGCCGGCCGAGGCGCACCACGCGCCGGCCTGGGTGATCCTGGCCCCGCTGGTGGCTTCGATCCTCGGCCTGCTCGTCGCGGCCTACATGTACCTCTGGCGCGAAGGCCTGGGGGCGCGGCTCGCGGCCAACGGCGGCGTCACCTACAAGTTCCTCTACAACAAGTGGTTCTTCGACGAGGTCTACGACGCGGTCTTCGTCCGGGGGGCCAAGCTGCTCGGCGACCTGTTCTGGAAGGGCGGGGACCAGAAGATCATCGACGGACTGGGGCCTGACGGGGTCTCGGCGCTCTCGGTCCAGGTGGGCAAGGGCGCGGGCAAGCTCCAGAGCGGCTACGTCTACCACTACGCCTTCGTGATGCTGCTCGGCGTCGCCGGGCTCCTGACCTACGCCCTCGTGGCCTGGAACGCCTGAGGGGGATGACGGACATGCCCATTCTCTCCCTGGTCACCTTCCTGCCGCTGGTCGGCGTCTTCGGCATCCTGGCGCTGCGCCTCTTCGCGCGCGCCGACGACGCCAAGGCGGTCGAGACGTCGAAGTGGATCGCGCTCGCCTCGACGCTGGCCACCTTCGCGGTCGCGCTGCTGCTCACATTCCAGTTCGACCCGAACAACCCGGGCTTCCAGTTCGTCGAGGACGTCCCCTGGTTCGCCGGACTACACTACCGGATGGGCATCGACGGCATCTCGGTGCTGTTCGTGCTCCTGAACACCTTCCTGATGCCGATCTGCATCGTGGCGTCGTGGCGCTCGATCGAGAACCGCGTCCACGAGTACATGGCCGCCTTCCTCCTGCTGGAGGTGCTGGTCACGGGCGTGTTCTGCGCTCTCGACATCGTGGTGTTCTACGTCTTCTTCGAGTTCGGCCTGGTGCCGATGTTCCTGATCATCGGCATCTGGGGCGGGGCGCGCCGGGTGTACGCGGCCTTCAAGTTCTTCCTCTACACGCTGCTGGGCTCGGTCCTGATGCTGGCGGCCATCCTGTGGATGATCGGCACGACCGGCACCGCCTCGATCCCCGAACTGATGGCCTACCAGTTCTCGCCCGAGGCGCAGACCTGGCTGTGGCTCGCGTTCTTCGCGTCGTTCGCGGTGAAGATGCCCATGTGGCCGGTGCACACCTGGCTTCCCGACGCCCACGTGGAGGCGCCGACGGCCGGGTCGGTGATCCTGGCGGGCATCCTCCTGAAGATGGGCGGCTACGGCTTCCTGCGCTTCAGCCTGCCCATGTTCCCGAACGCGTCCGACCTGTTCACGCCGCTCGTGTTCGCGCTGTCCGTCATCGCCGTGATCTACACCTCGCTGGTGGCCTTCCGGCAGACCGACGTGAAGAAGCTGATCGCCTACTCGTCGGTGGCCCACATGGGGCTGGTGACCATGGGCATCTTCTCGGGCAACGCCACGGGCGAGCAGGGCGCGATCTACCAGATGCTGAGCCACGGGGTGATCTCCGGGGCGCTCTTCCTCTGCGTCGGCGTGATCTACGACCGCATGCACACCCGCGAGATCGCCTTCTACGGCGGGCTGGTGAACCGGATGCCGTGGTACGCCGCCGTCTTCATGCTCTTCACCATGGGCAACGTGGGGCTGCCGGGCACGAGCGGGTTCGTGGGCGAGATCCTGTCGATGACCGGGACGTACCAGGTGAGCACCTGGACCGCGATCTTGGCGGCGACCGGGGTGATCCTCTCGGCCGTCTACATGCTCACGCTCTATCGCCGCGTGGTCTTCGGCACGATCACCAACCCGAAGCTCGAGACGATCACCGACCTGGACTGGCGGGAGGTCGCGATCTTCACGCCGCTGATCGTGGCGACCCTCTACATGGGCGTGCAGCCCAACATCGTATTCGACCTGACGGGCGCGTCGGTGGACCAGCTCGTGCGGGTCTATCAGGCGGCGATCGGCGGGTAGGGGTTCCGTAGATGCTCTCGGCAAACCTGGCGCTGGCCGTTCCCGAAATCATCCTCGCCGTGGGCGCGCTGGCGCTCCTGGTGATCGGCGCGTTCGCGCAGAAGCAGACGACGCTCATCGGCGGGGCCAGCGTGGTCGTGCTGGTGGCGGCGGCCGTGGCCGCGGCGACCCAGCCGTTCGGCACGGCGTTTGGCGGCGGGCTGATCTCCGACGCCGCGGCGACCTTCGCCAAGGTGGCCATCTACCTGGCGTCGGCCATCGCCATCCCGCTCGCCCAGCCGTGGTTCGAGCGGCGCGGCATGCGCACCTTCGAATTCCCGGTGCTGATCCTGCTGGCCGCCCTGGGCATGGGCATGATGGCCTCGGCGGGCGACCTGATCTCGCTCTACGTGGGCGTCGAGTTGCACTCGCTGGCGCTCTACATCATGGCTGCGATGCACCGCGACAACGCCAAGGCGTCCGAGGCGGGGCTGAAGTACTTCGTGCTGGGCGCGCTCTCGTCCGGCCTGCTGCTCTACGGCGCCAGCCTCATCTACGGGTTCGCCGGATCGACGCTGTTCAGCGAGATCGCGGTGGCGGCGGGCTCGGAGGCCAACACCGGCCTGCTGTTCGGCCTCGTCTTCCTGATCTGCGGACTGGCGTTCAAGGTCTCGGCGGCGCCGTTCCACATGTGGACCCCGGACGTCTACGAGGGCGCGCCGACGCCGGTCGTGGCGTTCTTTGCCGCCGCGCCCAAGCTGGCCGCGATGATCCTGTTCGCCCGCGTCCTGGCCGACGGCTTCGCCGGCGCCGTGGACCAGTGGCAGCAGGTCCTGGTGGCGATCTCGCTCATCTCGGTGGCCGTGGGCGCCTTCGCGGGCCTGGTGCAGAAGAACCTGAAGCGCCTGTGGGCCTATTCGTCGATCGCCAACATCGGCTACGCCCTGCTGGGCTTGGCCTCGGGCACGTCCGAGGGCGTGCAGGCCATGCTGGTGTTCATGGTCCTCTACATGATCGACGTCACCGGCTTCTTCGCCTGCCTCGCGGCGCTGTCACGCCAGGGCCGGGCAATGGAGACGATCGAGGACATGGCGGGCCTCATCAAGGAGCGTCCGGCGATCGGCTTCGCCATGACGATCTTCTCGTTGTCGGCTCTGGGCCTGCCGCCGTTCTCCGGCTTCTTCGCCAAGATCTTCGTCTTCAAGGCCGCGCTCGATGCCGGCCTCTGGGGCGTCGCCGTGGCCGGCCTGGTGGGCTCTGTTGTGGCCGCGTTCTACTACCTGCGCCTGATCAAGGTCATGTGGTTCGACGGCAGCCAGGGCGCGACCGACAAGCCGCCGGCGGAAGCCAACGCGATCGCGCTGGCCTCGGCGGCCTTCGCCTTCCCGGTCGTGATCGTGGCCCTCTACTGGCTGAACGACGCCGCGGCCACTGCCGCCCAGGCGCTCGGGCTGGTCTAGGGCGCTTGTCCGTCCACCCGCCGATAGAGGCGTACGACGAACTGGACTCCACCAACGCCGAGGCCCGCCGCCGCGCGGACGCGGGGGAGGCCGGCCCGGTCTGGATCACCGCCGAGGTGCAGACGGCTGGACGCGGCCGGCGCGGCCGCGCGTGGTCGACGCAGCGCGGCAACCTCGCGGCGACCCTGCTGACCACGACCGACCGTCCGGCCGCTGAGGCCGCGCAGCTGTCGTTCGTGGCGGCGCTCGCGGCCTGCGATCTCGCCGACGCCTGCCTGGGGCCCGGCGTCGCGCGTCTGAAGTGGCCGAACGACGTCATGATCCATGGCCGCAAGGCGGTGGGCATCCTGGTGGAGAGCGGCAGCCGTCCGGACGGGCGGCTGTGGCTCGCGGTCGGCGTCGGCGTGAACCTGGCGCACGCGCCCAGCGACGTGGAGCGGCCCGCCGCTAGCTTCGCCGACCACATGTCCGGGCCGCCGCCCCGGCCACGAGAGGCGCTGGAGGTCCTGGCCGGCGCCTTCGAGCGCTGGCGGGGCGCCTGGTCGGTCCAAGGCTTCCCGGCGATCGCCGCGGGCTGGTCCCAGCGCGCCACGGGGATCGGCCAGCGTTGCGAGGCGCGGCTTCCCAACCGCACCGTGGCCGGCGTGGCGGAGGGTCTCGATCCGGACGGCGCGCTCAGGCTCAGGCTGGACGATGGCGGCCTGGAGCGCATAACGGCCGGCGACGTCTTCTTTGGAGGGGCGTGATCACATGCTGCTCGCGATCGAACAGGGCAACACCAACACGCTCTTCGCCGTGCACGACGGCGAGCGCTGGATGGCGCAGTGGCGGGCCGGTACGGATTCCACGCGGACGGCGGACGAATACGCCGTCTGGCTTTCCCAGCTGCTGGGCATGGCGGGGCTCGACCTCAACCGCTTCGACGGCTGCATCATCTCGTCCGTCGTGCCGCAGTCGATCTTCAACCTGCGCAACCTCGCGCGGCGCTACTTGCACGTGGAGCCGATCGTCATCGGCGAGAACGTCGACCTGGGCATCCCGGTGCGGATCGAGAAGCCCTCGGAGGCGGGGGCCGACCGTCTCGTCAACGCCATCGGCGCGCACGTGGTCTACCCCGGCGACCTGATCGTCATCGACTCGGGCACCGCCACCACCTTCGACATCGTCGCGGCTGACGGCGGCTTCGAGGGCGGCGTGATCGCCCCGGGGATCAACCTGTCCATGGAAGCGTTGCATACGGCGGCGGCCAAACTTCCCCGGGTCGCGATCCAGAAACCGCAGAGGGTGGTCGGGACTGATACCGTGGGCGCCATGCAGTCCGGCGTGTTCTGGGGCTACATCGCCCTGATCGAAGGCCTGATCGCCCGCATCAAGGCCGA
Source organism: Phenylobacterium sp. T106 (assembly GCF_057219735.1). NCBI lineage: Bacteria > Pseudomonadati > Pseudomonadota > Alphaproteobacteria > Caulobacterales > Caulobacteraceae > Phenylobacterium > Phenylobacterium sp. T106. Next base: position 190,626 of record NZ_JBXVWA010000001.1, on the reverse strand, counting down.
GCACGGGCGGCCGCTGACCGTGGTCGCCACCGGCGGGGTCGCCTCGCTGTTCCACGGCGCGACGACCAGCATCGACCACTTCGACCCCGACCTCACCATCCGTGGCATGCTGGAGATCTGGCGGCGGAACAAGAAAGCCGGCTGATGGCCCCACCTTCGAAAATCGGGCGCGACGACGAACTCGTTTTCCTGCCGCTGGGCGGCTCGAACGAGATCGGGATGAACTTCAACCTCTACGCCTTCGGCCCGCCGCACGACCGGCGGTGGATCGTGGTCGACCTGGGCGTGACCTTCGGGGACCAGACGACGCCCGGCGTCGAGGTGATCCTGCCGGATCCCCAGTTCATCGAGGAGTACGCCGACCGCATCCTCGGGATCGTCCTGACGCACGCCCACGAAGATCACATCGGGGCGGTGGCCTGGCTGTGGCCGCGGCTGAAGGCGCCCATCTACGCCACGCCCTTCACGGCCTTCATCCTCCGCGAGAAGCTGCGCGAGGCCGACCTCCTGGAGGCGGCCGCCATCACCGAGGTGCCGCTGGGCGGGACGATCGAGCTGGGGCCGTTCCGGCTGGAGCTGATCACGCTTACGCACTCGATCCCCGAGCCGAATGGCCTGGCGATCAAGACGCCGCTGGGCACCGTGCTCCACACAGGGGACTGGAAGATCGACCCCGATCCCCTGCTGGGCGGCGTCACCGACGCGGACGCGATCCGCCGCCTTGGCGACGAGGGCGTGCTGGCGATGGTGTGCGACTCCACCAACGTCTTCGTCGACGGCCACGCCGGGTCCGAAGCCGACGTCCGCGAGACGCTCATCCCCCTGATCGGCTCGCTGAAGGGCAGGGTGGCGGTCGCCTGCTTCGCTTCCAACGTGGCGCGGATGGACTCGGTGGCCCGCGCCGCCGAGGCGAACGGCCGGCGGGTGTGCCTGGTCGGGCGCTCGATGCATCGCATGGCGGCGGCCGCCAGGTCGGTGGGCCTGATGGAGGGCCTGAAGCCGTTTCTCGAAGACACCGAGGCCAAGCACTTCCCTGACGACGGCGTGCTCTACCTGTGCACCGGCAGCCAGGGGGAACCCCGGGCGGCCCTGGCGCGCATCGCCGACGGGACCCATCCCCACGTGCGCCTGGGGGCGGGCGACGCCTGCGTGTTCTCCAGCAGGGTGATCCCCGGGAACGAGATCCCGATCCGCAACCTGCAGAACAAGCTCACCGAGCGCGGGGTGCGGCTCTACACCGAGCGCGACCACCCGGGCATCCACGTCTCGGGCCACCCCTGTCGCGACGAGCTGGCCGAGATGTACCGCTGGGCAAGGCCGCAGATCGCGGTGCCGACGCACGGCGAGCGCCGCCATCTGATGGAGCACGCGGCCTTCGCCGCCGACCTGCAGATCCCCCAGCAGGTGACGCCGCGCAACGGCGACATGGTCCGCCTGGCGCCGGGCCGCGCGGAAGTGATCGACGAGGTGCCGTCGGGCCGTCTCTACGTGGACGCCGGCGTGCTCACGCCCGAGAACGGCGAGGCGCTGCGCGAACGGCGGCATGCGTCGTTCAACGGAGTCGTCGCGGTCGCCGTGGTGCTGGATGGGCGCAATCGGCTGGCGGCTGCGCCGCAGATCCGCGCCGTGGGGCTGCCGACGGTGGACGACGAGGACCTGGCCGAAGTCCTGGAGGAACTCGTGCAGGAAGCCGAGGGCGCCATCAAGCGGCTCAAGGGCGAGGAGCGCGAGTACGACGACAGCGTCGAGACCGCCATCAGCCGCGCCGTGAAGAAGGCGAGCCAGCGCATCTGGGGCCGTCGTCCCGTGGTCGAGACGATCCTGCTGAGGGTCTAGGGCCTGCCGCGTCGGTCCCGGCCTTCGCCGCAACGGACGGAGAGGTCGACCTAGCGGGGCGCCAGGCCCAGCGCGTCGATCTCGGCCATCTCCGCGGCCGAGTAGGCGCCGTCGGCCTCAGCCTGCACGCACATGGCCAGCTCGGCCCGCGTCTTCACGCCGAGGACGATGGTGTCGAAGTCGGGCAGGCTCAGGGCGTAGCGGTGCGCCACATAAGCCGGGTCCTGGCCCCAGCGGGCGCAGAGGGCGCGGAAAGGCGCCGAGCGGTCGTAGTCCAGTCGGTCCGGGTTGTTCGGCGACAGTTCGCGGTCCACGGCCGACGTCAGCGCGCCGGCCTGGACGGCGCGGATGCCCATCACGCCGCAGCCGGCGGACTTGGCGGCGGCGGCGACCGCGCGGGGCCGGGCGGGTTCGGCGTACCGTTTCAGCGCGCCCGGGCTGTCCATGAGGTTCGCGATCACCTGCACGACGTCCGGGCGTTCCGGCTGGCCGATGGCTTCGATCACGGCTGTGGGCACGCCGATGCCGGTGATGCCCCAGGCGGCGATCCGACCCTGAGCCTTCAGCCGCTGCATCGTCGGCGCGACCTCGTGCAGGTAGACCGACCAGACCGTGGAGAACCGGTCCTTGGCCGAGTCCCCGAACGCGTAGGCGAACCCCTCGGCGTGGATGTTGGAGTGCAGGAAGAAGACGTCCACGCGCTCGAGCCGCATCTCGGCGAGGCTGCTCGCGAGGGACTCCTCGAGGATGGCGGCGGTCTCGCCCGGGGCCGGCGTGCCGAGTTGGCACTTGGTCGTGAAGCGCAGGTGGGCCGGCGGCGAACCGCCGAAGGTCTCGCCGATAAAGGCCTGGGCGTTGCGGTACATCGGCGCCGCATCGATCAGGTCGATGCCGGCGTCGAGCGCGGCCTTGAGGGTCGCCACCGCCTCGTCGCGGGTGACCTCGCCCCAGATCTGCCCGATGCCGCCGCCGCCCAGCGTCAGGCGGCTCACCTCGCCCAGGGATCCCAGCCTCGCCGTCCGCATGTCTCGTCTCCGTCGCCCGGGCGACGCTAGCACTCCCTTGCGGGCCTTTCGAACACCCGGTTTGATGCGCGCCATGAGCGCGGATCACACGCGCCGGGAGGATTGCGGACATGTCCGCCTACAAGGGCGTGCGGATCGCCGACTTCAGCCAGGGCGTCGCCGGCCCGATGGCTGCGATGCTGCTCGGCGACTTCGAGGCCGAGGTGGTGAAGGTGGAGCCGCCGGGCGGCGACCGCTGGCGGGACCATCCGGGCTACCTCGCCTTAAATCGAAACAAGCAGGTCGCGACGCTGGACCTCCAGACGCCCGCTGGCCTGGCGCAGGCCAAGGCCCTGATCGCCGGCGCCGACGTCGCGCTGTTCGACCATGCGCCAGGCCGCCTGGAGGCGCTGGGCCTCGACGCCGCCACGCTGACCGCAGAGCATCCTGCCCTGGTGCACGCCTGGATGCCGCCCTACGGGACCTCGGGGGCGTGGAGCGGGCTGCCCGCGCACCACAGCCTGCTGGGCGGCCTCACCGGGGCGGCGTTCCGGCAGGGCGCCAATGCGGACGTCCCCATCCACCTGATCATCCCCGTCCTCTGGTACGCGCAGGGCGTCATGGGCTCGGCGGCGATCGGCGCCGCGCTGCTGGAGCGGACCCGCAGCGGTCGCGGCCAGGCCGTGACGGTGAGCGGCCTGCACGGCGCCGCCGAAGCGTCCGGCGCCGCGCGGGCGCTGCTGCAGCCGCCGCTGCCGCGCGGCACGCCGCCGGGCGCCAACCCGCGGTATCGCCTCTACCAGTGCGCCGACGGCGAGTGGTTCTTCCTGGGCACGCTGTTCACCAACTTCTACCGCAAGGCCTTCGAGGTCCTGGGCCTGGAAGACGCCTTCGACGCGCTCGAGATGGACATGCTGGCGGCGCGCGACCTGCTGGAAGGCATCTTCCTGACCCGCACCCGCGACGAGTGGCTGGAGGACCTGCGCGCGAACGACGTGCCCTGCGGTCCGGTCCGGCGCCGCGAGACCTGGTTCGCGAGCGAGACCGTCGCAGAGGCCGGCATGCGGCTGACGTTTCCGCACGCGCGGCACGGCGCGGTGGCGATGCCGGCCCCGCCGGCGCGGCTGTCCGAGACGCCGGCGTCGATCCGCGGCCTGCCCGAAGCGGTCGACGCGCCGCCGCAGTGGCCCGCGAAGCCGGCGTCGCCGCCAGCCGCCGCGCCGACAGCGGCGCCGCTGGCCGGGGTGAAGGTGCTGAACCTGGGCACCGTCATCGCGGGGGCCTTCGCGGGCGCGCTGCTGAGCGACCTGGGCGCCGACGTGATCAAGGTCGAGCCCCCCGAGGCGGACCCCTTCCGATCCGACGGTCCGGGGTTCCTGATGTACAACCGCGGCAGCCGGGCGCTCGGGCTGAACCTGCGGGCGCCGGGCGCGCGCGAACTCTTCCTGGAGATGGCCCGGACCGCCGACGTGGTGATCGACAACTACCGGCTGGGCGTTCGCGCGAAGCTGGGGATCGACTACGAGGCCCTGCGGGCGGTGAATCCGCGGATCATCTCGTGCTCGATCAACGCGTACGGCGACCAGGGCCAGCGCGCGGCGCTGCCCGGCTTCGATCCCCTGCTGCAGGCCGAAGGCGGGATGCAGGCGGCGCAGGGCGGGGAGGGCGATCCCATTCTCCTCACCATCCCGATGAACGACGTGGCCACCGCGTCCGTCGTGACGTCGTCCGTGGTCGCGGCGTTGCACGCGCGCGAACGGACGGGCGTCGGACAGGAGATCAAGACCAGCCTGCTGGCGCAGAGCCTGCTGTTCCAGCTCGGCGAGACGGTGACCTACGACGGCCGGCCGCCGAACGACCTCGGCGGGGAGGACTGCCTCGGCGTGCGCGCGACGCATCGGTACTACGCCTGCGCGGACGGCTGGATCGGGATCGCCTGCGACACCGACGCCGAGGCGCATGCGCTGGGCCAGGCGCTGGACGTGGATCTCGGCCCGGCGCCGCTGCTGGCGCCGCGGGACGGCGAGGTGGCCGAGCGGCTTGAGGCCGCCCTGGCCGGGCGTGAACGGGGCCCGTTGCTGAAGAGCCTACTGGCCGCAGGCGTGCCCGCCGCGCCGGTCCTGCGCAGCGCCGAGGCGCTGCAGGACCCCTGGCTGCACGAGAACGGCTTCCTGGACGCGTGGGAGCATGCCCGGCTGGGGCCGATGATCACCGTGCGCGGCTACGCCGACTTCGCGCGGACGCCGATCCATGGCCGTCGTCCGACGCCCGACATCGGCGAACACACGGTGGAGGTGCTGCGGGACTGGGGGATCGAGCCGGCCCGCATCCAGGCGCTCCTGCAGGCGGGCGCCGTCTTCGCGTCGGACGGCCTGGGCGGCATCGCCCCGGCGCCGCTGCCTGCTTCCGCGACGTGATCTCGCGCGGATCGCGCCGACGGCGTATAGGGGCGGCATGATCGGGAAACTGAACCACGTGGGCGTCGCGACGCCCTCCATCGAGAAGTCGGTCGCGCTCTATCGCGACGTCCTGGGCGCCACGAAGATCGGCGAGAAGTTCGCCATGCCCGAGCAGGGCGTCTGGGTCTGCTTCGTGGACCTGCCGAACAGCCAGATCGAGCTGATCGAGCCGCACGGCGACGCCTCGCCCCTGAAGGGCTTCCTCGAGAAGAACCCGGCCGGCGGGCAACACCACATCTGCTTCGAGGTGGAGGACATCATCGCCGCCCGCGACGACATGGCGGCCAAGGGCGCGACGGTCCTCAACGGCGGCAATCCCCGCATCGGCGCGCACGGCACGCCGGTGATCTTCGTGCACCCGAAGAACATGGGCGGCGTCCTCGTCGAGCTCATGGAAACCCCGAAGGGCGCCCACTGAGATGAACCCGATCACCTGGATCGGCATCTATCTCGTCCTTTGGTGGACGGTGCTGTTCGCCGTCCTCCCGCTGGGCGTGGTCAGCCACGCGGAAGCCGGCATCGACAGGGGAGACGGCGGGGATCCCGGCGCCCCGGTCGATCCCAAGCTGAAGCGGAAGTTCCTCACCACGACGTGGGTGTCGGCGGTGCTCTGGGTGATCCTGTTCGCCGTGGTGCAGCTGGGACTGGTGAAGCTGCCGCCGCTGCCGCAGGTCGCCTGAGGCAACCACTTCCCCGCCACATCGTTGCCAAGGTTCCGGCGGCAAGGGTATCAGGGCGCCTTCGTCGGACAGTCCCAGGAATCCCATGCGTCTTTCGCGGTACTTCATGCCCACGCTTCGCGAGGCGCCTGCCGACGCGCAGATCGTGTCGCACCAGCTCATGCTCCGCGCCGGCATGATCCGGCAGGAGGCCGCGGGCATCTACGCCTGGCTGCCGCTGGGACTTAAGGTTCTGAAGAAGATCGAGCAGGTGGTCCGCGAGGAGATGGACCGCGCCGGCGCCGTCGAGATCCTGATGCCGACGATCCAGCTGGCGGACCTGTGGAAGGAGAGCGGCCGGTTCGACGACTACGGGGACGAGATGCTGCGCATCTTCGACCGGAGCCAGCGCGAGCTGCTGTTCGGGCCCACGGCCGAGGAGGTCGTGACCGACATCTTCCGCAGCTATGTCAAGTCGTACAAGGACTTGCCGCTGAATCTTTACAATATCCAGTGGAAGTTCCGGGACGAGCGCCGGCCCCGCTTCGGCGTCATGCGCGGCCGCGAGTTCCTGATGAAGGACGCCTACTCCTTCGACCTCGACGAAGCGGGCGCGCGGCGGGCCTACAACCGGATGTTCCTGGCCTACCTCAACGTCTATGCGCGCCTGGGTCTGAAGGCGATCCCGGTGCGCGCCGACACCGGACCCATCGGCGGCGACCTCAGCCACGAGTTCATCATCCTGGCCGAGACGGGAGAGAGCCAGGTCTTCGCGCACCGCGACCTGGTGGAAATGGGCGCGCCCGGCCCGGACATCGACTGGGACGGCGACCTGCAGCCGATGGTCGACCAGCGCACCAGCCTGTACGCGGCGTCGGACGAGATGCACGAGCCCGCCCGCTACGAGGCTCTGCCCGAGGACAAGCGGATGACCGCCCGCGGCATCGAGGTGGGCCACATCTTCTACTTCGGCGAGAAGTACTCGAAGCCCATGGGCGCGAAGGTCGCCGGGCCCGACGGCAAGGAGGTCAACGTCCAGATGGGGTCGTACGGCGTGGGCGTCTCGCGCCTGGCCGGCGCCATCATCGAGGCGAGCCACGACCAGGCCGGGATCATCTGGCCCGACAGCGTGGCGCCCTTCGGGGCGGCGGTGCTCAACCTGCGGGCCGGCGACAGCGCCTGCGACGAGGTCTGCGAGCGGGCCTACAAGGCGCTGACGGCGGCGGGCGTGGACCCGCTCTACGACGACCGGGACGACCGCCCGGGGGCGAAGTTCGCTGCGACCGATCTGGTGGGCATCCCCTGGCAGCTGATCGTGGGGCCGAAGGGCGTCGCGGACGGCGTCGTGGAGCTGAAGCGCCGGGCGACCGGCGAGCGGCAGACCCTGCCGCTGGACGCCGCGCTCCAGGCCATCACGGCGTGAGCGACGCCCGCGGGGTCACCGGCGCGCGGGCAGCGCCCTTCGGGCCCTGGGAGCGGATGATCGCCGTGCGCTACCTGCGTGCGCGCCGCAGCCAGGGCGGCGTGTCCCTGATCTCCATCATCTCGTTCCTGGGCATCATGCTCGCCGTCGCGGGCCTGATCGCGATCATGTCGATCATGAACGGGTTCCGGTCCGAGCTGCTGAACCGCATCCTCGGGTTCCAGGGCCATCTGTTCGTGACCGGCGGCGTGCTCGACGGCCCCGAGCGCGACCGGGCGGTGGCGCGCATCGTCAAGGTGCCCGGCGTGGTCCAGGCCGCGCCGATCATCGAGGCCCAGGCCATCGCCATCGGCCCCAGCCAGATCACCGGAACCCTGGTGCGTGGCATCAGCCTGGCGGACCTGCAGGCGACGAAGCTGGTCTCGGGCCAGCTGACGGCCGGCTCGCTGCGCGAGTTCGGGAAGGGTGAGTACGGCGGCGACGTGATCGTGGTCGGCGCCCGGCTCGCACAGTCGCTGGGCGTCGCGCCTGGCGACACCCTGACGCTCATTTCGCCGACCGGCGGGGCGACCGCGTTCGGCGGGACGCCGCTCCAGAAGCCCTACACGGTGGGGGCCACCTTCAGCGTCGGCATGAGCCAGTACGACCAGGCCTACATCTACATGCCGCTCGCCCAGGCTCAGCTGTTCTTCGGCCGCGAGGACACGGCTGACGCCATCGAGATCAAGGTGACCGACCCGGACCACGCGTCCCGCATGCGGGGGCCGATCACCAAGGCGGCGGGGCCGGCGGCCATCGTCAATGACTGGACGCAACGGGACGTGGCGTTCTGGGGCGCGCTCGCGGTCGAGCGGACGGCGATGCGCATCATCCTCGGCGTGGTGATCGCCATCGTGGCCCTGAACATCATCTCGGGCCTCGTCATGCTGGCGAAGAACAAGACCCGCGACGTGGCCATCCTCCGCACGGTGGGGGCGGGCCGCGGTTCGGTCCTGCGGATCTTCTTCATGATCGGCGCCAGCATCGGCGCGGCGGGCACGGTCGCGGGCGTCGCGCTGGGCGTGCTGTTCTCCCTGAACATCGGCCCGATCCAGTCGCTGGTGGAGTGGGCCACGGGCGCCCAGGTGTTCGCCTCGGACGTCTACTACCTGTCGCGCCTGCCCGCGAAGGTGGACTGGCTGGAGGTGTTCTGGATCTCGGTCTTCTCCCTGAGCATGGCGTGTCTCTGGAGCCTCATCCCCGCGTGGCGGGCGTCCAAGCTCGATCCCGTCGAGGCCCTTCGCTATGAATGACGTGGTCCTGTCGATCCGCGGGCTGGAGCGGACCTACGTCACCGGCGCAGGCTCCCTGCCGGTTCTGAAGGGCGTCGACCTCGATCTCCGGGCGGGCGAGATCGTGGGGCTGGTCGGGCCGTCAGGCTCGGGCAAGTCCAGCCTTCTCCACGCAGCGGGCCTGCTGGAGCGCCCGGACGCCGGGCGCATCGCCGTGCTGGGCGCCGACTGCTCGAACCTGAACGAGCGCGAGCGCACGCGCGTGCGACTGGCCACCATCGGCTTCGTCTACCAGTTCCACCACCTGCTCCCCGAGTTCTCGGCCGAGGACAACGTGGCGATCCCGATGATGATCGCGGGCGCGCCCAAGCGGGTCGCGCGGGAGAGGGCCCGCGTGCTGCTCGCGGACCTCGGCCTCGGCGACCGCACCCATCACCAGCCCGCGCAGCTTTCCGGCGGCGAACAGCAGCGCGTGGCGGTCGCCCGGGCGCTCGCCAACGCGCCGCGCCTGCTGCTGGCGGACGAGCCGACCGGAAACCTGGACCCGACGACCTCGACGGCGGTCTTCGACAGCCTCTACGCCCTGGCCCGGAGCCAGGGCGTGGCCGCGCTGGTCGCCACGCACAACTTCGAGCTCGCCCGCCACATGGACCGGGTGCTCGCCCTGCGCGACGGGCATCTGGAGCCCTGGTCGGCGGATCACCTGGCGGGCGCCGCCCAGTAGGGCTCCTTCTTGGCGAACCACCGCTTGGCGACCTTGCCGTACATGATCAGCACGTCATCGACGGCTTCAGCCACGGCGAAGTCGACCGCCGTGCTGGCGAGCGAATAGCCTTCCAGCGGCGTCAGGCCCTTCTTCGTCACCAGGAACTCGACCGTCTTCTCCACCGAGCGGCGCAGGGCGACGTCCAGGTCCCGGTCCATGCCCATGATGTAGTAGTAGTCCGCGTCCTCCGCCCACGGCGTCATCCCCTTGCCGAGGCCCTTGTGGAGGATGAACTGCAGGGTCGGGGTCATCGAAGCCTCCACCGCATTGCCCGACACCTCGCCGTCGCCCTGCGCTGCGTGGGAGTCGCCGGTGACGAACAGGGCGCCCGGCTGGAACACCGGCAGGTAGAGCGTGGAGCCCGCAGTCAGGCGCGCGAGGTCCATGTTGCCGCCGAAGTCGCCCGGGGCGCGCGAGCCGACGGTCCGGGGTTCGCCCGGCGCCACGGCCATGATGCCCATGAAGGGCCGCAGCGGGGTCTCCACGCCCGGCGAGTTGAACACCACGCCGCGCTTCGGATCGAACTTGATGATCAGCTGAGTGCGCTCCGTCAGAATGGTCGGCGCGACCCCGCCCGGCCCCGGGCTGTTGACGCCATAGTTCACGCGCGGCTCCACGGCGTGGATGCGGATCTCCAGCATGTCGCCCGGCTCGGCGCCTTCGATGTAGATCGGACCCGTGAGGATGTGCCCCCCGAAGCCCTCCGTGCGCGGCAGCCGGGCCACGGCCTTCACGTCGTCCAGCACCTCCTCGGGCTTGATGCCGGCCGTGGCGAAGAAGGCCACGGGGTCGTCCGTGACGCCGCCATGCGAGATCGTGTCGATCCGTACGGTCTGCCCCGACTTGATCCGCAGAACCGGCGGCGTGTCGGCGGAGATGATCCCCCGCCGCACCGTCTCGGGCGTCGAGCGCAGCGAATGATCGGGCTTCGGGGCCGCGCCCGCAGAGGCCGCGGCCAGGGCGGCGAAGGCTGCGAACGCGGCGCGGTTGCTCATCCTCATGTGTCTTGTCCCCTGGGTCAGTAAGCGACGCGCACGCCGACCTTGAAGGCCCGGCCGATCAGGTCGTAGGCCGTGCCGTTGATGCTGATGGCGACGATTGGCGGCTGCTTGTCGAACAGGTTGTCGACGGTCAGGTAGCCCTGGACCCTGCGGCCCGGTCCCTCGACGAAGTCGTACTGGAGGCTGGCGTTCCAGTAGACCGCCTCGGGCCAGTAGTTCTGGTTGATGCTGTTGGAGAGCCGCGCGACAGCCAGGTACTCAGGCGTCCCGGGGGTCAGGCCGTCCAGTCCGACGGCCGTGGCGCTGAAGCGGATCCTGTCGGTGTAGCGGACCATCAGGCTGCCGGTGAACCGGTCCAGGCGATAGGTCGCAACGCCGTTCCAGGACCAGGTCGGCGTGCCGGTCACGCCGGAGCTGTCGATCGTCGTGGTGCGGGTGATCGTCTTGTACTTGTCGATCCATGACCCCAGGGCCCGCAGGCTGAGTTGACCCGGCAGGTTCAGGTTGGCCATCGGCACCGTGTAGGCGATCTCGATGTCGAGCCCGTTGGTCTCGAGAGCGTTCAGGTTCTGCTGGGGGACGTTGACCCGGCTCACGCCCACCGGGCTCGACGGGTCGAGAACCACGAAGGTGGACAGTTCCGGGTCGCCGCGCAGCAGCACGGCGTCAAGGATGTCCTGGACGTTCTGGGTCGCGATCACGTCCTTGATCTCGATGTCCCAGTAGTCGACCGAAATCCGAAGCCCCTCGCTCCAGCCCCACTTCGGCTGGAAGACCAGGCCGACCGTGGTCGTGTCGCCGGTCTCCGGGATCAGGTTCGGGTTGCCGACGGTGTTCGACTTGGTGAAGCCGGAGGCGCCGGTCCGTCGGTTGACGACGTTCGGGTTGCCCTCGGACCCGGGATTGAACAGCTCGTTGATGTTGGGGGCCCGGATGTCCCGGGAGCGGGTTGCGCGGAACCGCAGGAAGTCGGTGACGTCCCACGTCCCGCCCACCTTCCAGGTCGTGACGGCGCCGGAGGTGGAGTAGTCGGTCCGCCGCGCGGCGGCGTTCAGCGACAGGTCCTTCGCGAGGACCATGTCCTTCAGCACCGGCAGGCCCAACTCGACGTAGGCTTCCTTCACCTCGATCGCGCCGGTGTAGAGCGAGTAGTTCTGGTTCATCAGCGCCAGCTTCTGGCAGTCGGCGCAGTTGACGACGCTGGCGGTGTCGCGCCGCCACTCCACGCCCGCCGCCACCGACACTTCGCCGGCCGGGAGCGAGAACGGCGCCCCCGCGACGTTGAAGGCCACGTCCCGCTGGCGGAACTGCATGTCCGCCGCGGAGGCCGAGTTGAAGTAGGCCAGGGCCGCCTGGTTCTGCTCCAGGTTGGTACCGAAGATGTTGTAGGGCACGCAGCCTGGCGACAGGTTGGCGATCAGCCGCGCCCGCACCGCCGGCGTCTGAGCATTGAAGTACGGATTGGCCGAGACCGGGCCGCAGGCCGGCCTGCCGTCGGGGCCCGTGACCACAAAGGCCGAGGCGTAGAAGTCGGCCTCGCGCGGAGTGTTCTTGATGTAGGGCGCGAACTGCGCCTTGCCGAACCCGACGCCCAGATCCCAATTCCAGCCCCGGAACTCGCCGTTCACGCCGGCGTCGAACTGGGTGGTCTCCGAGCGGTTTCGCGACGCGATCGAGCCCAGGTCGTCGTGGCGGCTGGCCGAGTAGGTGAAGGTCGTGACGTTGTTGGCCCGCATCAGGTCGACCACGCCTCTCGGCAGGAACGGATTGTCGATGCGCACGACGTAGTTGTTGAAGTTGGGCACGCGGGCCCCGAACGAACGGCCGTAGGTGCGCAGCATCCCGTAGCCCAGCTGGGCGTAGGCGCTGGTCGTCTCGTCGATCTCGTACTCGACGCGGGTGAGGGCGGCGCTCCGCTTGTAGGGCGGCCGCAGGAACTGATCCGGATTCTCGACGCTGCCGTAGTTGCCCGTGCCGATCATCTCGGTGCCGCCGACGATGGATCCGAACGGGAAGCGGAAGAACGTCCCGTTCTCACCGAAGGCGATGCCCCGCAGAGGCCCCGAGGTGATCAGGCCGCTGGCGTTGTACGCGGCGGTCTCGACGTTGTTGGAGATCAGGGTCGCCGGCAGGCCCGCGGCGCGGGTCGCCGGCAGGGACAATGCGCCCGGCTCCTTCTGGCCCCACTTCCGGGCGTACATCGTGCCCGTGCCCTCGGAGTGGGTGTAGTCGCCGCCGATGATGAAGTGCAGCTTGCCGTCCATGAAGCTGCGGCCGTAGGCGAACGAGGGGTTGTACTCGTGGTTGTCGCCTCGCTGGCTGACCCCGAAGCGCAGGTCCGCGGTGAAGCCCTCCAGCCGGTTCTTCAGGATGAAGTTGACCACCCCGGCCACGGCGTCCGAGCCGTAGGCCGCCGAGGCGCCGCCCGTCACCACATCCACGCGCTCGATCAGGCTGGTGGGGATCAGGTTGGTGTCGAACACATTCGTGGGCGCATCGGGAACGTGCCGCCGGCCGTTGATCAGCACCAGGGTCCGCACCGAGCCCAGGCCGCGCAGGTCCAGGTTCGCCTTCGACGCGTTCTGGGCGCCCGTGGAATTCACGCTGGGACCGCTCGTGCCGCGGAACGAGGGGATGTCGCGCACGACCTCGAACACGCTGGCGGCCGCCCGCTGCTGGAACTGATCCGCCCCGATCTCGGTGACCGGCGTGGGCGCCGTGAACCCGCCGGCCCTGAGCCGCGTGCCGGTGACCAGCACCTCGTCGAGCGCCGCGCCCGCCGCATCGCTGTCGGCCTCGTCCGCCGCATCGACGGCCAGTGTCGCCACCGTGGGCGCGGACCCCGCGACCGGAACCGATCCCACCGCGCCCTGCGCCAGGGCCGAGCCTGCACAAAGGGCCGTGGCCGACGCGCCCGCCAGCAGCCCCGCAAGTCTTCCGATCCTCATCCCCATGTTCCCCGATTGACCGATCGGCCCTTCGGGGCGCCCCTCCCCAGGAGCGACGCGGCGTCTGCGCAAAGGTCTCAGGAGAGCGCTTTGCAGTCGCGGCGTCACGTCCGAGCGGACGCCGCAATCCCTTGTGGCGCAAGGGGTTGGGCAAGCAGCAGACGGGTTGCGCGGGTGGGCGCCAGCAATTGCGGCGCGGCGCCGGATCGGCGGTCATTGGTTGACGCGCCGCGATGCAAAGGAGCCCCAGGCAGCGTCTTGAGATTGCAGAGCGCCTGTCCCACACGCGGCGCCGCGAAGGCTTCCTTCAGTGGCGCGTGACGCCTCCATGATCCAAGGGGCAGGGGATCCTATCCCTGGGCTTGACGTCCGGAACAAAAGGAGAATAAGAACGAACCCGGAACGCGCCCACAGGTTCTCCACAGGCGCCACACAGGAAGGATGCGGATGATGGTTCGTCTGGCCCGGGAATCGCTGGCCTTTGCGTCGGTGGCGAGCTTTGTGTGGCTGGTCTGCTCGGTGGCCGGCCTGGTGAGCTGACCGCCATGCGAATGGGGGAGTTGGCCTTGGGGGAGAGCGGCGGCGCAGGGTTCGTCCACCTCCGGGTCCGGTCCGCCTATTCGCTCCTCGAGGGGGCCATCAAGGCCGACAAGATCGGCGCGCTCGCCAAGGCCGACGGCATGCCCGCGGTGGCGCTGTGCGACCGGGCCAACCTCTTCGGCGCCCTGGAGTTCTCGGTCGCCACGAAGGGCGAGGGGGTGCAGCCCATCATCGCCTGCGCGCTTCCGGTCCGCGGGGTGGGCGAGGCGCCGGCGGAGCGCTGGGCCAAGGCGCCGACGGTCGTTCTGATCGCCCAGAACGAGACCGGCTACCTGAACCTCTGCGAGCTTTCGTCCAAGGCGTACCTGGACATCGACGCCAGCGACGAGCCCCACGTGCCCTGGGCCGAGGTCCGGCGGCATGCGGAGGGCCTGATCCTCCTGTCGGGCGGCCCCGACGGCCCGGTGGACCACCTCTTCGCGTCGGGGAAGGTCAAGGAGGGACGCGCGGCGCTGAGCGAGATGCACGAGGCGTTCGGCGACCGCTTCTACGTGGAGCTCCAGCGGCACGGGACGCCGGCCGAGGCCGCCGCGGAGCCCGAGCTGGTGGCCTTCGCGTACGACGAGGACGCGCCGCTCGTCGCCACGAACGACGTCTACTTCAAGAACGCCCAGGCCTACGCGGCGCACGACGTGCTGCTCTGCATCGCCGACGGCAGCTTCGTCGGGCAGGACGAGCGCCGGCGCGTGACGCCCGAGCACGGGTTCAAGTCGGCGGCCGAGATGCGCACGCTGTTCGCCGACCTGCCCGAGGCCTGCGACAACACGGTGGATATCGCGCGCCGCTGCGCCTTCATGGTCAACAAGCGCGACCCGCTGCTGCCGCGGTTCACGGGCGGGGAGGTCTCCGAGGCCGATGAGCTGGCCCGGCAGGCGCGCGAGGGCCTGAAGCTCCGCATGTCGGCGGGCCGCGCCAACGTGCGGCCGCCCGAGGAGTACGAGGCCCGCCTGGAACGGGAGATCCAGGTGATCACCCAGATGGGCTTCCCGGGCTACTTCCTGATCGTTTCGGACTTCATCAAGTGGGCGAAGGCGCGCGGGATCCCCGTGGGGCCCGGCCGCGGCTCGGGCGCGGGTTCGCTGGTGGCCTATTCGCTGACGATCACCGACCTGGATCCCCTCCAGTACGGCCTGCTGTTCGAGCGCTTCCTGAACCCCGAGCGGGTGTCGATGCCGGACTTCGACATCGACTTCTGCCAGGAGCGGCGCGAGGAGGTGATCGCCTACGTCCAGCAGCGCTACGGCCGCGACAAGGTCGCCCAGATCATCACCTTCGGAACCCTGCAGGCGCGCGCCGTGCTGCGCGACGTGGGCCGGGTGCTGCAGCTGCCGCTGGGCCAGGTCGACCGCCTCGCCAAGATGGTGCCGGCGAACCCCGCCAATCCGGTCACCCTGGCGCAGGCCATCGAGATCGAGCCGCGGCTGCAGGAGGAGCGACGGCGCGACGAGGCCGTGGCCCGCCTGCTCGAGATCGCGCTGCAGCTCGAGGGGCTCTACCGGAACGCCTCGACGCACGCCGCCGGGGTGGTCATCGGCGACCGGCCACTGACCCAGCTGACCCCGCTCTACCGCGACCCAAGGTCCGAACTGCCGGCTACGCAGTTCAATATGAAGTGGGTCGAGAGCGCAGGCCTCGTGAAGTTCGATTTCCTGGGCCTGAAGACGCTCACGGTGATCGACCGGGCGCTCAGGTACCTCGAGAAGCGCGGCGCGGCCGTCGACATGGCGAAGCTGCCGCTCGACGACGAGAAGACCTACGAGCTGATGAGCAACGCCCAGACGGTGGGGGTCTTCCAGCTGGAAGGGCAGGGCATGCGCGACACCCTGCGCCAGCTGCGGCCCAACTGCATCGAGGACGTGACCGCCGTGGGCGCGCTCTACCGCCCTGGCCCCATGGACAACATCCCGGCCTTCATCGACTGCAAGTTCGGCCGGCGCGAGATCGATTTCCTGCACCCGACGCTCGAGGGGGTGCTGAAGGAGACCTACGGCATCATCGTCTACCAGGAACAGGTGATGCAGATCGCCCAGATCCTGGCCGGCTACAGCCTCGGCGAGGCCGATCTGCTGCGCCGCGCGATGGGCAAGAAGAAGAAGGAAGAGATGGAGGCGCAGCGTGCGCGCTTCATCTCGGGGGCCGAGGCCAAGGGCATCCCTGCGGCGCAGTCCGGGGCGATCTTCGACCTCGTGGACAAGTTCGCGGGCTACGGCTTCAACAAGTCGCACGCGGCGGCCTATGCGGTGGTCAGCTACCAGACAGCCTGGCTGAAGGCGAACGCGCCGGTCGAGTTCTTCGCGGCTTCGATGAGCCTCGACATCGCCAACACGGACAAGCTCTCGGTGTTCTACCAGGACGCCAAGCGCTTCGGCGTGAAGATCCGGCCGCCTTGCGTCAACACATCGGCCGCCGACTACGAGGTCGAGGGCGGCGAGGTGCTGTACGCCCTGGGCGCGATCCGCAACGTGGGCCTGCAGGCGATGGAACACGTGGCCCAGGTGCGCCGCGAGGGCGGCCCGTTCCGCGACATCTTCGACTTCGTCGAGCGGGTCGATCCCAAGCAGGTGAACAAGCGCACGTTCGAAACGCTGGCCCGCGCCGGCGCCTTCGATGCGATCCATCCGAACCGGGCGCAGCTCGTGGAGGCCGCCGACACCCTGATCGGCTACGCGCAGAGCGTCGCCGCCGACCGGGAGTCGGCCCAGGCCTCGCTGTTCGGCGGCGATCAGGCCGAGGCCCAGCGGCCCAGGCTGTCGAAGGCCGAGCCCTGGACGCCGACGGAGCGCCTGGATCAGGAACTGGCGGCGGTCGGCTTCTACCTCTCGGGCCATCCGCTGGACGACATGGTGGAGGCCCTGCGCCGCAAGCGCACCGACCTGCTCACCGATGCGGTCGCCAAGGCCGTGGCCGGCGCCGAGGCCCTGCGCATGGCCGGCGTGGTCCGCCGCAAGCAGGAGCGGCCCTCGCGCAGCGGGGAGAAGTTCGCCTTCGTCACCTTCTCGGACCCCACCGGCGAGTACGAGGTGCTGTTCCCGCCCGAGAGCCTGCGCAAGTGCCGCGACCTGCTGGAGCCCGGCAAGGCGGTGTCCATCCGGGTGCGGGCCAAGGCCAGCGACGGTGAAGTCCGCTTCTTCGGCGACGATGTGGAGCCGGTGGAGAAGGCCGTGGAGAACGTGGTGGCGGGCCTGCGGGTGCACATCACCCCGCACAGCGCCGAGATCGAAGCGATCAAGAAGCGGCTGGGCGTCTCGAACGGTCGCGGCGGCGAAGTGGTCCTGACGGCCCGGCTGGAGGGAAACCGCGAGGTGGAGCTCCGGCTGCCGGGCCGATTCACCCTGGACGGCGCCGTCCGCGGCGCCCTGAAGACGGCCCCCGGCGTGGTGTTCGTCGAGGATCTCTGAACCCGAGGCCAGCGAGCGGCTGCGACGACCTGGCTCGGCGCGGTCCGGGCGGCGTTGTCTCGCCGCAGGGTCATGGCGACCTGGGCCTGAGGGCAGGCGCGTTCATACTGTTGGGTCCGTTGCCCGCCCCAGCCGCGGCTGCTTCTCTTCAGACGACGGGAGGCGTCATACGATGAAGCGGCAATCTGCAATCATCCTCGCGGCGGCGTTGATCGCCGGCCCGGCGGCGGCCCAGGGAACGTTCTCGCCTGGCCAACGACCGGGGGCGACGTTCGGATCGCCGGGGTCGTATGAGACGTACAAGCCGAAGAGCTACCTGCCGCAACAGCCTGCGCCGTCGTCGACCTCGCCCAGGCGCTACGGCGCGCCTGAGTCGCCGCAGGCGCCGGGCTTCGAACCGTACAGGCCCTTCAGCGGGCGCTCGGTCTACAGCACGCCCTACGGAGCGTCGCGCCCGGAGCCCTGCGAGATCAGCGTCTACGTGAACGCCTGCGGCCGCAGGTAACCGCCGCGCGGTCGGTCGGACGGCGGCAGGCCGCCCCGGCTTGCTTTTCTGCCGGTTTCCAACTACATGCGCCGCTCCAATCCACACGCGGGTGTGCGGGCCAGGCGGGGAGACATCCCGTCCTGTCCGTTCCGGTCTCTCCCAGGAGAGGTTGCCCGCGGCGGTCCAACCGGAAGAAAGACGAGTTACAGACGATGGCTCTGCCTGAATTCTCCATGCGCCAGCTGCTTGAGGCCGGCGCCCACTTCGGCCACCAGACGCACCGCTGGAACCCGAAGATGGACAAGTACATCTTCGGTTCGCGCTCCAACATCCACATCATCGACCTGTCGCAGTCGATCCCGCTGCTGCACCAGGCGCTGGTGAAGGTGCGCGAAGTCGCCGCCGGCGGCGGCCGCATCCTGTTCGTGGGCACGAAGCGCCAGGCTTCGGAGCCGATCGCGACGGCGGCCAAGCGCTGCGCCCAGTACTACGTGAACCACCGCTGGCTGGGCGGCACGCTCACCAACTGGCGCACCGTGTCGGGTTCGATCGCGCGCCTGCGCGAGACCGACGCGCTGGTGTCGGGCGAGGGCCAGGGCCGCTCGAAGAAGGAACTGCTGCAGCTGACGCGCGAGCGCGACAAGCTCGAGCTGAGCCTGGGCGGCATCAAGGACATGGGCGGCATTCCCGACCTGATGTTCGTGATCGACACCAACAAGGAAGCGATCGCGATCCAGGAAGCCCGGAAGCTGAACATCCCGGTGATCGCCATCCTGGACACCAACTGCAATCCGGACGGCATCACCTATCCGATCCCGGGCAACGACGACGCGGCCCGCGCCATCCAGCTGTACTGCGACCTGATGGCCGACGCGATCCTGGACGGCCTGGCGGCCGGGCAGGCGGCGTCGGGCATCGACCTGGGCGCTTCGGAAGCCCCGATCGAGCCTGCGCTCTCGCGCGCGGCCCCGAAGCCGGCGGCCGAGCCTGAGGTCGCCCCGGCCGACGCGGCTGCGCTGGAAGCGGAGATGTCGGGCGAGCCCGATACCACCGCCGCGGCGGCCGAGACGGCTGAAGGCGGCGCCGGCGCGGCGAGCGAAGAACAAGCCGGCTGACGCGTTCGCGCGCCAGCCCCACCCGAATTGACGTGCGGCGGCCTCCACCTGGGGCCGCCGGTCCCTGAACTTATGAGGAGCTGACCATGGCGGAAATCACCGCTGCGCTGGTCAAGGACCTGCGCGAGAAATCCGGCGCCGGCATGATGGACTGCAAGAAGGCGCTGCAGGAGAACAACGGCGACATCGAAGCGTCGATGGACTGGCTGCGCACCAAGGGCCTGGCCAAGGCGGCCAAGAAGGCCGACCGCGCGGCCGCCGAGGGCCTGGTGGCGGGCAAGATCAGCGCCGACGGCAAGACCGGCGTGCTGGTCGAGTTCAACGCCGAGACCGACTTCGTGTCGAAGAACGACAAGTTCCAGGACGCGGCCCGCGACTTCGCGGACGTGGCCCTGACCGTCGACGGCGACGTGGACGCGATCCGCAACGCCAAGGCGGCCAACGGCGAAGTCGTGCAGGACACGATCACGAACCTGATCGCGACCATCGGCGAGAACATGCAGCTGCGCCGTTCGGCCAAGCTGTCGGTCTCGCAGGGCGCCGTCGCGCTCTACCTGCACAACGTGCAGGGCGACGGCGTCGCCCGCATGGGCGTGCTCGTGGCCATGGAAGGCGCCGGCGACGCGGCGAAGCTGCAGGACGTCGGCCGCAAGATCGCCATGCACGTGGCGGCCACGGCTCCGCTCGCCCTGTCGTCCGACGAACTCGACCCCGAGGTCGTGGCCAAGGAGCGTGAGATCCAGACCCAGACCGCGATGGAGTCGGGCAAGCCCCGCGAGATCGCCGAGAAGATGGTCGAGGGCCGGATCCGCAAGTGGCAGGAGGAGGTCGTCCTCCTGAAGCAGCCCTTCGTCATGAACCCCGACCAGACGGTCGAGCAGCTCGTGGCGGAGATCGCGAAGGAAACCGGTTCGCCGGTGGCCCTGAAGGCCTTCGTGCGCTTCGCCCTCGGCGAGGGCGTGGAGAAGAAGGCAGATGATTTCGCGGCCGAGGTCGCGTCGATGAGCGCCGGCGCCTAACGGCGTCGGATCATCGAGACTCCCAGGGGCGCGGTGCGGTCGACGCGCCGCGCCCTTGCTGTATGTTCGCCCAGCTTTCCGAGGATTCTCCGCCGATGGCCTTTGCCAAGCCGCGCTACAAACGCATCCTCCTGAAGCTCTCCGGGGAGGCTGGCGTCGGCGGCGACAGCTTCGGGATCGACCCGAAGACGCTGGGCGCCGTGGCCGAGGAAATCGCCCAGGTGGCGCGCGCCGGCGTGGAGGTGTGCGTCGTGGTGGGCGGCGGGAACATCTTCCGCGGCGCGGCCCTGGCCGAGGCCGGGATGGAGCGGGCCAGCGCCGACTACATGGGCATGCTGGCCACCGTGATGAACGCCCTGGCGGTTCAGGCCGCGCTCGAGAAGATCGGCGTCTTCACCCGCGTCCAGTCGGCGATCCCGATGGAGGCGGTCTGCGAACCCTACATCCGCCGCCGCGCGCTGAGGCACCTGGAGAAGGGCCGCGTGGTGATCTTCGCCGCTGGCGTCGGCGCGCCGTTCTTCACCACCGACTCGGGCGCGGCGCTGCGCGCGGCCGAGATGGGCTGCGAGGCGCTGTTCAAGGGCACCAGCGTGGATGGCGTCTACACGGCCGATCCCAAGAAGGATCCGAAGGCCGAACGCTACCAGACCCTCAGCTACACCGACGTGCTGGCAAAGGACCTCAAGGTCATGGACGCCTCGGCGGTGTCGCTGATGCGGGACAACAAGATCCCGATCGTGGTGTTCAACATCCGCGAACGCGGGAACCTGCTGAAAGTCCTTAACGGCGAAGGCGTCTTCACGACCATCGCCTAGCCGCTAAAGTCGGCCCCAAGACCCGAATACGGAGACGCCTAGATGGCCACCGCCGAAAAGCCTGTGCTTTCCAACTACAAGGCCCGCATGGACAAGGCTGTCGCGGCCCTCAAGGACGAGTTCGGGTCGCTTCGCACCGGCCGCGCGTCGGCGAGCCTGCTGGATCAGATCCACGTCGAGGCCTACGGCTCGAACGTGCCGCTCAACCAGGTCGGCGCGATCAGCGTGCCCGAGCCGCGGATGATCACCATCAACGTGTGGGACCGCGGCCTGGTCGTCTCGGTGGAGAAGGCGATCCGCGCCTCCGACCTGGGCCTCAACCCGGTGGTCGACGGCCAGACGCTGCGCCTGCCGATCCCGCCGCTCACGGAGGAGCGGCGCAAGGACCTCGCCAAGATCGCGGGCAAGTACGCCGAGCAGCAGCGCATCGCGGTCCGCAACGTGCGCCGCGACGCCAACGAAGACTGCCGGAAGGCGCAGAAGGACGGCGTCATCAGCCAGGACGAGGAGAAGCGCTTCGAGACCGAGGTCCAGAAGATCACCGACGAGGCGATCAAGCGCATCGACGAAGCCTTGAAAACAAAAGAACAGGAGATCATGCACGTCTGACCCGCGTGCAGGATAGCGTTCACCCCATGGCTGCCGCCGAGACCTCTTCGAACGCGGGCGTTCCCCAGGACGGGGCGCGGCCCCTGCACGTGGCGATCGTCATGGACGGCAACGGCCGCTGGGCCAAGCAGCGCGGCCTGCCGCGGCCGCTCGGCCATCGCGCGGGCGTGGAGGCGCTTCGCCGCACCGTGTCGGCCGCCCCGAAGCTCGGCATCGGCTGGCTGACGGTCTTCGGCTTCTCCACCGAGAACTGGAGCCGGCCCGCGGCCGAGGTCGCTGAACTGATGGCGTTGCCCAAGCGCTACTTCGAGAGCGATCTCGCCCGGCTCGAGCGCGAGGGCGTCAGGGTCCGGGTCATCGGGCGGCGCGAAGGCCTGTCGGACGAGCTGGTGCGCCTGCTCGAGGACGCCCAGGCGCGGACCGCCCACAACACCGTCTTCAACTTGAACATCGCCTTCAACTACGGCAGCCAGACCGACATCGCCGACGCCGCGCGCCGGTTCGCGGAGGACGTCGCCGCGGGCCGCCGGCAACCCTCGGAGATGAACGAGGCGGTCTTCGCCGGCCTGCTGGCGACCGCCGACTCGCCGCCGCCGGACCTGATCGTGCGGCCGTCGGGCGAGCAGCGGCTTTCAAACTTCCTGCTCTGGGAAGCCGCCTACGCGGAACTCGTGTTCCAGGACGTGCTTTGGCCCGACTATGGTCAGGAGCATCTTGAGGCGGCGCTCGCGGAATTCGCGGCCCGGGATCGGCGCTATGGCGCAATCGCATCCGATGACGTCCTCGCCGCCGGCTAAGCGGTTCGACTGGTCGAACCTCGGCCTGCGCGCGGCGTCGGCCGTGGTGCTGGCGCCTGCCGTGGTCGCGGCCGTCTGGTTCGGCGGATGGCCGTACCTGGTGATGATCGCCATCGGGGTCGCGCTGCTGGCCATCGAGTGGGGCGGCATGAGCGCGCCGGTGTCGCCGACCCGGGTAGCCGCGGTCGTGGCGGCGGCTGTTCTCATAAGTGTTTTCGTGGGTTACCGCGGAGACTTCCCGTGGGCCTGGGGCGCGATCCTGCTCACCGCCGCGGGCGCGGCCATCGTGGCCCGGGGGGTCGCGGAGCGGCCGGCGGACGCCGCCTACGGGGTCCTCTACATCGCGCCCGCCGCGCTGTGCCTTGTCTGGTTGCGGCAGACCGATCAGGGGCACTGGTGGGTGATGATGCTGTTCGCCGCCACCTGGGCCGCCGACATCGGGGCGTTCCTCGTGGGCAGCGCGCTCAAGGGGCCGAAGCTCTGGCCGCGCTTCTCGCCGAACAAGACGTGGTCCGGCTTCGTGGGCGGCCTGCTGGCGGCCACGGCGGTCGGCGCCATGATGGCGGCGCTGCCAGCCTTCCGTCTGAACCTGCTCGCGGCCGCCTTCGTGGGTCTCGCCGTGGGGCTGGCCACCATGGCCGGGGACCTCTGGGAGTCGGCGATCAAGCGGCGCTTCGGCGTGAAGGACTCGGGCGACCTCATTCCGGGCCACGGCGGCCTGCTGGACCGTGTCGACGGCCTGATGTTCGCCGTGGTGGTGATGGCGCTGGCCCGGCTCGCCAACCAGTGGGGGTGGCATTGAGCCTGCCGCGCAAGGTCAGCATCCTGGGATCCACAGGCTCGATCGGCCTCTCGACGCTGGACCTGTTCGAGCAGGCGCAGGTGGAGGTCGAGATGGTCGCCCTGGCCGCGGGCCGCAACGCTTCGCGGCTGGCGGAGCAGGCGCTGCGCTGGCGGCCGCGCATCGCGGTCATCGAGGACGAGGGCGCGCTGCCCGAACTGCGCGAGCGGCTGAAGGGCTCCGGGATCGAGACGGCCGGCGGCGCCGCGGCCGTCCGCGACGCCGCCGCCGCCGACGCCCAGTGGGTGATGTCCGCCATCGTCGGTTTCGCCGGGCTCGCGCCCACGCTGGCCGCCGCGAAGGCCGGGGCGGTGATCGCCCTGGCCAACAAGGAGAGCCTGGTCTGCGCCGGGCCGTCCCTGCTGCGCACCGCGAAGCTGGCGGGCGGGGCGGTCGTGCCGGTGGATTCCGAGCACTCGGCGATCTTCCAGGTGCTGGACCCGGCCGTCGCGGCCCAGGTCTCGCGCCTGATCCTCACCTCGTCGGGCGGACCGTTCCGGAACGCGACCCGCGAGGAGATGGCCGCCGCGACGCCCGAACGGGCCATCGCCCACCCGAACTTCTCGATGGGCGCCAAGATCTCGGTCGACTCGGCCACAATGATGAACAAGGGGCTGGAGGTGATCGAGGCGGCGTACCTGTTCTCGATGCCGGCCGAACGCATCGAGGTCCTGGTGCATCCGGAGCAGATCATCCACTCGCTGGTGGAGTACGCGGACGGCTCGACCCTGGCGCAGCTCGGCCCGCCGGACATGCGCCCGCCGATCGCCTGCGCCTTCGCCTGGCCCGACCGGCTGCCGTGGCCGGCCCCCAAGCTGGACCTCGTCACGGCGGGCCCGCTGACCTTCCAGCATCCGGACCCGGACAAATTTCCGGCGCTTTCCATCGCCAAGCAGGCGCTGGCGACGGGGGGCCAGGCCCCGGCCGCGATGAATGCGGCCAACGAACGCGCGGTGTCGGCTTTCCTTGACCGACGCATCGCCTTTCTGGATATCCCGAACGTCGTTGCGGAAACGCTGGAGCGCATGGACCGAACCAACGACTTCTCCGCCCTGAACGACGCGGTGGAGAGCGCGCGCGAAACCGATGCGGCCGCCCGCCGCGTGGCGGATGAGGTCGTCCACGACCTCGCCGCGGCCTGAGGAGCCTTCATGCAGATCCTGCAGAGCGTCCTGCTGACCGTCATTCCCTTCCTGCTGGTGCTGGGCGTGGTGGTGACGGTTCACGAGCTCGGGCACTACCTGGCCGCCAAGTGGCTGGGCACCAAGATCGACCGTTTCTCCATCGGCTTCGGATCGGCCATCGCCCACTGGAAGGACAAGGACGGCGTCGACTGGCGGATCGGCTGGCTGCCGATCGGGGGCTACGTCCGCTTCTCCGGTGACGACAACGCGGCCTCGATCCCCGACGCCGACGACCTCGCCTCGATGCGGCGCGAACTGGTCGAAGCCGGGCGCGGCGCCGAGATCGAGCGATACTTCCACTTCAAGCCGATCTGGCAGCGCGCGGTGATCGTCGCTGCGGGCCCCACCGCGAACTTCCTGCTCGCCATCGCCATCTTCGCGACGATCCTGGCCAGCCTCGGCGACATGGTCCTGCCGTTCCGGGCCGAGACCATCGCCCCTGGCAGTCCGGCGGCGGCGGCGGGCTTCCGGCCGGGCGACCGCATCGTGGCCGTCAACGGCCGCGAGATGACCAGCTTCAGCCAGATCGTGCAGGCGATCGAGGTCCGCGGCGGGGTGCCGACCACCTTCGGCGTCATGCGCGGCGAGGAGCGGCTGGTGCTCAGCGCCACGCCCCGTTGGCAGGTGAAGGAAGACCGGATCTCGGGCGAGCGCCGGGTCGGCGCCATCGGCATCACGCCGGCCCAGGGCGCCGACGACTACGTGCGCGTACGCTACGGGCCGATCGAAGCGATCGGCGCGGGCGTGGCCAAGACCTGGGGGGTGCTCGAGACCACGGTCTACTATCTCGGACGCATGATCACCGGCCAGGTGAGCGCGGACGAACTGCGCGGCCCCCTGGGAATCGCCGACGTCACCAAGAAGGTCACCTCGGTCAGCGCGGAAGGACACACCGACATCGGCGCGATGGTCGCGGCCGCCGCATTCGGCCTCGTCCAGCTGGTGGCGCTGATCTCCGTCAGCATCGGGTTCATGAACCTGCTGCCCGTGCCGGTGCTCGACGGGGGCCATCTCCTGTTCTACGCCTACGAGGCGATCGCGCGGCGCCCTCTTGCCGCCAAGGTTCAGGCTGCAGGATACCGTGTGGGTCTTGCACTGGTTCTCGGTTTGATGTTGTTCGCCACCTGGAACGACTTGCAGCGCCTGCGTGTGTTCAATCTGTTCGGCGGGCTATTCTCCTGAGCCCGATCGTCCCCTCAAACGGCTGATTCGATGCATCAAAACCGCGTACCTTGCGCCGCGCTCGCCACGAGCCTTGCCTTGCTCATGGGGACAGCGGCCGTCGTTGCGCCCGGCGTCGCCGCCGCGCAGCAGCAGCAGGGCGGCGTCGTCCAGCGGATCCTGGTGCAGGGCAACGAGCGAATCGAGCAGTCGACGGTCGTCTCCTACCTCCCGGTGCAGCCGGGTGAGACGGTCGATTCGGCGAAGATGGACCTGGCGCTGAAGGCGCTGTTCCGCACCGACCTGTTCGCCGACGTGAAGGTCGATTTCCAGAACGGCGACCTGATCGTCACCGTCGTCGAGAACCCGATCATCAACCGCGTGATCTTCGAAGGGAACAAGGGGCTCAAGGAAGACAAGCTGCGCGACGAGGTGACCGTCCGCCCGCGGGGGATCTTCACGCGCGCCAAGGCGCAGGGGGACGTCCAGCGGATCGTCGAACTCTATCGCCGCTCGGGCCGCATCTCGGCCACCGTCGAGCCGCAGATCATCGAGCTGCCGCAGAAGCGGGTCGACCTGATCTTCAAGATCGACGAAGGCCCGAAGAGCGGCATCCTCTCGGTCAACTTCCTGGGCAACAAGGCCTTCAGCGACAACGACCTGCGCGACGTGGTCGTGACCGAGGAGAGCCGCTGGTACAAGTTCTTCTCGAACAACGCGAACTACGATCCGGACCGGCTGGAGTACGACAAGGAGCAGCTGCGCAAGCACTACCGCAACCGCGGCTACTACGACTTCCGGGTGTCGTCGGCGGTCGCCGAGCTCGCGCCGGACAAGAACGGCTTCGTGGTGACCTACACGGTCGACGAAGGCCCCCGCTACCGGTTCGGCAAGCTGCAGGTGCAGACCACGCTGCAGAAGCTGGACAAGACCGTGCTCGAGGCCCTGGTGCCGATCCGGTCGGGCACGACCTACCAGGACGAGGCGATCGAGCAGGCGACCGACGCGCTCACCTTCGCCGCCGGCGCCGCCGGTTTCGCCTTCGTGGACGTGCGTCCGCGCTACACCCCCGACCGCGCCAAGGGCGTCGTCGACGTCACCTTCGAGGTGAACGAGGGCCCGCGGGTCTACGTCGATCGCATCGACATCGTCGGCAACACGCAGACGCTGGACTACGTCATCCGGCGCGAGATGAGCGTGGTGGAGGGCGACGCCTACAACCGCGCCCTGGTCGACCGCTCGAAGCGGCAGATCCGCGCCCTGGGCTTCTTCAAGGAAGTGGACATCACCGAGGTCCCGGGCTCGGCCCCCGACCGCACGGCGATCCAGGTGAAGGTGGAGGAGCAGCCGACCGGCGAGCTCTCGTTCTCCGCCGGCTACTCGTCCGTGGACCAGCTCGTGCTGGACCTCGGCGTGACCCAGCGCAACTTCCGCGGCCGCGGGCAGGACGTGCGGGCGCGTATCTCGGTGGGCTCCCTCCGCCAGCAGATCGACCTCGGCTTCACCGAGCCCCGGTTCCTGGGACGCGACCTGGCCGCGGGCGTGGACCTCTACGCCTACCGCCTCGACTACTCGGACTTCTCGGCCTACAAGACGTCGACCGTCGGCTTCACCCTGCGCGGCAACTTCCCGCTCAGCATCGATAGCCGCGGGGCCGTCCGCTACGTGCTGCGGCAGGAAGACATCGACCTCGACGGCTTCTTCTGCGACCCGACGCAGGGACAGGTGCTCTCGACCGCGCTCTGCAGCCAGATCGGCAAGCGCCTGACCTCGCTGGTGGGCTACGGGGCCCGCCTCGATCGCCGCAACGACTACCTGAACCCGACGCGCGGCTTCTACATCGACTTCAACCAGGACCTCGCGGGCCTGGGCGGCGACGTGAACTACGTGCGCACCGACATCGAGGCGGCCTGGTTCCACGGCTTCACCAAGGACTTCATCTTCTCGGTGACCGGATCGGCGGGCTACGTGCTGGGCTGGGCCGGCGACGACGTGCGGATCAACGACCGCTACTACAAGGGCGGCCTGACGTTCCGCGGCTTCGAGACCGCCGGCATCGGCCCGCGGGACATCTCGCTCCAGAGGGCGGACGCCCTCGGCGGCAAGGCCTATGCGATCGGCACCTTCGAGCTGACCGTCCCCACCTTCCTGCCCGAGCAGTACGGGATCAAGGCGGCCCTGTTCACCGACGTCGGCACGCTGGGCAAGCTCGACAAGCGCGACAAGACCTACCAGCCGGGCGACCTCGACTGCCTGCAGCCGAGCATTCCCGACCCGGCGGACCCGACCAAGTTCATCAACAACCCCGCGGTGCCGGGCACGCGCAACGTCTGTATCCGCGACGACCTGTCGCTTCGCGCCTCCGCGGGCGTGAGCGTCTTCTGGAAGTCGCCCATGGGCCCGATCCGCTTCGACTTCAGCCGAATTTTGGCCAAGGAAGACTACGACAGGAAGGAACTCTTCCGGTTCTCCACTTCAACCAGGTTCTAGGAAATCATGACCTTCAAGACCTTCGCCGTGACGAGCGCCGCTGCGGCTCTCGCGATCACGGCATCCTCGGCTGCGGCCCAGCAACAGCCCGCCCGTCCGGCCACGCCGGCTCCGGCGGCTGCAGCTCCGCAGGTAACCCACGGCGCGGCGCCCGCCGGCCTCTGCGTCGTCTCGCCGGAAGGCGTGCTCGCCAACTCGACGGTCGGCAAGTACGTGCAGACGCGCATGCAGCAGCTGGCCGCCCAGGTGAACGCCGAGCTGCAGTCGGAAGGCACGGCCATCGACAACGAGGCCAAGCAGATCGACGCCCAGCGCGCCTCGATCGACCAGAACACCTTCGAGCAGCGCGCCGCCGCCGTGCAGGTGAAGGCCAACGCCTTCGCGCGCAAGCGCCAGCAGCGTGAGAACGAGCTGCAGCTCACCCAGCAGAAGGCCATCAACCGCGTGGGCGAGGAGATGGAGCCCCTGATCCGCCAGGCCTACCAGGCCAAGGGTTGCGGCATGCTCTTCAACCGCCAGGTGATCGTCCTGGCCAACCCGACGACCGACATCACCCCGCAGGTGGTGACCGCGCTGAACGGGAAGATCACCCAGTTCACCTTCGATCGCGAGCGGCTTGACCAGCAAGCGACCCCGGGCGCCGCGCGTCCCGCGGCCGCGCCGGCGCGATAGCAGACGCGCGGGTCGAACTGGCCTATAGCGGCGAAATGCCCGACCCGCGCTTCTTCGAGGACCTGGGACCCGTCCGGCTGGGCGAACTGGCCGCGCTTGCGGGGGCCGAGCTTGCCGATCCGGCCGACGGCGAGCGCATGATCGCGCGGGTGGCGGTGCTGTCCCACGCCGGGCCCGACACGATCACCTTCCTGTCCGATCGGCGCTATGCCGCGGAGCTGGCGCGCGCGCGTCCGGCCGCCTGCGTGCTGCCCAAGGGCGCCGAGGCGCTGGCGCCCGCCGGCTGCGCCGTGCTGACCGCCCCGAACCCGCAGGGCGCCTACGCCCTCGCGGCGGCGAGGCTGCACCGGGCCAGGGGCGGGGGCGCGCAGACGATCGCGCCGGACGCCCTGGTCGAGCGCGACGTCGTGCTGGGTCCGGGGGTCGTGGTCGGGCCGGCGGCCCAGATCGGCCGCGGGACGCGCATCGGGGCCAACACCGTCATCGGCCCGGGGGTCGCCATCGGCCGCGACTGCGACATCGGTCCGAACGTCACCATCGGCTTCGCGCTGGTCGGAGACCGCGTGAAAATCCTCGCCGGGGCGACGATCGGCGAGCCCGGCTTCGGCGCGACGGCGGGCCCCAAGGGGCTGATCGACATCCCGCAACTGGGGCGTGTCGTCATCCAGGACGGCGTCTCGATCGGCGCCAACAGCACCATCGATCGGGGCGCCTACGACGACACGGTGATCGGCGAGAACACCAAGATCGACAACCTGGTTCAGATTGCTCACAACGTGCGCGTGGGTCGCAACTGCGTGATGGCGGCCCACACGGGAATCTCGGGCAGTGTCACCATCGGGGACGGAGCCCAGTTCGGCGGCCGCGCCGGTGTGGCCGACCACGTGGTCATCGGGACCGGCGCCCGCGTCGGCGCGGCGGCGGGCGTGATGAAGGACATTCCGGCCGGCGAAACCTGGGGCGGCATGCCGGCGCGCCCGATCCGGCACTGGCTGAAGGAGACGGCCTGGTTGGCCCGGATGGCCAGCCGAGGGGGGAGGGGACCACAATGACGCGCAAGGCGCCTGCAGGCAGCGACCCGACGAAGATCGACATCACCGAGGTGCTGGAGCGGATACCCCACCGGTTCCCGTTCCTGCTCGTCGACCGGTGCGAGGAGTACAAGCAGAACGAGAGCATCGTCGGCATCAAGTGCGTGACGGTGAACGAGCCCTTCTTCCAGGGCCACTTCCCCGACTATCCGGTGATGCCCGGCGTGCTGCTGATCGAGGCCATGGCGCAGACTGGCGCGGTGCTGATGTCCAAGTCGCTCGAGGTCGACACCGAGGGCAAGGCCATCTTCTTCATGAGCGCCGACAACTGCCGCTTCCGGGCGCCCGTCCGGCCGGGCGACGTCGTGCGGATGCACGTGCGCGTGGTCCGGCACCGGGGCGACGTCTTCAAGTTCGCCGGCGAGGCCAAGGTCGACGGCAGGGTCGCCGCCGAGGCCGAGTTCGCCGCCATGGTGGTGGAGACCTGACCGCTTGGCCGTAGAGATCCATCCGACCGCCCTCGTCGCCGCGGGCGCCGAGTTGGCCGACGGCGTCACCGTCGGCCCCTATTCGATCGTGGGCGAGCACGTCCGCGTGGGACCGCGCACCCAGATCCTGGCCCATGTGGTGATCGAGAACCGCACCACGATCGGCGCGGACTGCTCGGTCCGCAACTTCGCCAACCTCGGCGGGCCGCCGCATCACACCGGCTACAAGGGCGAGCCCACGGAACTGGTCATCGGTGACCGGAACCGCATCTGGGAACACGTCACGATGCACATCGGGGCGCCCGGCGGGGACGGCGTGACGCGCGTCGGCGACGACGGCTTCTTCATGGCCACCAGTCACATCGGCCATGACTGCGTGGTCGGCGACAATGTAGTGCTGGCGCACGGCGCCACGCTGGGCGGGCACACGATCGTGGGCGATTTCGTCACGGTGAGCGGGCTGGCCGCGGTGCACCAGTTCTGCCGCGTGGGGCGCTACGCCTTCATCGGCGGGCTCGCGGCGGTGACCAAGGACGTGATCCCGTACGGCATGGTGTGGGGCAACCACGCCCATCTCGAAGGCCTCAACCTCGTGGGGCTGAAGCGGCGCAACTTCGACCGCGACACCGTGAGCACCCTGCGCTCGGCCTACCGGCTGCTGTTCGCCGAGGAAGGGACCTTCCAGGAACGGATCGACGACACCGCCGCCGCCTTCGGGCATTCGCCGCCGGTGATGGAGATCATCGACTTCATCCGCGCCGATGCGAACCGGCCGCTCTGCCTGCCGGAGCGGGAACTCTAGGTGCAGAAGCTCGGCCTCATCGCCGGCGGCGGGGGCCTGCCGGTGGAGATCGCCCAGCACTGCGAACGTTCCGGACGTCCGTTCTTCGTCGTCCGCCTGAAGGGTTTCGCGGGCGGGGACCTGGCGGACTACGCCGGGGCCGAGGTCGGGCTGGCCGAGCTGGGCAAGTGCCTGAAGGCCCTGAAGCGCGCGGGCTGTGAGTCGGTCTGCCTGGCCGGCAACGTGGCCCGGCCGGACTTCGCGAGCCTCGTGCCGGATCTGCGCGGCCTGATGCTGCTGCCTCGCGCGGTCGCCGCCGCGCGCAAGGGCGACGACGCGCTGCTGCGCCTCCTGGTGGGCGAGTTCGAGCGGGAAGGCTTCCGTGTCGAGGGCGCCCACGAGGTCATGGACGACCTGACACTGCCGGCCGGGTATCTGGGCCGGGTGACGGCCGGCGAGGCCGACCTGGCCGATGCGCAACGCGCTGTCGAGGTGGCCCGGGCCGTCGGGCGGCTCGACGTCGGCCAGGCCGCCGTGGTGGCCCACGGGCTCGTGCTCGCCGTCGAGGCCCAGGAGGGAACCGACGCCATGCTCGCCCGCGTGGCGGACCTGCCGGCGCACCTCAGGGGCCGGCCGGGCGCCGGGGCGGGCGTCCTCGCCAAGGCGCCGAAGCCGATCCAGGAGACGCGGGTCGACCTGCCCACCATCGGGCTCGCCACCATCCATGGCGTCGCGCGCGCGGGCCTGGCGGGGATCGTGGGCGAGGCGGGCCGGCTGCTGGTCCTGGACCGCGAGCAGGTGATCGCGCTCGCCGACGACCTGGGCGTCTTCATCCTGGGCGTGGAGCCGGCGCAGGCGCCATGACTAGGCGGCCGCTCACGGTCATGCTGGTGGCGGCCGAGGCGTCGGGCGACGACCGCGCGGCGGGGCTCATGCGGGCGCTGAAGCGCCGGCTGGACGGCGCAGTCCGGTTCGTGGGCGTAGGCGGGCAGAGGATGGCCGCCGAGGGGCTGGATAGCCCCTTCGACATTTCCGAGCTGTCGATCTTGGGCCTGACCGAGGGCCTCCTGGCCTATCCGAGGGTGGTGCGCCGCGCCGACGAGACCGCCGCCCTGGCCGCGCGGGAGCGGCCGGATGTCGCCGTGCTGGTGGACTCGTGGGGCTTTACCCTGCGCGTGGCCCAGCGCCTGCGCCGCCAGCAGCCGGGCCTCCCCCTCGTGAAGTACGTGGCCCCGCAGGTGTGGGCCTCGCGCCCCGGCCGGGCGAAGACCGCGGCGAAGTGGTTCGACCTCCTCCTGACCATCCACACGTTCGACGCGCCGGCCTTCGAGCGCGAGGGCCTGCGGGCGATGTTCGTGGGGGACTCGACGCTCGCCATCGACTTCTCCGGCGCCGATCCGTCGCGGCTGCGCAATGCGATCGGCGCCGCGCCGGACGATCCGATCCTGCTGGTGCTGCCGGGCAGCCGTCCGTCCGAGATCGAGCGGGTGATGCCGGCGTTCGAGGACGCCGTGACCCGGCTGCTGGCCGAGCGGCCCGACCTGCACGTCGTCGTCCCGGCGGCGCCGACGGTCGCCGACGCGGTGAAGGCCCGTGTCGCCCTCTGGCCTGGCCGCGCGCATGTGGTCGAGGGCGAGAGCGCCAAGCGGGACGCCATGAAGGCCGCGACGGTGGCGCTGGCCTGCTCGGGCACGGTCACGACGGAACTGGCGCTGGCGGGCTGCCCGATGGTGGTGGCCTACCGCCTGGCGCCGCTGACCTACGCCATCCTGAAGCGGCTCATCCGCACCAAGTACGTCACCCTCTTCAACATCGCGGCGCAGGACTTCGTCGCCCCGGAGATGATCCAGGCGGACTGCAACGGCTTGGCCCTGGCGGCGGAGGTCGCGCGACGGCTCGACGATCCCGCCCTGCGCACGACGCAGATCGAGCGGCAGAACGCGGCGCTGCTGAAGATGGGGCGGGGCGGGCCGGACCCCAGCGACGCCGCCGCCGACGCGGTGCTGAGCCTGCTGGACTGACCCGGACGAAGCTGACCCAGACGAAAGGGGCCGGCCCCTTCCGGGACCGGCCCCCTCGCAATTCCGATTAATCCCGGGCTCAGCGCTTGTCGATCGGCGCGTAGCTGCGCTGCGGAGCGCCCGTGTAGATCTGCCGCGGACGGCCAATCTTCTGCGACGGATCCTCGATCATCTCCTTCCACTGCGCGATCCAGCCCACCGTGCGGGCCAGGGCGAACAGCACGGTGAACATCTCGGGCGGGAAGCCCAGGGCGCGCAGCGTGATGCCTGAGTAGAAGTCGACGTTCGGGTAGAGCTTGCGCTGGATGAAGAACTCGTCGTTCAGCGCGATCTTCTCGAGTTCCATGGCGACCTGCAGCAGCGGGTCGTTCTCGGCGCCCACTTCCTTCAGGACCTGGTGGCAGGCCTGCTGCATCACCTTCGCGCGCGGGTCGTAGTTCTTGTAGACCCGGTGGCCGAAGCCCATGAGCAGGTAGCGCCGGTCCTTCACGCCCTGGACGAACTCGGGGATCCGGTCGACGGTCCCGATCTCCTTTAGCATGTTGAGCGCTTCTTCGTTCGCGCCGCCGTGCTTGGGGCCCCACAGCGAGGCGATGCCCGCGGCGATGCACGCGAACGGGTTGGCGCCCGACGACCCCGCGAGGCGGACGGTCGAGGTCGACGCGTTCTGCTCGTGGTCGGCGTGCAGGATGAAGATGCGGTCCATGGCCGCCGTCAGGACCGGATTGGGCTTCCAGTCCTCGGCCGGCACCGAGAAGCACATGCGCAGGAAGTTCTCGGCATAGGAGAGCTCGTTGCGCGGATACACGAACGGCTGGCCGCGCGAGTACTTGAAGGCGCGCGCCGCGATGGTCGGCATCTTGGCGATCAGCCGGTGCGCGGAGATCATCCGCTGCTCGGGATCGTTGATGTCGGTGCTGTCGTGGTAGAAGGCCGACATGGCGCCCACGGCGCCCGTCATGATGGCCATCGGGTGAGCGTCCCGACGGAAGCCGTTGAAGAAGCGGTCGAACTGCTCGTGGACCATGGTGTGGTACACGATGTTCTTCTCGAACTGGGCGAACTCGCCCGCGTTCGGAAGCTCGCCGTGGAGCAGCAGGTAGCAGACCTCGAGGAAGCTGGACTTCTCGGCCAGCTCGTCGATGGGGTAGCCGCGGTGCAGCAGCACGCCCTTGTCGCCGTCGATGAAGGTGATCTTGCTCTCGCAAGAGGCGGTCGACGTGAAGCCCGGGTCATAGGTGAAGACGTCAGCGTCGCCGTAGAGCTTGCGGATGTCGATCACCGCGGGCCCGTCCGTGCCCCGCAGCACTGGCAACTCGACTGTCTTGCCGTCGATTTGGACCTTCGCCGTTTCGCCCATGAGACCCCCTTCGCGGCTGCGAGATGAAACACTCGTTCGAGGGCTTATACCTCTTTACGCGAGGAGCGAAAGCGCATCGTCGATGCGCCCGAGGCTCTCCTCCCGGCCGAGCGCGGTCATGGCCCCGGCGAGGTCCGGGGCCGGCGCGCCGCCGGACAGGACCGAGCGTAGCTGCGGGCCGAACTTGCCGAGCCCGATCCCCTGCGATTCCGCGAAGTTGCGCAGGCATCCTTCGAGCGTGGGGACGTCCCAGGCCGGCGATTCGGCGAGCGCGGCCCGCAGCGCCTGGAAGCGCGCCGCCATCTCGGGCTCGGCGAGCTGGGCCCGGGTCTTCTCCGGCAGCTCGAGGGGCCGCTCCTTGAGGGCGAACACGACCGCGTCGGCGAGGTCGAGGGTGGTCTTGGCGCCGTCCCGCACGAACGGGACGGTCTGGGCGATCAGCGTGTCGTCCCCGGCCCGCAGCCGCACGTCCCGGCTCTCCAGGACCTTGCGCACCAGGCCGGCCAGGCGAACCGGGTCGGCCTGGCGGATGTAGTGGTTGTTGAGGTGGTTCAGCTTGTCCCAGTCCAGGCGGGCGGGCGCGCTGACGACGTCCTTGATGTCGAACCACGCGGCGGCCTCGGCGTCCGAGAAGATCTCGTCGTCGCCATGCCCCCAGCCCAGCTTGGCCAGGTAGTTCCGCATGGCTTCCGGCAGGTAGCCCATATCGTCGAACTCGCTCACGGCCTGCGAGCCGTGGCGCTTGGAGAGCTTCTTTCCGTCCGGGCCGTTGATCATCGGCAGGTGCGCCCAGGCCGGGACCTCCCAGCCGAGGCCCTGGTAGATCAGCGTCTGCCGCGCGGCGTTGTTGAGATGGTCGTCGCCCCGGATCACGTGCGTGATCCCCATGTCGTGGTCGTCCACCACGACGGCGAGGTTGTAGGTCGGCGTGCCGTCGGTGCGCAGGAGGATGAGGTCGTCCAGCGTGCGGTTCTCGAACCGGATCAGGCCCTTCACCTGATCGTCCACCACGGTCTCCCCGTCCTGCGGCGCCTTCAGGCGCACGACGAACGGGCGGTCGGGGGCGTCGTTGGGCGACAGGTCCCGCCAGGGGGAACGGATCACGCGCCCTTCGGCCCGCGCCAACTCGCGCTCGGCCTCCAGCTCCTCGGGCGTCATGTAGTCGCGATATGCGGCGCCGCGGGAGAGCATCTCGTCCACGACCGCCCGATGCCGGTCGGCGCGCGCGAACTGGAACACCGGGGTCTCGTCCGGCTCCAGCCCGAGCCACGTCAGGCCGTCGAAGATCACCTGGACGGCGGCGTCGGTCGAACGCTCGCGGTCCGTGTCCTCGATGCGCAGCAGGAACTTCCCGCCCGTGTGACGGGCATACAGCCAGTTGAAAAGCGCCACCCTGGCCGTGCCAATGTGCATCATGCCGGTAGGCGAAGGGGCGATCCTGGTGCGGACGGGACGGTCTGACATCGAACTCGAGGGGATAGGGGAGGGGCTGGCCTCGACGGCGGCGGCGCCTCTTAACACGCGCGTTCCGCGGCTTCCTAGCCTGGGACGCATCCGGGCCTGGGTCTCCACGCAGGTGGAGCAGCAGGCCGACCGGTGGACACTGTGGGCCCCGGTGGCCTTCGGACTCGGCTGCAGCCTCTACTTCGCACTGATGCGCGAGCCGCAGGCCTGGGTCGCCTGGCTCCTGCTGCTCGTGTCGGCGCTGCTCCTGGGCGCGACGCGCTGGAGCTACTGGCGCGCCGCCACCATGGCGCTGGTCCTGAGCGCCGGCGTGGTGGGGGGCTTCGCCGTGGCCAAGCTGCGGGCGGAGGCCGTCAAGGCGTCCGTCGCCCAGGCGGGCGCGCGGCCCCAGTGGGTCGACGCCTGGGTTGTCGATGTGGCCGCGCCGGGCGAGGGGGGACAGCGCCTCCTGCTGGCGCCGACGCGCGTCGGCGGCTGGGACGCCGAGGCGACGCCGATCCGCGTCCGGGTGACGCTGAAGCCCGGCGCGGCGCTGCCGGCGCCCGGGGAGTCGGTGCGGCTGCTGGCCATCCTCAATCCGCCTCCGCCGCCGGCCAGCCCCGGCGCCTACGACTTCGCCCGCGACGCCTACTTCGAGAGCGTCGGCGCGGTCGGCCTCGCGCTGCGCGCCCCCGAGGCCACGACGCCTCCGGCCGAGCCGCCCTGGCGACTTGCCCTGGCGATGCGGGTCAACGCCGTGCGCTGGAATCTCACCCGCCGGATCGTCGAGGCGCTCGGGCCCGAGACCGGGGGCCTCGCTGCGGCGATGACGACGGGCCACGAGGCCTTCATTCCCAAGGAGCAGGTGGAGAACCTGCGGGCCGCGGGGCTTGCGCACATCGTCTCGATCAGCGGCCTGCACATGGCCATCGTCGGCGGCTTCGCCTTCGGGCTCGCGCGCCTGCTGATCGCCGCCTGGCCGTGGCTGGCGCTGCGCGTGCACGGCAAGAAGGCGGCCGCGCTGTTCGGCCTCGCGGCCGTCGGCGGATACCTGGTGCTCTCCGGAGCGCCGCCGCCCGCCGAACGGGCCGCCATCACCGCCGCGGTGGCGTTCGCGGCGATCCTGGCCGACCGTCAGGCGATCAGCCTCCACGCCCTGGCGCTGGCCGCCCTGGGCGTCCTTCTGCTCCAGCCGGAAGCGGTCACTGAGCCCGGCTTCCAGATGTCGTTCGCGGCCACCGCCGCCCTGGTGGCCCTGGCCGAGATCTGGCCGCGGCCGGTGAAGGAGATCCAGGCGCCCTGGGCGATCCGGGCGTTTCAGGCCGCGGTCACCTGGACCGCCGCGAGCATCGCCGTGAGCTTCGTCGCGGGGTTGGCCACGGGCCCGTTCGCGATCCAGCACTTCAACCGGGTCTCGACATGGGGCCTCTTCGCCAACCTCGCGGTGGCGCCGATCTCGTCCTTCCTGATGATGCCCGGCCTGGCGCTGGGGGCGGCCCTGACGCCCCTGGGACTGGGGCAGGCGCCCCTGGAACTGGCCGGCTGGTCCATCGGGCTGATGAACCAGGTGGCCGCCTGGGCGGCTCGCGCCCCGGCGGCGGAGATCCTCGTCCCGAGCGCGCCCGCGTGGGTGCTGCCGGCCAGCTTCCTGGGCCTGCTGTTCACATGCCTGTGGCGGGGCCCGCTGCGATGGATGGGTGTTCCGCTGGCCATGGCGGTGCTCTGGGCCCCCCGACCCGCGGCGCCCGACGTCTGGGTCGCCGCGGACGGCGCCGCCGTGGCCGTTCGGGATGGGCGGCAGGCCGTCCTGCTCCGGCCCGACGCCAAGCTGTTCGGCGCCGAGTTCTGGGCGCGCCGGCGTGGACTGGCCGCCGTGATCAGCGATGAGGAGCGCGACCGCCGCTTCGCGTGCGATCGCTGGAGCTGCGCGCCCGCGGCGGGGGCGCCGATACGCCTGGCCGCCGCCTGGAACGTGCGCCGCCCGCTGAAGGCCGGCCGACTGGAGGCGCTCTGCGCCGCCGCCGACATCGTCGTCCTGCGCAACGATGTCCGGCCGCAGGACTGCGCCGCGCCGCTCGTGCTCACCGGCGGGGATTTCGCGAAGGGCGGGTCGGCCGAGATCTACCGGGAGGGGAACGGCTGGCGCGTGGTGTGGGCCCAGGACCTGCGCGGCCGGCGGCCCTGGACCTGGGGGTTCGACCCGCGATGATGTTCGCCAGGCCGCTTCGCGCCCGGATCCGGGCGGGGGAGATCACCTCCAGCGTCCGGCTGTGGCTCACGCCCCGCGTGAAGGTCGGCGGGCGCTACCCGCTCCTGGACGGCTTCGTCGAGGTGACGCGGCTGCAGGAAGTGGACCTCGCCGACATCACCGACGCGATCGCGCGGGCCGGCGGCTTCGCGGACGTCGAGGACCTTATGAAAACCGCCCGCCACGGGCGTGGCGAGCGGGTCTTCATCGTCGACTTCGTGTTCGTGCCCGCCTGAGCGGGCAGGACAGCCTAGTGGTAGCGGCGGATCAGGCCGACCAGCTTGCCCTGCACCGACACCCGATCGGGGCCGAAGATGCGGGTCTCGTAGGCCGGGTTCGCCGCCTCGAGGGCTACCGACGCCCCCTTCTTGCGCAGGCGCTTCAGAGTGGCCTCCTCGCCGTCGACCAGGGCCACGACGATGTCGCCCGAGACCGCCGTGTCGGTGCGGCGGATGACCACGAAGTCGCCGTCGAGGATGCCGGCGTTGATCATCGAGTCCCCGGCGATCTCGAGCACGAAGTGCTCGCCGGCCCCGAGGATGGTCTCGGGCACGGGGATGCGGTCCTTCTCCTGCTGGATCGCCTCGATCGGCGTGCCGGCCGCGATGCGGCCCAGGATGGGAAGTTCGCGGGTGTCGTTGGCGATGGCGGGCATGGCGCTGCCGGCGTCGACCAGTTGCGGCTTGAAGGGCGCGCGTCCCTTGGGGGGCGCTGCCGCGGTAGCCTGCTGCGGGAGCTTGACCACCTCCAGGGCCCGGGCCCGGTGCGGCAGCCGCCGAAGGAAGCCGCGCTCCTCCAGCGCGGTAATCAGGCGATGGATGCCCGACTTCGACGCAAGATCGAGCGCCTCTTTCATCTCGTCAAAGGACGGGGAAACACCCGTTTCCTTGATGCGCTCATGGATGAACATGAGCAATTCGTGCTGCTTGCGGGTGAGCATCTCGGGCCCTCGTGGAACAAACCGCCAACTTCCGAGGATGTTCTCTAGGTGTTCCGCGTTAATGTCAAGTTACGCGGCGAGGCTCTGAAACTCTTCGGGAATTTGGCGGCGTCAGGCGGGAATCAACCGCCCAGCAACGCGCGAGTCGCCGCGGTGACGTCGGCCTGCCGCATCAGGCTCTCGCCCACGAGCATGGCCTTGGCGCCGGACCGCTCGAGGCGGGCGGCGTCGTCGGCGCCGAAGATCCCGCTCTCGGTGACCAGCAGAGCGTCCGCGGGCGCGGCGGCGGCGAGGCGCTCGGTCACGGCGAGGTCGGTGACGAAGGTGCGCAGGTCGCGGTTGTTGACCCCGACGAGGTCGGCGCCCAGGGCACCGGCGCGGGCCATCTCGGCCTCGTCGTGCACCTCGACCAGGGCGTCCATCCCGAGCCGCCGCGCTTCGGCCATCAGCTCGGCCGCGAGCGCATCGTCCACCATCGCCAGGATGACGAGGATGGCGTCAGCGCCCAGCGCCCGGCTCTCGGCGACCTGCCACGGATCGACGAGGAACTCCTTGCGCAGGCAGGGCAGGGCCGTCGCTTCGCGGGCGGCGGCGAGGTAGGCGTCCGCGCCCTGGAAGCTGGGGCCGTCGGTGAGGACGGACAGGCAGGCCGCGCCGCCGGCCTCGTAGGCGCGGGCCAGAGCCGGCGGGTCGAAGTCGGCGCGGATCAGCCCCTTGGAGGGCGAGGCCTTCTTGATCTCGGCGATCAGGGCGAGGCGGCCGGGCGCATGGCGGCGCTCGAGGGCGGCCCGGAAGCCGCGCGGCGGGCCGGGGGCTCGGCCGGGGTCCGCGGGGCCGGCGGCCTTCCGCGCGGCGACCTCCTCGCGCTTGTAGGCCGCGATCTTCTGCAGGATGTCGCCCATCAGCCGTCCAGCGAGCGAGGGGCGATGGCGACGAGCCTGTCCAGCGCGGTCTGGGCCCGGCCATCGTCGATGACCCGTCCCGCGAGCTCGACGCCCTCGCGCAGGGTTTCCACCTTCTCGCCCACCAGGAAGGCCGCAGCGGCGTTGAGCAGGACGATGTCGCGGTAGGGGCCTGGCTCGCCCTTGAGCAGCCGCCGCAGCGCCTCGGCGTTCTCGGCCGGCGTGCCGCCCGTCAGGTCGGCCAAAGCCGCGCGCTTCAGTCCCACGGCCTCCGGGGTGACGGTGAACAGGCGCACTTGGCCCTCGCGGAACTCGGCCACGCTCGTCTCGCCGGTCGTGGTCATCTCGTCCATGCCGCCGCCGTGGACGACCCACGCCCGTTCTGACCCCAGGGCGCCCAGCACCTGCGCCAGCGGCGCGACCCAGCGCTCGGCGAAGACGCCCACGACCTGCCGCTTCGCGCCGGCGGGGTTGGTGAGCGGACCCAGCAGGTTGAAGATGGTGCGGAAGCCGAGCTGCGCGCGGAGCGGCGAGACGTGCCGCATCGCGCCGTGGTGCGCCGGAGCGTACAGGAAGCAGATGTTGGCCTCGTCCAGCGCCTTCTGCTGGCGCTCCAGGCCGGCGTCGATGGCCACGCCGAGTTCGGAGAGCACGTCTGCGCCGCCGGACTTCGAGGTCAGGGCCCGGTTGCCGTGCTTGGCGACCTTCAGGCCGCCCCCGGCCGCCACGAACGCCACGGCGGTCGAGATGTTGAGCGTGTGCAGGCCGTCGCCGCCGGTCCCGCAGACGTCGATGACGGGGTAGGGCGGTTCGAGGTGGATGGCCGCCTTGCGCATGGCCCGCGCGCAGGCCGCGATCTCGCCCAGAGTCTCGCCCCGCATCCGCATGGCGGTCAGGGCCGCGCCGACCTGAGCCGGCGTCGGCTCGCCCCTCAGGCAGGCGGCGAAGAAGTCCTGCGCATCGTCCTCGGACAGGGTCGCGCCGTCGGCGAGGCGCATGAGCAGCGGCTTGAAGGCGTCGGACATGGGCGGAAGCTCAGACCTGCGCGATCCGCCTGACGCCGGCCAGGTCGAGGAAGTTGCCGAGCAGCTCGTGCCCGCATTCGGTCGCGATCGACTCGGGGTGGAACTGGACGCCGTGAATGGGGCGCGAGCGATGCTGCACGCCCATGATCTCGCCGTCCTCGGTCCAGGCGGTCTTCTCCAGGACCTGCGGCAGAACGTCCTCCTGCACCGACAGCGAGTGATAACGGGTGGCGGTGAAAGGGTTCTTCAACCCGGCGAACACACCCGTGCCGAGATGATGGATGAGGCTGGTCTTGCCATGCATGAGCGCGCGCGCCCGCACGACGGTCCCGCCGAAGGACTGGCCGATCGCCTGGTGGCCCAGGCACACGCCCAGGATCGGCAGGTTCTCCGGCGCCTGGGCGATCAGGTCGAGGCAGATGCCGGCCTCGTTCGGGGTGCACGGGCCGGGGCTCAACAGCACCGCTTCCGGCCGCAGGCCCAGCGCCTCGTCGACGGTGAGCGCGTCATTGCGGTGGACGAGCGTCTCCGCCCCCAGCTCGTTCAGGTAGTGAACGAGGTTGTAGGTGAAGCTGTCGTAGTTATCGACGACCAGGATCATGCAGGCTCCATAGGCTTTGCCGCGCCGACCGCCAAGCGGGATGCTCATGCCATGGGACTTCGCGATTCGGCCCTGGACCCCGACGAGCTCTCCAACGCCCGCAGCCTGCTGCAGCCGGCGGTGCGTCGCGACAGGGCGTGGCCGGCGCTGCTGGCGGCGCTCGCGCTGGCCGTCACCTCGGTGCTGTTTGCGAGCGCGATGGTGCTGGCCCCGCCGGTCACGACCAACCACGCTGCGCAGGGCGCCCCGGACTGAGCCGATCGGCCTACCCACTCGCGGCAGAGATGGTAGGTGGAGGCGACTTGCGCCGGAGACCGCG
This sequence comes from Phenylobacterium sp. T106, assembly GCF_057219735.1. Taxonomy (NCBI): domain Bacteria; kingdom Pseudomonadati; phylum Pseudomonadota; class Alphaproteobacteria; order Caulobacterales; family Caulobacteraceae; genus Phenylobacterium; species Phenylobacterium sp. T106. The sequence continues at coordinate 148,912 of NZ_JBXVWA010000001.1, read as the reverse complement.
ATGGAAGGCCCCACGTCCCACTTCTACTTCTCGCAGCGTCTGAAGCTGCACTATGTGGACTGGGGCAATCCCGACGCGCCCCCGATGCTGCTGGTTCATGGCGGGCGGGACCATTGCCGCAACTGGGACTGGGTCGCCGAGCGACTCCGTGACCGTTACCACGTGATCGCGCCGGACCTGCGCGGCCACGGCGACAGCGCCTGGGCCATCGGCGGCGGCTACGACATGGCCGCCTACATCTACGACGTGGCCCAGATCGTTCACCAGAAGGGCATGGCGCCGGCCACCATCATCGCCCACTCGCTGGGCGCGGGGATCGCCCTGAACTACTGCGGCGCGTTCCCCGAGGCCGCCCGCAAGGTCGTCGCCATCGAGGGGCTGGGACCATCTCCCGCAGTGATGGCCGAACAGGGCAAGCGGCCGATCGAGGAACGCATCCGCGCGCAGGTGGCGGACCGCCGCGAGAACTCCGGCCGCGCGCCTCGGCGCTACGCCAGCCTCGATGACGCCGTCGCGCGGATGGCCAGCGAGAATCCCCATCTGAACGAAGCGCAGGCGCGTCACCTGACGGTCTACGGCGCGCATCAGAACGAGGACGGGACCTACTCCTGGAAGTTCGACAACCACGCCCGCTGGGGCGGCGGCGTCGGCGGCCTGTCGCACGCCGACCAGCACCGCCTCTGGAGCCGGATCACCGCGCCGGTGCTGCTGGTGCGCGGCGCCGAGTCCTGGGCTTCGGACCCCGTTGTGGACGGCAGGATCCGGCACTTCCGGAACGCGCGCCTCGTGAACTTCGAGGGTGCGGGGCACTGGGTCCACCACGACCGGCTGGACGCCTTCATGGAGACGGTCGAAGCGTTCCTGGCGGAATAGCCGCCGGCCTCAGACGAACCGCCAGCTCTCCTCGGCCGCATCCCGCAGGGCGCGGGCCTTGTGCAGGGTCTCGTCGTACTCGGCGTCGGGATCGCTGTCGGCGACGACGCCCCCGCCGGCCTGGACGTACATGACGCCGTCCTTGAAGAGGGCTGTGCGCAGCACGATGCAGGTGTCGACGCTGCCGTCGGCGCCGAAGTAGCCGACCGCGCCCGCATAGGCGATGCCGCGCTTCTCGATCTCCAGCTCGTCGATGATCTCCATGGCCCGAACCTTGGGCGCGCCCGAGAGCGTGCCGGCGGGCAGCGCAGCCATGACCACGTCGACGGGATCCAGCCCCTCGGGCGCATCGCCTTCGACGTTGGAGACCAGGTGCATGACGCGGGCGTAGCGCTCGACGAAGAAGCTGTCGGTGACACGCACGCGGGGGCCCTGGGCGCGCGGCTGGGGCTCGTTGGCGCCGGCCTGCTTCAGCATGGCGACGCGGCCCACGTCGTTGCGGCCGAGGTCGAGCAGCATCAGGTGCTCGGCGCGCTCCTTGGGATCGGCGATCAGCTCCTGTTCGAGGCGGCGATCCTCCTCGGGCGTCGCGCCGCGCGGGCGGGTGCCGGCGATAGGACGGATGGTGATCTTGCCGTCGCGCAGCCGCACCAGGATCTCGGGGCTGGAACCCGCCACGTGGAAGGCGCCGAAGTCGAGGAAGAACAGGAACGGCGAGGGATTGCTCCGCCGCAGCGAGCGATAGAGCGCGAAGGGGTCGTGCGTGAAGGGCGCGCGGAAACGGTGGCTGGGCACCACCTGGAAGATGTCGCCGGCGCGGATGTACTCCTTCGCCTTCTCGACGATCCCGCGATAGGTCTCGCGGCTCACGGGGGTCGTGAACCTGTCCGGCTCGGGCGTCGCATCGCCACGCAGGCGCGGCGCCGACTTCCGGAAGTCGTCCGCGACCGCCTGGATCCTGCGCTCCGCCGCGGCGTAGGCGTCCTTCGCCGAGGTCGCGCCGTCGGGACGCACCGGCGTGACCACCAGGATCTCCTGCGCGATGGCGTCGAAGATCGCGACGATCGAGGGGCGCGCCATGACGCCGTCGGGAAGGCCCAGCGGGTCGGGATTCACGTGCGGCAGCCGTTCGACCAGGCGGATCGTGTCGTAGCCGAGCGCTCCGAAGACGCCGGCCGCCATGGGGGGCAGGCCCGCGGGCATCTCGATGCGCGAGGACGCCAGCAGGTCGCGAAGGCTGTCCAGCGCCCCGCCGTCCTGCGGCGTGAACCGGCCCGCCGCGATGTCGTCGCCACGGGCGATCTCGGCACGGTCGCCCTGGCAGCGCCACACCAGGTCTGGGTTCATGGCGATGGCGGAGTAGCGCGCCCGGAACGCGCCGCCTTCCACCGACTCGAACAGGAACGCGTACGGCTTGCCATGGCCGATCTTGAGGTAGGCCGAGACGGGCGTCTCGAGATCGTCGATCAGCCGCGTCCAGACAACCTGGGGAGCGCCGCCGTCGTAGGTGGAACGAAAGGCCTCGAACGGCGGCTCGCAGATCACTTCTTGGGCTCCGCCTTGCCCTTCTCGGCGGGCGCGAAGCCGGCGGCCGACCGCGCGAGCTCGGCGTTGGTCTTCACCTTCAGCTTCGTCCGGGCGTAGGCCTGGGCGCTGTCGGCCATCTCGCGGAAGATCGCCTGGGTCAGCTCGCCACGGTTGGTTTCCGCAAGCCGCGCGGCCGTGGGGCCCGCGTCCATGCGCACGTTCGAGACCTGGCCGACGGCCAGGCCGTTCGGCGCGCGGGCGCTCCAGGCTTCGCCGGGCTTCGCCGCGAAGGCGCGGCCGATGACCTCGCGGCCGAGCTGCTGCTGCGTCTCGGCCGTCTGGCGCGTCAGGCCGGGCACGCGCTGCACGGACACGCCCGCGGCCGAGGCGACCGTTTCGATGCGCTCGCCCTTCTGGACCCGGGCCGAGAGCTCGTTGGCCTTGGCCTCCAGCGCACGGATCACCTGCCGGCGCATGTACTCCTGGGTGAGCTGCGGCCGGATCTCCTCCAGCGGGCGCATGTGCGGCGCCACCACCTTCTCGACCTTGACGACGAAGTAGGCCCCTTCGCCGAGTTCGGTGATCTCGCTCTCGCCGCCGGCGGGCAGGGAGAAGGCCGTCTCGAGGATCTTGGGCGGGATGCCGCCGTACTGCCGGCCCTGATCGTCCACGCCCTGGGCGTTGATGGGGCCGATCGTCTGGGCCTGCACGCCGGCCTTGGCGGCCGCTTCGGCCACGCTGCCGCCGCTCTGGTGGGCGTCGTCGTAGGCCTGGGTCTGGGCGTAGACCTTCTCGGCGACCATGTCCTTGCGGATCTCGGCCTCGAGCATGGGGCGCGCCTCTTCGAGCGAGACCTCGCGACCCGGCGAAACCGACACGACCTTCACGACGGCCAGGCCCAGGTCGCCCTGAACCGGCGCGATCTGGCCGGCCTGCATGCGGAACGCCGCCTCGGCCACCTTGCGGTCGGCGATCGCGGTGCGGGGCTTCTCCTCGTAGGTCACGGCGTCGACGCCGAGCGCGCGCGCCACGGCGGCGGGGGCCTCGCCCCGCTGGAGGCGGGCGGCCGCCTGCTGCGCCGCGGCTTGGTCCTTCGCCGGGATCTGGACGACCGTCCGGGTCTCGGGCTGCGAGAGCGTGTCCTTGCGGAACTGATAGCGCTTCTGCAGCTCGGCCGGATCGATGGGGCCCGACGCGGCGCTCGCGGCCACGGACTGCGGCGTGAACGGCACGATCGTGAGAACACGCGTCTCGGGCACGGTGAGCGCCTGCTTGTTCTCGTTCATGAACGCCCGGAGCTGGGCGTCGGTCGGCGCGGCGGGCTGCGGCACGGCCGAGGGCGTCAGGATGAAGTAGGCAAGGTCGCGGCTCTCGAGCGCGTAGACGGAGGCGAGGGCGCCGTACGACCGCGGCACGGCCAGGCCGTTCTGGATCGCCCGGGCCCAGTGCATGGCGGCGATGTCGTCGCGGGCGCCCCGGTCGAACATCTCGGGCGTCAGGCCGTTCTGGGCGAGCTGGGTCTCGAACGTCTTCTTGTCGAACCGCCCGGTGATCGGGTCGAAGAAGGCGGGGATCTTCTCGATCTGCTCCAGGACCAGCTTGTCGGCGGGGCGGATGCCCGTGCGCCACAGGAGCTCGGCGAAGGCCTCGCGCGTGGCGACGCCCGTCAGCACGGCGGCGTCGAGCCGGTTCTCCTCGGCCATCTCCTGGGTGATGGTCTGGCCCGACTGCTGCTCCAGGCGCTTCTTGTAGTTGTCGTACTCGCGGCGGAATTCCTGCATCGACAGGCTGCGCGAGCCCGCCTTGATCACCTCGTTCGTGGGGATCATCGACACGCCGACGCTGTTCGCGCCCCAGCCGACGAAGCTGATGGCGAGGATGCCCATCAGGATCCTGGCAGGCCAGGACTTCGCGAATTCGCGGATGGAGGAGAGCATTCGGGCGGGGTCCTCAGGAACAGGTCGCGCGCCGGTATAGGGGAGAGGCCGCAGGCGCGGCAAGCGCGTGACAGCCGCGCCCGCATGCCTTAACCGCCCGGCTTCGTGTCGCCACAGGGGGAACGATGTCCAAGCCCACGCCGCTGATCGCCGGAAACTGGAAGATGAACGGGCTCGCCGCCTCGCTGGACGAGGCGCGCGCCATCGCGGGCGGACTGGGCGCCACGCCCGCCCGGGTGGCGATCTGCCCGCCGGCCATCCTGATCCACCGCATGGCCCAGGCGCTGAGCGGCACGGCCGTGCTGGTCGGGGGACAGGATCACCATTGGGACGACAGCGGCGCCTTCACCGGCGACGTGTCGGCCGAGATGCTGGTCGACGCGGGCGCGGCGCTGGCGATCCTCGGCCACTCCGAGCGGCGGACGGGGTACCGGGAGACCGACGCCGTCGTCGCCGCGAAGGTCCAGGCGGCGCTGCGCGCGGGGCTGGAGCCTATCGTCTGCGTCGGCGAGACGCTGGAGCAGCGCAAGGCCGGCGACGCGCTGGCGGTCGTGACCGGGCAGGTGCGGGGCTCGCTCCCCGCCGAACTGGCGGGCCGGCCCTTCTCGGTCGCCTACGAGCCGGTCTGGGCCATCGGGACCGGCCTGACGCCCACGACTCCCGAGATCGAGGAGGTGCACCGCGCGATCCGCGAGACGCTGGTGGAGCTGTTCGGCGACTTCGGGCGGAGCCCGCCGATCCTCTACGGCGGGTCGGTGAAGCCCGGGAACGCCGCCCAGATCCTTCACGCCGACGAGGTGGGGGGCGCGCTGGTGGGCGGCGCCTCGCTCAAGGCCGAGGACTTCCTGGGGATCATCCGGGCGCTCTGACGAGCGGTTAGGCGCCGGGGCCCTTGAGCTCCACCACGTTGCCTTCGGGGTCGCGGATGTAGAGCGACGGCCCGTCGCCGTCCGCGCCGTAGCGCTGGCCTTCGTCGACCACCTCGACGCCGTGCGCGGTCAGGTGGGCCCGGATCGCCTCGGCGTCGAACGGCCGGACCTGCAGCGCGAAGTGGTCGAGGTTGCGCGCCGCGGGGCCTGGCGGGTCTCCGCCCGCGCGTCCCAGCGGACCGTCCACCGTCACCAGGTCGATCATCTGGCGTCCGGCGCGCACGTGGGTCAGCCCCAGTTCCGGCCGGTCACGATCGACCGTGAGGCCCAGGACGCCGGCGTAGAAGCCCAGCATGCGCTCCTTGTCGCGCACCCGCAGGACGATGTGGTCGAAGCCTTGGATCGCGATCGGGTTCGTCATGGCGCTTGAGATGGGGATGGCCGGCTCACAGCAGAAGTCCGAACACGCGGCAATCGCGCCGCTCGCCGTCCTTGAGGATGTGCCCCCGGAGCAGGCCCTCCTTCACGAAGCCGAGCTTCTCAAGCAGCGCCTCGGAGCGGAGGTTGCCGAGGTGCGTGCGCGCGGCGAGCTTGCGAATGCCCGCCGCCGCGGCGAAGGCCACCACGCTGCGCATGGCCTCCAGGGCGTATCCCTGGCCCCAGGCGTCGCGGCCGAGCATGAAGCCGACCTCGGCGCGACGGTTCCAGCCGTCGATCTCCGAGAGATCGCAGGATCCGAGGAAGACGCCGTGCGCGAGCGTGCGCATGGACCAGTAGATCGCGCGGCCTGCGGCCATGTCGGCGACCTGCGCCTCGACGATCCCCGCGACGATGTCCGGATCGTCGACCTCGGCGATGTCCCAGTAGGCCATCACCTCCGGGTCGCCCATGATCGGAAACAGGCGCCCGGCGTCCGCGGCGGCGAGCGGCGTCAGCCGCAGCCGTTCGGTCTCCAGGATCGGGAGACGGTCGGGATCGAGAATCATGCCTGCCCCTGCCGCCCTTTGATCGACAGGTGCGACGCACTAGCTATGGCTTTACAGGGGGCGCGGTGATAGAGCGCGCCCTTCATTTCGGGCGGGATGTGTCCATCGGACCCCCCGCTACAACGGAAGACCGAACGGATGCTGCTGAACCTCCTGCTCGTGATCGAGGTCATCGTCGCCCTCTTCCTCGTGGTCGTGGTGCTGCTGCAGCGCTCCGAGGGGGGTGGGCTGGTGAGCGGCGGCACGGGCTCGCTGATGTCGGTCCGCGGCACCGGCGACCTGCTCACGCGCACCACCTGGATCCTGGGCGCCATCTTCTTCGCGCTCGGGCTGCTGCTGACCATCGTGGCGGGGCGCGAACGGGGTTCGGCGTCGGTCGTCGACCGCCTGAAGGTCAACGCCATCAATCCGGCCGAGCTGAACAAGGCGCCGCCGCAGCCGCCCGCCGGCACGCCCGTGGCCCCGTCGCCCGCCGCGCCCGCGCCGCTGCAGGCGCCTGCGCCGACCATCAACAGCCCCTTCGGCCAGCTTCCGGGCGCCGCCCCCGCGCCGGCTCCGGCGCCGGCCCAGCCCGCGCAGAAGTAAGTCTGGGGATAGAGCGAATCGCACGGCGCACGCCCCGCGAATCGCGGCTAATCTGAACGCCCATGGCCCGGTACATCTTCATCACCGGCGGCGTGGTCTCCTCACTTGGCAAGGGTCTCGCGTCAGCCGCGCTCGGGGCGCTTTTGCAGGCGCGAGGCTACAACGTCCGCCTGCGCAAGCTCGACCCCTATCTCAACGTCGATCCGGGGACGATGAGCCCCTACCAGCACGGCGAGGTCTTCGTGACCGACGACGGCGCGGAGACGGATCTCGACCTCGGGCACTACGAGCGGTTCACCGGCGTCAACGCCACCAAGAACGACAACATCACCACCGGCCAGATCTACAAGAAGATCATCGAGAAGGAGCGCCGGGGCGACTACCTCGGCGCCACCGTCCAGGTGATCCCCCACGTGACCGGCGAGATCAAAGACTTCGTGCTCTCCGATCCGGGCGAGGGCGTGGACTTCGTGCTCGTGGAGGTGGGCGGCACGGTGGGCGACATCGAGGGCCTGCCGTTCTTCGAGGCGATCCGCCAGCTGGGCCAGGAGCTGCCGCGCGGCCACGCCTGCTTCATCCACCTGACGCTGCTGCCGTTCATCAAGACGGCCGGCGAGATGAAGACCAAGCCGACGCAGCACTCCGTGAAGGAGCTGCGCTCCATCGGGATCCAGCCGGACATCCTGCTCTGCCGCTGCGACATGCCGATCCCCGAGAGCGAGCGGAAGAAGCTGGCGCTGTTCTGCAACGTGCGCCCCAGCGCCGTGATCCAGGCGATGGACTCGGCCAACATCTATTCGGTCCCGCTGGACTATCACCGCGAAGGCCTGGACGCCGAGGTCCTGGATGTCTTCGGCCTGACGGACAAGGCGCCGGCCCCCGACCTGTCGCGCTGGGAGGACATCTCCCACCGCCTGAGCCATCCCGACGGCGAGGTGAACATCGCGATCGTCGGGAAGTACACGGCCCTGACCGACGCCTACAAGTCGCTGGTGGAGGCCCTGGTGCACGGGGGTGTCGCCAACAACGTGCGCGTCCGGCTCGAATGGATCGAGGGCACGGCGTTCGAGCAGGACGAGGACCTGATCGGCGAACGGCTGGCCAACGTCCACGGCGTGCTGGTGCCCGGCGCGTTCGGGGAGCGCGGCTCGGAGGGCATGATTCGTGCGGTCGGCTTCGCGCGCGAGCACGCCATCCCGTACTTCGGCATCTGCTTCGGCATGCAGATGGCGATGATCGAGGCGGCCCGGAACCTCGCGGGCATCGCCGCGGCGTCGTCCACCGAATTCGGGCCGACGTCGGAGCCGATCGTCGGGCTGATGACCGAGTGGGTCCGCGGCAATCAGCGCGAGGTCCGTTCGGAAGGCGGCGAACTCGGCGGCACGATGCGCTGCGGCGCCTATGAGGCCGTCCTGAGCCTGGGCAGCCGGGTCGCGGACATCTACGGGTCCACGACGATCTCCGAGCGGCACCGTCACCGCTACGAGGTGAACATCGCCTACCGCGACGCCATCGAGAAGACCGGGCTGAAGTTCACCGGCCTCTCGCCCGACGGCGTGCTTCCCGAACTCTGCGAGCGGCAGGACCACCCATGGTTCGTGGGCGTCCAGTTCCACCCGGAGCTCAAGAGCCGCCCCTTCGATCCGCATCCGCTGTTCGCCAGCTTCATCGGCGCGGCGAAGGAACGCAGCCGCCTGGTCTGAGGCCCTGTCGCCCAGGCGCTCAGTCGCGCGCCGCGTGTGGCCCGGCTATGTTGGCGATATGCCGACCCGCGAAGACGTCCGCGCCACAGCGCTCTCGATGCCGGAGGCCTACGAGTCCTCCCACTTCGACGTCACGGACTTCCGGGTGAACAAGAAGATCTTCTGCACCCTGCGCCCCGACGCGCCGCGGGCGGTCCTGAAGTTCTCGCCCGAGGACCAGCACAACCTCCTCGACGGCGACGCCCTGACCCGCATCGAGGGGAGCTGGGGACTGAAAGGCTGGACGTTTCTGGACTACCAGCGTCTCGACGCGGAACGCCTGCCCGGACTGATGCGGCTCGCCTGGGCGACCGTCGCGCCGAAGCGGCTGCTCAGATGAAGAACAGCAGCCAGAACGCCATCAGCACGAAGTTCGAGATGGCGAACGCCGTCAGCCGGTGGATGACATTGTTGTAGGTCAGGTGGATCGCGGAGTGGATCGCGCGCAGGGCGACGTACGCCCACGCCACCGCCAGCGCGGTCTGATCCAGCCGGCCCGCGACGTAGTACATCAGCCCGCCCACGTAGAAGAGCACGGGCAGCTCGAGCAGGTTCATGTAGTTGCGGTTGGGGATCGAGACGTCGCCCGGAACGGCGCCCGATTCGCCGAACCGGAAGTCCTCGCCCGTCACGCGGCCGCCGGCGACGGCCCTGAAGCGGCGCGCGGGGATGAACCCGAGCACGATGAAGGTGAGAAGCGCCATCGCCCCCATGGGCGCGAAGATCAGTTCCTGCGGCATGACGGCCCCCGCCTGTCGTTGACGCGCGAGGCTAGCCCAGACCGCTTGATCGCGCGCGGGGTTTCATGCATAAGCCCGCGCTCACTTCGAGCGGCCCTGTCGCCCGAACCCAATTCCACGCCGCAGAGATTTTCCGATGGCTGTTCCTAAACGCAAAACCTCGCCGTCGCGGCGGAACATGCGCCGGTCGCACCACGCGCTCGGCCCCAACACCTTCCACGAAGACAAGGAGACGGGCGAGCTGAAGCGTCCGCACCACGTCGACCTGAAGACCGGCATGTACAAGGGCCGCCAGGTCCTGACGCCGAAGGAAGACTGACGCCGCCGAAGGCGCCTCTTCGATGATCACGCAGCGCCGGCCTTAGGGCCGGCGCTTTGCGTTCTGGCGAATTGTCATGCCGTCGCCACGCAGGCCCGCGATAAGCTCCCCGCCGGAGGGATTCCCATGAGCCTGTCTAGACGCCGCCTGATCGGGTCCGCCGCGGGCGCAGCCTTCCTGGGCCTGTCGCGCCTGGCCCAAGCGGACGCGCTGGACGGGGACGGCTACCGGAACGAGGTCTACGGCTACGGCCCGCTGAAGCCCGACCCCGCGCGCCTCTTCGAACTGCCCGAGGGTTTCGCCTACACCGTCGTGCAGCGGGCCGGCGACCCGATGAGCGACGGCCTGGTCGCGCCGCGCAACATGGACGGCATGGGCTGTTTCCGCCTCGACCGGAACCGGGTGGCGCTGGTGCGCAATCACGAGCTCAGCCCGCGGCATATGGACATCGGGGCGTTCGGCGAGGGGCACAGCCTGGCGGGCAAGGTCGAGGCCGGCCTGGCCTACGACCGCAACCAGGACGGCAAGATCCTGCCCGGCGGGACGACGACCCTGATCTACGACGTGAGCCGCCGCCGGCTGGAGTCCTCGTGGCTCAGCCTGGCCGGCACGAGCACGAACTGCGCCGGGGGAATCACGCCGTGGGGCTCGTGGCTCACCTGCGAGGAGATCGTGCGCTCGGCCGGCCCCAACCCGGACGGCCACACGATCGGCAAGTCGCACGGCTGGGTCTTCGAGGTCCCTGCGCGGCACAAGGGCCTGGTCCGGGCCGAGCCCATCACGGGCATGGGCCGATTCAAGCACGAGGCCGTGGCCATCGATCCGCGGACCGGCGTCGCCTACCTGACCGAGGACGAGACCGACGGCCGCGGCCTGTTCTACCGCTTCCTGCCGAACGACCGCCGCGCGCCGCTGAAGGGCGGCCGACTCCAGGCGCTGGGCTTCAAGGACCGCGCCGACACCCGCAACTGGCGCGGCGACGCGCCCTGGGCGGTTGGCGACTGGCGCGACGCCGTTTGGATCGACCTGGACGGCGTGGACAACCCGGACGACGACCTGCGCCACCGCGGGCACGCGAAGGGCGCGGCATGGTTCGCCCGCGGGGAGGGGATCGTGTTCGGCGAAGGCGAGCTCTACTTCACCTGCACCAGCGGGGGCCCAAAGACCCTCGGACAGGTCCTGCGCTACCGTCCCAGCCGCTTCGAGGGCGATCCGCGTGAGGCCGATGAGCCAGGAAGGCTCCAGCTGTTCGTCGAACCGACCGACCCGCGCGTCATGAAGATGTGCGACAACCTGGTGCTGTCCCCGGCCGGCCACCTCGTGGTCTGTGAGGACAAGCTGCCGATGGACGGCGCCGACTACCTCCGCGGCATCACGCCGGACGGGAAGATCTACGCCCTCGGCCGCCTGGTGAACACTGCCGGGCCACTCTCCGCGACGGAACTGGCGGGAGTCTGCTTCTCGCCCGACGGATCGACGCTGTTCGTCAACTCCTATTCGCCGGGGCTGACGTTCGCGATCACCGGCCCCTGGGACCGCTTCCGGGCGTGACTACTGGCTGCGGCCGCGCGCCTGCACCGCGGCGCGCCGCTGGGCGACCATCTCGGGCGTGACGGCGGCGTTGTGGGCGACCGAGCGGCTGTGCTCGAGCTCCAGCCCTGCGCCGAGGTCCAGGGCGTACCCGTCGTCGATCATCGCCTTGTAGGTCACCAGCATGTCGCCATCGATCGAGGCCATCTCGGCGGCGAGCTTCAGGGCGGTGGGCATCAGCTCGGCGGCCGGGACCACGCGGTTCACGAGGCCCCATTCGCTGGCGGTGCGCGCGTCCAGGAAGTTGCCGGTCAGGGACAGCTCTTTGGCGCGATAGGGGCCGATGACGCGGCTCAGCTTCTGGGAGAGGCCCCAGCCGGGCGTGATGCCGACGCGGGCGTGGGTGTCGGCGAAGCGGGCGTTCTCCGAGCAGATCAGGACGTCGCAGGCCAGGGCGACCTCGAAGCCGCCCGTGATGGCCACGCCGTTGATCGCGCCGATGATCGGCTTGGAACACGACAGCACGGCCCGGGCGGGGTTCTGCGCCGGGTCGGTGGCGTTCGCCGCGCCCATGCCCAGCGGGTCGGTGGAGAGCTCCTTCAGGTCAAGGCCGGCGGTGAAGGCGCGATCGCCCGCGCCGGTCAGCACGATGACCCTCACGTCCGGATCCCGGTCGAGACCCGTCATCGCCTCGGCCAGGGCCTCGCGCAGCGCCTTGGACAGCGCGTTCATGGCCTCGGGGCGGTTCAGGGTGACGACGGCGACGCCGTCCAGGGGCTTTTCGACGAGCAGCATGGGTTCCTCCGCGAGCCGCCCCGCATGCGCGACCGGCGCCCTTCCGGTCAAGCGATTGCGCGGAGGGGCTGCGGCGCGTCCAGCGCGTCCCGCACCGCGGCCAGGCGCGAGCGGCTGACCGGCAGCGGCGGCCCTTCGCTCAGATGCAGCCGCCAGCGTCCGCCGTCCCGCTCCAGACGCTCCACGTGGGCGAGGTTGGCGATGACCGAGCGATGGATGCGCAGGAACGTGGGGGGAAGCTGCGTCTCCAGCCGCTCGAGGCGTGCGGCGTGCAGCAGCGAGCGTCCGCCGCGGAGCCGCAGCTCGGCGTAGTCGTCGGCGCCGACGATCGCGAGGATGTCCGGCAGCGGCACGAGTTCGACGCCCCGCGGGGAGGCGACCGTGAGCCGGTCCGGTCGGCTGGCCGCGCGCGTGAGGGCGGCCTCGCGGGCCGTGTCGTCGCGGCCGAGGCGCAGGACCTCGACGATCAGCAGCGGCAGGACGAGCGTGGCCGCGAAGACGAAGAACGACAGATCCAGCAGCCAGATCGGCTGCAGCACGCCCAACGCCATGAAGGTCGCGAGCCAAGCCAGGGTCGGCCGCGCGCCCGCGACCTTCGTCACCACACCTTCCGCCGCCGCCACCCCCGCGAGACCCACGCCCGCCAGCAGCGCGACGCCCGCCTTCACGTCGAAGCCCGGCAGCAGCCAGGTGGCGGGAAGGGCGATGGCGGCCGCGGCCAGCAGCCATGGACGCCGCCGAAGGGCGAACCTGGATCCGGCCCAGGCGGCGAGCAGGGCGGCGAACGCCACGGTCAGGAGCCAGATCGCGGTGACGCGCCAGCTGTGGACCGGATACGGGTAGCGCCAGATGTGCCGCAGCATCTCGACCGCGGCCTGCAGCGCGGCGACGCCGGAGAGGGCCGCCAGCGCCAGGCTGGAGCCCGTCCGGCGCATCGCGTGGATGGCCCCGAAGCCGAAGGCGGCGGCGGCGAGGGCGCCCGCGGCCACGAAGGTGACGGCGAGCAGGGGCAGGCGAGACGGCTGGCGCGCCGCCCCGACACCCAGCCATCCGACGGGATGGGCGAACCGCAGGCCGCCGTGGAACGCCGACATGTGGACCACCAGCTCGTTCCCGGCGGGGCGCCACAGCGTCTCGGGGATCGGGACGTCGAAATGGTAGCGGCCGGGGATCTCCGCCTCGGCCACGGCGCCGGGCCGGCCGTTGGCCCCAAGCCTCACGCCGTTGAACCAGACCTCCGACGAGGCGGCGCCGATCGCGAAGACCGCCTTCGGGTCCATGGAACGACGGGGCGGGACGGCGGCCCGCAGCCACAGTTCCCGTCCCTGGGGATCGATAGGCCCCGCCACGGCGCGGCAATCGGCGAGACGTGGCGGGCCTTCCTGCCGCTCAGCCCGGCAGGATTCCCAGGCAAGGCCCTGCGCCCCGGCGGCGGCCGGCGCCAAGGCAAGCAGTCCGGCGACCAGAAGCGCGCGCCACATGGGGGCACCTTACGGCGCCGTTCGCCGCCCGGCGCGGTCGTTCGCCGAGCCGTCGGCCCCATTCACCGAAGCGCCGCCGCGCACGACGCCGCTCCGCCGCAGCTTCGGCAAATGATTCCTGCCCGCCTGCCTCGCCGCTCCCTGTTCGCCGCCGCCGCCGGCCTCGCCCTGCCAGGCGTCCCGCTGGCGCAGAGCCACACCTCGCCCGGGCCTTTCCGCTTCAAGGGTTGGCGGGGCCAGGAGGTCGACGCCGAGCGGGGCTTCTTCGAGGTCCCCGAGGACCGGCGCGATCCGACCTCGCGCCGCATCCGGCTGAGCTACGTGCGCTTCCCCTCCACCGCGGCGCGCCCGGGACCGCCGATCGTCTACCTCGCAGGCGGGCCGGGCGGGACCGCCACGGGGACCTTCACGGGCCCCAGGTTCCCCATCGCCATGGCCCTGCGGGAGATCGCCGACGTCATAGCCTTCGACCAGCGCGGCACGGGGCTCTCCAATCACATCCCGCGGCGTCCCGCCTACGCGGGCCCGCCCCCGGTGCTGACCCGCGAGGGGCTCACGGCCCACATGCGCGCCGAGTTCGCGCGGGCCTGGGCCGAGTGGACGGCGGCCGGCGTGGCCATGCGCGGCTACAACACGAACGAGAGCGCCGACGATGTCGACGACCTGCGCCGTCACCTGCGCGCCGAACGGATCAACCTCTGGGGCATCAGCTACGGCTCGCACCTTGGGCTGGCGGTGCTGAAGCGTCACGGCGACCGGGTGGACCGCGTGGCGCTGGCGAGCCTCGAGGGGCAGGACCAGACGGTGAAGCGGCCGGCGCGGAGCGACCGCTACCTGGAGCGCGTGGACCGGCTCCTGGACGCCGCCCCGGAGGTTAGGCAGGCCGTGCCCGACCTTTCGGCGCTGATGCGGCGAGTGCACGCGCGCCTCGAGGCCGATCCCCAGCCGATAGCCGTCCCCCGTCCATCGGGCCCGCTGGAGCTGCGGATCGGCGGCTTCGCCGTCCAGCTGCTGGCCGGAGGCCTCGTGGCGAACCCCGAGACCCTGGCGATGCTGCCGCGTCTCTATCTGGCGCTCGACGCCGGGCGGATCGACGCGTTGGCGCCCTTCGCGGGCCAGTTCGCCGGCGGGCTGTCCGTCAGCGGCATGCCCGAGGCCATGGACCTCGCGTCCGGGATTTCGCCGCGCAAGCTGGCGATGGTCCGCCGCGAGGCTGAAACGGCGGTGTTTGGCGACGCCCTGAACTTCCCGATGCCGCACCTCTCGGGCTCCGTCGACGGCGTCGACCTGGGCGAGGCGTTCCGCCGGCCCATCCGAATCGACCATCCGAGCCTCCTGGTCGCCGGGTCGCTGGACGGGCGGACCGTGCTGGAGGAGCAGGCCGAGGTGGCGGCGCAGTTCCGCAACCGGACCCAGGTGCTGGTGGAGAACGCCGGGCACAATGTCTTCGAGGCGCACCCGGAGGTGCAGGCGATGATCGTGCGGTTCTTCCGGGGCGAGCGCCTGTCGGACGCCCGCCTGGCCCTGCCGCCCCCCAAGTTCCGTATCGCGTGAGATTGCCCCGGCGCGGCGGCTTGGGCTAAGGCTCGCCCCCACTTCAGGGAGCGCCCATGACCGAGATCGTCGACATCATCGCCCGCGAGATCCTGGACAGCCGGGGGAACCCGACGGTCGAGGTGGACGTGATCCTCGAGGACGGCTCCATGGGCCGCGCGGCCGTGCCGTCCGGCGCCTCCACCGGCGCGCACGAGGCGGTCGAGAAGCGCGACGGCGACAAGGGACGCTACCTGGGCAAGGGCGTGACCCAGGCGGTCGAGGCCGTGAACGGCGAGATCTACGACGCGCTGTCGGGCAGCGACGCCGAGGACCAGCGGCGGATCGACCGTCTGCTGATCGAGCTGGACGGCACGCCGAACAAGAGCCGGCTCGGCGCCAACGCGATCCTGGGCGTGAGCCTGGCCAACGCCAAGGCGGCCGCGAGCTCGTCGGCGCTGCCGCTCTACAAATACGTGGGCGGCGTCTCGGCGCGGGTCCTGCCGGTGCCCATGATGAACATCATCAACGGCGGCGCCCACGCGGACAATCCGATCGACATCCAGGAGTTCATGATCCTGCCCACCGGCGCGGAAACCTTCGCCGAGGGCCTGCGGACGGGCGCCGAGATCTTCCACGCGCTGAAGGCGCAGCTGAAGGCCGCGGGGCACAACACCAACGTGGGCGACGAGGGCGGCTTCGCGCCCAACCTGTCCAGCGCCGAGGCGGCGCTGGAGTTCATCATGAAGGCCGGCGAGAGCGCCGGCTACAAGGCGGGCATGGACTTCCACCTGGGCCTCGACGTCGCCTCCACCGAGTTCTTCAAGGGCGGCAAGTACATCATGGAGGGCGAGGGCAAGACGGTGGATCCGGCCGGCATGGTCGAGTACCTCGCGGCCCTGGTCGGCCAATTCCCAATCGTCACGATCGAGGACGGCTGCGCCGAGGACGATTTCGACGGCTGGAAGCTGCTCACCGACCGCCTGGGCGGGCAGGTGCAGCTGGTCGGCGACGACCTTTTCGTGACCAACCCCGAGCGCCTCGGCATGGGCATCGGCAAGGGTCTGGCGAACTCCATCCTCGTGAAGGTCAACCAGATCGGCACGCTGTCCGAGACGCTCGACGCCGTCGATCTCGCGCACCGCAACAGCTACACCGCGGTGATGAGCCACCGCTCGGGCGAGACCGAGGACTCCACGATCGCCGACCTCGCGGTGGCCACCAACTGCGGGCAGATCAAGACCGGCTCGCTGGCCCGGTCCGACCGGACGGCCAAGTACAACCAGCTTCTCCGCATCGAGGAGGAACTGGGCGACCAGGCCGTCTACGCCGGCCGCGGGGCGCTGCGCCAGATCTAGGCGGCGAGCGGCCGACGCCGCCGCAGCGCCGAGCCGGCCGCGCCGAAGCCCAGGATCATGAGCGCCCAGGTCGCGGGCTCCGGGACGGCAATGTCCACGGCCGGAGGCGTCCGGCTTCCGCCCGTGCCCGTGAAGGTGAGGGTGTAGGTCCCGAACTCCGGGAAGAACGTGTCGGCGCGGTCCCAACCGTCGAGGTGGCCGCCGTTCGCGAGGATCGAACGCGTCGGGAACTGGTCGAAGGCCAGATAGTAGACGCCGGGCGCGAAGGCGGCGAGCTGGCCCGGCAGGAACACCGGATCCAGCCCCGGCCCGGCCTCGTCGTCGTTGTGCAGGACCTGAACCCCGTCCGCGTCGAACAGGTACAGCATCGTGTCGTCGATGTTGTCGATGGGCAGGCCATAGTCGACGAGCTGGGTCTCGACCGTCACGCCGAAGGCGGCCGTATCCAGGATGTTGATGCGGTAGATGTCCACATCGTCGATGGGCAGGTCGACGGACCCCCGGTTCGAGAGCGTGCCCGTGATGCGGCTGAAGCCGCCCGAGATGATGTTCGCCGTCGCCAGCGTCTCGCCGGCGTCGCCAACCTCCGAGATGGTCTGCGCCTGAGCCGCCAGCGGCGCGCTCAGCAGGGCGGATGCGAGCAGGACCGCTCGCCAGGTGTCGGAAATCATGCCTACCTCCATGTGTCTCGTGCAGGGATGATCCACCCACCTCGGCGATGCGGCTGCGGGAAGAGGCGTCGGCAGGCGCCGGGGTGCACGATGGTGCACGCCGCCCACGGGCGGGAGGGTGCCTGCCCCTCGCGGACGGGATGGTTAGCGCGCCGTTAGGGATTGTGGCGCACAAGGGCGAAACCCCCGCTGGGAATCGCCGTGCTCGCAAGTCTGCGTCCGTACCTGTCGACCGCCTTCCTGGCGCTCCTGATCGCCTACTTCGGGTTCCACGCCTTCACGGGCGAGGGCGGGCTTCTCAAGTCGGACACCCGCGACGCCGCGCTCGCGGCCAAGACCCGCGAGCTCCAGGCCCTGACGGCCCAGCGGCACGACCTCGAGGTCCGCGCGAAGCTGCTCCGCGACGAGAGCCTTTCCGCCGATCTGCTGGAGGAGAGGGCGCGCTCCCTTCTAGGCTTCGCAGACCCTAGGGACTATGTGATCCGTATGAAGTAAGGTTCGCTCCGGGGCGATCCTTCGACATCAAACGATCACGGGGTGACGCATGGCGCGCGCAGCGACGGCCGCAGCCGGTAAGCGCAAGGCCAACGGGGCGGACGCGACGTCCGTCACGAAGGACGAACTCCTCAAGTACTACCGCGAGATGCTGCTCATAAGGCGCTTCGAGGAGCGGGCGGGCCAGCTCTACGGCATGGGGCTCATCGGCGGGTTCTGCCACCTCTACATCGGCCAGGAGGCCATCGCGGTGGGCTGCGAAGCGGCCAAGCGGCCGGGCGACCAGTTCATCACCGGCTATCGCGACCACGGCCACATGCTGGTGGCGGGTATGGATCCGCGCGAGGTGATGGCCGAGCTCACCGGCCGGATCGGCGGGTCGTCCAAGGGCAAGGGCGGCTCGATGCACATGTTCTCGACCGAGGCCGCCTTCTACGGCGGCCACGGCATCGTGGGCGCGCAGGTGGCGCTGGGCACGGGCCTGGCGCTCGCCAACAGCTATCGCGAGGACGGCAAGGTCAGCTTCGCCTTCTTCGGCGACGGGGCGTCCAATCAGGGCCAGGTCTACGAAAGCTTCAACATGGCCGCGGTCTGGAAGCTGCCGGTCATCTACGTGATCGAGAACAACCAGTACGCCATGGGCACGGCCATCGACCGCTCGACGTCCGAGGTCGAGCTCTACAAGCGCGGCATCTCGTTCAACATCCCCGGCGAGCAGGTGGACGGCATGGACGTCACCGCCGTGAAGGCGGCGGCGCAGCGGGCCTGCGACCACTGCCGGTCGGGCAAGGGGCCGTACATCCTCGAGATGAAGACCTACCGCTACCGCGGCCACTCCATGAGCGACCCGGCCAAGTACCGCACCCGGGAGGAGGTGGACGAGGTCCGCAAGACCCGCGACCCGATCGACCATGTGGAGGAGATGCTGGAGAAGAACGGCTGGGCCGACGAGGCCACGCTGAAGGCCATCGACGCCGAGGTGAAGAAGATCGTCGCCGACGCCGCCGAGTTCGCCCGGACCAGCCCCGAGCCGGACCCGTCCGAGCTCTACACCCACGTCTACACGACCGTCGAACAGGGGGCCTGAGCCGTGACCGACATCCTGATGCCGGCGCTCTCGCCCACGATGGAAGAGGGCACCCTCGCCAAGTGGCACGTGAAGGTGGGCGACCAGGTCCGTTCCGGCGACGTGATCGCCGAGATCGAGACCGACAAGGCGACCATGGAGGTCGAGGCCGTCGACGAGGGCGTGGTCTCCGAGATCCTGGTGCCCGAGGGCACGGAGGAGGTGAAGGTCAACACCCCCATCGCCCGGCTGGGCGGCGAGGGTGGCGCGGCCAAGGCGGCGCCGGAGCCGACGCCGCAGACGCAGCCCGCGCCGATGCAGACGGCCGCAGGCGACCCCGAGAAGCAGCCGCCCGAGGCGGCGAAGCCGCGTCCCGAAGGCGAGGGCGCTACGCCCGTCACGCCGAAGCCCGCCCTGAAAGACCCCGAGCTGCCCGAGGGCGTGAACCTGGTGAAGGTCACCGTCCGCGACGCCCTGCGCGACGCCATGGCCGAGGAGATGCGCCGGGACGGCGACGTCTTCCTGATGGGCGAGGAAGTCGCTCAGTACCAGGGCGCCTACAAGGTCAGCCGCGGCCTGCTCGAGGAGTTCGGGCCCAAGCGGGTCATCGACACCCCGATCACCGAGCACGGCTTCGCGGGCCTGGGCGTCGGCGCCGCCATGGCGGGGCTGAAGCCGATCGTCGAGTTCATGACCTTCAACTTCGCCATGCAGGCGATCGACCACATCATCAACTCGGCGGCCAAGACGCTCTACATGTCGGGCGGCCAGATCAAGACGTCGATCGTCTTCCGCGGACCCAACGGCGCAGCCGCTCGCGTGGCGGCGCAGCACAGCCAGGATTACGCCGCCTGGTACGGCCATGTGCCGGGCCTGAAGGTGATCGCGCCCTACGACGCGGCCGACGCCAAGGGGCTGCTCAAGGCCGCGATCCGCGATCCGAACCCCGTGGTCTTCCTGGAGCACGAGATGCTCTACGGCCAGGAGTTCGACGTGCCCGAAGGGATCGACTGGGTCGTCCCGATCGGCAAGGCCAAGGTTCGGCGCGAGGGGACAGGCGTCACGCTGGTGGCCTACTCCCGGATGGTGGGCTTCTGCCTGCAGGCGGCCGAGGATCTGGCCAAGGACGGGATCGAGGCCGAGGTGGTCGACCTGCGCACCATCCGTCCCATGGACATCGAGACCGTCGTCGAGAGCGTGAAGAAGACCAATCGTCTGGTGACCGTCGAGGAAGGCTGGGGCCCCATGGGCGTCGGCGCCGAGGTCTGCGCCAAGGTCACCGAGCTCGCGTTCGACTATCTCGACGCCCCCCCGATGCGGGTGACCCAGGAAGATGTCCCGCTCCCCTACGCCGCCAACCTCGAGGCGCTCTCGATGCCCTCGGTCGATCGGATCGTGAAGGCGGCCAAGGCCGTGAGCTACAGGTCGTGAGCCGGAGCCCGTTCCAATGGCGGGCGGGCGGGTGCCACTGCGGCGGGGTCCGCTTCGAGGTGGCGTTGCCGGGTCGTGTCGAGGCGCAGAGCTGCAACTGCTCCATGTGCGCCAAGACCGGCTTCGTGCACATCATCGTGCCGGAGAGCCGCTTCCGGCTGACCAAGGGCGCCGACCGGCTGGCCGAGTACACGTTCAACACCCGCGTGGCGAAGCACCTGTTCTGCTCGGAGTGCGGGATCAAGAGCTTCTATCGCCCCAGGTCCAACCCGGACGGCTGGAGCGTGAACGCCCGCTGCCTCGACACCGTCGAGGGGCTGGAGATCGTGATCGAGGCCTTCGACGGCCAGAACTGGGAGGCCAACGCAGCCGGCCTCGCCCATCTCTCCAGGGAGCCCGCATGAGCCGTCTGCACGGTCAGTGCCACTGCGGCGCGGTGCGCGTCGCGATCGAGGGTGTTGCGGCGGCCGACCTGCCGCTCCGCGCCTGCCAGTGCGGCTTCTGCCGCCGGCATGGCGCGATCTCCACCAGCCATCCGGACGCCCAGATCACGTTCATCGGCGGCCGGCTGCACCACTACCGGTTCGGGCACCGCAAGTCGGACTACATGTTCTGCGCCGAGTGCGGCTGCTACGTGGGCGCGACGGTGATCATCGACGGCGAGCGCTACGCCATCCTGAACGTCACGGGCGTCGACCTCCAGGGCTTCGACGGCCGCACGCCGGAGCCCCACGTCTTCGACGACGAGACGCCGGAGGAGCGCGCGCGGCGGCGCAAGGCGCGCTGGTCGCCGGCCGAACTGACCGAACTGCAACCGAGCGTCTGAGAGCCGAGAGACGACATGCCCATCGACGTCCTGATGCCCGCCCTTTCGCCCACGATGGAGGAGGGCACGCTCGCCAAGTGGCACGTCAAGAAGGGCGACAAGGTCAGCTCGGGCGATGTGATCGCCGAGATCGAGACCGACAAGGCCACCATGGAAGTCGAAGCGGTCGACGAGGGCGTGGTCGAGGACATCCTGGTCGCCGAGGGAACCGAGGGCGTGAAGGTCAACACGCCCATCGCCCGCCTTTCCGGCGAGGGTGAGCCCGCCGCGTCGGCGTCCGCGCCCGCCGCGGCGGCAAGTTCCGCCCCCGCGCCGGCGGCGCCGAAGGCGTCGGAGGGGGCGCAGGCCCCAGCCCCGACACCCGCGCCTGCGGCCGGCCCCAGCGCCCCCTCCCGGTCCCCCTCGCCCGCGAGCGGGGGAGGATCTGAGGGCCGCATCTTCGCCTCGCCCCTGGCGCGCCGCCTGGCCGAGCAGAAGGGGATCGACCTCGCCGCGGTGCAGGGCTCGGGCCCGCACGGGCGCATCGTGAAGGCCGACATCGACAAGGCCCAGCCGGGGGCGGCGAAGCCCGCACCCGCCGCCGCCGAGGCGCCGCCGGCCGCCAAGCCGGCGCCGGCCGCCGCGCCGCGCGAGCACAAGACCCTGGAACAGATGGGCATCGCCCCCGGCAGCTACGACCTCATTCCGCTGGACGGGATGCGCAAGACGGTCGCGCGGCGGATGACAGACAGCTTCCGCGACGTGCCGCATTTCCCCCTGACCGTGGACATCGAACTGGACGCGCTGCTGGCCGCCCGGGCGCGCATCAACCAGATCCTCGAGAAGGACGGGATCAAGGTCAGCGTGAACGACATGGTCATGAAGGCCGCCGCGGTGGCCCTGAAGCGCGTGCCCGAGGCCAACGCCAGCTACACGCCCGAAGGCATCGCCATGCACCATCACGCCGACATCGCCATGGCGGTGGCCGTGCCCGGCGGGCTGATCACCCCCATCATCCGCGCCGCCGAGACCAAGGGCGTGGGCCAGATCGCCACCGAGGCCAAGGACCTGGCCGAGCGGGCACGGACCAAGAAGCTGAAGCCCGAGGAGTTCCAGGGCGGCACCTTCAGCGTCTCGAACCTCGGCATGTTCGGCATCAAGACCTTCGCCTCGATCATCAACGAGCCGCAGGGCGCCATCCTGTCGGTGGGCGCCGGCGAGAAGCGGCCCGTGGTGCGCGGCGATGAGCTGGCCATCGCCACCGTCATGTCCGTCACACTGACCTGCGACCACCGCGTGGTGGACGGCGCGGTGGGCGCCCGCTGGCTCGCCGCCTTCAAGGCGCTGATCGAAGAGCCGCTGACCATGATCGCCTGAGGGGGCTGGCATGAGCACGATCTACGACTTCACGGCCGAGACCATCGACGGGCAGCCGGCGCCGCTGGCGAATTACCGCGGCAAGGTGATGCTGATCGTGAACACCGCCAGCCAGTGCGGCTTCACGCGCCAGTACGGCGGCCTGGAGGACCTGTACCGCAAGCACCGTAACCGCGGCTTCGTCGTGCTGGGCTTTCCCTGCAACCAGTTCGGCGCGCAGGAGCCGGGCGACGCCGACGAGATCAAGACCTTCTGCTCGGTGACCTACAACGTGGACTTCCCCCTGATGCGGAAGATCGACGTGAACGGCCCCTCCGCCCACCCCCTCTACGTCTGGCTGAAGGGGCAGAAGAAGGGGATCCTCGGCACCGAGGGCATCAAGTGGAACTTCACCAAGTTCCTGGTCGACCGGAACGGACAGGTGGTCGGACGCTTCGCGCCCACCGTTGAACCCAGGGCGCTGCACGGCGCGATCGAGAGGCTCCTCTGATGGCCGACGCCTTCGACGTCATCGTGATCGGTTCGGGGCCGGGAGGCTACGTGACCGCCATCCGGGCGAGCCAGCTCGGCATGAAGACCGCCATCGTCGAACGCGCCGAGCTGGGCGGCATCTGCCTGAACTGGGGCTGCATCCCCACCAAGGCGCTGCTGAAGTCCGGCGAGGTCTACGAGCAGCTCGACCACCTGAAGGACTACGGCCTGTCGGTGGAGAAGAAGGCGTTCGACTTCGACGCCGTCGTCCAGCGTTCGCGCAAGGTCGCCGCCCAGCTGAACTCGGGCGTGGGCTTCCTCATGAAGAAGCACAAGGTCGAGGTGGTCCAGGGCGTCGCCAGGCTGGAGAAGGGCGAGGCCGCGCCGACCGTCGTCGTGGGCGACCGGCGGCTGACCGCCAAGCATGTGATCCTCGCCACCGGCGCCCGCGCGCGCACCATCCCCGCCATCGGCCTCGAGCCCGACGGCGAGCGCATCTGGACCTATCGCGAGGCCCTGGTTCCGAAGGCGGCGCCGAAAACCATGGTGGTCATCGGATCGGGCGCCATCGGCATGGAATTCGCGAGCTTCTACAGGGCCCTGGGATCGGACGTTACAGTGGTCGAGATGATGCCTCGCATCCTGCCCGTCGAGGACGAGGAGGTCTCCAAGGCCGCCCACAAGAGCTTCGAGAAGCGCGGGATCCGGTTCCGCGTGCCGGCGTCGGTGAAGAAGCTCAGCAAGACGGCCAAGGGCGTGGCGCTGGAGATCGAGGCCGGCGGCAAGGCCGAGACCCTCGAGGCCGACGTCTGCATCGTGGCGGTCGGCATCGTCGGCAACGTCGAGGACCTGGGTCTCGAGGACCTGGGCGTGAAGGTCGAGAAGACCCACGTGGTCACCGACAGCCACGGCGCCACGGGCGTGCCGGGCCTCTACGCGATCGGCGACGTGGCCGGACCGCCCTGGCTCGCGCACAAGGCCAGCCACGAGGGCGTGCACTGCATCGAACACATCGCGGGTCTGAAGCCCACGAACCTGACCGCCCCGATCCCGGGCTGCACCTACACGACGCCGCAGATCGCCTCCGTCGGCGTCACGGAAGCCCAGGCCAAGGAGCAGGGGCTGGAGCCGAAGGTGGGCCGCTTCCCGTTCCGCGTGAACGGCAAGGCGATCGCCGCCGGCGAGACGGACGGCTTCATCAAGACGGTGTTCGACGGCAGGACCGGCGCGCTCATCGGCGCGCACATGATCGGCCACGAGGTCAACGAGATGATCCAGGGCTTCGCCATCGCCATGACGCTGGAGGCCACGGAAGCCGAGCTGCACGCCACGGTGTTCCCGCACCCCACCATGAGCGAGGCCATGCACGAGGCGACCCTCGACGCCTACGGCAAGGTCCTGCACATCTGAAATCCCTCCCCGGGAGGGGGGCCTAGGCCGCCCGCTGGAGCTCGGCGTCGACGATCCGCTGGATGGCGGGGTAGTCGGTCTTGCCGGTGCCGAGCACCGGGATCTCCTGCACCTTGATGATCTTGCGCGGCACCGTGAGCTCGGGCGCGCCGATCTGCTGGGCGTAGGCCACCAGCGGGGCTGCGTCAGCGTCGCGGCGGTCGGTGACCAGGATCAGGCGCTCGCCCTTCTTGGGATCCGGCAGGGCGATGACCGCGTGGCGGCAGTCGGGCCACACTGCCGACGCCAGGTCCTCGGCGGCGGTGAGGGAGACCATCTCGCCGCCGATCTTGGCGAAGCGCTTCACGCGGCCGAGGATCTTGATCCACTGATCGTCGGTCATCGACACCACGTCCCCGGTGTCGTGCCAGCCGCCCGACGGCGCGTCCACGCCGCCCTGGGCGTTCAGGTAGCCGGCCATGACGTTCGGGCCGCGGACGAGCAGCTTGCCGCCGCCCGGGATGCCCTCCACCGGCTCCAGCCGCGTCTCCACGCCCGGCAGCAGCTTGCCGACCGTGCCGCGCCGGTTGTCGGCCGGCAGGTTCACCGCGATCACCGGCGAGGCCTCGGTGGCGCCGTAGCCCTCCAGGATCGGAATGGGTCCGAACTTCTCGGCGATGAGGTTGTGGGTCTCCTCCCGGACCTTCTCGGCGCCGCAGACCACGAAGGTGAGGCCGGCCAGCTCGTCGCGATCGGCCGAGCGGGCGTACTGGTTCAGGAAGGTGTCGGTGGCGAACAGCACCGCGGCCTTGGTGTCCTTCACCAGCGGCGGGATCTGCTTGATGTGCAGCGGCGAGGGATACTGGAACGCCTTCATCCCCTCGAGGATGGGCAGCAGCGCGCCCCCGGTGAGGCCGAAGCAGTGGAAGATCGGCAGGGGGTTGAAGAACACCCAGTTCGGGTCGAGCCGGATGTGCGCGGCCACCTGCTTGGCGTTGGAGACCAGGTTGGCCTGGCTCAGGACCACGCCCTTGGGCGTGCCGAAGCTGCCTGACGTGAAGAGGATCACCCCCGGGTCGCTGGGCCGCGTGGCGGCGCGGAACGACTTCGGCAGGGCCCCGGCGGCCGCGGCGAACAGGCGGTCCGACAGACCCACGGTCTTCCGGACGTCCTCCAGGTAGACGACGTTGGTGAGGGTCTCGAGGGCGTCGATCAGGTCGTGCAGCTTGCCCTGCTCGACGAAGCGATGGGACGTCAGCACAGTCTTGACGCCCGCCAGCTCGCAGGCCGCCTTCAGGTTCCGGATGCCGGACGTGAAGTTGAGCATCGTCGGCACGCGGCCGAAGGCGTGCAGGGCGAAGAAGGTGACCACGCCGCCCGAGCTGGACGGCAGCATCACGCCCACGCGCTCGCCCTTGGCGGTGAACGCAGCGATCTTGCGGCCGAGCGCGAACGCGGCCCGGATCAGGTCGAGGTAGGAGAGGGGACTACGCTCCTGGTCCTCCAGGATCGGCTTCCTGGCCCCGTACTTCCGCGCGGAAGCAACCAGGGCGTCGAAGATTGTGGACTGCGCAGCCGCGCTGTCGAACGCGCTCAAGGGCGATCGCTCCCATATTGTCGTTGGCGGGAACCTACAGAGCGCCGTTCCCCCTGAAAAGCTTGGTTACCTGCCGTGATCGCGGGCCGGACCCCGCGATGCGCTTGATCCGGCGGGCCGGACGGACGATCTAGGGGCCATGGCCGTGGTCATCGACACCGTCTCCGGCAAGGCTGCGCGTCCGCGGCATCCGGAGAAGCAGAACCGTCCCGAGACGCCGATCCTGCGCAAGCCCGAGTGGCTGCGCGTCCGCGCGCCGGGGTCGGCCGGCTACAACGCCACCCGCGAGATCGTGAAGGGCCACGGCCTGGTCACCGTCTGCGAGGAGGCGGCCTGCCCGAACATCGGCGAGTGCTGGTCCAAGAGCCACGCCACCATGATGATCATGGGCGAGGTGTGCACCCGGGCCTGCGCGTTCTGCAACGTGGCGACCGGCAAGCCGAATCCGCTGGATCCCACCGAGCCCGCCCGCGTGGCCGATGCGGTGGCCAAGATGGGCCTGCGCCACGTGGTCATCACCTCGGTGGACCGCGACGACCTGGCCGATGGCGGCGCGGCGCACTTCGCCGCGGTCGTGGGAGCGATCCGCGCGGCCTCGCCCGGCACCACGATCGAGATCCTGACCCCGGACTTCCTGCGCAAGCCCCTCGAGGCCGTGCATGCGGTGATCGACGCCCGACCCGACGTCTTCAACCACAACCTCGAGACCGTGCCGCGGCTCTACCTGCCGATCCGCCCGGGAGCGCGGTACTACAACTCGCTGCGCCTGCTGGAACGGGTCAAGGAACGCGATCCCGAGCAGTTCACCAAGTCCGGCATCATGGTCGGCCTGGGCGAGGCGAAGGAGGAGGTGATGCAGGTGATGGACGACATGCGGTCCGCCGGCGTCGACTTCATCACCATCGGCCAGTACCTGCAGCCGACCCGAAAGCACGCGCCGATCGACCGGTTCGTGCACCCCGACGAGTTCAGGGCCTACGAGGAGATCGCCAGGGCCAAGGGCTTCCTTGTGGTCTCGTCCAGCCCGCTGACGCGCTCGTCGCACCACGCCGACGAGGACTTCGCCCGGCTGCAGGCTGCGCGCCGGGCGCGGGACGCGGCGTAGGTTGCAGCACCACGTCTCGCGCGTGCTGCCGTACACGCCCGACCAGCTCTTCCAGCTTGTCGGCGACGTGGACCGCTACCCCGAGTTCGTGCCCTGGATCACCGCCATGCGCACGTGGAACCGGCGGCAGGTCCGCGACGACGCCGACCAGCTGGACGCCGAGGCCGGCGTCGGCTTCTCGTTCCTGAAGGAGCGCTTCGCCACCCGGGTGCTGCGCGACGGCGCCGCCCGGCAGATCGACGTCAACCTGCTCTCGGGCCCGTTCCGCAGGCTGGTGAACCGCTGGCGCTTTCTGCCGGACGATGCCGGCACGCGGATCGAGTTCGACATCGACTTCCAGTTCAAGTCGCGTCTGCTGGACGGCCTCCTGGCCGCCAATTTCCACCATGCGGTGGAGCGCCTGATGCGCTGCTTCGAGGATCGCGCGAAGGCGCTCTACGGCTAGGCGCGCCGCCGCCCCACTCAGGACCCTTGCGGGGTCGTCCTCCGGCGCGCCGCGCGGGTGGCGAGCATGATGACGAACCCTGCCGCAAGGACGGCGGCCAGCGCCGGAAGCTCCTTCGTCGCCCCGAACGCGACCACGGCCGCCATGGACAGGATCGCCAAGACGGCGGCGACGCGGGCGAAGGGCAGGCGGAAGGCGGCGGGCGGCGCCTGGGCGCGGCCAACCAGCCGGATCAGCGCGACGCAGGCCAGGATGTAGACCACGAGCCGCGCCGCCGTGGACATGGTCAGCGCGCTCAGCAGGTCGCTGGCCATGCCGGCGCCGAAGCCGACGAGGCTCGAGACCACGATGGCCACGTGCGGCGTCCGCCAGCGCGGATGGATCCTGGCGAGCAGCGCAGGAACCTCCCCATGCTCGGCCAGCGCCAGCAGGTTGCGGGGCATGGAGACCACGATCACGAGGAGGGTGCCGAGGGTGACGGCCAGGGCGCCCGCCGAGACCACGGCGGCGCCGAGCGGCCCGTAGAGGGTCCGTCCGGCCTCGGCGAAGGGGCGATCGTTGGCGGCCGGGTCGGCAAGCACCCCCACGCAGGCCCCGAAGGCGAGGGCGAAGACCGCCGTCACGAGGGCCAGGGCGAAGAGCAGGCTCGCCGGCACGTCGCGCCGCGGGTCCCGCGCCTCGCCGGCGACGAGCGCAGCGCGCTCGAAGCCCGAGTACCCGAAGATGAAGATCAGCATGGCCTGGATGAAGGGCGTGGCCGCGGGCGGCGGCGCGGCGGGCGCGAGGCGGTCCATCTGCGCGAACGGCAGGACGGCGGCCAGGAAGAGCGCGATGAAGGCCAGCTTGACGGCGATGACGAGGTTGCTCGCGCCGGCCGCCTGCCGGATGCCCACCAGGACGATCCCCGTGCAGACGAGCCCGACGGCGCCCAGGGCGAGGATCCGCCCCGCGCCCTCGCCCAGCGCGGGGACGAAGCCGGCCAGGTAGCTGACGAAGAGGTTACTGAGGGTCGCGGCGCCCAGCGCCTGGGCCACCCAGAGCATCCAGCCCGAGGCGAAGGCGATCCAGGGCGGCAGCGCGGCGCGGGCGTAGAGATAGGGCCCGCCGGTGCCGCTGAACCGGCTGCCGAGCTCGGCGAAGCAGAGGATCACCGGCAGCACGGCCAGGGCGCTGGCCAGCAGCACCAGCAGGCCCCAGCCCTCGACGAGGCCGTAGACCTTGGCCGGGGCGGTCAGCATGCCCGCGCCCAGCATGACGTTCAGCAGGAACCCGATGATGTCGCGCCGACGCAGGGCGCGGACCAACTGGCCTTCGGCGGCCGCCGGCTCGGCGGACGAGGGCGCGCCGTCTGCCGTCACGGCTACTTCGACGTCACGCGGTCGCGCAGCATCTGCAGGGCGGCCTGCACGGCGCCCAGCTGGACGCCCTCGCGGGTCTCCTCCTCGAAGAAGTGCTCCTCGTGCACCAGCCGCTGGTTCGTCCGCGCCGTGGCGATGTGGACCGTGCCCACCGGCTTCAGCCGCGTCCCGCCGGCGGGACCCGCCACCCCGGTGATGGCCACCGAGATGTGGGCGTTGGACGCTTCCAGCGCGCCCTCGGCCATCATGCGCGCGACGGGCTCGGAAACCGCGCCCAGGTCGGCGATCAGGTCGCCGGGCACGCCCAGCAGCTCCTGCTTGGCCCGGTTCGAATAGGTGACGAACCCGCGCTCGAACACGTCGGACGAGCCGGGGATGGAGCAGATGGCGCCCGCCACCAGGCCGCCGGTGCAGCTCTCGGCGGTGACGATCCGGAGCGAACGCTCGCGCGCCTCGTCGATGAGAAGCCGGGCCAGGGTGACGATCTCCAGGTTGAACATCGACATGCCTTGGTCCCCTTTACCGTGCGCCGCTCTGCACAGAGCATCGACAGGCCACTCCGTTCAAGGCGATTCGAGACCCATGACCACGCTCGCCGCCGCGCCTGCGGCCCGCCAACCGCCCGCGGCGCTCTTCGTGCTCACGGTGTTCACGAGCGCCGCGCTGGTGTTCCTGGTCCAGCCGATGGTCGCCAAGCTGGTGCTGCCGCTGCTGGGCGGAAGTCCGTCGGTCTGGAACACCTCGATGGCGTTCTTCCAGATCGCCCTCCTGGCGGGCTACTTCTACGCCCACCTCCTGCAGCGAATCCCGTCCGTCCGCGCCCAGGCCATGACGCACGTCGCGGCCCTGCTGATCGCCGCCGTGGCGTTGCCCCTGCGGGTGAACGGGCTGGCAGGCCCGCCCTCGTCCGACCATCCCAACCTCTGGCTGCTGGCGGTCCTGGCGCTCTCGATCGGCGCCCCGTTCGCGATCCTCTCCGCCACCGCGCCGCTGGTGCAGGCCTGGCATGCGCGCACCCTCGGGACCATCGAGGGCAAGGAGCCCTATGCGCTCTACGCCGCGTCCAACCTTGGCAGCCTGATCGCGCTCCTGGCCTATCCCGTTGTGGTCGAGCCCACGATGACGCTGGTGGGGCAGCGCATGGGATGGAGCGCAGGCTACGGCCTGTTCGTGGTGGTCATCGGGGTCCTGGCGGTGGCGGTCTCACGCGTCCGCGCCGAGGCGGCTGAGGCGGCGATCACGACCGAGCCGCCCCCCTCGTGGCGCACGCGCGCGATCTGGGTCGGGCTGGCGGCCATTCCGTCCAGCCTGATGCTGGGGGTGACCACCTACATCACCACCGACGTGGCGTCGGCGCCCTTCCTCTGGGTGCTGCCGCTGGCGCTCTACCTGACCACGTTCATCATCGCCTTCCAGGACAGGCCCGCCATCCCGCCGGAGGTGACGCTGACCCTGCAGGCCGCGGCCATCGCCGCCTGCGCGGCGATCCTGCCGTTCCGCTCGACGCTGTTCGCATTCCTGCTGTTCGTCCACCTGGCGGCCTTCTTCCTCACCGCGCTCATGTGCCACCAGCAGCTCGTGGCGCGCCGGCCGGATCCGGCGCACCTCACGGAGTTCTACCTCTGCCTCTCGCTCGGCGGCGTGGTCGGGGGCGCCTTCAACGCCTTCCTGGCGCCGGTCATCTTCAACGACGTGTGGGAGTATCCCATCGTCCTGGCGCTGGCCTGCCTGGCGCGGCCTTGGGGCGACCTGCAGAAGGTCCCCATCTGGACGTGGGCGATGCTGATCGTGGGCGTGGCCGCCGCGGCCCTGACCCCGGTGGCGGTCACCTTCGCCAGCCGTACGATGTCCACCGAGGAGATCGTCGGCCGCTTCGATCCGGCCGAACTCTTCGACATGGGCCTGAAGACCCTGCTGGTCCTGGCGGTGCTGGCCGCCTTCCTGGTGCGCCGCCACGCGCTGTTCATCTTCGCGATCGTCGCGATCCTGAGCTATGCGGCCGAAACGGCGGCCGACCGGACCGACACGCGCAAGAGCTGGCGCAGCTTCTTCGGCGTCCTCAAGCAGTCCGAGACCTATGTGAGCACGGTGGGGCGCGTGAAGATGCTGGCCCACGGCACCACCCTGCACGGGGCGCAGTCGCAGGACCCGCGCTACATGTGCAAGCCGCTGGTCTACTACACGCCGAACACCCCCATCGGGCAGGTCTTCGCCCTCAAGCAGCAAGCCGCCCCGGGCCTCCGCATCGGCGCCGTCGGCCTGGGCACGGGCTCGGTCGCGGCCTACGTCCGCGAGCGTGACCACCTCACGTTCTTCGAGATCGATCCCCTGGTGGTGAAGGTCGCCACGAGCGTCGAGAACTTCAGCTACACGACCCGGTGCGCCAAGAGCCCGGTCGACTATGTGATCGGCGACGCGCGCCTGACCGTGGCGAAGCAGCCCGCCGGCAGCTTCGACATCCTGCTCATCGACGCCTTCTCGTCGGACGCGGTGCCCGCCCACCTGCTGACGGTCGAGGCCGTGCGGGGCTACCTGTCGAAGTTGAGGCCGGACGGCGTGCTCATCCTGCACCTCTCGAACCGCAACCTCGACCTGATGAACCCCGCCCAGGCCGTGGCCCGCGCCGCCGGCGGCTACGCCCTGGCGCAGAACTACCGTGCGCCCGACAAGGACCCTCCGGGAACCTGGGATTCCTCGGAGGACGCGGTGATCGTGGCCCGCAACCCCGAGGCGCTCGCCGCCTTCAAGGCCACGGGCAAGTGGGCGGACGGCAACCCCTTCAAGGCCCGGCCCTGGACCGACGACTACACGAACCTCGCCGGCGCCCTCTACGCCAACCTCAAGGGGCGCTGGACCTGGCTGCCGTGAGCCGGGCCTGACGTCGGCGTCGGGGCGACCTAGGCCGGCGTCTCCACGGTCGCCACGGCCTGGGCCAGGAGGCCCTCCTGGCGGCCGGTGAAGCCCATGCCCTCGGTCGTGGTCGCCTTGACGCTGACGCGCTCGACCGGGATCTCCAGGATCTCGGCGATCCGGGCGCGCATGGCGTCGCGGTGAGGCCGGATCCTGGGCCGCTCGCAGACCAGGGTGACGTCCACGTTGACGATCCGGCCGCCGCGGGCGGCGACCCTGTCGGCGGCGTGCTTCAGGAACCGGTCGGACGAGGCCCCCTTCCACCGCTCATCCGTGGGCGGGAAGTGCTCGCCGATGTCGCCGTCCCCGACCGCTCCGAGGATCGCGTCCGTCAGCGCGTGCAGGCCGCAGTCGGCGTCGGAGTGGCCGATCAGGCCATGCTCGTGCGGGATGAGGACGCCGCAGAGCCAGACCGCGTCGCCGGGACCGAAGCGGTGGGCGTCGACGCCCTGGCCCATGCGCACGATGCGCTGGCCGCCGGCGAGTTGCTCGGCCATCAGGAAGTCCTCCGGGTAGGTGAGCTTCATCAGCATCGGGTCGCCGGCCACCAGGGCGACCGCGCCGCCCGCCCGCTCCATCACCGAGGCGTCGTCGGTCGGCTCCTCGCCCGCGGGCCAGGTCCGGTAGGCGGCCTTCAGCCTGTCGTGCCGGAACGCCTGGGGCGTCTGGGCGCGCCAGAGGCCGTCGCGCGAGACGGTCGCGGTGACCACGCCGTCGCCGCGCTTCAGCGTGTCGGGCACGGGCGTCGCGGGGATGGCGCCGTCGGCGTGCTCGAGAGCGGCCAGCAACCGCTCGACATGCGCACGGGCGACGAAGGGTCGGGCTGCGTCGTGGATCAGGACCGCGTCGTCATCCGCCGCCGTCAGGGCCGCGAGGCCCGCCTGCACGGATGCGGCGCGCGTAGAACCGCCAGCCACGGCCGTCCACCCGGCGAGGCCCGCGAGCGCGCCCTCCACCTGCGCAAGCCGGTCCGGGGCCACCACCACGACCACCTGCTCGGCCCCCGCGCTCAAGAGCCCCTCAACCGACCAGCGCAGGATCGGTCGTCCGCCCAGGAGGCGCCAGGCCTTGGGATCGCCGGGCCCCGCGCGGAGACCTTCACCGGCTGCAACGACGACGGCGGAGAATTTCATCGCGTGGCTCTTAGGGAAGCGGGGCGACTTATTCCAGCTTTCACGCTTTACGGCGCCGCAGCATTGTGCCTAGAAATGGGGCATATGTACGTGATTAGAAAATGAGCAAAGAACTCGAGGTCGGGGGCGTCAAGGTCGCGGGACGGGTCTGGATCGCCCCGATGACGGGGGTGTCGGACCTGCCGTTCCGCCGCGCCGCGACACGCCTGGGCGCGGCCTATGTCTCGACCGAGATGGTCGCATGCGCCGAACTGGCCAGGGGCCGGCCCGACGTGGTCCGCCGCGCGGCCGTGGGGGAGGGGCTCCCGCTCACGGTCATCCAGCTGGTCGGCCGCGATCCCCAGGCGATCCGCGAGGGCGCGCGCATGGCGGCGGCCGCCGGCGCCGACATCGTGGATCTGAACTTCGGCTGCCCGGCCCGCGAGGTCACCGGCGGTCACGGCGGCTCGGCGCTCATGCGCGAGCCCGCCCTGGCGCTGGAGCTGATGGAGGCCGCCGTCACCGCGGTGGATGTCCCGGTGACGGTCAAGATGCGCCTGGGCTGGGACGACGCCTCGCGCAACGCGCCCGGGCTGGCCGTGGCGGCCGAACGGATCGGGGTCCGTGCGATCACTGTCCACGGGCGGACCCGCTGCCAGTTCTATAAGGGCCAGGCCGACTGGGCCGCCATCGCCGAGGTCAAGGCGGCGGTGTCGACCCCGGTGATCGCCAACGGCGACATCGTCGACGGTCGGACGGCCCGGGCCGCCCTGGCCGCGTCCGGCGCGGACGCCGTCATGATCGGGCGCGGCGTCTACGGGCGCCCGTGGATCGCAGCCGAGATCGAGGCCGAGCTGGACGGCCGCGCCTTCACGCCGCCTGACGCCGAGGCGCGCCTCGCCATCGCCGTCGCCCACCTGCGGGACAGCATCGACTTCTACGGAGAACGGCTGGGCCTGCGGATCTTCCGCAAGCACCTGGCCGCCTACATCGAGAACGCCCCCTGGCCCGCGGACCCCGCGGCCCGGCGCGAGGCGCGCGCGGCGCTCTGCCGCCTGGAGGACGCCCGATCGGTCGAACGGGGGCTCGAAGCCCTCTGGATCGCACCCGACCGGAGACTGGCCGCATGACCGGCACGACACGCTTGCAGACCCGCGGCGTCGAAATGGACGCCCTGAAGGCGCAGGCCTTCGAACTGTCCCCCGATCCCGCCCTGGTGGTGAGCCAGGACGGCGCCCTTGTGGCCGTGAACGAGGCCGCGGAAGGCCTGTTCGGCCAGGGCCTCGGCCTGCTCGCCCGCGGCCGCTTCCGCGCGGCGTTGCCGCCGGGCTCGGCCCTGGTCTCGCTGCTCAACCGCGCCATCGAGGAGGACGGCCGCGTCCGCGAGCGCGGCGTTCAGATCAGCCTCTTCGGCCTGCCGCCCTTCGAGGCCGACGGCGCGGCGGCCCCGCTGGGCGACGGCTCGGTGCTGCTGACCCTGTCGGTGAAGGGCGGGCTCGGCAACGAACGCAGCGCGCACGAGGCCGCCGGCCTCCGCTCCCTGGTCGGCCTCGGCCGCATGCTGGCGCATGAGATCAAGAACCCGCTGGCGGGGATCCGCGGCGCGGCCCAGCTGCTGAAGAGCGGCGCCAAGGCCGAGGACGCGCCGCTGGCTCAGCTCATCGTGGACGAGACCGATCGCGTCCGCCGGCTGGTCGATCGCATGGAGGCCTTCTCGGACGACGCCCTGCCGTCGCTCAGCCCGATCAACATCCACCAGGTGCTCGACCGCGTCCGCGCTC
Source organism: Phenylobacterium sp. T106 (assembly GCF_057219735.1). Taxonomy (NCBI): domain Bacteria; kingdom Pseudomonadati; phylum Pseudomonadota; class Alphaproteobacteria; order Caulobacterales; family Caulobacteraceae; genus Phenylobacterium; species Phenylobacterium sp. T106. Next base: position 114,624 of record NZ_JBXVWA010000001.1, on the reverse strand, counting down.
TGGCGGCCAACGGCGTGGCGGACGGACTGGGGCTGAAGGAGATCTACGACCCGTCGCTGCCGCCCGTGCTGGGCGACGAGGACCAGCTGATCCAGGTCTTTCTGAACCTCGTGAAGAACGCCGCCGAGGCCGCCCACGCCCGCGGCGACGACCGCGGCGAGGTCTCGATCCACACCGCCTACCGGCATGGCGTCCGCGTCCGCTCGGCCAAGGGCCAGGCGCTCCGCGGCGCCCCGATCGAGGTCCGCATCCAGGACAATGGGCCGGGCATCCCCGAGCACATCCGCGAGAGCCTGTTCCAGCCGTTCGTGACGTCCAAGGCCAACGGCGCGGGTCTCGGCCTCGCGCTCGTCGCCAAGCTCGTCGCGGCGCACGGGGGCCTCATCGATTTCGAATCCGAACCCGGGCGCACCGTCTTCCGCGTGCTCCTGCCCATCGCTTCCGCCGACGACACCTACCTGGATGCGCCCGAATGAACGCGGCCTCGAAGAAGATCCTGATCGCCGACGACGACTCGTCGATCCGCCTGGTCCTGTCGCAGGCGTTCACGCGCCTGGGCTATCAGGTGCGCGCGACGGGCAACGCAACGACCCTGCTGAAATGGGTGAGCGACGGGGAGGGGGACCTCGTCGTCACCGACGTCGTCATGCCCGACGAGAACGTCTTCGACGTCCTGCCCCGCATCCGCAAGCAGCGGCCCAAGCTGCCGGTGATCGTGATGAGCGCGCAGAACAACCTCATCACCGCCGTCAACGCGGCGGAGGTCGGCGCTTTCGAGTACGTGCCGAAGCCGTTCGACCTCGACGACATGACCTCTGCCGCCAGGCGGGCGCTGGCGCGGCCCGCGGACGCCGAGGCCTCCAAGGCGCAGGCGCGTGCGGTCCGCGATGACCGGCTGCCGCTGATCGGGCGCTCGGGCCCGATGCAGGACGTGTACCGGACCATCGCCCGGCTCGTGGGCGCCGACCTGACGGTGCTGATCACCGGCGAGAGCGGCACGGGCAAGGAACTGGTCGCCCGCGCCCTCCACGACATGGGGCGGCGGCGCGACGGCAAGTTCGTCGTCATCAACCTGGCCGCCACCCCGCGCGAGCGCGTCGAGAGCGAACTCTTCGGCAAGGAGGAGGGCGACTTCGGGAAGCTGGTGGAGGCCGACGGCGGGACGCTGTTCCTGGACGAGATCGGGGACATGCCGCTCGACGCCCAGACGCGCCTGCTCCGGGTCATCGACGGCTCGGAGCCGGCGTTGAACCCCAAGACCGGACGCCGGCCGAACGTGCGCATCATCGCCGCCACGAACCGCGACCTGCGCGCCCTGATCCAGCAGGGCCTCTTCCGCGAGGACCTCTTCTTCCGCCTGAACGTCGCCCCGCTGCGCCTGCCGCCGCTGCGGGACCGCGCCGAGGACATTCCCGACCTCGCCCGCGCCTTCCTGCTGCGCGCCAACCGCGAGGGCCTGCCGGCCAAGACCATCGACGCCGGCGCGCTGGACCGCCTGAAGCGCCACAGCTGGCCCGGCAACGTCCGCGAGCTGGAGAACCTCGTGCGGCGCATCTGCGCGCTCTACGGCGAGGACCTGATCACCGCGCGGATCATCGAGAAGGAACTCTCCGACCAGCAGCCCGTGATGCAGGGCCAGGAGGGTCCGGCGACCCTGTCGCAGCTCGTCGAGCAGAAGCTGGCCGGCTACTTCGCCGATCAGCCCGACGGGATACCGCCCGCCGGCCTGTACGACCGGGTTCTCGAGGAGGTGGAACGGCCGCTCATCCAGCTCACGCTGGCCGCCACCCGTGGCAACCAGGTGCGCGCCGCCGAGATCCTCGGCCTCAACCGCAACACCCTGCGCAAGAAGATCCAGGATCTCGGCGTGGAGATGGCCCGGGGACGCCGGTAACGCCATCCCCGGGCGCTGTCGTAGCGTACAGGCTGCGCTGTGCGCCCGCGCAACATAGGTGTTGATTTCGGAGCACAGGTCCCTAGGCTCCGCACGCGATGGCGTTGCTTGCCCACCCCGCGTTCCGGCATCCGGCGCTGACCCGGATCCGAGCCGCGCTCCAGTCCCGGCTCGCGCTCGGCGTGGGCTATGGCCTGGCGGCCCTGCTGACGGGCGTCGCCATCTTCCTCGCCGCGTCGCCGCCCGAGAAGGGGCCGCTGGGTCCCGCCAGCGACGTGATCCTCACGGTCCTGTTCCTCAACCTCGTCCTGATCCTCTTCCTGCTCGTCTCGGTGGGCACGCGGATCTTCGAGCTGCTCGACGCCCGGTCCTCGGACGCGGGCGCGCGCCTGCATGTGCGGTTCGTGGGGCTGTTCGCGGCGGCGGCCCTCGTTCCGGCGGCCGTCGTGCTCATCTTCTACGGGCTCGTGGTCTCCAGCGGGGTCGAGAAGTGGTTCTCCCAGCGGGTGCAGACCGTGGTCGAGAACTCCGCGACCGTCTTCCAGTCCTATATCGACGAGCAGACCGGCTACATCCGCGACCATGTGATTCCCATGGCCGGCGACCTCAACCGCGAGGCGGCGGGGATCGCGGAGAAGCCCGATAGCGCCGGGAGCTATCTGGAGGCGCTGGCGTCGTTCCACGCCTTCCCGGCCGCCTACCTGGTGGACCGCCAGGGCCGGGTCCTGGCCCGGGCCGAGGCGTCGGGCGCTCCGCCGTACGTGCTGCCGTCCCAGGCCGCCTACGCCGCCGCCGACCAGAGCGAAATCTACATCCCGAACTTCGACGCGGGCGTGATGCGGGGGCTCTACAAGCTGACCGCGTTCAACGACGTCTACCTGTACGTGACCCGACCGCTGAAGCCCGGGATCATGGGCTACATGCGGGAGTCGGAGTCCGAGCTCGCCTCGTACCGGGACGTGGCCAAGAACCGCGAGCGGATCCAGGCGATCTTCGTCCTGAGCTACGCCGAGACCGCCATGCTGGTGCTGGTCGGCGCGGTTTGGCTCGGGCTTGCGGCCGCCAACTCCATCACCGCGCCCATCAGCCGGCTCGTGCAGGCGGCGGGGCGGGTGGCCGGCGGCGACCTGTCGGCCCGCGTGGACGCCGAATCGGATCCCGCCGAGATCGCCGTGCTGTCGCGCGCCTTCAACAGCATGACCCACGACCTGCAGGCCCAGCAGGAGGCCCTGCGCCGGGCCGGCGAGGAAGCCGAGGAGCGGCGCCAGTTCATTGAGACGGTGCTGGCCGAGGTCAGCGCGGGCGTGATCGGCCTGGACCCGGACGGGCGCATCTCGGTCACAAACCGCCAGGCCTCCGTGCTGCTCGCGCTGCCGCGCGACCAGGGCCGCGGCCGCCGCCTGGCCGACGTGGTGCCCGAGTTCGCCGAGCTTGCGGCGGCGGGCCGCTCCGGGGAGGCCGAGGAGGAGATCGACATCACCCGCGGCCGCGACCAGCGGCGGCTTCGCGTCCGGGCGAGCCAGTCCGAGGGCGGCCTCGTGTTCACCTTCGACGACGTCACGCGTCTGGTCGCCGCCCAGCGGAACGCCGCCTGGCGCGACGTGGCCCGGCGGATCGCCCACGAGATCAAGAATCCGCTGACGCCGATCCAGCTCTCGGCCGAGCGCCTGCGGCGCAAGTACCGCAAGGACATCGCGCCCGCCGAGCTGGAGACCTTCGATCGCTGCACCGACACCATCGTGCGCCAGGTCGGCGACATCGGCCGGATGGTCGACGAGTTCTCGTCCTTCGCGCGGATGCCCGCGCCCAAGTTCGCCCGGCTGGACGCCGCCGAGCTCCTGCGCGCGGCGGTGTTCGCGCAGCGCGTCGCCAGCCCGGATTTCGAGGTCGTGCTCGAGGAGCCGATCCACGAGGCCGCGCTGCACGCCGACGGGCGCATGATCGGCCAGGCCCTGACCAACGTGCTGAAGAACGCGGCCGAGGCGGTCGAGGGGCGGCGGGCGAAGGAGCCCAAGCTCAAGGGCCGGATCGTCGCGCGGCTGGTCTCCGACGAGCATGGCGTGGCGTTCGAGGTCGAGGACAACGGCGTCGGCCTGCCGGCCAAGGACCGCGACCGGCTCACCGAGCCCTACGTCACGACGCGCGAGAAGGGCACCGGCCTGGGCCTCGCGATCGTGAAGCGGATCCTGGAGGACCACGGGGGCGAACTCGAGCTGACCGACGCCCGTGACGGGCAGGGGGCCCTGGCGGTGCTGCGACTGCCGGCGGCGGCCGCCCAGCGCCACGCGAGGCCGGCGGCGGCCGTATCTGCGGAATAGAGGTGAAAGATGGCGTCTGACGTTCTGGTGGTCGACGACGAGGCCGATATCCGCGAGCTGGTCGCGGGGATCCTCACGGATGAGGGGTACGACGTCCGCACGGCCAACGACTCCGAAAGCGCGTTGGCGGCCGTCCGGGCCCGCAAGCCCGCGCTGCTGATCCTCGACATCTGGATGTCGGGCGGCGGGATGGACGGCCTGGAGCTGCTGGACCTGGTCAAGACCCTCGACGGGGACCTGCCGGTCATCATGATCTCGGGGCACGGCAACATCGAGACCGCGGTCTCGGCCATCAAGCGGGGGGCCTACGAGTTCCTGGAGAAGCCGTTCAAGTCCGACCGGCTGATCCTGGTGGTCGAACGGGCGCTCGAGGCCGCAAACCTGCGGCGCGAGAACCGCAGGCTGCGCGCCCAGGCGATCACGCCCGAGGGTCTGCTGGGCCGTTCCATGGCCGCGCAGCAGCTGCGCCAGATGATCGCCAAGCTGGCGGGCGCCAACAGCCGGGTCCTCATCTCCGGCCCCCCAGGCTCGGGCAAGGAGACCGTGGCGCGGCTGATCCATGGCGGCAGCCACAGGGCCCGCAACGAGTTCGTGCCGATCTCGGCCGCCGGCATGACGCCCGAGCGCATGGACGTCGAGCTTTTCGGCGAGGAGGGCGCAGGCGGCCGCCCCGCCAAGATCGGCGTCTTCGAGCGCGCCCACGGCGGCACGCTCTACCTCGACGAGGTGGCGGACATGCCGCGCGAGACGCAGAGCCGCATCCTGCGCGTCCTGGTGGAACAGCGCTTCCGAAGGGTGGGCGGCGACGCCGACGTGCAGGTCGACGTCCGGGTGATCTCGTCCACCTCGCGCGACCTTCGCGAGGAGATCTCCGCCGGGCGCTTCCGCGAGGACCTGTTCCATCGGCTGAACGTGGTCCCGGTGAACGTCCCGGGGCTCTCCGAGCGGCGCGAGGACATCCCCGAGCTCATCGAGGACTTCATCACCCGCATCTGCGACGCCTCGGGCCTGCCCAAGCGGCGGCTGTCGGACGACGCGCTAGCCATGCTCCAGGTCCGGGCCTGGCCGGGGAACCTGCGCCAGCTGCGCAACAACGTCGAACGGATGCTGATTCTGGCGTCGGGCGCCGTCGGCGACCCGATCACGGCCGACATGCTGCCGCCGGAGGCTTCGGTGAACGACCAGTCCGGGTCGCTGGGCGCCGAGCGGATCATCGCCCTGCCGCTGCGCGAGGCGCGCGAGGTCTTCGAGCGCGAATACCTCAACGCCCAGATGCTGCGGTTCTCGGGCAACATCTCGCGCACCGCCGCCTTCATCGGCATGGAGCGGTCGGCGCTGCATCGCAAGCTGAAGTCCCTGGGCCTGTCGGGCGCCCGGGCGCTGGAATCCGAGGAGCTCTAGGGGGCATGAGCCGCATCGCCTACGTCAACGGCCGGTTCGTCCCGAAGAGCCAGGCCTCCGTCCACATCGAGGATCGCGGCTACCAGCTGGCCGACGCCGTCTACGAGGTGTGGGCCCTGTTCGACGGCAAGCTCGCCGATCCCGAGGGCCACTTCGCGCGCCTCGAGCGCAGCCTCTCGGAGCTGCGGATCGACATGCCCATGAGCCGCAAGGCGCTGACCACGGTCCTGCGCGAGACCGTGCGCCGCAACCGGATCCGCGAGGGCCTGGTCTACCTGCAGGTCAGCCGCGGGGTCGCCCGCCGCGACCACGCCTTCCCGACCGTTCCGACGCCGCCGGCCGTGGTCGTCACCGTGAGCCGGGTGGACCGCGCGGCCACCGAGGCGCGAGCCGCCGCGGGGGTCGCCGTCGTGACCACCCCCGAGAACCGCTGGGGCCGCTGCGACATCAAGACCGTCGGCCTGCTGCCCAACGCCCTGGCCAAGCAGAAGGCCCGCGAGGCCGGGGCCGTCGAGGCCTGGTTCGTCGACGACCTGGGGCTCGTGACCGAAGGCGCATCCTCCAACGCGTGGATCCTCGACGGCGACGGCGTGCTGCGCACCCGGGACACCCAGGCCAACATCCTGCGGGGCGTCACCCGCCTGTCGCTCCTGGACGTGGCCCGCGAGGCCGGGCTGAAGGTCGACGAGCGGCCGTTTACGCCCGACGAGGCCGTGCAGGCGCGGGAGGCCTTCATCACGGGCGCCGGCACGCTGGTGCTGCCGGTCACCCGGATCGACGGCAAGCCGGTCGGCGACGGCAAGGTCGGGCCGGTGGCCTCGCGACTGCGGCAGCTCTATATCGAGCGGGCCAAGGCGACCGCGATCTAGGTTGCGCGTTGACCTCTCTCGGGCGGATTTCCGGCAACCGCAGGAAAAGCGCCGCCCGTGATTGCAAGCGCCGCCGTTTGGCGCTTAGCGTCACTCCCGTGTGTGGGCGGACGGCCGCCCGGCGACAACGAAAAGGCGGAAAGCCGTGAGCGACAAGAAACAGAACCTGCAGGACACCTTCCTTAACAGCGTGCGGAAGTCGAAGACGCCCCTCACCATCTTCCTGGTGAACGGCGTGAAATTGCAGGGCGTGGTGAGCTGGTTCGATAACTTCTGCGTTCTCCTGCGCAGGGACGGGCAATCCCAGCTCGTCTACAAGCACGCGATTTCCACCATCATGCCGGCGCAGCCCGTGCAGCTCTACGAGCCGGCAGACGACGAGGCCGATTGAGCCCGACCAAATTCGTTGACCGCGAGGCGCCCGTGCAGGGCGCGATCGTCGTCCATCCCGACCGGGAAGGGCGCGCTGGCGCGCGCCAGCCCGAGGCGCGGCTGGAGGAGGCCGCCGGCCTCGCGCTCGCGCTCGACCTCGAGGTCCGCGAGGCCGTCATTGCGACCCTGCGCAAGCTGACGCCTGCGACCCTGTTCGGCGGCGGCAAGGTGGAGGAGATCGCCGCGCGCGTCCGGGCGGCGGAGGCCGACGTGGTCGTCGTCGACGATGCGCTGACGCCCGTGCAGCAGCGCAACCTGGAGAAGGCCTGGCAGGTCAAGGTGATCGACCGCACCGGCCTCATCCTCGAGATCTTCGCCCGGCGGGCCCGCACCCGCGAGGGCCGGCTGCAGGTGGAACTCGCGCGCCTCACCTACGAGCGCTCGCGCCTGGTGCGCACCTGGACCCACCTCGAGCGCCAGCGCGGCGGCTTCGGGGTGATGGGCGGCCCCGGCGAAACCCAGATCGAGACCGACCGGCGGCTCATCGCCGAGAAGATCGGCAAGCTGAAGCGCGAGCTGGAGGAGGTGCGCCGCACGCGGACCCTCGCCCGCTCGGCCCGCCGGCGGATCCCGTTCCCGGCCGTGGCCCTGGTCGGCTACACCAACGCCGGCAAGTCCACGCTGTTCAACCGGCTGACCAAGGCCGAGGTGGTGGCGCAGGACATGCTGTTCGCCACGCTGGACCCCACCATCCGCGCGCTCAAGCTGCCCGACGGCCGGCCGGCCATGCTTTCCGACACCGTTGGCTTCATCTCCGACCTGCCCCATGAACTGGTCGAGGCCTTCCGCGCCACCCTGGAGGAGGTGCGCGAGGCCGACGTGGTGCTACACGTGCGCGACATCGCCAGCGCCGAGACCCGCGAGCAGGCGGACGACGTACGCGCGGTCCTCGGCCAGCTGGACGTCGACATGGACGAGCGCCGCATCCTCGAGGTCTGGAACAAGGCCGACCTCCTCGACGCCGAGGCCCGCGCCGAGGTGCTGCAGGACGCCCGCCGCGCGCAGCCGCCCGCCATCGTGGTGTCGGCCGTCACGGGGCAGGGGGTCGACGACCTGCTCGCGGCGATCGCCGGGCTGGTCGACGAGGCCCCGCCCGTCCAGGTGCTGACGCCGCCCGGCGACGGCGCCGCGGTGGCCTGGCTCTATCGCCATGGGCGCGTCATCGAGCGCCGGGAAGGGGAGGACGGCGCGGTCACCCTCACCGTCAGCCTGACGCCCCAGTCGCTGGGTCAGTTCGAGCAGCAGTTTCCGGCGGCCAAGGTCGACGCCGCAGAGGGCTAGGGCTTTGGAGCTTTCTCGGCGAGCGCCTTGAGGCGGTCGGGACAGGTCTGGCGGGCGCAGAGCTCGGCGGCCATCGCCGCCTGCATCTCGGGCATGATCGCCAGACTGGCGTCCGTAACGTTGCGCATTAGGGCCGGCATCTTCGCGGCCATCGAGCGGCCGACAGGCGTCCGGTAGAACGCGAGTATCTCCTGCAGTTCCTCCTCGGTGAAGGTCTGGGCGTAAGCGTCGATGCTCACCGCCATGATCCGGGGGGTCACGCGCTGCAGGGCCGCCGACATCGCCTCGGCCATCTGCCCGGCCTTGGCCCTGGTCTCGGGACTCATGTCGGCAGTTGCGTGGGCCATCATCTGCTCGATCATGTTCCTCGTCATGGAAGCGAGGTTCGCGGTCATACCGGTCTCGTCCATCAGCTGCTGCGCCAGCTGCCGCTTGGCGTCGGCCGTCTGCGCCAGCCCCGGAGCGGGCCCGAGGCACATGCCGACGAGCGCGAGCGCTCCCACGATTCCTGCGACGTTCATGACGTTCCCCACCGCAACCCGGCCCAGCAAGGCACAGCTCGGCGGATTCAGGAAGAGCCGGCGCGTTCCCGGGCTTTCACCTCTTCCCAGAGCGCGTCCATCTCGCCGAGATCGGACTGGTCCGGCGTCTTTCCGCGCTTGGCAAGTTCTGCTTCGACGTACTTGAAACGACGAACGAACTTGGCGTTGGTGTACCGCACCGCGTCCTCGGGATCGACGTCCAACGTGCGGGCGATGTTGGCCACGACGAACAGGACGTCGCCGATCTCGTTGCGGGCCTTCTCCAGGTCGCCGGCCTCGATCTCGGCCAGCAGTTCGCCGACCTCTTCGTGCAGCTTCGCCACGACGTCCTGCACGCTGGGCCAGACGAAGCCCACCTGCGCGGCTCGCTTCGAGAGCTTCACCGCCCGGGTAAGCCCCGGGAGCCCGACGGGCACGTCGTCCAGCAAGCTCTGCGCCTTCCCCTTGCCCGCCCGCTCGGCCGCCTTCAACGCCTCCCAGCCGGCCTTCTGATGCTCCAGGCTGGCGTAGGTTTCCTCTGCGAAGACATGCGGATGGCGGCGGATCATCTTGTCGTTGATGGCCCGCACCACGTCGTCGAAGCCGAAGTCGCCGCGTTCCTCGGCCATGCGGGTGTGGAACACCACCTGCAGCAAGAGGTCGCCGAGCTCGTCCTTCAGGTCGGCGAGGTCGCCGCGCTCGATCGCGTCGGCGACCTCATAGGCTTCCTCCACCGTGTAGGGCGCGATGGTGGCGAAGGTCTGCTCGAGGTCCCAGGGGCAGCCGTCTGCGGGGTCGCGGAGCCGGGCCATGATCGCAAGCAGGCGGTCGATCGGCTTCAGGTCGGCTGGCGGGGCAGGGCGTGTCATCGGGGTCCGGAAATGCAGAACGGCGCGCGGCGATCAGACCGCGCGCCGTCCGCTGGCGCAAGGATGTGCTGCCGGCTAGCGCTTGGCGAGTTCCTCGCCCCGGGCCAGCTTCCGGGCGAACCGATCGAACGTCCAGGTGGCGTCGCTCCAGGTCCAGTTGCCGACGGCCTGGCGGATGTCGCTTTCGTACCAGCGGTAGCTCAAGGGCGTCGTCCGGCCGTCGGCGGCCACCACCTGGCCGTCGATGGCCGCGCCGCCGACGCCGAAGCTCTCGAGAGACAGTCCCGGCTTGTCGCCGAGCTGCTTGAAAGTCGGGCGGTTGGGCTTCACGTCGGTGATGGTCAGCGAGATCCGCGCGCCGTCGTAGGCGCCGGTCTTGCCCAGCGCCTTTTCCACCGAGGCGCGCAGGTCGCCGATCAGGATGTCGGCCTCCCGCATCCCGTAGGTCTTCTGGAACTTGGCCTGCATCTCGGGCGACAGGCCAACGTCGACGGAGGCTGGGGCAGCGAACGCCGCCGTGGCGGCGCTGGCGAAAAGGGCGGCTGCGGAGAGAGCAAGGAGGCGCATTTGGGCTCCCGGGGTTCGTGTCCAGTAATTACGTAACATGTGGGTTGTCGGACGCATCTTCGCAAGTTCGTGAACGCATCGGGCGGCGACTCGCCTGAGAGGCGAATCCAGGTAGCTTCGGCGGGGAATGGAAGCCCATGGAGCGAGCGCCATGCGCGAGGCCGTCTTCCAACCGTCGCGAACCCTTGGCGTCGCGGCGCGCCCCAGCCGCCCTTGGCCGGCGGGCTATGGACTCGCCCTTGGCGGAGTGGCGTCTCTCGCTCTGTGGGCGGGGATCGTCTGGCTTCTGGCGCACGTCGTCGGATAGCTGCTCAGGGCCGGAGGGGCCCCGAGTGTTCTCCCGTCCATTTCTCGCCTAAGGAAGATTATCGGAAATATGCCTATGGGGTCCGGGCCAGGCCGACGCCCCCCACCGGCGCTGTCTCGAAGCGCTCTCCGAAGCCCGCGATCAGAGGCCGCGCGGCGGCGATGGTCGTCTGCACCGCCGGGAGCCGAAGCGACGCGGCGTGGCTCGCGGCGCTGTCCCACACCTCGGTGATCCAGATCGCGTCGGGCGAGCCCGGATCCCTGGCGACGATGTAGCTCATGCAGCCCGGCATCTTGCCGAGGCCGCTCATCAGCAGCGCCATGAGCTGATCCCGTTTCCCGGGCTGCGCCAGCATCTTGCCGATCAGGCCGTACATCGGGGCCGCGGCCGCGGCGTCAGAACCGGCCAGCACCGCCGCGGCGGCCGAGCCGCCCAGGAACTCGCGTCTTTCGAACATCCGCCGAGGGTTACGTCCGGTGATCCCCATTGCAAGCCCCAGGGAAGCCGGGCTCTATCGCGTGAACGAAGCGGCCGTCAGAGCCGCTCTCGCATGGGAGGAAAGATGACGCAGTCCGCCGGCGACGCGGGCGCGCGCGGAGGCTACGGCCTCCTGGTGCTGCTCACCCTGATGAACGTCATCAACTTCGTGGACCGCCAGCTGTTGGCGAGCTTCTCGAACTTCATCGTGCCCGACCTGGGGCTCACCAACACCGAGTTCGGTCTCCTGACCGGCCTGGTCTTCATCGTCTTCTACGCGGTGGCCGGCTTCTTCATGGGCGCGCTGGCCGACATGGTGAACCGACCGCGCCTGATCGCGATCGCGATGTTCGCCTGGAGCGCCCTGACGGCGGCGTCGGGCCTCGCGAAGAACTTCGTCTCCCTGGCCATTCCGCGGGTCTTCATCGGCATCGGCGAGTCCGCGCTCACGCCCACGTCCATGTCGCTGCTCGCCGACCGGTTTCCTCCAGAAAGACGCGGCTTTGCGTCAGGATTCTACTACATGGGCGTGCCGGTGGGCGTGGGCGTCAGTCTGCTCATCGCAGGCTTCCTCGGCCCGGCGATCGGCTGGCGGAACTGCTTCTTCCTGCTGGGCGCGATCGGGGTCCTGTTCTCGCTGGTGGTGCTGCAGGTGAAGGAGACGCGGCCGCCCGCGGCTCACGGGGTCGAGCGGCCGAAGTTCGGCGAACTCCTGAAGGTGTTCGTGGCGGCGCTGAAGGCGTCCCCGCCCCTGCAGCTCACCATCGCCGCCGGCGTCGCCATCCACTTCCTCCTGGGCGCGGCCACCTTCGACCAGCTCTGGCTGGTCCGGGAGCGGGGCTTCGAGAAGGCCGAGATCGCCATCATCACCGGGCTGATCTCGGTGTTCGCGGGCGTGGCCGGCAATCTCTTCGGCGGCATCGCCTGCGACCGCTTCGTCGCCGCCACGGGCCAGAGCCGCCCGATGTTCATGGTGTGGGTGCTGCTGGCGCTGCTGCCCATCAACCTGACCTATCGCCTGATCGATCCGCAGAACGCCATCTTCTGGCTCTGCCTGGTCGTGGGCTCCTTCCAGCTGGGCGTCTTCTATGGCCCGACCTTCTCGGCGGTGCAGGAACTCTGCCCGCCCCAGGTCCGCTCCACGGTGGTGGCGTTCTACATCATGTCGCTGAACGTGGTCGGCCTGGGCATCGGCATCACCGGCAGCGGCATCATGGTCGACGTGCTGACCGCCCAGGGCAACACGCACCCCTACAGCTGGACCCTGTTCACCTTCACCGCCCTCTCGGCGCTGTCGATCCCCTGCTACTTCGCCGCCGCGAAGCTGTCGGGCCGCCGGCCCGCGCTGGCCGGCTAGACCCGGAGCTCGCCCGAGGCGACGCGCCGCAGGGTCTCGACGAAGAAGCCCGGCTCGAGCGCCTTCACGCGCGCCTCCAGCGACGCGGCCGTGTCGTCCGGCAGCACCGGGACGCTGCGCCGGGCCAGCTCGGGCCCATGATCGTAGATCTCGTCCACGCCGTGGACGACGATGGCGCTCTCGGGAACGCCGGCCGAGATCACCGCCTGGTGCACGCGTGCCCCGTACATCCCCTCCCCGCCGAACCGGGGCAGAGGTCCCGGGTGGATGTTGAGGATGCGCCCGGCGAACCGCCCGAGCGTCTGCGGGCCCAGCCGGCGCAGGTAGCCGGAGAGCACGATCAGCTCGACCCCTGCGCCTGCGAGCGCGTCGGCCAGCCGCGCGTCGGCCCCCACGGGGTCAGCCACCGTGGGAATGCACAGGCAGGGGACCCCCTTCTCCGCCGCCCAGGCGAAGGCCGCGCAGTCCTTCTTGTTGCTCACCAGCAGCCGCGCCTCGGCGTCGAGTTCGCCTGCGCCGATGGCGTCCACGATGGCCTCGGCGCTCGACCCGTTCCCCGAGGCCAGGAACCCCAACCTGAGCCGCCGCGCGCTCACGACGCCGCCAGGTCATGGATGAAGCTGAGACCGTCGTAGGCCGGCTCGACGCCCGGCGGCAGCTCTGCGACCAGCTGGGCGTAGTCCATGTCGATGTGCATGTTCGTCAGGATCGCGCGCCGCGGCCGCGCCCGTGCGATCCACTCCAGGGCGCGATCCAGGTGGGCGTGGGTCGGGTGAGGACGGCGGCGGAGCGCGTCCACGATCCACACGTCCAGCCCCTCCAGCGCGGCGAAGGCGGCGTCGTCCAGGTCGACCACGTCGCTCGAATACGCCACGTCGCCGAACCGGTAGCCGACCGAACGGACGCCGCCGTGATCCTGGTCGAAGGTGCGCACCGGGATCGCGCCCGACGGGCCGTCCACCTGCCAGGGCGCGCCGTGGTCCGGGATCAGCCGCCGCTCGCAGATGGCGGGATAGCCGCCCTCCCCCTCGAAGATGTAGCCGAACCGCCGCATCATAGTCCGGTCGGTGGCCGCATCCATCCAGCAGGGGATCCGCGCCTGCTGGCGCAGGAAGAAGGCGCGCACGTCGTCCAGCCCGTGGACCTGGTCGGCGTGGTCGTGGGTCAGGAGCACCGCGTCGCAGCGCGTCATGCCGGCCCGGGCGGTCTGGATCCGCAGTTCCGGCGAGGCGTCGACCAGCGCCGTCGTTTCGCGCCCCTCCCCCACCCGCTTGACCAGCAGCGAGCAGCGGGTGCGGAAGTTCTTCGGCTCGGCCGGGTCGCAGATTCCCCAGTCGCCGTCCGCCCGCGGAACGCCGCCCGAGGAGCCGCAGCCCAGGATGGTGATCTCTAGGCGGCCGGTCATGGGCGCGGGATCCGGTCGAAAAGGTCGAAGAAGGCGTCGGTCGTCCGCTGCTCGGTCGCCTCCAGGCTCCAGCCGCGCACCTCGGCCAGCTTCGCCAGCACATGGCCCACATAGGCCGGCTCGTTGCGGCGGCCGCGGTGCGGGACCGGGGCCAGATAGGGGCAATCCGTCTCCACGATGATCCGGTCCTCCGGCATGTCGCGGATCACCGCGCGCACATCCTCGGCGGCCTTGAACGTGGCGATCCCGGACACCGAGAACCAGGCGCCGAGGGCCGCGCAACGGCGCGCGAGCTCCGCGCCCGAGGTGTAGCAGTGCATCAGCAGGCGGAACGGCCCGCGCGCGTACTCCGTTTCCAGGATCTCGCCCATGACCGCGTCGGCCTCGCGGGTGTGGACGACCAGCGGCAGGCCGGTCTCGCGCGCGGCCTCCACGTGGACGCGGAAAACCCTGGCCTGGATCTCGCGAGGACTGAGGTCGTAGTGGAAGTCCAGGCCGCACTCCCCGATGCCGACCACGCGCGGATCGGCCGCCATCCGCACCAGCGTGGCGGCGGAAAGGCCGGGGTCCTCCTTCGCCTCGTGCGGGTGCGTGCCCACCGTGCACCAGATGTCGGGATGGTCGGCGAGCGCGCGCACCGCGGCGAAGTTCGACACCCGGTCCGAGATGTTGACCATCAGATGCACGCCGGCGGCGCGCGCCCGGGCGATCACCGCGTCGCGGTCCTCATCGAACTGCGGGGCGTGCAGGTTGACGTGGCTGTCTATCAGCATCGGCGGTTCGGGCCGTCTCCCTAGGTCCGGGCGGCCTGGCGCAGCTCGGCCAGCGCGGCGAACAGCGCGTCGGCGCGATCCAGGTTCAACCCGTCCACCTCGCGCGGCAGGCGCTGGAGCGTCTCCCACGCCGCGGCCCAGCGATCAAGGTCGCCGATCCCCTGAGCGGCGCGGTCCTTCGCCAGGGCGTGCACGCGGTCCGAGAGACGGTCGAACAGCAGGGCGAACCGCGCCGGCCCCTCCCCGCCGCGGAACCCCTCGGCCAGCGACAGCGCCCGCGTCTCGTCGACGTTCGGCAGGTCCGCCAGCAGTTCGCGCGCCGCGTCGTCCATCGCCAGCGCCTCGGCGGCCGCCAGCTGCAGCGCCCGGCCGGGGGCGCCCTCGGCCATCCGCGACAGGCGCAGCGACTCCTCGACGTTCACCTGGGCGTGGGCGCGGACGAACGCCGCGGACTCCTCAAGCTCGAGCGGGCGGAAGGCGAGCCGGCGGCAACGCGAACGGATCGTGGGCAGGAGGCGTCCGGGCGCATGCGAGACCATCAGCAGTACGCCGCGCGGCGGCGGCTCTTCCAGGGTCTTCAGGATGGCGTTGGCGGCGTTGACGTTCAGGTCGTCGGCGGCGTCGATGATCGCCACCCGGTGCGGGGCCGCCGCCGGCGACTTCGAGAAGAACTCGGCCAGCTTGCGGGCGTCGTCCACCGGGATCAGCCGCCGGGCCTTGCCGTCGGGGCCCTCCCGCTCCAGCACCATCAGGTCCGGGTGGCTGCGCGCCGCCACCTGGCGGCAGACCGGGTGCTCGGGGTCCGAGGCCAGCAGGCCATGGTCCGGATCGGGGGCCGCGCCCAGCAGCCGGCGCGCCGCGCGGTAGGCGAAGGTCGCCTTGCCGACCCCCATGGGCCCGGTCAGCAGCCAGGCGTGATGCAGTCGCCCCCGGCTGCGCGCGTCCTCGAACGCGGCCTCGGCGGCCTCCTGGCCCTGCAGCGTGAACACCTCGCGCGGATGCGGAACGTCCAGCTCAGCCATCTGTCGATAGCCGCTCGCGGACGGCCGCCCCGACCGCCGCCTCGACCGCGTCCATGCTGGCCGCTGCGTCGATGATCACGCACCGGCCGGGCTCGCGGGCGGCGATCTCCAGGAAGGCCGCCCGCAGGCGCTCGTGGAAGGCCGCGCCCTTGGACTCGAAGCGCATCTCCGCCCCGGCGCGCGCCTGCGCCCGCTGCAGTCCGACCTCCACCGGCAGGTCGAACACGAGCGTCAGGTCCGGCGTCACGTCGGCGATGACGTGCTTCTCCAGGGCTTCGATGAGCGCCGGGTCCACGCCGCCGGCCGCGCCCTGATAGGCGCGCGTGGAGTCGGCGAACCGGTCGCAGATCACCCAGGCGCCCCGCTCCAGGGCCGGCTGGATCACCCGCTCCACGTGATCGCGCCGCGCCGCGTACATGAGCAGCGTCTCGGTCAGGGGACTCCAGCGGTCGGCGTCGCCCCGAAGCACCAGGTCGCGGATGCTCTCCGCGCCCGGCGAGCCGCCCGGCTCGCGCGTCGTCAGGACCTCGCGCCCGGTCCGGCCCAGCCGCGCCGCCAGGCGGACGACCTGGGTGGACTTGCCGGCGCCCTCGCCGCCCTCGAAGGTGATGAACCGACCGCGCGCCATCTGCCGGCCAAATTGGCCGGTTCGGGCGCTTTGTCCAGAAGCTCCGCGACGCTGAGGCCCGGCGCGCGCGGGCGGTGTCAGAAGGTGCGCACGACCCGCGCGTCCGCGAAGCCGAACTCGGCCACGCGGTCGCGCAGCGCATAGGCCCCGGCCTCGTCCGCGGGCGCGGGCAGGATCACCCGGTACAGCGTCATCCCGTCGGTCGTCTGGATCGGCTCGACCGCCGCCGCGCCCGCCGCGGACAGCCGGCTGGCGGCCAGCTCGGCGTTGGCCTGGCTCGAGAACGCGCCCGCCTGCACACGCAGGTTCGACGCGGTCGCCATGGCCGCGCGCAGCGGAGCCGCGCCCGGCGGCGGCGGGATCGGCGTGGAAAGGATCTCGCTCCCCGTCACCGGCGCCAGGCCCTGGCTGGTGATGGGCGCCTGCGAGACCGGGGCGGCGGCGTAGGGCGCGGGGGTTCTCGGCGCGGCGCCGGCGAACTCCAGGGCCGGGTCCGTCCCCGCCCGCGCCGCGTAGCGCGCCGGCGTCGCGGCGGCCGAGGGCATGCGGGTGGGCAGAGCGCCGCCGTCGGCGACGCGGTAGCCGTCGGCGGGGCCCAGCAGCGGCGCAGGGCCGACATAGCGCACCCGCACCTTGGCCAGCCCCACGCGGTCCATGCCCAGCTGCCGAGCGGCCTCGCGGCTGAGGTCGATGATGCGATTGTCGACAAAGGGTCCGCGATCGTTGACCCGCACCACGAGGCGCCGGCCGTTGTCCAGGTTGGTGACCTCCACCATCGACGGCAGCGGCAGGGTCGTGTGCGCCGCCGATACGGCGTTCATGTCGAAGACCTCGCCGTTCGCCGTGGCCTTCAGGTGGAACGCGTCGCCGTACCAGGACGCGACGCCCACCTGGTCGTAGTCCGGCTGCTCGCGCGGCACGTACCAGACCCCGCCCACCTGGTACGGCTTGCCGATCTTCCGCTCGCCGCCGCCGGCGCCCGGCGGCAGGTTCGCCTGCCGGCTCGGATACCGCGGCTCCAGCGTGGCGCAGGCGGCCAGCGAGGCCCCCGCCACCAACAGGATCGCGAGCCGCGCGGTGCGCGAAGGATTGGACGCCGACATGGGTGCAGGTCTCCGACTCGGTCGGAATCCTCGCGGCCGAACCTTGCGGCGTGGTTAACCGTCCGTAGCGGTGGAGCCCCCGCGCCCTTCCCTGCTATAGCGCCCGCGCCGGACGGGTGGCCGAGTGGTTTAAGGCAGCGGTCTTGAAAACCGCCGTGGGTTCACGCCCACCGTGGGTTCGAATCCCACCCCGTCCGCCAGAGCCCTTTGTAAATTCACGTGTTTTGGATCAGGCGTCGGGTGGGCCCCACTGCCGGCCCCATTTCGGGCCAAGCTAGGGGAACGAATAGTTTCTCTAGGCGGCGGTGCTAACCGTCCGCAATGCGCGTCAGGAGCGGAACTTAGGAGGTGCCGATAGCGGACTTTCGAACGCCCCACCCCGGCGCCGCAGGGAGAACACCTCCCGGCCGACCGGCAGTGCGTGGATAGGTCCCGTGGGAATTCGGGACCGCCCTTAGAGAGACCCGCAGGCGCACGGTGCCGCTACACGGGCGCGCCGGAGTCCGCGCCAGCTTCAGCAGCGGCCTCCGCTGCCTCGACCTCGGCCAGCGCCGCCTTCCCCTCATTGAAGGTCACGATGCTGTCCGGCAGGCCTATCAGCACCAGGGGACAGGGATTGCCCACCCCGCGACGCAGGCGGTCGTCAAGCTTGCGCCAATGAGTGGTGGCCTCGCCGAACTTGTCCGAGACGAACTTGTCGACGAAGGCGTCGCGGAACCCGACTGGGTCCTTCGCCCGCGTCATCCGCTGATGCATGGCCGTGCGCTGGCGGGACGTGGGGTCATAACCCCACTGGCGCATGCCCTCGAGATCATCGATCCCACGCTCGTCCAGGAAGCGACGAACCAGCCGGCGCATGTTCTCGTGCAGTGAGCGTCCGCGAGTGACGATCATGCCGATCGAGATAGCCCCGTTGGCGTGCAGCCGCTGGAAGTTCTCCAGGTCGCGGTCGTAGAACGGATCCTTGTTGTTCCACTCGATCTCCAAGGCGATGCGCTCGCCGCCGTCGAGCTCCCGGACGTGGTCCACTTCATGCGACTGGCTCTCGCGGGCTACGCCGTTGATGCGGGTCTCGACCACGAACTCCATCTTGCGCCAGCCCAGAGCATGGAGGGCGCGGCGGAGCCTCTGGGTTCCCTTGGCCTCTCCACCGCCCCCGGCGATGATCTCCTCGATAGGGATAGTCGTCGCAAGCAGAGCCTGCTCGAGTTCCTCGGCCGCGCCGGGGAAGTCGATCCCGAGGATCGCCCGCGCGTGCGAGCGGAACTCCACCTGGAAGCCTCTCTCGATCAGTCCTTCGAACACCCAGCGGCCCTCTTCGCCCCATAGGGTCTCGCGAGTCGGCCTGTGCACGGAATCGCCCGATGGTTGGCGGGGGGAAGGCGGTGTGCATGAAGCTCGAGATGTACAGCTACCGGTACGCGCGCGAAATACTGGAGCACCCGAAGTACCGCGTGGCGCTAGACGAGATCGTATCGGCGGTCCGAGCGATGCCCCTCTTTGTCTATGCCGGTAAGAGCAAGAACAAGAAACTCGACGTCGTCCAGAAAATCCAAAACACCTACTATGATCGCGCCCTCGCTGTGGACCGCGGGTGGACCTACCACCCATTGGCAACGGGGATCGCCGACTCCAAGCTGGCGGCGGATTTTCGGAAATCCTTCGGAGACCTGACCATCCAGGCCGAAGTCCAGTTCGGCAACATGAGCCGCTGGTACTCCGACATCTTCAAGTTCCAGACCGCCTACTCCCAGTCCCTAATCGACATGGGCCTCTGCATTGTGCCCACCGCGGCGCTCGCCAAGAGGATCGATTCGAACGTGGCCTACTACGAGCGCGTCCTGCGGGAACTGCCGTCGGCGGAGCTCTCAATCACCCTCCCTATTCTAGTGATCGGGGTCGAACCCGACGAAACGTCGCGCATCATCGATCTACGCAAAGTCCGGATTCCGCTTGCAGAGCTGAAGGATAAGGGGCGCAGGGTGATCGGAAGCCCCAAGTCACACACGGAGCTTAACCGCTATCGGCTCGTCGACGCGGTTTTGGAGGGCCGGAACCCTTACCGGATCACCGAGCGCAGCCGTCACGGCAGACTGCCCGTGGGCGAGGTCGACGTACCCGACGAGGAGGAATGAGACTTAGGCGGCGGCCCGTTGCGACGCGTGCCAGCCCAGGCCGTTGAACCAGTCGCCGACGATCAGCCCCGCGAGGACCTCAACCGCGTACTTCTCGACCTTGCCCAGGCCCGGTGTCGGGCCCCTGCCAGGCGCGGTCTCCGCTCGTTGGCGAACGAAGGCGCGCACGGGCGCGGTGTCGGCCTCCACCTGCTTTCTGAGGATGTCGACAAGATCGGCGGCCAGGGATCCCAACAGATCTACGACGTCATAGGGACCAAGGCCGTTTGCGCGATGGGTCCAACGGTCCTGGAGCGCCTGTGGCGACGTCCGGGCAAGCTCCTGCTCGGCCTTCACGAGGCGGGCCCGGAACTCGGCGAAATCCGACCCCGCGAACTCGCGCCGCAGCTCCGACAAGGTGGTGCCGTCGAGCTCTACCTCGCGGATGTCTTTCGATGGGCCGAAGAAGAACCGTACGCGCCACTCCGTCCCATCCGCACTCACCTCGTTTGAGAAGTCGAACCGCATACCACTCTTGAAGCGGAGGCCGGGTAGCGCCGCGCGGAACGCCCGCCGCTCGGGATAGCTACGTCCCTCGCTATCGGGTAGGGTCACCGGTGCCGACTTTTCCGGGAGCCGCAACTGGCGACCCGCGACAGCAAAGCCCTTCACCTGCTCCGCAGAGATGCCTTGGGCGGCAAGTGCCACCAAGTGCGTGAAGGTGGGCGGTATCGCGTTGCCCACCATCTTGGCCTTCTCGGCGAAGGAGCGCGCGTAGAACTGGTAGGTGATCGGGAAGCCCTGGAGACAGGCCCGCTCGCGGATCGTCAGTCGCCGGAAATGGCCCTTCGCCTTCGGGTCGGCGATTACGATGCTCTCGCGGGACACCCGCGTGCAGGTTGCCGTCACAGTCCGCGCCGGCTGGTCCAGCCGATCGGGGAACGCCATGTTGTTGTAGACCGGATGGAACAGCTTGGATTCGCTGTTCATCCGCAGCTCCTCGGCGTTGAGTGGTGCCTCGGTCTCGATCTCGGTGAGACTGTGCGCCGGCAGCTCCACGCGCCAGACGGGATCGACCACGACGTCGCGCTGCGCCAGACCGCCCACCACATCCCCCAGGGTCCGGCGCGGCAGGCGCCCCTTGTAGGCCTGGATAAGGTCGAAGGGGATGTTGCCGGCGATGCAGCGGCGGCGAGACTGCGGCGCCCCGTAGTCGGAGAAGTCCACGACCTCAATGCGGGGATCGAGATGCCGGAAGCGATAAAGCGCGTGCTTCGGATCGGCGAAGCCGCGCGCCATCACCTTGGCTACCCGCGGCACGTTCTCCAGCGCCCAGTATCGCGGCTTCAGATGGTCGACGACCTCGAGGAACTTCACAAGATCCTTGAGCCCCTCGACGATGTCGCCGCTCCCGCCGCGGTTTGAGTAGGAGAACTCGGTGCAGGGCGGGCTGCCCACCACCAGGTCGATGTCGGAGGGCAGGTCCGCCAGGGAAAGCTGGCGGATGTCCACCGGCTTAAGGGCACCCCCGTGGTTTCCATTGTGGGTGTCGATCGCAGGCTGCCACCACTCATACGAGGCGACCACCTCGATACCGGCGAGGCGCAGCCCAAGGCTCCACCCTCCGATGCCTGCATAGAGATCGATAGCCCTCACCTGGCTCTCCACTGAGTCGGCCGTTGGGCCGGATTTGGATTCTACGGCTTATTGGCACGGGGGCAAGATCCAACATCGTCCTGTCCACATGCTGATCTGGAGACAGGACCAACGAACTCACGGAGCCGCTTTGCGAGCGCCTCGTCGTCGGCGGTCTCGCACTCCCAATTGACAAGGGTCGCCCACCCTTCGTCGGCCGCCCGAGCAAGATCGCGGGCATCCCGGGCCCGGTTGCGATCGAACTTCGCCTGCCAGAAATCGCTGCGTGTTGCGGGGACGCGAGCCAAGCCACAACCGGGGTGCTGATGCCAGAAGCAGCCGTGCACGAAAATGGCTTTTGAGACGCCCCGGAAACGCGATGTCTGGCCGACCGGGTGCCTGCTTCCACTGCAGGCGGAACCGATACCCGAGGCGATGGAGCAAGCTACGCACGATCCTTTCCGGACGCGTGTCGGAGCGCCGGATGCGCGACATCAAGGCACTGCGGCGTTCAGGGCTGATCCGATCCATCGGCGCATCGATGCCTACCCCTAGCCGCCGAGACAAGTGGGGCCTGAAGTGGGGCCGGACACCCGACTTCGGTAATTCGCTAGCTATTTCAAACGCAGTTGCCGGAGAGCTGCTCCGCCGTGGGGCATTGCTACATATGGCTGTCCAGTTGACTGGTTCGATGGCGCACGTCACGGAACCTCACGTGAGAATGCCCGATCATTGAGCTTCTCAGAGCATGCGTGACGATAGGATCCCGAAGAGCCGGAAGCTCTTGGTTCAACTGCTTCAGGGTCTACAGCAGGACCACGTGGCAACCGCATAGGCGAACCGGCCGCACACTCGCGGGAAGGACGTCCTCACCGACTGCAGACGGCGGGGCAGCCTCGACCCGAGCCGCCAGGACCGTTGTAGCACGCGCCTCCAGGTCCCCGGTAACAGGGCCCGCCTGGCCCGTCGTATGCGGGCCCTCCGGGTCCGTTGTATGCGGGGCCACCGGGACCGCGATAGCTTGGCCCACCGGGCCCATCGTAAGCGGGACCCCCGGGCCCTCGATAAGCGGGGCCTCCCGGGCCTGCATAGCACGCGCCACCGGGGCCTCGGTAAGCAGGCCCTCCAGGCCCATCGTAGGCGGGGCCGCCGGGTCCGCGGTAGCATGGCCCGCCAGGACCTGCGTACCCTTGGCAATTGCAAATGGCGGGCTGTTGCGCCGAAGCCTGCGGCGTCGTCACAAACGACACCGCTGCCGCGAATGCGAAACCTAGGACAGCTAGTCTCATTAGCCCCCTCATCGTCCTATGCCTTACGAAGGCTACGCACCACCGCAGCAGGGAGTCGAGGGGAGCACCTTGGGTTCTCTTGCCGGCTTCAGCTGCTCTGCCACCGTCTCGAGCAGTCCTACTGCCTCACAATTTCTCCGGCGCATCGGAACAGGTCGCCGTGGCCCGAAGGTTCTGATTCCGTCCGGTGCTGGACCGGCTCTGGCGAGACCGCGATGTCGCAACACCCTGAAACGGCCGCCACCTCGGTGGAGAACCTGGCAGCGAGAATATCCTTATCCTGCAAAGAAGCGTCAGTTCAGCCACTACCGTGGTCAGACCTCCAGCGTATCGCCAGCTATATGGAGGGTCTTCTCGCCCGCCGCGCCCATGCCCCTGTGCAAGCTCGACGCTGGGATTGGGCCGCAATCGCGCGCGCTGCCGGTATCGACCGTACCGCCCTGTTGAGCATCGAGAACGCGCTCACACCAGGCTTCGACGCGCTCAGCTTGGAGATCGGACCGCTCCTACGTTACCGGCGGCAGGCGCGTTCGCTCAGGAAACGTCGGAGCACGCTCGCGATCCGGTGCGTTGGGGATGACAGCTGGTTCCATCCGACCACGTTCGCCCGGGCGTTGACGCTGCAGATGACTCGGCGTGCGCTGACCTCAAAGGCTCTGGCGCAAACGCTTGCGGACAAAGGCCTGACCCTAAACGGCAGCACTCTCGTGCACTGGCGCTCCGGCTTTAGCTTGCCGAGGCAGCCGACCAGCTTGGCAGCGGTCCAGTTTCTTGAGGGGTACTGGAAGCTGCCCCAAGGCTACTTCACCGAACTGCTCCGGCCGAAGGGTGATGGCGGCGCCCTGAGACCTGACATCTCGGCCAGCGAGGTGCAGCGCCTTTCCTGGCACCTGCCGCCAGACTTCATGCAACGCCCCCTCGACGAGCAGCAGGAGATCATGTCCTGGGTCCGCCGCACCATCGTGGCCGGCAGCACGGCGTATGGGGACTACGTGCGCCAAGCCGCCCGGCATCGTTTCGCCGTGCGTTTCCCTGGCTTCGGAACAGTTGCGAAGTCTAATGGCTCCGGGAACTGGGACGGCGCCTCGGCGACTATCGAGGCGCCGCCTGAGCTGACGAGCGAGGTTGCGGCTCTCGTCAAGTTCAAGACGGCTGCCGTGCCCCCGGAGGGGTACCGTCGCTATGGCGTCTGGAGCCCGGCCAGCGTCGACATCAGAATTCAGCACCTGGGGCTGATCTTCGGAGCTCTTGTAGCCGCCCCAGATAGTCCCGCGCGTGGCTTTGGTGCACCGGTGGAGGCCGTCGGCCTCGCGTTGCTCCTCTTCCCGCGAGTGCATGATTGGCACCTGCGCTGGCGCGAGCAAAGGCGTGGCTTCTTGACGGCCAGCGAGCGCGACATGTTGCGAGAGGCCGCAGCGATGTGTGCGGCGGACGTCGGCTGGATCACGCAGACGCCCTCCCTCGCAGACCGCCTCCTGCCGATCCCCGGACTCGTCGACGCCGCGGACATCGCGCGGCTCAAGGCGAACTGGCAGGATGGGTGCGCGGCGCTTCGCAAGTATGCCGCCCAGCGGCAACAGGAACTGCGGCAGGTTACGCGGGTGCACCGCGATCCATTCGAACCCATCATGGTCGTGCTCAACACGCCAAGCCCGGTCGGGGAGTACCGTAAGGTCGCAGACGAGATCCTGCGCCAGTTGCCGTCGCTACAGTATCATTCGCGATCCTACGCACAGGCTGTCCGCGCATTCCTAATGATCCGCCTCGGCCTCCACCTCGGCTTTCGGCAACGCAATCTTCGGGAACTCCTCTTCTGTCCGCGCGGCGGAGACCCCAGAACTGAGCGCCAACTCACCGACCTGCGCAGGGGTGAACTCCGCTTCAATGCGTCGACCGAGACGTGGGAAGTCCTTTGCCCCGCAGCGGCGTTCAAGAACGCCGATTCCGGCTTCTTCAAAGGACGAGCCGTCCAGATCGCGTTGCCTGACGTGGGCGAGCTCTACACTCACATCGAAGCTTGGATCGCTCGTCACCGCGCTGTCTTGCTAGGCGGCGGGCCGGATCCCGGGACGTTATTTGTAAAGACAGGTCGGCGGGGAGGAAGCGGGCTCGCTTACACCTCCACCGGCTTCTTTCACGCGTGGAGCGACGTCATCCGACGTTACGGGATCTACAACCCATACACCGGACGTGGCGCGATCGCGGGCCTGCTCCCGCATGGCCCGCACGCGGTCCGGGACGTCCTGGCGACCCATGTGCTGAAGAAGACTGGCTCATACGAAGTGGCGGGCTACGCCATCCAGGACACGGCACAGTCGGTAGCCAATCATTACGTGCGGTTCCTGCCGGACGAGAAGATTGCGCTGGCCGCGAAGATTATCAACCAAGCGTGGGAGGAGGATTGAGCCGCGGCTGAGCCCGGCTCAGGAGACCAAACCGCAACGTGCAACACCGCTGACGGTTAGCAGCGGACGAGGGGCGCAGGTACGGGGGCTGTCCCGAAAGCCACGGCTCGCCAGCTAGGCGTGTCGCACCGTCCGGATAGACGGAACGGGCTTCGGGCCCCTCGCCCGTTTCCGACGCCACTGGTCCGTCTCTGGTCCGTTCATCTCCCAGAACAGCAGCGTGCGACCATTCCATTCGCCCAGGTACTTCCCGCTGGAGCGGCTTTCCTGGCCGGGCCATATCGCCCCGACCCGGAACGGCACGTCCAGATCATCGAGCGCTGCCGGCGCAAAACCTGGCTCCACCGTCTCGGCCATCGCCTGAATGCGCCGGATGTCCCTGCGGGTGAAACCGAAGGACTTGAGGAAGGCCCGACGCAAGGCCTCAGCAACCGCCCCGGACAGCAACGGCCGGAACGGGGTCGAGGGGCCTGGCGACGCCATGTAATGGGTCGGCCCCCCGCAATGTCGGCAAGGAGGCCGCCGACCCCAGAGCAACAAGTCGGAGCCAAACTCACGCTCCAGCGCGTCCACGCTCAACAGTACCCATGACCGACAGTGAGGCTCCACGCACGCCTGCGCCAACCGGGTCCCGTGGCTGCGCATCTGCGCTAGGGTACCCTGCCAGGCGAGTGGTGATCGATCCTCTGAGCCGCGCCCCATGCGTCGGAACAAACATGGAACTGTTGCTGCCAATCAAGAGACAAGGCTGCCTGCTTAGTGCGACTGCCGCGGTGGTCTGCATGGCAACAGCCGCGGCCGCTGACCCCTGCAAGGCCATACCAGACCAGGGCCCGGCTCCGCCGGCACTTCTCCGCGGTCCTTTCGAGGGACCGGTCACCTACGTTGGCGACGGAGACTCGCTCTGCGTCGGATTAGGATCGTCGCCGTCAGAGTGGGTTGAGGTGCGCCTTTCGGACTTCTACGCGCCTGAGCTTCATGAGTCCGGCGGTAGGCAGGCTAAAGGGACCCTGGCGGGGATCGCTCAAGGCCGCCACATCAAGTGTCGGCCTATTCGGCAGAGCTATGACCGCGTCGTAGCGTCGTGCACCCTTCAAGGCAGGAGTGTCGGAGACCTGATGCGAGGGGCAGGCGTGCCGGAAGGCGGAAATGGCAACTAGGCGACTGCTTCTAGCGTCAGAACTTTGGTTCTGAGCTGCGATAAACGAAGACCACGCGCCCATTAGGATCTCGGAGCGTGTAACTCGTCACGCGCCTATCAGGCTCAAGGGTGGCGAACTTTAGCGCCGCCTTCGTTCGAGCGTCGCCGTCGTCGCGCGCCTTGAGGCTATGACGCCTAGCGGCCTCGCCAGACGCAAAGAGGAACTCCACTTCGTACCGTAGCAAGGAAGAGTCTCACCAACGGGAGGCCTTAACGAGCTTCTTGGAAGGGCTCGATGTTGGGGGTCATCTGCGAAACGTGGAGCAGGTGGGCAAGTTCACGAGCTCCCCAAACCCCATTTTGGGTAGTTTTCACGGCAACGCGGCTGCCGGCGCCGAGAGGTGTACGGCGCCCTCAGCCCCAGCCGCCGCGCAAGTCGCGCGCTGACTCCCGAAGCTGCCGGATCAGCGCCCGGGGCTATTCGGGCAGTCCTACCGCAGGCCGAAGAACCACAAAACGGCAAGAACGATTACGACGAGGCCAACGATGTAGATGATGTTGCGAGGCACAGCGAAGCTCCTGGTTGGTCGCCTCGCAAAGCCCCGAGAGCTGCAGTTTGTTCCGAGTGTGTTTGGAGTGTCAGTGCGTTCGCGCCTTCTCCAGCAGCACGCGAATGGTGCAGGTCACACCGGCAGGATCGAAGACCAGGGTCACGTCGTCCAGCCCGCTCTGCCGAGAAAGTAGTCGGGAGCCGAGCCCGCGCCGCGATGGCCGCGCTACGGGAGGGCCGCCAATTTCTTTCCACACCATGGTGAGTTGCTGACCTGCGATGGACCAAGAGAGATCGAGGCGTCCCTTGGGCACGCTGAGGGCGCCGTACTTGGACGCATTGGTCGCGAGTTCATGAAGCGCCAGCACCAGCGGCACGCAGGAGGCCCGTGGAAGCTCACATTTCGGACCGGTGATGCTTAGCGCCCCAGACGCCAAGAAGGGCTCCAGGGCAGATAGGGCGAGTTCCGGCAGAGCGCAGTGCTCCCAGTCAGCTCGCGCAAGCAGGCTGTGCGCATCACGCAGCGCGAGCAGCCTTCCGCGGAAAGCCTCATAGAACGACCTGGTATCGGGTGCCGAGCGGGCGGTCTGGGCGGCGAGCGACTGGACGACCGCGAGGTTGTTGTTAACCCGGTGCCGGAGTTCGGCGTTCAGCGCATGCTCACGCTCCGCCGACCGCGCCAAGTCCACCGATATGCGCCGCATCTCTGCAGCCAAGAGCACGATGAGCGATCCCCCCAGCAGGAACAGCAGCAGCATGACGATATCGTTGTACGATGTCGCCCAGCCTGGCCCCGGGCCAAAGAACAGATAGTTCGCCAAAGCCGCTGAGCCCAGCAGGATGGCCGCGCCCCATCGCGGGCCGAGTAGGACCGCGGCCACCGTAAGGGCCGGGAAGTAGGTCAGGAACGGGGGAACTTCAGTTAGCGCGGCGTCCAGGCCAAACTTGAGAAGGGTTGGCGCAATGAGAGCTGTGGCAGCCCAGCCGACGTCGGCAAGCCTCGCCCCCTCAGGACGAGTTATGGCTCGACGCGCGAACTCTCGCCTGAACACACTCGCTCCCGCCATCCAATCGGAATCTTTGCGCCGTGTCCCATCGATCTAGTGATGAGCAAGGTAACTGAGCGCCCTCCTCTTCCGCGACGCAAGATGACGCGAGCCTGGAGCGCGCTTGAGAGCAGGCTCACCCGAACAGGTTCGACCGAGAATGTCAGAGTTGTTGGCGACGCGGCTGCGCTGGGCGGAAGGCAGGTCACCCTGAGCTAGACGTTGCCGTACAGTTCGTGGGCAGCCTTCCGAAGCTCCCGGATCAGCGCCCGCGCCTCCGCCATCTCCAGCGTATGCAGGCCCGTACGATAGGCCCCATTAGCCTTCCCCCTCGGTGCTCCCGCCCGCGCCCCGTGCATTCGGCACCGCTTGCGCCCCTTCACCTTCGGCCCCTTGCACGGCGTTCCCTGGCGGGTCCGCGCCCCACATCGGGGGGCAGCGTTCGCCCGGCTCGTATCGCAATTGCGGCGCATGGGATTGGCCGGGGTTTCGAAGGTCGCCACCCCCTCCCCCGTAGGCGGCTGCGGCCTTGGCTCCGGGACCGAAGGCGGCTGGGCCGTTGACGTAGACGTACCGGACCTCATGGGTCTGTTTCCCTCCGCTGCGGAGCTTCGCCAGGCTCTCGATGTGCGCGGCCATGGTGCGCGAGGCCTTCGTCGCCATGTTGGCGTAGGTCGCCGCGCTCGCGACGTACTCTCCTGCGTTCAGGCGAGCCCGCTGCATGAAGTCGAGGCTCGCCGCGTGCGCCGCGATGATCTGCACGCCGATGGCCGCCTCCAGTTCGTCCCGCGGCTCGATGGCCGCCATGAGCGCCAGGGTCGCGTTCGCCTCGTCTTCGGTAGGCCGCCGCTGCTTGCTGGCGACCGCGTTGAGCGCCTGAGCGAAAGCAAGGTGCATGAACGGCTCCGAGGCCGTCCCGAAGGCCTCCCGCGTCTGCTCGATCCAGCCTCTCCAGTCACTGTGCGGGTTACTGATCTTGGCGGTGGTACTGCCATCGACCGTGTAGGTGACGGTCGGTCGAGCGAGCCGCTTGGTCTGCTTCTCGCTCGCGGCTGCCATGGCCGAGATTTCGGCCGGCGTCGGCTCGCGGACGGTGCTCTTGGCTGGGGGGGCCGGGCTCGGGCTGGCAATCTTCTTGGTCATCGGCGCCGCGGGCTAGGCAACACGCCGAGCAACGACCACGCTCGCTCGCTACGGCGCCTTGAGGGGCGCGCTACGCGAGCGCGGCCGACCAAATGGCTGCAGGTATTCCAGCCGCATCTCCCCAAGATATACAATGTACCTCGCAAGCGAGGGGCGGTGCCTACTTGCAGGTGAGAGGCGAGGAACGTGCTCATTGAGCAAACCTCGGCTGTCGATTGAGAGGCGACACCACTTGCAGGTGAGGGGTTGTGTTCGACTTTGAGGCACGTGGCGGAGGGCGCCGGTTTGGTGCCGTCTCGCGCCGTAGCCACGCTTTCGCGGCGCGCACGGTCCCCACCCCCTTCCCGGGAAGACGGCGAATGACTCCCTCCCAATCATGGGTAGGCGGAGCCTCCCTGGCGCTCCCTACAAACGTTGGAAGCCAGGTGAGCGCATACCGTGACGGCTCGCCCCCGCCCGCCTGTCGCAGACCTCGATGGATCAACCTTACAAAGCCGGTGACGAACAATTCCTCGAAGCCTTTGCGCACATCGGCCGCAGTCACCCCCCAAGACTCTAGCTGACTGTAAGGCGCTGCAAGGTTGCCATTCTCGCGTCCGGCGTGGCTGGCGTGCTCCGCGAGGAGGAAATCGAGAATTCGCCGCGCGTGGATTCCGAGCGCTCGATACGTGATTGAGCACATCATCGTTCTAGTCAGCCATACCCAAGGCTGGCCTTCGGGCGGACCAAGGCTCTTGCTTAGGCCATGCCTTCGCCGAGAGGTGCCCATCTTAAGCAGCACCCGATAGCTTCAGGTAAAACGCGTCCAGCGTCTCACGAAGGATCATGCGGCGGCCGCCGACCTGTACGCTCGCGAGCGAGCCATCTTTCATGAGTTCATACAGTTTCGATCGGCTCAGCCCCGAGTACGAAACTGCGCCAGCCACCGTGAACGCCAGCGGCAATAGATTCTGTGTTGTCATCCCTTGGTCCCTCGAATCGCAGACGGCATCTCGTCCGCTTGGATGACCCCAAATCCTACGCACGAATTCTCGGCACGCAATAGCGCGTTGCTGTTTTGTTCTAGCAATGCCCGGACGGTCCACAGGTACTTCCTCTGTTATAGTCACGGAAGTTGCGCCGCGTGCGCCCACTCCTTCACCGGCACCGCAGGACCTGGCGTGTTGGCGCTCCGCCGGCTTGGGGGAACGTGCTTGGCCTACGCGGCGCTGCGTTTGCCGGACCCAAAGCGCAGCACTGTGCCAGGTGCGCGCCCGACGTAGCCTGCCCACGCGTCCATGAGCCGCCGGCGCTTCTCCAAAGCGTCTCCACGGCGATAGGCGCGCTCCGTCGAGTCCCCTAGGGTGTGCGCAAGCGCCGCCTCAGCTACCTCGCGAGGGAAACTCGACACCTCGCCGGCCCAATCACGAAACGAGCTCCGGAAGCCGTGCACTGTGACTTCGAGGTCCATGCGGCGAAGTAACATAGCGAGCGCCATAGATGAGAGGGAGGCCCGCCCTTGCCCTGGAAAGATATACGCGGTGCTGGGTTCTGGGTGCGAGGACAGAAGGCGAACTTGTTCGAGGATCGCGACAGCTCGTCCAGATAACGGCACCCGGTGATTGCGACCCGCCTTCATACGGCAGGCGGGGACCACCCAGATTTTCGCTTGCAGATCGATCTCGGACCAAGTGGCGCCGAGCACCTCCCCAGAACGCGAAGCCGTAAGGATCAGGAACTCTAGTGCCAGAGCTGCAACGGCCTGGCGCTCCTGCAGTTGGGTCACGAAGCCCGGGACCTCAGCATACGGCAAAGCTGCATGGTGGCCCCGGGTCAGCTTCTGCCGACGGGGTAGCAGGTGATCCAGGTGCCCCCGCCAACGCGCCGGGTTCTCACCGTTGCGAAGTCCCCGCGCCTTGGCGGCATCGAGGACGCGCTCAATGCGTCCTCGCAACCGGGATGCGGTTTCCGGCTTGGCCTCCCAGACCGGCTTCAGGACCTCTAGTACGTCGTCGGTTCTAACTTGGTCTACCGGAAGTGCCCTTAACGGTGCCGCGTAGACCTTCAGTGTCATGGACCACTGAGCGCGATGCTTTTCATTGCGCCACTGAGGCGACAGCGCGGTCACAAACTGGTCTGCGACCTCGCCAAACGTCCAAACGCGAGCCGGCGGTGCCTTGGCGGCGCGGCGCTCCTCGATGGGATCACGCCCTTCCCGGACCGCTTCCCGTGCGGCACTAGCCCGTTCTCGAGCCTCTGCAAGAGACACCCCTGCTCGCCCCGCTGCACCCAGGCCCATCTCTCGCCGCTTCCCGCATCGGGACCACATGAACAGCCAGCGCGACCTGCCCTGTTCGTCCTTATCCAGGTAGAGCCCGCCGCCGTCGGCGTGCCGTCCCGCTCCAAGAATGTCGACCTGCTTCGCCTTCAGGCGGTGTAGCGTCCGCGCCATGCTCTTGGCCCCTTTGGAGGCCCCACTTCAGGCCCCACTCGCAGAACGGGATTCTACGGGACGACGTGGGACGAAGCTAAGCAATTAAGCTAACAATCATCTGACTCTATTATGGTTTCCCGGACGTCATGGGACGATGCGGGATATAGCTGCGGGGGACACCCCGTCCGCCAGCGGTTGGACACGGCCTTCACGAGCCCCCTCCGGGCGCGCGCTCAGTCGAAGGCGTGGGGGTTTATGGCGAGCGCGCGCGTGCGCTCGCGGGCGGCCAGGCGGGGCTCGCCTGCGGCCGCGTAGACCCGCGAGGCCACGGCGTGGACCGTGGCGGTCTCCCAGCCGCTTCGCAGGACGGGCTCCACGACGTGGCGGGCGTCCGTGGCGCGGCCCGCCGCGAGCAGGGCCTCGGCCAGCTGAGCCTTGGAGTCGCCGTTCGGGCGCGCCGCGTGGTTGCGTTCGGCGATCTCCAGGGCGCGGATCGGGTCGCCGGCGGCGAGGTAATGGTCCAGGGCGTGGCCGTAGGCGGCCTCGGGCAGGAGCCTCAGCCGCCGCGCCCACTCGGCGCCCGCGCGCGCCCGCCACCCCAGGGCCGCCTGCCGGTCGCCGCGCTTCAGGGCCAGTTCGCCGAGCGCGTCCATGAACTCGGGATGTCCCGTCCGGCGCACGATGTCGGCGTAGAGCCGCTCGGCGGCGGCCGTCTCGCCCTTGAGCGCCAGGGTTTCGGCGATGTGCTCCTCGATGACATAGTGCCCGGGGAAGATCTCTTCGGCGCGCCGGAAGGCGGCCAGCGCCCGGTCCCACTGGCCGCGCTCGAGGTCCAGCACGCCCTTCTGCAGCTCGATCCCGGCCCGGAACTGCGGCGTGGGCGCCGGGTTGGCGTGCAGGGCGGCGTCGAAGAAGCGCTCGGCCTCGGCCGGCCGTCCGGTCTTCATGAAATAGACCGCCCATCGGAACGCCGTCCCCGGGCCCGGCTCCACGGCTTCGGCCTGTCGGTAGAACGAAGCCGCGCCCTTCAGGTCGCCGCGGTAGAGGGCGATGTCGCCGCGCAGCAGCAGCGCCTCCGCGCGCTCGACGGCGCCCGGCGGCGCGGCGTAACGCCCGATCGCATCGAGCGCCGCCTCGGCGCGATCCAGCCGGTGCAGGCTGAAGTGCAGGGCCGCCTGGGTGAGGTGCGGTCCGGCCCCCGTGGGCGCGAGGGTGAAGGCGCGGTCCAGCGCGGCCTGCGCGGCCGCGTAGTCATCGTACGAGCCGGTGAGCTGTGCGCGGGTGACGCGCCGCCGGGCGAGCGTCTCCAGGAAGATCCACTCCCCCGGCCGCTCGGCCGCCCGGGCCTCGGCGGCGGCGAGGTCGGCGTCGGCGCGCCCGAGGGCTGCGCCGAAGCTCGCGGGGGCCGATGGGACGGTCTGCCGGACGGCGGGCGGCGGTCGCGGCGAGAGGTCGTGCGCGGGGGCAGTCAGGCGCTGGACCGCGAGCACGCTCGCCACCGACAACACCGGGACTGCCAGCCAGAGCCAGCGCGGCGAGGCGGCGCTCGCCGTCATGGCTTAAGGCCCCGGCCGCGCGCAGATGGACAGGCCGGCCCTCTGGAAGTCGTCCTGCAGCGCATTGGCGAGCACGCCGAGGGTCGCCGTGATCTCGTTCACGTACTTCCGCGTCCCGTCGATCCCGGGATTGTCGTCGTTGTAGGGGACCTTGGCGCTGCTTCCGATCAGCGCGGTCGCGATGGCCGGCATGCCCATGCGGTCCACCTGCACATAGGCCGAGACCGGATCGGTCCGGAAGATGAAGTTCGACCCTCCGGCCGGAGTCGGAGCCCCTCCGTGCGGCGGCGCCAGGTAGGGGAAGTCGGCGCGGAACGGCACGTCGTTCGCCTGCGGGCCGAGGGGAAGCCGGGCGAGCACGCCGGAATCGTGCTTGGCCAGGTCGACGAAGATCCACGCCAGGGTGATGTCGATCACGGAGTCCGTCAGGCGCCGGCCGTTCGGAAAGCCCGCCGGCCGGCTGAAGTCGACCTTGATCGTGTCGGGCACGACGATGTTGGCGACGCTGGGGCGGCCCGGCCCGATCGGCTGGTCGAGACAGTTCTGCACGTTCAGGGGTGCGCCCGGGGGCGCGGTGGACGGCCGATCGACGATATCGGCGCCGCTTCCGCCGCTGCACGCGGCGAGCACCAGCGGAAGGGCGAGGATCGCGGTGCGGCGGGCCGCCGGGCGACGCATCATTGCAGTTGCCCCCCGAAGCGGGCGCTGGTGGCCCAGATGTTGAGCTCGTTCCCGGTCTCGACCCGGCTGCGGGGGATCTGCAGCACCAGCGAGGTGTCGTTGGTCCCGCTGAAGAAGCTGCGCGAGGCGACGAACTGGAGGTTCCCCGTCGAACGCGTCTCGCGGAAGCCTTGCAGGTCGAAGAAGAACGGGTCGTCGTAGAGCCCGGCCCGCGCCAGGATGCCGTTGCGCGACAGCGTCGTCTCCACGGGGCCGACCAGGGGCGGCCCGCCGTCGGGAAGACCCGAGATCTCGATGCCGGAGTTGCCGGAGCTGTCCTGGCCGAACCGGAAGCGGATCGAGATCTCCGGATCGGTCGGGAAGCCTGCGTTGGAGATGTTGATCGTATAGAGCACGTCGCGGTCGTAGGTGGGACGTTGCTCCCGGGGCGCCGGTCCCGCGAAGGTCAGCGCGATCACCAGATTGTCGGCCGTGTGCCACACGTAGACGTCGGCGATGTCCGCCGCCCTGTCCGCCGTGGTGTCGAAGGCCGGATCCGTCCGCGTCGGCGGATCGAGGTGATCCGCGGCGACCGCGCGCCGCTCCGAAGTCGATAAGGCAAGGACAGCCGCGCCCATGAGGCCGACGATCCCCGCCGCGCGATGCAACCCGCTCATGAGCCAACCCCCTGGGCGCGATCCTGAAGGATTTACGTTCGGCGAACAACGACAGATGAGTCTGGCGCAGGGACGACGATAACCTTTCGGCATGAGCGCCGGGCGCGAGGCGCGGATACCCAGGAGCCGACCGATGGACGGTCGACCGCCGCAGCGGCGGGGCTCTGGGAGGAACGTCCACTTGCCCAAAACACCAAACCTGACGGCCCTCGCCGCTGCGGCGCTGATCGCGCTGGCCGGCGCGGGCGCGCCGACCCTGGCGGCCGCGGCCCCGGAGGTCTACCTGCCCGCCTTCAGCAAGGTGGCGATCGGCGGCTATGACCCGCTGAGCTACTTCGAAGGCGCCCCGCGGAAGGGGGATCCGAAGCTCGTCGCCACGTTCAAGGGCGCCGAATACCGGTTCGCCAGCGCCGCCAACCTGGCCCGCTTCAGGGCCAACCCGGCCGCCTATGTCCCGCAGTACGGCGGCTACTGCGCCTGGGCCGTGGCCGGCGGCTACACCGCCAAGAGCGATCCGCTCGCCTGGAAGGTCGTCGGCGGCAAGCTCTACCTGAACTACGACCAGAAGGTGCAGCAGCGCTGGGCGAAGGACATCCCCGGCAACATCGCCAAGGCTGACCGCAACTGGCCGGAGGTGCTGCGATGAGCCGCCGCCTCATCGGGCTGATCCCGCACGGCCTCGCGCTCTTCATGGCCGCCGTGTTCCTGGACAGCCTGCGCTTCAAGTTCACCGACCACCCCAAGACCCAGGTGATCTTCGGACGTCTCAACGGCTGGACGACGGACCTCGGACTGCCGGGCCTGTTCGCCCAGACCGGACTGTTCAGCCAATACGTCATCGGCTCGATCGAGTTGCTCGCCTCCACGCTGCTCGTGGCCGGGCTCCTGCCCCGGTTCCGCCATCTCCAGGCGGCGGGCGCGCTCGCGGGCCTCCTCGTGATGGCCGGCGCCGTCAGCTTCCACCTGTTCACGCCGCTGGGGGTCGATCCCAACCGCGACGGCGGCGGGCTGTTCGTCGCCGCGTGCATCAACCTGGGCGCTGCGGTGCTGCTCCTCGGGATCTTCCGGCGGCGCGAGTTCGGCGTCTTCCTCCAGCGCGTGGGAGCGGTGTTCGCGCCGACCCGGCCATGAGCGACGTCCTCTGGACATCCGACTTCACCCTCAGCGGCGGGGTCGTCCGGGTGAAGAAGACCGGGGCCATGATCCCGCTCGACCGCGCCCTGGCCTCGGAGGCGGCCACGTGGCTGGGCCTCTACCTCGCGGTGCGGGCCAAGGCGGCGGCCAACGCCCTAAAGGGCCCGGCGCCGAAGATCTGGTTCGCGCCCGACCGGCCGCGCCCCTGGTACCTGATCTGGGCGGCGGCGGCCTGGGAGGGCATCGGCATCGCCCGCTCGCCGGAGGAGGCCGCGGCCAGCTTCTACTTCGACGACTCCACGGTGGGTCGCGCACCGCCCCGCTGGCATTCGCGCGCCTTCAACTTCGGCTGCGCCGACGTGAGCAAGAGCCGCGTCGCCCAGGTGTTCGAGGACGTCTTCGGCTATCCCCTGGCGCTCGACCCGGAGGCCGGCGTCGGCCCGGCGGTCGAGAAAGGCGAGCTGAACGGCGCGCATGACGGTCGCCTGGTGGAACTGCCGTGCCGGCCCCGGCCCGGACGCACCTATCAGCGCCTGATCGACAACGTGCAGGACGGCCTGGCGGTGGACCTCCGCACGCCGTTCGTCGGCGGGCGGCCCGAGGTGGTGTTCATCAAGCGACGCCCGGTCGCGGACCGCTTCGCCAACCACAACGCCAGCGTCAGCCTGGCGCGGCCGCGGGACGTGTTCTCGCCGCTGGAGATCGCCCAGCTGTCGGCCTTCGCCCAGGCGATGCGCCTCGACTGGGGCGGCCTGGACGTCCTGCGCGATGGCCCGTCGGGCCGGCTCTATGTGGTCGACGTCAACAAGACCGACATGGGGCCGCCCATCGCCCTGCCCTTCCCCGACAAGATCGCCGCCGTGGCCCGCCTGGGCCGGGCGCTCCGACGCCTCATCACGGAGCCTGCGCCATGATCCCCTTCGTTCGCGAGATGTCGTTGGAGTACGGCCGCGCCGACCAGATGAGCCCGCTGATCCGTCGGGTGGTGGCCGAGAACCCCGGCCCGTTCACCTATACCGGCACGGGCGCTCACATCGTTGGGCGGGGCGAGGTGGCGGTCATCGACCCCGGGCCCGACGATCCGGCCCAGGTGGCCGCCATCCTGGCGGCGACCCGGGGCGAGACGATCACCCACATCTTCGTCACCCACAGTCACCTCGACCATTCGCCGGCCGCGCGCCCGCTGGCGGAGGCCACCGGCGCGGTCATCTACGCCGGCGGCGCGCCCTGTCGCCCGTCGCGCGGCGCCGAGCGCCTCGAGGCCGGGGACGACCTCGCGTTCCGGCCGGACGAGGCCCTCGCCGACGGCCAGGTCTTCCGCGGTCCCGGCTGGTCGATCGAGGCGGTGGCGACACCGGGGCACACCTCGAACCACTACGCCTACGCCCTGCTGGAGGAGAACGCGCTCTTCCCCGGCGACTGCGTGATGGGCTGGTCGACCAGCGTCGTGAGCCCGCCTGACGGGGACATGGGTCTCTACATGCGAAGCCTGGAGCGGATCCGTGCCCGGCGGTACGCGCGGCTGCTGCCCGCGCACGGCCCGCCGGTCGAGGCGACAGGCCCCTTCCTGGACGCCTACATCGCCCATCGCCGCCAGCGCGAGACCCAGGTGCTGCTCGCCCTGGAGGCGCATGGCGCAGCCACTGTCCGCCAGCTCGTCGAACGGCTCTACGCCGACCACGACCGGCGTCTGCATCCCGCGGCCTGCCATTCGGTCCTGGCGCATCTGCTGGATCTGTTCCGGCGCGGGCTCGTCGACGCCGCCGGGCCGCCGGACATGGCCGCGCTTTGGCGCCCGAGCTTCATGCGCCACGCGGCCTGAGGTCCATGCGCTTTCGGCATTTCCGCCGGACCACGCCGACCCCGATCCTTCGAAACACATCGTCCGAGGACCTCTCATGACCCTTACGGCCAGCGAGACCGCCGCCACCCTCACCCGCCCGCTCACCGGCCGGGTGGCCATCGTCACCGGCTCCACCAGCGGCATCGGCCTGGGCATCGCCGAGAGCCTGGCCGAACAGGGCGCGGCGGTCGTGCTGAACGGCTTCGGCGACCCCGCTCAGATTGAGCAGACCCGCGAGACGCTGTCGGCCCTGTACGGGGTGGAGGCCGCCTATTCGCCGGCCGACCTGTCGATGCCGGAACAGATCGCCGAGATGATCGCCTTCGCGCACGACGCCCTCGGGCCCGTGGACATCCTGGTCAACAACGCCGGCATCCAGCACGTCGCCCCGGTCGCCGAGTTTCCCACCGCCAAGTGGGACGCGATCCTGGCGGTGAACCTCTCGTCCGCCTTCCACGCCATCAAGGCGGTGCTGCCTTCCATGGTGGAGCGCGGCTTCGGCCGGATCGTCAACATCGCCTCGGCCCACGGCCTGGTCGCCTCGCCGTTCAAGTCGGCCTATGTGGCCGCCAAGCATGGGGTGGTGGGGCTGACCAAGACCGTCGCGCTCGAGACCGCGCGCGCCGGCGTGACCTGCAACGCGATCTGCCCGGGCTACGTCTGGACGCCGCTCGTGGAACGGCAGATCGCCGACCAGGCGCGCGCCCACGGCATGACGCACGAGCAGGTCGTCACCGACGTCCTCCTGACCGCCCAGCCCAACCGCAGGTTCGCCACCGTCGAGGAGATCGGAGCCCTGACGGCCTTCCTGTGCGGCCGCCACGGCGCCTCCATCACCGGCGCGGCGCTCACCGTCGACGGCGGCTGGACCGCGCACTGACATGTCCACGCCGCGCCAGAGGGTCGTGATCGTGGGCGCGGGGTTCGGCGGCCTCACCGCGGCCGCGAAGCTCGCCCGCACCGATGCGGACGTCACCCTGATCGACCGCCGCAACCATCACCTCTTCCAGCCCCTGCTCTACCAGGTGGCCACCGCCGGGCTCGCGCCCACCCAGATCGCGAGCCCGGTGCGGATGATCCTGCGCCGGCAGCCGAACGTGCATATCGAGCTGGACGAAGTGACCGGCGTCGACCTGGCCGGGCGCCAGGTGCGCCTCGGGGACCGCACGATCCCGTACGACCAGCTGATCGTCGCCACCGGCGCCACCCACGCCTACTTCGGCCGCGACGGCTGGGCCGAGCATGCGCCCGGGCTCAAGTCGCTGGAGGACGCGCTGGCGCTGCGATCCAGGGTGCTTCTGGCCCTGGAGTCCGCCGAGCTCGACATGGACCCCGCCGCGCGCGAGCGCCTGCTCACCTTCGTGGTGGTGGGCGGCGGCCCCACGGGCGTCGAACTCGCCGGCGCGATCGCCGAGCTCACCCGGCGCGCGCTGGCCTGCGACTTCCGCCGCATCCGGGGCCAGCGGGCGCGGATCCTGCTGATCGATTCCGGTCCCCGCGTGCTCTCGACGTTCTGCCCCTCGCTCTCCGCCTACGCCAAGGGAGCGCTCGAGAAGCTCGGCGTGGAGCTGATGCAGGGACGCCCGGTGGGTCACGTGGAGGCCCAGGCGGTCACCGTCGGGGATACCCGTATCGAGGCTGCGACCATCGTCTGGGCCGCCGGAGTCCAGGCCTCGCCGGCCGGGCGCTGGCTCGCCGCCGAGACCGATCGCGCCGGCCGGGTGATCGTGGACGCCGACCTGTCCCTCCCCCGCCACCCGGAGGTCTTCGTCATCGGCGACGTCGCAAGAATGCCGAACGGCCGGGGCGGCGTCGCACCGGGCGTCGCGCCGGCGGCCAAGCAGGCCGGCGCCTACGTCGCGAAGCTGATCGACGCCCGCGCTCACGGCCGCGCCTCGCCGGGGCCGTTCCGCTACGCCAACTACGGCAGCCTCGCGACCATCGGTCGGAAGGCGGCCGTGGCCGACCTGGGGCCCGTCAAGCTCAGGGGCTTCCTCGCCTGGATCTTCTGGTGCGCCGCCCACGTCTGGTTCCTGATCGGCTTCAGAAACCGGGTCCAGGTCGTGCTGGACTGGCTGTGGTCGTACCTGACGTTCGAGCGCGGCGCGCGGCTGGTCTTCGAGGCCGTGACGCGCAGCCGTGAAATCCGTGTAGTCTCTCCGCCCGTGGAGGTGCGTACCGCCTCGTGATGGGCGTTCCTGGCCATCGGGGGATCCCGCCATGGAAATGCAGCAGGTCCGCTACTTCCTCGCGCTCGCGAGGACGTTGAACTTCACCCGCGCGGCCGAGCAGGCGAACGTCTCGCAGCCGGCGCTGACCCGCGCCATCCAGCAGCTCGAGCACGAGCTGGGCGGGCCCCTGTTCCACCGCGAGCGGGCCAACACCCACCTCTCCGAGCTGGGGCGCATGATGCTGCCCTACCTGGAGCAGATCCAGGCGCAGACCGAGGCCGCCAAGCAGCAGGCGCGCGCGGCGAAGAAGCTCGAGAACGTCGCCCTGAAGATCGGCGTCATGTGCACCATCGGACCCGCGCTGATCGCCGACCTGATCGTCAAGTTCCGCATGGCGCACCCCAACGTCGAGCTCGAGGTCACCGAGGAAGGCTCCACCGAGCTGATGG
Organism: Phenylobacterium sp. T106; assembly: GCF_057219735.1. Taxonomy (NCBI): domain Bacteria; kingdom Pseudomonadati; phylum Pseudomonadota; class Alphaproteobacteria; order Caulobacterales; family Caulobacteraceae; genus Phenylobacterium; species Phenylobacterium sp. T106. The sequence goes on along the minus strand of NZ_JBXVWA010000001.1, from coordinate 75,174 downwards.
AGATGCTCTCCAAGGGCGATCTCAACCTGGCGCTCTTCGGCCTGCCCGAGGGCCCGGACGTGCGGTTCCACGGCCTGCCGCTCTTCCAGGAGAGGTTCGTGCTCGCGATTCCGCCGGACCATCCGCTGGCGGCGAAGAACGTCATCAGCTGCCGCGACACGCACGAGCAGCCCTACGTGAGCCGCGCCAACTGCGAGATCTTCGACGTCGCGCGCCGGCAGCTGCGCGAGGCCGGCGTCCGCTGGAACAAGGTGTTCTCGTCCGAGCGCGACGACTGGGTGCAGGGGATGATCAAGGCCGGCCTCGGGATCGGTTTCTTCCCGGAACTCTCGGTCACCGACCCCGGCCTGGTGACGCGCCGCCTGATCGACCCGGAGTTCGTGCGCACCATCATGCTGGTGACGGTGCGCGGCCGGCCCCACTCCCCGGCCGTCGGCGCCTTTGTGCAGGCGGCGCGAGCCTTCAAGTGGCCGACGGGGACCCTGGATCCCGTGCCTGCCCCTGCGGAAGACGCGGGTGACGAACTCCCCGTCGCCGGCTGACGCCGGCAGCGGCTATCCGGCCCGCCGCCCCTACCGCCCCGGTCCTGGACCCCGCCGTGGCGGGCTGCAGCGTCGCCGCCAGGGCGGCCGCAGCGACCAGGGCCACGGCGACCAGCCCGACCGCGCTGGGCCAGCCGGCCGAAGCGAACACCCGCCCCACGATCCAGGCGCCCGCGAGGCCGCCCAGATAGTAGCTGGCCAGGTAGATCCCGCTCGCCGCGGCGCGGTCGGTCCTTGCTGCGCGGCCGACGAAGCCCGTGGCCACGGCCTGGGCGAAGAAGGTCCCGGCCCCGACCAGCGTCAGGCCGGCGATGACCGGCGCGATTGCGCCCGCGAGCAGCAGGGGCAGTCCGGCGACGGCGGTGCCCAGCGACGCGAAGAACGTCGGGCGCGGACCGAAGCGGCTGGCCACGGCCCCGGCCAAAGGCGTCGTGACCATGGCCGGCAGGAAGACGAGGTAGACCACGCCCAGCGCCATGGGGCTGAGGTCCAGCGGCGGCGCGGCGAGGACGAAGTTCACGTAGGTGAAGACGCCCAGGAAGGCGAATAGCACGCAGAAGCCGATCCCGAAGCTCGCCGCGAGGCAGCGATTGGCGAAATGCGCCTTGAGGCGAGCCGCGATCCCGGCGCGCGGATCGCCCACTTCGACCGCCATCCCAGGCGTCCGGCTGAGCGTGAGGAACACCAGGGCCGCGCCGGCGAGGTTGAGAACGGCGAAGGCGTAGAAGTTCACGGCGACGCCGGCGGTCGCCGCCAGGGCCGACGACGTGAGCCGGCCCACGAGGTTCGAGGCCACGTTCCCGGTGATGTAGGCCGCCAGGGCACCGGCGGTCGTCGCGCCCGCACCCTGTTCCGACAGGTAGGCCATGGTCAGGGTGAAGGCGGCCGACATGAACACGCCCTGGACGATCCGCAGGGCGGTGAAGGTCGCGAGGTCGGGAGCGTAGGCCAGCAGCGCTGTCGGGATGGCGAGGAGCGCGAGGCTGATCCAGATCCCCTCGCGGCGTGGCAGCCGATGCGAGAACAGCGCGACCGCCAGGCCCGCGGCGGCCATGCCGGCGGTCGAGGCGTTGACGGCGACGCCCATGGCGGCGGGCGAGACGCCGTAGGTCTGCGCCAGGGTGGGCAGGATGGCCTGGGCCGCGAAGAGGTCGACCAGGGTCAGGAAGCCGATCAGGCCGACGACGAGCCGGCGGGCAAGGTCACGGGTCATGGGTTGCTCCGGAAATGGCAAAGGCAGCCGGCGGCTCATGGAGCCGCCGGCTGCCCGGTCGCCGAGGCCGGCTGGGACTGGGGGGATAACCGGCTCGGGGGCCGCGGCGCGTCGGGCGGGGGTGGCGCGCGCCGCGGGGTTGCTCACATGTGGTCGCCGCCCGCGGCGGGCTCGGCGTCGTTCTTGATGTCGGCGGCGATCAGGACGGCGGGGACCTTGCCGTTGTTCTTCCACCAGTGGCTGACGCCCTTCACCTCGCGGGCCACGTCGCCGGGCTTGTGGTCGATGCCGACGGCGCAGGTGGAGCTGTACTCCGTGATCTGACCTGAGACGGTCATGATCAGGGCGGGCCGGTCGGTGTGGCTGTGCCAGGGGACGACGCCGCCGGGCAGCACCACGAGCCGGCGCAGACGCAGGCGGCGGTTGTCCAGGCCGCCGATCTGGTCGCCGAGGGCGACGAACGCCAGCTCGGTGTCGGTAACCTTGGCGGGCATGGTCTCGCCCGCGGTCCGGGCGTCGGCCCGCATCTGGTCGGCGGGGCAGGTTCCGGCCGATGCGCCCGTCGCGAACACAAGGCTCGCCGCAGCCGCGGCCGTAAGGAGAAGCGTGGTCTTCATGGGTCCGTTCTCTAGGTGTTTTCCGATGCCCAGACCCTAGAGGCGAGGCATTCGCCCATGAATTCGCTTTAGGTTATGGTCACCATGCGCCACGTCGTGATCGCCGAATACTTCAGACTCCATCGTGTGCGCGCGTAATCGCCGCACCGATGCACGGAACGCATCGCCCAGTTAGCCAACGGTCATTTCCGCTTCAGGTCGGCGGCTGAGACAACCGCGACATGAACACCGCAGCCGAAACCAAATCCACCAGCCGGTCGCCGATCGACAAGGCGAAGCTCGGCCAGATCGTCCTGGTCTTCCAGGGCGGCGGCGCGCTCGGCGCCTACCAGGCCGGCGTCTACCAGGCCCTGCAGGAGGCCGGCGTCGAGCCGGACTGGGTCATCGGCACCTCCATCGGCGCCATCAACGCGGCCCTGATCGCCGGCAACGCCCCTGGCGACCGCCTGGGCCGGCTGCTCGAGTTCTGGTCCCGTGTCACCCATTCGCGGGCGGTCCAGTTCGCCGGCATGATCCCGGGCCTCGGCGCGCTCGCCGCGAACGCCATGACCGTGAGCCGGGGCCTCGAGGCCTTCTTCCGGCCCAACCCCTGGGCCTTCCTCGGCATGCAGACGCCGCTGGGCTCGGAGCTCGCCGGCTACTACTCGACCGATCCGCTCGAGAAGACCCTCGCCGATCTCATCGACCCCGATCTCCTGAATGCAGGGCGGCCCAGGCTGACCGTGGGCGCCGCCAACGTCCAGACCGGCCAGATGCGCTACTTCGACAGCCGGGACGACGTTCTGACCGTGCGCCACGTCATGGCCTCGGGCGCCCTGCCCCCCGCCTTCCCCGCGGTCCGCCTCGACGGCGAGCTCTACTGGGACGGGGGCATCCTTTCGAACACGCCGGTGGAGGCGGTCTTCGACGACCGGCCCCGGCGCTCGGGCGTGGTCTTCGCCGTCCACATGTGGGCGCCGAACGGCCCCGAGCCCGACAGCATCTGGAGCGTGCTGTCGCGGCAGAAGGACCTGCAGTACTCGAGCCGGGCGATCACCCACATCGCCCGCCAGAAGCAGATCCACAAGCTCCGCCACATCATCTCGGAGCTGGCCGACCGCCTGCCGCCCGACGTGCGCCAGACCCCGGAGGTGGCGGAGCTCGCCGCCTACGGCTGCGCCACCCAGATGCACGTGATCCGCCTGCTGGCCCCGCCGCTGGCGGGCGAGGACCACGCCAAGGACATCGACTTTTCGCCGCTCGGCATCCGCACGCGCTGGGAGGCGGGCTACGCCCACACCCGGCGCGTGCTCGAGCAATCCCCCTGGACCCAGGGCGTCGACCCCACGGAGGGCGTCATCCTCCACGAGGCCGAGGCCGGACATATGACCGAAGGAACCCCCGCATGACCCGTATCGCCCGCCAATCCCTACTCGCGCTTGCCGCCGGCGTTTCGCTCGCCCTGACGGCCGGCGCCGCGGCCGCCGTGGCCGATCCGGCCGCCCCGCCGCAGGTCGCCCAGGGCGTCATCCGCACGCCCAGCGCCTACGGCTTCGACGAGACGGTCGGCCGCATCAAGGCCGACATCTCGGCCAAGGGGATCCGCTTCTTCACCGAGATCGACCAGTCGGCTCTCGCCAAGGGCGCGCAGATCGACCTGCGGCCCTCCAAGCTGCTGATCTTCGGCAATCCGCCGCTGGGCGCGCAGTTCCTGACGTCGAACCCCTATGCCGGCCTCGACTGGCCGGTTCGGATCCTCGTCACCCAGGACGCGGACGGGAAGGTGTGGGTCGCCTACACAGATTTCGCCTTCATCGCCGACCGCTATGCGATCGAGGACCGGGACGCGCAGATCCGCATGGCCTCGGAGGTGGCGGGTTCGATCGCGGGCAGCGTGGCCGGCCGGTAGCCAGCCGCCCCCGCGCTAAGGCAGCGGCATCTCGCGGCTCTCGCGCGGCCGCGCCGGCGTCAGGGCCGGCGCGGGCTGCGCGGTCCGCACCTGCTCCAGCCAGAACACGCCGTCGTATGGCTCGCTGTTGCCGCGCGTGAACAGGATGTCCTGGTCGCCGTCGCCGTCCAGGTCACGGGCCACGAACATGTCGAACATGCCGCGGCGGCGCCTGGAGATATCGTGCCGCGGCCAGGGCCCCGCGCCCGCCTTGGCCGCACCCGGATTCTGGAACCACGCCAGCCGGCCCATGGCGGCGTCGAGCGGCAGGTCGCCGTCGCGGTCCCGCGGCGGGGCGCTGTAGCCTCCGGTGAGCACGTCTTCGTCGCCATCGCCGTCCAGATCGGCGACGAGCACGCCGGTCGCGCGATCCGGGCCCGTGTCGCCGATCTCGTGCGCGGTCCAGACGCCGTCCAGGCGCTCGGGCTGACGGATCCAGGCGAGCCCCTTGTTCGTCACCCCCACCATGTCCAGGCGCCCGTCACGGTCGACGTCGGCGTACCCGAGGTGGAAACCGCCCGTCTGAGCGCCGTCGATCCGGACAGCAATCTCGCGGAAGGCGCCCCCGGCGTTCTCGAAGATCACCAGGCGGGCGCCCACGCGAACGCCGGCCACGATGTCCTTGTCCCCGTCTCCGTCCAGATCCACCGGCTGGGCGTTCTGGGGCACCGGATAGCGGCCCAGCACCTGCTCGACCCAGTTGGGGCCCATCAGCGGGTCCCCCCGAGGCCGCAGCACCGAGACCGGGGTCGTTCGCGTCTCGGCCGGCGAAGGGTTCTGCGCGCCTTTGTTGGCCGTGGTGACCTCGGGCCGCCCGTCGCCGTCCAGGTCGGCCAGGAACACGCGGATGTACGAGCCGTGGCCCTCGGTCTGCGGGATGATCAGTCGCCGCCACGCCGCGCCGCGCCGCGCCTCCCGGCCCGGGTTCTGGAAGTACGCCACGTGGGCCAGTTCCGACGCGACCACGATGTCCGGGAGACCGTCGCCGTTGACGTCGCCCACCGCGGCGTCCTCCGGCGCGGCCGCCTCGCGGCCCCGCGCCAGCGTCACGTTCACCCAGCGCCGGGGATCTCCCGTGGCGAACGCGATGCGGACGAAGCCGTCGGGCCGGCCGTCGTAGAGGGTGTCGGACTCGTGCACCGAGACGATGTCCTCGCGCCCGTCCCCGTCGAGGTCGGCCAGGATCAGGCCGTCGCCGCCCGTCAGCGCGCCGTCCAGTTCCGCGCCGTCGTCGACGACATGCTCGCGCCAGGAGATGTACCGGCCGTCGGAGGCCACGGCCCGGGTCGGCGCGCCGCCCACCCCCTGATCCGACGGAGGGGCGAAGGCCGCGAGGCCGATCAGCGCTGCGGCCGCAAGCCCACGCGCTGCGGCTGCCCGGCCTGTCTGGTTCGTGAGCATGCGCGCCTCCCCGTCAGCCTGGCGGGAGCCTACTCCCGCCGAAGCCGAAAGCGCGAGCGCCGTGAGGCGCAGGGTCTCAGGTGGTCCGCTCGACCTTCGGGGACAGGCGCGGCCGGGAATAGGCCTGACGCGTGATGCGGATCGACTCCGGCATGAAGAGGCCGAACGTGGGCCGGTAATCGTAGGTGACCTCGGCCACCACCACGCTCTCGTTCGCCGCGAGGTAGCCATTCGGGATTCCCGGATTGCCGGACCCGAGCCAGCCGCGGTTCTGGACCCAGTCGGTCGAGACGGTCCCCGAGCCGTTCGCGCTCACGCTCGCGACCCGCTGCTGCAGGCTCGTGGTCGGGAACGGGTGGATCATCGAGGTCGAGGCGGTGAGGATGTCGTCCACCTCCGAGACGGTGACGACCCGGCTCTGGGCCGTGATGTCGGCCATCGTCGCGGCGATGTGCGAAACCTGCCGCTGGGCGATGTAGGCCTGCAGCCCCTCGCCGGCGGCGAGGATCAGGACGAACAGCATCGGGAAGATCAGGGCGAACTCGATGGCCGCCGCCCCGCGGCGATCCTGGAGGCCGCGCACCAGCGTCCCGACCGCGTCGCGGCGGACGCCGGGCCGTGCAACGGGAAGACGGGTCATTCGTAGGGCTCGTTCTTGAAGGCCGCGCGCGAGGCGATTGTCACCTCGAACGGACCGGAGCGATCGAAGGCGGTGGCGAGGAACGGCGTCATCAGCGGCCAGCGATAGTTGGCCTTGATCAGGACGATGTCGCCCGGACCGCCGGGGTCGAACTGGCCGGCCGGCTGGGCGGCGGACACCTGGTTGGCGTCGTAGAACTTCGGGAACTTCTGCACGCTGATCGTCAGCCGGCTCATGCACGAGCTCGAGTCGCCGCCCAGCTTGGTGCAGATCTGGCTTTTGAAGTCGTTCGCGGACGAGGCCATGTCGTCCCGACCCGTCCGGATCCGGCGCGCGGTGTCGATGACCGCGTTGTCGAGCCCGGACGACATCATGCCCAGCATCCCGATCTCGATGAGCGACAACAGCGCGAAGAAGAGGATCGGCGCCACGAAGGCGAACTCGATCGCCGTGGCGCCGCGCTCGTCGCGCGAGAAAGCAGAAGCGGGCGACAACCTCGGCATGTCCGGGAGGCTGCCACGTCGAGGCAAACGGCCGGTTACATCTCTAGGAAAACGGCGCTTAACCCTGGCCGATACATGGTGAATCGAAATTAAGACTTAGAGCTAAGGCGAAATTACCCAACCGGCGGCTATCGAACGGGCCCTGCTTCCATTCGCGGACACCTGCGATGACCCAGTCGATCCCTTCCCGCCTGCGCCGCTACCTCCTCGACCGCGGCGGCAACGTCGCGATGGTGGCGGCCCTCTCGATGGGACCCATCTGCATCGCCGGCCTGGGGGCCGTCGATCTCGCCCGGGGCACCAGCGCCAAGAGCCAGCTGCAGGACGCCCTGGATTCCGCCGCCCTGGCCGCCGCGCGGTCCAACGCGACGACCGACTCCGAGCTGCAGGTCATCGGGGACCGCTACCTCAACCAGAACCTGAAGCTGGGAAGCGACTTCGAACTGGCCCAGTCCACGTTCCGCTTCGGAGAGAACGGGCGCATCGTCGCCAGCGCCCGCCTGGCCGTGACCCCGTTCATCGCCGGCATGCTGTCCGACGGCGTGATGCATGTGGGGGCCTCCACCGAGGTGGTGCGCGCCGAGATGAAGGTCGAGATCGCGCTCGTCCTCGACAACACCGGGTCCATGAACGAGGGCAGCAAGCTCTCCGACCTCAAGAACGCCGCCAAGGACTTCATCGACAAGATGGAGGAGCTCGCCGAGAAGTCGAGCGAGCCGGACGCGGTGCGCATCTCGCTGGTGCCGTTCTCGAATACGGTGCGCCTGGATTCGACGGCCCACCGCTACTCCACCTGGATCGACCAGAACGGCGCCTCGCCGATCAACAACGAAATCTTCACGACCTCGAGCGGGACCCAGTTCGCCAACCGCTTCACGCTGTTCTCGCAGCTGGGCACCAGCTGGCGCGGCTGCGTCGAGATGCGCAAGGCCCCGTACGACGTCCAGGACACGCCGCCCGACGTCGGCAATCCCGTCACCCTCTACACGCCCTTCTTCGCGGTGGACGAGCCGGACTCGAAGACCTCGGGCTACGGGGACGACTATCGGAACGACTATGTGCCCGACAACACCAGCAGTTCGAACTGGCGCGTTCGCCAGGGGATGGTGAACAAGTACACGGGCAGCCGGAAGGGCAGCATGACGACCGACTTCGGTCCGAACCGCGGCTGCGGGCTGAGCCGGCTCAAGCGCCTGACGACCGACTACAGCGGTCTGCGCTCAGCGATCAACAGCCTCAACGCCGACGGCAACACCAACATCCCGATCGGCCTGGCCTGGGGCTGGAACACCGTGGCGCCGGGCGCCCCCTTCGCCGACGGCACCGCTTACAACACGCCGAACTACAAGAAGATCATCATCCTGATGACCGACGGCGAAAACACCATGGATCAGCGCGACACGCCGAACGACGGCTCGTACGCCGGCACGGCCTACATCTGGCAGGGGCGCGTGCTGAAGGCCAACGGTCAGCCGCTGCAGCAGGGCGCCTCAAGCGCCGACCGCACCGCCGCCCTGGATTCCCGCCTCGCGCTCCTGTGCAGCAACATCAAGGCCAAGGGCATCGAGCTCTACACCGTCCGCGTCGAGGTCGAGACCGGCGACTCGAGCCTGCTGCGCAACTGCGCCACGGCCAACGACTACTACTACAACGTCGAGGACTCCTCGAACCTCACGCCCGTCTTTCAGAGCATCGCCGGGCAGATCGCCGCCCTGCACCTGTCCCGCTAGGGCGCGTTCCTTCCCCGGAGCGCCGGCGACGGCGGCGGGGCGGCGGTCTCCAGCCCGCCGCCCCGCTTGCTTGCGGGATCAGACCGGCTTCAGCGGCCTGTAGGGGCCCTCGGGCGGCTCGACGGCGATCGGGTCGCCGGCCCCCACCTCCCCGCCGGCCAGCACGACGGCCATCACGCCGGCCTTGCGGACCATGTCTCCCGCGGCCGTCCGGCCGACGCAGGCGGCCATCAGTCCGGGCTGCAGGCCGTCGAGCTGGAGGCAGGGATTGCGCAGGCCGGTCACCTCGACGAGCGCCGCATCGCCCAGCCGCAGCCGGGCGCCCTGGGACAGGCCGAGCAGGTCCACGCCGCGGGTGGTGATGTTCTCGCCCATCAGGCCCGGCGTCACATGGAAGCCCTGGGCCGCGAGTTCGTTGTGCAGTTCCGCATGGATCAGATGGACCTGCCGGAGGTTCGGCTGGTTCGGGTTCGCCCGTACGCGGCTGCGGTGCTTCACCGTCGCGCCGGCGTGGGCGTCGCCCTCGACGCCGAGCCCGGCGACCAGCCGGATCATCAGCTGGTTGGGCTTGTCCACCCCGTGCGCGCGCTTGCGGCTCACCGCGATGACTCGGGCGTCGTTCGTCACCGGGCCGATCTAGACCTTCGCCGTCCGGCCCGCTAGGGCCCGTCCTCAGGCGCGAGCGAGAGCGGGGCGGCCACCTCCTCCAGCGACTTGCCCTCCGCGGCCACGCCCAGCCAGAGCTCGACCGCCGCCGCCAGCAGCATCAGGCCGCCGCCCAGCAGGTAGCCCAGGAAGATCTGCCCGCGCTCGCCGGTGTCGATGAGGACTCCGAAGACGGCCGGCCCGGCCACGCCGCCCAGCAGCGTTCCGACCGCGTAGAAGAGCGAGATGGTTATGGCGCGCGTCTCCAGCGGGAAGAGCTCGCCCACGGTCAGGTAGGCGGCGCTGGCCCCGGCCGACGCGAAGAAGAAGATCACCATCCAGGCCGCGGTCTGGGTCTGCGCCGTCAGCCAGCCCTGCGCGAACATCCAGCCCGTGCCGCACAGGAGGACGCCCGCCAGGCCGTAGGTCAGCGCGATCATCGGCCGCCGGCCCCAGGAGTCGAACAGCGGTCCCAGCAGCAGCGGCCCCAGCACGTTGCCCAGCGCGAACGGCAGAATGAACCATCCCACCGCCGAGGCCGGGATGTCGTAGAAGCGTGTCAGGACAAGCGCGTAGGTGAAGAAGATCGCGTTGTAGCAGAACGCCTGGGTGGCCATGAGCACGAGACCCAGAGCGGTCCGCCGGGGATGGCGCCGCAGCAGCGTCCCCGCGATCTCGCGCCAGCTGGTCCGCGTCCGGCGGGCGAGCCGGATGGACGGCAGTCCGGTCTGGGGCCCCTGCCCGGCCCGCTGCTCGATCGCGCTGACCACCGCCTCGGCCGCCTCGGGCCTGCCGTGCGTGATCAGCCAGCGGGGGCTCTCCGGGATGAAGCGGCGGATGAACACGATCACCAGTGCCAGCAGCCCCCCGATGATGAAGGCGAGCCGCCAGCCCAGCCCCGGCTCGATGACGTCGGGGTCCAGCACCACCAGCGAGATCACGCCGCCGATGGCCGCGCCGATCCAGAAGCTGCCGTTGATCGCCAGGGCGACCCGTCCGCGGTGACGGGCGGGGATCAGCTCGTCGATCGCCGAATTGATCGCGCCGTACTCCCCGCCGATCCCGGCCCCGGTCAGGAACCGGAAGAACAGGAAGGACCAGAGGTCCCAGGAGAACCCGGTCAGGATCGTCGCGCCGAGGTAGACCCCGACCGTGATCGTGAAAAGCCTTCGCCGGCCGAAGCGGTCCGTCAGCCGGCCGAACACGACGGCGCCCAGCACTGCGCCCAGGATGTAGGCGCTGCCGGCCAGGCCGATCTCGGCCGCGCTGAGCTTCAGGCTGTCGGAGATGGCCGGCGACAACGAGCCCACGATGGTCACCTCGAGCCCGTCGAGGATCCAGGTGACGCCCAGGGCGGTCACCACCAGCCAGTGGAATCGGCCGAACGGCAGCCGGTCGAGGCGCGCCGGCACGTCGGTTGTGAACGTCATGCGATGGGCAACGCACAGCGGCCGAGCTTGGGTCCCGCGGCGCCGGCGGTGTATGCCCGGCCCATGAAGTCGTCCGAGATCCTCGTGGACGCCCGCGGTCATCGCTGCCCGGTGCCAACCCTGCGCCTGCGCCGCGCCCTGGAGGGCGCCGCGGCCGGGGCCCGCGTTCGCCTGCTGGCCGACGATCCGCTGGCCCGCATCGACGTGCCCCACTTCGCCGGGCAGGCGGGCGTCGAGCTCCTCGACGTCAGCTACGAGCAGGGCGCCCTGAGCTTCATCCTGCGCAAGCCCTTGACCTCCCCCTAGGTCAGGGTCCGACGCTGGCCCGACGCGTCGGGAGGGCGCCCCATGTCCCTGGTGATCGACTGCGACTCGCACGTCATGGAGCCGGCCGACCTTTGGCTCCGCTACCTCGAACCCCGCTTCCGCGACCGCGCCATCCGCATCGAGGAGCGCGACGGTTCCGAGCACCTCATCATCGGCGAGAAGGTGGTCCTGTCGGATCGGCTGGCGGGCCTGGGCGGCGCCCACATCCCGCGCGAGGAGCTGTTCGCCGGCAAGCACCGCTACGCGGACGGCTGCCTGCCTTCCAGCTACGATCCCGCGGCGCGGCTCCGGATGCTGGACGAGTGGGGCGTCGACCGCTGCGTCCTCTTCCCCACCATCGGGATCCTGCCGTTTCCCACCGACGACCTCGACCTCGCGAACGCCTACTGCCGCGCCTACAACACGTGGCAGGCCGAGTTCCACCAGGACGCCGGATCGCGCGTGGTGCCCATGGCCCTGCTGAACTGGCGCGATGTGGACGCCGCGGCGGCCGAGCTGAAGCGCTGCCTCGACCTCGGATTCGGCGGCGTCTTCGTGCCGCCGGAGACCGTCTCGGCCCACCGGCCGGGCCAGGCCCACTTCGACCCGATCTGGCAGCTGTGCGAGGCGGCGGGCGTGCCCGGCTGCCTGCATGTGATCGTTCGCTTCGAGGGCGCCGCCCGCCCCTTCGCCGACTGGCTGGCCACCATGCCGGGCCCCACCTTCGGCTTCGGGCTCGGGGCGACGGGGCAGCTGATCCCCGCGATCGCCTCCATGGTCCTGGACGGACTCTTCGACCGGTTCCCGGCGCTCAAGGTGGTCTGCGTGGAGGCCGGCTGCGGGTTCGCCGCCTACCTGATGGACCGGCTCGACGAGAAGCACCAGTTCTTCCGCGCCGCCTCGACCCTCCAGCACAAGCCCAGCGACTACCTGCGGCGCAACGTCTGGTTCGTGGCCGAGCCCGAGGAGCGCACCATCGGCGCGATGCTGGAGCTGGTCGGCGAGGACCGTATCCTGTGGGGCAGCGACTTCCCCCACGTGGACTCCCGCATGGACGCCGCCGACCTCATCCGGGACGGCGTCCGTGGGCTGACGCCCGCGCGCCAGGCCGCCGTCCTCGGCGGCAACGCCGCGGCGATCTGGAAGGCCTGAAGCCTACTCGCGCAGGTGGCCCAGCTCGGACGCCAGCGACAGCCGTTGCCGGTGCAGCGCGAGCTCGACCTCCGTGGCCAGGGCGCCGCCGAAGAAGATCGCGTTCACGTTCCAGCTGAGCCAGATCAGGAAGATGACCACGGTGGCGATCGAGCCGTACGTGGCGCCCAGCGCCGCGATCTGCTCCACGTAGATCCCCAGCCCCCACGACGCGAAGATGCAGAGCGCCGAGGCGACGCCGCCGCCCAGGAGCGAGGCGCGCCAGTCCACGGGATCGCGCGACATCGCCCACCGGTAGATCAGAGCCATGCCCAGCGCCATGCCGGCGCTGGCCCAGGTCCACTCGCTGTAGAGCCAGAGGACGCCGCGGAGCGGCCGCAGGTCGAAGCTTTCCCCCAGGATCCGGAACACGAAGAACGCCGCCGACAGCAGGCCCAGCGCTCCCAGGGCCGCGAAGAGGACGGCGAGCGCCAGCAGGTTGAAGCTGAGGAACCCGCGCGGCCTGTGCTCGTCGTGGATGAAGGAGAGGCCGGCCAGCAGCGCCTTGAACCCACGGTGGCTGGCGTAGCCCCCGATGATCAGGGCGATCATGCTCTGGGTGGAGATGTTCTCGATCGGCGCGGTGGACAGCCGGATGAGCTCGCTCTGCAGGATCATCCGCGCGGCGTCCGGCATCACCCGCGACAGGGCCTCGCCCTGGGCGGCGACCTGGCTCGGATCCGACAGCAGGCTGTAGAGGCCCATCACGATGGCGATGGCCGGGAAGATCGCCAGCATCACGAAGAACGAGACGCCGCCCGTGTAGAGCATCACGTCCCGGCCCCAGAGGCGCGAGAGCGCCTTGCCGAGCACGACGAGGGCCACCCGCGCGATGTGGACCGGGTCCCAGTCCCGCGCGCGGAAGCGGCGGATCATCTCGATGGGGGTCATTCGGCGCGGCGTGGCTCGACTCGGGGGCCCCGGCAAGCGGGAGCCCAATGATAACGGCGCGCCACCTGGGTTAGTAGGTGGCGCGCCGCCGATGGGCGTGTCGTTCCATCCGGACCGTCCGCCGCTTCGAGGGACGGGAGAGCGCGACGACCGATCCGGACGTCAATCTGCAGCCGGCTCGCTGAACCCGACCTGAACGGCGCCTTCAGCTAACGCTCGGGTCGACCCGCCGGCCCCGCTCTCACGCCAGGGCGGCGATCTCCGCGTCCGAGAAGCCCCAGTCCTTCAGGGCGTCCTGGTTGTTCGCGCCGATGGCCGGCGGCGGGCCCTGGATCTTGCCGGGCGTGGCCGAGAAGCGCGGCGCGGGCGCCGGCTGCACCACGCCGGCCACTTCGACGAAGGTCTCGCGCGCCACGTTGTGTGGGTGCTTCGGCGCTTCGTCGAGGTCGAGGACCGGGCCGAAGCAGACGTCGGTCGCGCCCATGATCTCGCTCCATTCGTCGCGGGTCTTGGTCTTGATGACGTTGGCCAGCTTCTCGCGCAGGTCGGGCCACATCGAGCGGTCCATTTGCTTCTGGAAGTCCGGGTCGTTGATGCCCGTCTTCTCGAGCAGCAGCGCGTAGAACTGCGGCTCGATGGAGCCGATCGAGATCCACTTGCCGTCGCTGCACTGGTAGGTGTCGTAGAAGTGCGCCCCGCCATCCAGCAGGTTCTGGCGGCGCTCTTCCTTCCAGCCGCCCGCGGCCTTCATGCCGTAGAACATGGCCATGAGGCTGGCGGCGCCGTCGCTCATGGCCACGTCGACCACCTGGCCCTTGCCGGTCTCGCGCGCCTGGATGACGCCCGCCAGCAGACCGAACGCGAGGTAGAGCGCGCCGCCCCCGAAGTCGCCGACGAGGTTCAGCGGCGGCACCGGCTTGTCCTTGGTGCCGATGGCGTGCAGCGCGCCCGTGATGGCGATGTAGTTCATGTCGTGGCCGGCGGCCTGGCTGTAGGGCCCGGTCTGGCCCCAGCCGGTCATGCGGCCGTAGACGATCTTGGGGTTGCGCTTCAGCACCACGTCCGGGCCCAGGCCCAGGCGTTCCATGACGCCCGGCCGGAAACCTTCAAAGAGAACGTCCGCCTGGGCGATGAGCTTCAGGCAGGCCTCGATGGCGTCGGGCGACTTCAGGTCCAGCGCCACCGAGCGGCGGCCGCGGCCGGTGACGTCGGTGGGCGAACCGCGGCCCGGGCCCTTGCGGTCGATCCGCACTACGTCGGCCCCGAGGTCCGACAGCAGCATCCCGCAGAACGGCCCCGGCCCGATGCCGGCGAATTCCACGATCTTGAGGCCGGTGAGCGGACCCTGGCGCATGCGCTGTCTCCCTGTGGTTTGGCGGCGATCTAAGCCCGTTGCCGCTCGGTCAGCCAACTGCCTCGCGACCTAGCCGCCGCCGGGCAGAGACTGGCCGTCGTCGATGGTGATCACCGAGCCCGTGATCGCGCTGGCCGCCGGCCCGACCAGCATCAGGAACGCAGCGTCCAGGTCGGTCGCGTCCATCAGCCGTCGCCGCGGGAAGCCCTTGAGCTGCTTCTGGCCGCCCTCGGTCGGCCACCAGAAGTCGTTGATGCCGGTTTCGATGTAGCCCGGGCACAGGGCGTTCACGGCCAGGCCCTTGCGCGCCCACTCCCGCGCCATCGACCGCGTCAGCATCGCCACGGCCGCCTTCGAGCCGCAGTAGGCGGAGAGCCCCGGCAGCACCGTGTGGCTGGCGATGGACGCGATGTTCAGGATCCGGCCCTCGACGCCGGCGGCGATCATGCGGCGCGCCGCCTCCCGGGCCGCGAAGAACATGCCGCGCACGTTCACCGCGAAGGTCTGGTCGAACGCCTCGATCGAGATGTCCAGGGCCAGCCCCTCCCCGCCGACCCCGGCGTTGTTCACCAGGATGCCGATCGGGCCCAGCTCCTCGGTGATCCGGTCGAGCGCCGGGGCGATCGTCTCGGCTTCTGCGACATCGAGCGGCAGGGCGAGGACCCGCGCGCCCTCGGCCCGCAGCTCCGCCGCCAGCGCCTCGATGCGTTCGACCCGCCGCGCCGTCACCGCAACGGCGGCGCCCGACCGGGCGAGGATCCGCGCGAAGTGCTCGCCAAGTCCGCCACTGGCGCCCGTCACCACGGCCACCTGGCCGGTCAGATCCACACTCATGTCCCCTCCACGTGCGACAACTAACCCTTCTGCAACCTGCGATCGGGTATGCGACGAACCTTCCGGCCTTGCGATTCCGTACTTATGACGGAACCGGGCAGTGTTTGGACGGGGATATGACGGCAGGGGTCCAGGCGCGAGTGCTGATCGTCGCACGCGACGACGCCGAGGCCGGCGCGCTCGCCGAGGGCCTCGACCGGCTCGGTTGGCGCACGATCACGGCGCGGACCGAGGCCGCCGCCTGCATCGCCCTCGCCGACCTGCAAATCCAGGCCGCGATCGTCGATCTCGCGAGCTTCGACGGCGACGTCGATACCGTGGCGGGCCGCCTGCGCGAGGCCTGCGCGCCGCGCCGTCTCCCCGTCCTGGCCATGGGCGCGCTGGATCCCTTCCAGAAGGACCGCGGCTTCGACCTGACCCTGGCCGCGCCCCTCCACCCGGCCCAGGCGGCCATGCGGCTCGAGACCCTGGTCCGCACCGCCGTGGCCGAGGAAGAGTACGAGGTCCGGACCGAGACCTTCTCCGAGCGGGGGCACGCGCTCGACGCGCCCGAGGACGACCCCGCGCCCTATCGGATCCTGGCGATCGGCGAGCCCGCGCCGCAGTTCCTGGCGCTCTCGAACGCGCTCCAGCGCAACGGCGCCGAGGTGGTGGGTGCGTTCACGGCCTTCACCGCCTTCGACTACCTGCACGAGCGGCCGTTCGACGCCGTGGTCCTCTGGGCCGACGAGAATCCGCACGAGGCGCTGTCGATCGCCGCCGGCCTGCGCCGGAACACCCGCCTCTACCACACGCCCGCGCTGCTCTACATGCGGGCGAACAGCGCCGTGACGGCGTCCGAGGCCTATCACCGCGGCATCTCCGACGTGGCGTCTCCCGATACGCCCGAGAACGAGACGGCGCTGCGCGTGGTGGAACTGGCCCGCGCCTACCGTCGGCAGAAGGCGATCCGGGGCGCGCTGGAGCAGGCGCGCAGCTCGGGGCTCATGGACGCCGCGACGGGACTCTTCACCCGCGACCTCTTCGCCGCCCACGTCATGCGCCTGGCCAAGAGCGCCAAGGCCCGGAACCGTCCGCTGTCGGTCTGCATGCTGAAGGTGGCGGAGAAGCCTGACCTGAAGGCGCCGCGCGCCGGCGGCTGGGTGGCGCGCGCCGTCCCCCAGATCGGCTCGATGATCGGCCGCCTGGTGCGGGTCGAGGACACGGCCGCCCGCCTCGCGCCCGAGGTGTTCGCCCTGGCCCTGCCAGCCACGCCGCTCCACAACGCCCGCGCGGCCGGCGAGCGGATCGCCGCCGTGATCGGGTGCACCGCTTTCGAGGCCGGCCAGGGCGCCACGCCCTTCGTCGTCGAGTTCGACCTCGGCGTCGCCGAGGTGGCTTCTCCGGACGCGGTCGGTCACGCGCTCGAGCAGGCCGCCGCCATGGCGCACGCCCTCAAGGCCGGCTGAACCCGGTCCCTCCGCTCAGGCAGGCCCGGGCGCCTGGGCTACTTCTTGGCAGGCGCAGCGCCCCCCGCGACGCGGCCGGCGAGCCTCTGGTTCGCGGCCTGGAAGGCCTGGGTTTCGCGAGTCAGCTGGGCCCCGCAGCGGGCGAGTTCGGCCTGCGCCTTCCCGGCGTCCATCGCCCGGGCTTCCGCAAGCAGGATCGCGTCGAGGCGCGTGGCGGGGCCCCGGCTGCTCAGCCGCCCCATGAAGAAATAGACGCCCTTGATGGCCGCGTCGCGCTGCTTCGGGTCACGCGCGACGGCCTGCAGCACGAGCACGCAACGCGCATCGGGGCCATCGGCGGACGCCTGCGCCAGGACCGGCGCGGGGGTCGTGGCCACGGCGCTCAGGACGGCGGCGGCCATAAGGGTCTTGCGGTTCATGTCGAGCTCCTCCGGCCAGACGCCGGCGCATTGTGCGACGACCTACAGTGAATTCCTTTCCTGCAGGTTCCAGCAGTATCCCGCCGCAGGACAGCGGGCGGCCTCATCCCGCCAGCTTCGCGAGTTCCGACAGGACCTTCTCGGCCGCGTCGAGCCGCTGCTTCGGCGTTTCCCACTCGCCCTTCACCACCACCTTGTTGTCGGGACGCAGCCGCCAGGCGACGGCGTTCTTCGCGATGAAGGTCACCAGGCTGCCCGGGTTCTTGAAGTCGTCGTTGCGGAAGCTGACGACGGCGCCCTTCGGACCCACGTCGATCTTCGCCACGTTGGCCTCCCGGCAGAGCCCCTTGATCGCGACCACCTTCAGAAGCTGGTCGGCCTCGGGCGGCAGCGGCCCGAACCGGTCGATCAGCTCGGCCGCCAGCGCTTCGCGATCCTGCGCCTTCTCGGCGTCCGAAATGCGGCGGTAGAGGGCCAGGCGGACGTTCAGGTCGGGGACGTATTCATCCGGGATCAGCACCGCCGCGCCGGTGTTGATCTGCGGCGACCAGCCGCGATCCACGACCAGGTCCTCGGCCCCGGCCCGCGCCTTGATCTCGTTGACCGCGTCCTCGAGCATCTGCTGGTAGAGCTCGACGCCGATCTCGCGGATGTGCCCGCTCTGCTCTTCGCCCAGCAGGTTGCCGCCGCCGCGGATGTCGAGGTCGTGGCTGGCCAGCTGGAAGCCCGCGCCCAGGCTGTCCAGCGACTGCAGCACCTTCAGGCGCTTCTCGGCCGACAGCGTGATCTGCTTCTCGGCCGGCGTGGTGAGGTAGGCATAGGCCCTCGCCTTGGAGCGGCCCACACGCCCACGCAGCTGGTACATCTGCGCGAGACCGAACATGTCGGCCCGGTGGATGACCATGGTGTTGGCAGTCGGGATGTCGAGGCCGCTCTCCACGATCGTGGTGGACAGCAGGACGTCGTACTGCCCGTCGTAGAAGGCGCTCATCACCTCCTCGAGCTGCGTCGGCGCCATCTGTCCATGGCCCACCACGAACTTCACTTCCGGGACCTGCTCGCGCAGGAACCGCTCCAGATCGGGCAGGTCCGAAATGCGCGGCGCCACGAAATAGGCCTGGCCGCCGCGGTACTTCTCGCGCAGCAGCGCCTCGCGCACCACGACGGGATCCCATGGCGTGATGTAGGTCCGCACCGCCAGGCGGTCGACCGGCGGCGTGGCGATGATCGACATCTCCCGGATGCCCGACAGCGACATCTGCAGGGTGCGGGGGATCGGCGTCGCGGTCAGCGTCAGCATGTGCACGTCGGCGCGAAGCTCCTTGAGCTTCTCCTTGTGCTTGACCCCGAAGTGCTGCTCCTCGTCGACGATCACGAGGCCAAGGTTCCTGAAGCTCACCTGCTTCGAGAGCACCGCGTGCGTGCCGACGACGATCTCGACCTCGCCGTTCGCCAGGCCCTCGCGGGTCTCCGCGGCCTCCTTCGCCGCCACGAGGCGCGACAGGCGACGCACCCGCACCGGCCAGCCCTCGAAGCGCTCGGAGAAGGTCTTGTAGTGCTGGCGCGCCAGCAGCGTGGTCGGCGCCACCACGGCCACCTGCTGCCCGCTCATCGCCACCACGAAGGCGGCCCGCAACGCCACCTCGGTCTTGCCGAAGCCGACGTCGCCGCAGATCAGCCGGTCCATGGGCTTGCCGCCGCCCAGGTCCTCGAGCACGTCGCCGATCGCCGCCAGCTGGTCGTCCGTCTCCTCGTAGGGGAAGCGGGCGCAGAACTCGTCGAACAGGCCGCTCGGCGGCTCCACCGCGTCGGTCTGCTTCATCGCCCGCTCGGCTGCGATGCGGATCAGGCCGTCGGCCATCTCGCGCAGGCGCTCCTTGGCGCGGGCCTTGCGCGCCTGCCAGGCCGCGCCGCCCAGGCGGTCCAGCTGCACGCCCTCGGAGTCGGCCCCGTAGCGCGTCAGCAGGTCGATGTTCTCCACCGGCAGGTACAGCTTGGCCTCGCCGCCGTACTGCAACTCCAGCGTGTCATGCGGGGCGCCCTGCACGTCCAGCGTCTTCAGGCCCTCGTAGCGCGCGATGCCGTGGTCGATGTGCACGACCAGGTCGCCCGGCGTCAGCGCCGAGGCTTCGGCCAGGAAGTTCGACGCCCGCCGCCGCTTGCGCGGCCTCGCCAGCCGGTCGCCCAGGATGTCGGTCTCGGAGATGACCGCCAGCGAGTCGGTCTCGAATCCGGCGTCCAGCGGCAGGACCACCCGCTGTGGCGTCTTCGGGTCGGCCGAACGCGCGGCGTCCCAATAGGGGGCGAGCGGCAGCTTCTTCAGCCCGTGGTCCGCCAGCATATGGCTCAGCCGGTCGGACGAACCCTCAGACCACGAGGCGAACAACACGCGCTTGCCGGCGGCGGCCAGCTTGTTGGCGTGGTCGACCGTCGCCTCGAAGAGGTTGACGCTGTCCAGCTTCCGCTCGGCCGAGAAGTTGCGCCCCGCCCGCGCGCCCATGTCGACGACCGCCTCGCCCCCGGCCTCGTTGAAGGCCGAGAATCGCCGCGTGGCCAGCGACCTGAGCCGCTTGTCCCACTCCTCGGCGTCGAGGTAGAGCCGCGTCGGCTCCAGCGGGTGGTAGTGGGTCTTCCGCTCGGTGGCGTTGCGGGCGTCGAAGGCGTCCTCGATCATCGCCAGCCGCTCGTCGCGGGCGTCGCGCGCCAGGTGGTCCAGGGCGATCACCGCGTCCTTCGGCAGGTAGTCGAAGAGGGTGGCCAGATCGCCGTAGAACAGCGGCAGATAGTGTTCCATCCCCGCGCGGCGGCCGCCTTCCGAGATGGTGGCGTAGAGCGGATCGTCGCCCGGCGCGCCGAAGGCCTCAAGGTAGCCCGTGCGGAACCGGCTGATGGCGTCCTTGTCCAGCAGCGTCTCGCTGACCGGAAGCAGCGAGATCTCCTTCAGCTGCCGCGTCGAACGCTGGGTCTCGGGGTCGAAGGCGCGGATGCTCTCCAGCGTGTCGCCGAACAGGTCCAGGCGCACCGGCTCGTCGGCGCCCGGCGGGAAGACGTCGATGACGCCGCCGCGGATCGCGAACTCGCCCTTCTCCGAGACCGTGGACGCCCGGGTGTAGCCGTTCACCGCGAAGTAGCTCTCGATCTCCGCGATCTCGACGCTGTTGCCGACGGTCGCGGCGTAGCTCGCCCGCTTGATCGCCTTCAGCGGCGGCACGCGCTGGAGCAGCGCGGGGACGGTCGTGACGAGCAGGCGCGGCTTGGCGTCGAGATCGCCCGCGAGACGCGACAGGGTCGCCATGCGCTGGGCGGCGACCGCGGCCGAGGGCCCCACCCGGTCGTAGGGCAGGCAGTCCCAGGCGGGAAAAGCCAGGATCTCGACGCCCTGGGCGAAGAACCGGAACGCATCGAGGAAGGCCGACAGGCGGGCGCTGTCGCGCGCGACGAACACCGAAAGGCCTTTGCGGGCCTTGATGAGGTCGGCCATGACCAGCGCATCGAAGCCCTCGGGCGCGCCGACGAGGTCCAGGCCGCCGGGATCGTCCGCCACCCGCCGCATCCGGGCCTGCGGCGAGGGGGTCGCGTCGTCAGCCATTCGACCCGGGCCCCACGATCGATCGGTGAGCTTTGTCGCGGAAAGCCTTGAGCTGGTTCATCAAAGGCCCGTCGAATTCGCCGGGGGTCGGCGTCCGCTCCAGGATCCACGCATAGACGTCCTGGTCCGGCTGCTCGAGAAGGCGCTCGAACCAGTCGAGTTCCGCGTCAGACCACGTCGCGACGTGTTCGTCCGCGAACGGCCCCAGAATGAGGTCCGCTTCCTTGAAGCCGCGTCGCCAGGCGCGCAGCTTCAGCTTCTTCAGCCTTGCATCGTCGGTGGTCATGAGGGACTGCGGCATATAGGGCCCTGGGGCGCGGTGCGCCAGCGGTGAACGCACGGGCTTGCGACAAGGGCGCCTGCGGGCGAGTCATGCGCATGGTCCCCGCCCTGCCCCAGCTTGCGCGACACTACCGCAACGCGGTGTTCGACAATGCCCGCTGGGCGGCCTTCCGGCCCCGCGAGGGGGACATCGTGGTCATCGCGCCGCCAAAGTGCGGGACCACCTGGACGGCGAAGCTGTGCGCCATGATCGCGCACGACACGCCCGACCTGCCGCGGCCCCTCGGGCGCATGGTCCGTTGGCTCGACATGCACGCCGCGCCGCTGGATCGCCTGATCGCCGATCTCGAGGCCGAGCCCGGCCCGCGGATCATCAAGACCCACACCCCCAGCGACGGCCTGCCCTGGCATCCCCAGGTCCGCTACGTCTTCTGCGGCCGCGACCCGCGCGACGCCTTCCTGTCGATGCTCGATCACGTGGCCAACACCCGAGACAGCCGCCAGAGCGGCATCGGGTCCGGCGCGCGGCTCGATCCCAATGCGCTCTTCCCCCGCTGGGCCACCGAGGGCCAGTTCCCGTGGATGTTCGACGGCGCCCCGTTCCAGTCTGTGGTCTGGTTCACCGCGAGCTGGTGGATCCATCGCGCGCTGCCCAACCTGCACCTGCTGCACTACCGCGATCTGACCCTCGACCTCGACGGCGAGCTGCGGCGCCTGGCGGCGTTCCTCGGCCGCGACGTGGACGAGGCGCGCTGGCCGCAGTTCCTCGCCGCCGGGTCGTTCGCCCGCATGAAGGCCGCCGCCGACCAGAACGCCCCTGGCGCCGATCGCGGGACATGGCGCAGCAACAGCGACTTCTTCCGCAGCGGGCGCCTCGACGCCTGGCGCGAGATCCTCAGCCCCGAGAACCAGGCGCTCTACGAGGCCGTCAACGCGCCCCGGCTGGATCCGGCGATGAAGGCTTGGATGGAGCTTGGGCGCTCGGCGGTCCCGGTGGCTTGACGGCGGCCTTCGTGGGCGCGTCGGCCGCCGTGGCATAGCGCACCTTCTCGGCCCGCATGGCCTTCATCCGGTCGCCCAGCGCCTTGGATCGGCGCTCGGCGACGATCACCGCCGAGGCGATCGCCGTCGCTTCCGCGCCCGCAATCGGCCGCACCCGGCGGTCGCGCACGCGCCCGACGCTGAATCCGCCGGGCTCGGGCAGGACGAACGGCTCGCCCGGCGCCAGCTTGTCCAGGCTGTCGGCCACCTGGGGCGGAATCCGCAGCGTGTCGAGCTCGTCCACCATCCGCCGGTAGGGGATGTTCCGCGCCTTCAATACGGCCTCCGCGGCCTCCAGCGTCTGGGTGGGCTTCAGGGCTTCCACCAGCGCCGCGTCCAGCGTCCCCTGGGCCCGCATGCGCTCGACCAGATAGGCCGTGCGGCGCGCGAACATCCGCGGACGCGCCTCGATGAAGGCTGCGACTTCCGCCGGCGTCGGGTTCTTCACCTCGCGGGTGATGTACGAACGCGCGAGACTGGCCTGGAACGTCTCGGTGGCCGCCTTCTGGATGGCCTGGGCCTCGGCATTGTTGTGCAGCCGACGCTCACGGGCGTCCTGGGCGAACAGCTTGCGGTTGACGATCTGCTCGAGGGCGGCGCGCCGCACCCTCGGGTCCGAGGTCCTGGCGACTCCGTTCATCTTCAGCTCGGCGTCCACGTCCGACACCGTGATCCGCTCGGCGCCGACGCGCGCCAGCACCTCGTCGTCGCCGCCGCCGCTGCACCCCGCGATCGTCAGAGCCCCGACAATGGCGATCCAGGCTTCCTTTCGAAGCATGCTGCTTGCCCCCGTATGGCCCCCCGGGCGAACGGCGCCCGTCAGTCCATGATGCGCGGCGTTGGGCCCAAAGGCTATGCTCCAGCGATGCGGCCGCAGATTCTGTTCCCGCTCTTCGCGCCGGTCACGTCCCTCAAGGGCGTGGGTCCGCGCGTGGCTCCGCTTCTGGAGCGGGTGGCGGGCCCGAAGGTCCGCGACGTCCTCTGGCTGCGCCCGCACACCGTCGTGCGGCGGACGCCGGCGGTCCTCTCGGCCGCCCGCGACGGCGAGGTGATGACCTTCGAGGTGATCATCCAGGACC
Source organism: Phenylobacterium sp. T106 (assembly GCF_057219735.1). NCBI lineage: Bacteria > Pseudomonadati > Pseudomonadota > Alphaproteobacteria > Caulobacterales > Caulobacteraceae > Phenylobacterium > Phenylobacterium sp. T106. Next base: position 52,092 of record NZ_JBXVWA010000001.1, on the reverse strand, counting down.
ACCAGCGGCCACGGACGAGCGCCCAGCCCTGGCGCGTGCAGGCCGCCGACGACACCGGCCTGCTGATGCTCGTGTTCTTCGGCCGCTTCGGCGAGGGCCTGCAGCAACGCCATCCCGTGGGCGCACGCCGGATCGTCTCGGGCAAGGTCGACGAGGGCAAGTTCGGCCGCCAGATGGTCCACCCCGACTACATCGTCCCGCCCGAGCGTCGCGACGAGATCCCCGAGGTCGAGCCGATCTACCCGGCGACCGAGGGGCTGCCCGCCCGCCGCGTTCGCGTCTTCGCCCTGGAGGCGCTCGAACGCGCGCCCGAACTGCCCGAGTGGCAGGACATGCCGTTCCGCGTCCGCGAGCGCTTCCCCTCGTGGCGCGAGGCGCTCACGGCGATGCACAACCCGGAGAGCGAGGCCGACCTCTTCCCCCTCAGTCCGCATCGCCGCCGTCTCGCCTACGATGAGCTCCTGGCGCACCAGCTCGCCATGGCCCAGCGCAAGGCCGCGCGCCGCCGCGAGCCCGCGGCCCGGATCAGCGCCGGCGGGCTCGCCGGCCGCCTCCGGGCCGGCCTGCCGTTCGCCTTTACCGGAGCCCAGGAGCGCGCCCTGGCCGACATCCGCCAGGACTTCGCGGCCGGCGAGCGCATGAGCCGCCTGGTGCAGGGCGATGTCGGCTCCGGCAAGACGGTCGTGGCCATGTGCGCCATGGCCGACGTCGCCGACTCGGGCGGCCAGAGCGCCCTGATGGCGCCGACCGAGATCCTCGCCCGCCAGCACTACGAGACCATCTCGGGGCCCCTCGAGGCGCAGGGCGTCGGCGTCGTCCTGCTCACGGGCCGGGACAAGGGCGCGGCGCGGGCCGAAAAGCTGCGGGCCCTCGCCCGCGGCCACGCCCAGGTGGCAGTGGGGACGCACGCCCTCTTCCAGGACGACGTGGTCTTCCATCGCCTGCAGCTCGCCGTGATCGACGAGCAGCACCGCTTCGGCGTCGCCGAACGCCAGCGCCTGCAGGCCAAGGGCGAGGCCGTCCACCTCATCGCCATGTCGGCCACGCCGATCCCGCGCACGCTCGAGCTGACCATGTACGGGGATCTCGACGTCAGCCGCATCGACGAAAAGCCCCCGGGACGGACGCCGGTCGCTACCCGCGCCGTGCCGATGCCGCGGATCGACGAGATCGTGGGCCGCCTGAGGGACGCCGTCCGCGGCGGAGCTCAGGCCTTCTGGATATGCCCGCTGGTCTCGGAGTCCGAGGTCAGCGACCTGGCCGCGGCCGAGATGCGCGCCCTGGCCCTCCGCAAGACGATCGGCCCCGGCGTCGGCCTGGTGCACGGCAAGATGCCCGCCGCGGAGAAGGACGCGGTGATGGCCGGCTTCGCCGACGGCAAGCTCTCGGTGCTGGTCGCCACGACCGTGGTGGAGGTGGGCGTGAACGTCCCCAACGCCACCATCATGGTGATCGAGCAGGCCGAGCGCTTCGGCCTCGCGCAGCTTCACCAGCTCAGGGGCCGGGTGGGCCGCGGCCGCCGCGAGAGCGCCTGCGTGCTGCTCTACGACCCGCCCCTGTCCGAGACCGCCGAACAGCGGCTCGACATCCTGCGCCGCACCGACGACGGCTTCGCCATCGCCGAGAAGGACCTGGAGCTGCGCGGCGGCGGCGATGCGCTGGGCCTGCGCCAGTCCGGCCTGCCCACCTACGTCTTCGCCGACCCCTTCGTGCACCGCGACCTGATCGCCATCGCCGGCGACGACGCCCGGCTCGCGGTCGAGCGCGACCCTGAACTGAAGTCCGAACGCGGCCAGGCGCTGCAGATCCTGTCGGAGCTGTTCGACTGGAAGGCGGGGTTGGCCCTGCGCGACGCCGGCTGACGCCTGCAGATCCTGGGAGACGACGTGGAAATCCCGACCCTGGAGACCGAACGCCTGCGGCTGTTGCCGCCCAGCCTGGGGTGCGAGCCGGCTTACCAGCGCTTCTACACCGATGCCGAGGCCTCGGGTGCTTACGGCGGTCCGCTGACCCCTGGCGCCGCGTGGTCGCGTCTCGCGGCCGACCGCGGCGGCTGGGACCTCCAGGGGTTCGGGGTCTGGGCGCTCCAGCGCAAACGCGAGGGGGACTTCATCGGAGTTTGCGGCTTCTGGCAGGGCAAGGGCTGGCCCCGCGAGCTCACCTGGTGGCTGCTGCCCGAGGCGCGCGGGCGCGGGTTTGCGAAGGAGGCCTCCATCGCGGCGGTGGCCTACGCCTACCGGGGGTTCGGGTGGCCCGAGGTCCGGACCTACATGGAGGACCACAACACGGAGGCCCGCCGCCTCGTCGTCGCGCTCGGCGGGGAAAGTCTCGGCCGCGCCCGGTTCCCGGATGGCGCCGAACGCGACCTCTTCCGCATCCCCGACCCGACAGTCTGAGCGAGGGCCGCCGCCCTACCCCGCCAAGGCCCGCGCGAGACCCGCCAGCGCCTGTCGCGCGGCGACCAGCGACTGGCCCAGCACCATCCCGCGCCAGATGTCGTTGTCGCCGTAGAACGCCGCCCTCACCTGCGCCTTGATCGCCTGGCCCTGCGGGCTCAGCGGGTCTCCGTGCGCGTGCAGCCAGTTGTCGGCGCGCAGCGCATCCAGAACCTCGGTGCTGGGCAGGGTGCCGTACTCCAGGGCGACGCCTGTGACGCGTGCATGCGGCATCAGCCTCGGCGTCGCTTCCAGCCAGTCGCCGGCCAGCAGCGCCGAAACCGACTCCCCGCCGGACTGGCTCTTCACCGCGAGCCCGTGCCAGTCGCGCGCCCGGCGGTACTCCTCCGACGTCGGCAGGGCGCTGCAGATCGGCTCGGCGTAGCCGTTGGGGCCCAGCCCCGTGTGATAGTCAATGATGCCCACGTGCGCGGCGCCGGCCAGCCGCTCGCGGAAGATCGCCATCAGCGTCCGCCGCGACCAGGTCTCCTCGCGCCCGCCGTAGAAGATCCCATCGGGGTGGCTGTACTGGCCGCCCGACATCGCCTGCACCAGCGCCGGGAAACCGTGCTCGCGGGCGTACCCGAGCAGGACCGCCCGGCTCTGCGCCTGCGTGGCCTCGCTCCAGTCGGCGGGCTTCACCGCGGCGTGCAGCGAGTCGTAGGCGGGGTTCGCCGGCAGCGGCCGGGTGAAGTCCACGAAGTTGCGGTTCAGGTCGACGTTCTCGTGCGTCACCCGCCGGCTCCACGCGAAACCGTAGGGGTTGATGGCGTGCACCACCATCGCCGCCACGCCTGCAGGCAGGTTCGTGGCCTCGCCTCGCCGCAGCCAGTCGACCTGGGCGCCCGAGCCGCAGTGCCCCTCCACCCCATGCGTCGCCGAGACGGTGACGAACACGGCCGCGGCATCCGCTGGACCGAACCACGCCACGTCGGTTGCGAGTGCGCCGCCATCTGGCGCCCGCTCGGGATGGGCGTAGCTGGAGACCGCGCCGCCCGCGGCTTTCGCCGCCGCCAGGAACTTGTCGCGCGCTTCGGCGTAGGTGGCGCTGAAGGCGTCGGCGCTCATACCTTCACCATCCGCTTGCCGCGGTTTTCGCCGTTGAGCAGGCCGATCAGTGCGGCCGGCAGATTCTCGAACCCTTCGATCACGTCCTCCGGGACCTTGATACGGCCGGCGTCGACCCATCCCTTCAGCGCCGCCAGCGCCTCGTCGCGCCGGTCATCGTAGTCGAACAGCACGAAGCCGCGTAGCGTGAGCCGCTTGCTCACGATCAGGCCGGGAATCCCGCGGGGCCCGTAGGGCGACGGTGCGCCGTCGTACTGCGAGAGCGCGCCGCAGCAGGCGATGCGGCCATAGTTCTTCATGGCGAACAGGCAGGCCTGCAGGATATCGCCGCCGGTGTTGTCGAAGTAGACGTCGATGCCGTCGGGCACGGTCTCGCGCAGGCGCCGCTTGAACTCCGGGTCCTTGTAGTCGACCGCGGCGTCGAACCCGAGTTCCTCCACCAGCCAGCGGCACTTGTCCTCGCCGCCCGCGATGCCCACCACCCGGCAGCCCAGGATCTTGGCGATCTGGCCCACGATGGTGCCGACCGACCCGGCCGCGGCCGAGACCACCACCGTCTCGCCCGGCTTGGGCTGGCCGCATTCCAGGAGCCCGAAGTACGCCGTCAGCCCGGCGATGCCGTAGACGCTCAGCAGATAGGTCTCTGGACGCAGGTCCGGCAGGCGCGACAGTCCGGCGCCGGGGGCCACCGCATAGTCCTGCCAGCCGAGGTCGGCGAAGACGAGGTCGCCCGGCTTCAGGTGGTCCACGTTCGACTCCACCACCTCCGAGATCGAGGCTCCCGCCATCACCTGCCCGCCCTGCAGCGCCGCGCGATACGTCGCGCCCTGCATCCAGGCCCGGTTGGCCGCGTCCAGCGAGATGTAGCGGGTCTTCAGCAGCACCTCGCCCGGTCCGGCCGTGGGGCGCTCGCCCTGCACCAGGGCGAAATGCTCGGGCGCAAGGCGCTCGGCTCCCGGCAGGCGATCCAGCAGGATCTGGCGGTTGGTCATGGCGTCGCTCCCTCTTTCGTCGGGGGCGACATAATCACCGGGCGCGCCACACCGCCAGCCGCGCTTTCGCATCCGCCTCGAGGTCGGCGTAGAACAGGTTGAACCCCGGGGCCTTGCGCCGGTCGGCCCAGTTGCCGGTCGGCCGCAGCGCCGAGGAGCGCGGGCGGGTCACGCGAAGCACGCCCGCTTCGCAGCGCGCCGCCACCTGCCGCGCCAGGAACGCCGGGCGGGCGCCCCACTCCAGGCCGGTGGCGTTGGCCGCGCCCAGGTGCAGCCGCGCGGGCGCGGGCTGGTCGGTCACCGCGCCCAGGATCGGGTTCCAGCAAAGCGCCGGGCGCGGCGCCAGGTTGTCCAGCCGCCCGTCCGGCGTCCAGACCAGCGCCCGGGCGAGCAGCCGCTCGGCGGCGTCGAAGTCTTCCTCGTAGACCCGCGCCCAGGACGCCAGGCAGCCGGCCTGCCGGCGCTCGACGCAGGGGCTGATGGGGGGTGAGTCCGCGGGCACGACCGTGTCCACCAGGTAGGCGGCCACGAGCCGCCCCTTGAGCACCGGGTCGACCGCCACCTCGTCCGCCAGCAACCGCGTCGCCAGCGTGCCCCCCTGCTCCACTCCCACGATGAAGAACGGCCGGCCCCGGTTGTCGTGGCGCAGGTAGTGACGGAAGGCCGTCCGCACGTCTCCGTAGGCGAACTGCCGCGCCTCGCGCGCATCCTCCCGCAGCGTGGTGAGGCTGTAGAGGCTGGCCTGCCGGTAGCGCGGCGCGAAGACCCGGCCCACGCCCACGTACGGCCCCACGTAGTTCGGCGCCATGACCGTGACGAACTGCCGGTTCGCCCGCCGGGCGTTCAGCCGGGCGTTCCAGTTGCGGCCGCCGTCGTAGGTCGTGGGCGCCACGAAGAAGACGTCGGCCTCCTGGGCGGCCGCCGGGCTCGGCCGCAGGTACCAGGCCGAAGGCGCCGCATAGTCGGGCGCCAGGGGCGGATCGTAGGTCTGGAACGGGACCTTCGGGTCCAGCGCCGTCGACACCAGGTCGCCCCAGAACACCACCACGCCGGCGGCCAGGAACGTGAGCACCGCCAGCACCGTCGGGAGCAGCCAGCCCCGGCGCTTGCGGGCGGGGGCCTCGGGCGGGGTCATCGATAGGGGTCGGGCTGCGCGAGGTAGCGGGTCACGTACTCGCCGATCCCCTCCTCGAGCGGCGTCAGCGCGCCGGGGTAGCCGGCCTCCATCAGGCGCTCCATGCGGGCCTGCGTGAAGTACTGGTACTTGTCGCGGATGGCGGGCGGCATGGGGCCGTACTCGATCTGGGCGTTCTTGCCGGCGGCGGCGAACACCTGCCGCGCCATCTCCTCGAAGGTGCGCGCCTGGCCCGAGCCCAGGTTGTAGATTCCGTTCACCTGCGGGTTCTCGAACAGCCAGCGCACCACGTCCGCGGCGTCGCGGACGTAGACGAAGTCCCGCTTCTGGCCCCCATCGGGGACGTCCTTGCGGTAGCTCTTGAAGAGCTGCACCGCGTGCCCCTCGCGCACCTGCGGCCAGATCTGCGAGGCCACCGACTTCATCGAGAGCTTGTGCTCCTCGTTGGGGCCGTAGACGTTGAAGAACTTCAACCCCACCCACTGCGGCGGCGCGTAGTCGCGGCCGGCCTGCCGGGCGGCGAAGAGGTCGAACAGCGCCTTCGACCAGCCGTAGGTGTTCAGCGGCCGCAGGCGTGCGAGCGCCTCATAGTCGTTGTCGTCGTCGAACCCATGCTCGCCGCCGCCGTAGGTCGCCGCGCTGGAGGCGTACACCAGCCGCCGCTGCCGGTCCGCGCACCAGCGGAACAGGTCGCGCGAGAGCTGGAAGTTGTTGCGCATGATCTTGTCGGCGTCCGGCTCGGTCGTCGACGAGATCGCGCCCATGTGGACCACCAGCTCCACGTCGCGCCAGCGCCGCTCGAGCCAGTCGAACATCTGCTCGGGCTCGACGAAGTCGCCGATGGGGTGCTTGGCCAGGTTGCGCCACTTGCCGGTTTCCACCTCGCGCAGACGGTCGCAGACCACCAGGTCGAGCGCCCGGTCTTCAGCCAGGCGCGCCACGATGTTCGAGCCGATGAAGCCGGCCCCGCCGGTGACGAAGACGATCCTGCGGGTCATGCGTCAGCCCTGTTCTTCATCCGTGCGATAGCCGCGGTGGTCGAATAGCCGTCGACGATCTCAGCCAGCCTGACCTCGCCGCCCCACGACTTCACCAGGTCGCCGCCCACCACCTGGTCCTCAGCGTAGTCCGCGCCCTTGACCAGCACGTCGGGCCGCGCAGCCTCGATCAGCTTCAGCGGCGTCGCCTCGTCGAACGGCGCCACCAGGTCCACGCTGCGCAGCCCCGCCAGCACCAGGGCGCGGCTCTCCAGGTCGTTGACCGGCCGCCCCTCGCCCTTCAGGGCCCGCACCGAGGCGTCGGAGTTGACCCCCACGATCAGCCGGTCGCACCACGTCCGCGCCTGCGCGAGGTAGGCCACGTGGCCGCGGTGCAGGATGTCGAAGCAGCCGTTGGTGAACCCCACCTTCAGGCCCTGCGCGCGCCAGCGGGCGACCTCCTCGACCAGGCGCTGCGGCGTGGCGATCTTGGCCTCGGCCACAGCGGAATGCTGGGCGAGCACCGCCTCCACCAGCTCGTCCGGGCTCACCGTCGCCGTGCCCGCCTTGGCGAGGGCCACGCCCGAGGCCAGCTGCGCGAAGGCGATCGCCGTCTCGATGTCGACCTTCGCCGCCACCGCCAGGCCCAGCGCCGCCAGCGCGGTGTCGCCCAGGCCGGAGGCGTCGAACACCTCGCGCGCCACGGTGGGGAAGTGCCGGACCGGCTGGCCCCGAAGGCCCAGCGACATGCCCTTGCCGCCGCGCGTCACCAGGACGCCGCGCGTGGACCACAGCTCCAGGGCCCGGGCGATCGCCGCCTCGACCTCGGCGTCGGTTCCGGTCGGCGACTCGGTCGCATAGGCCAGCTCGGCGTCGTTGGGCTTCACCAGGTCCACCTCGCCGTAGCGGGCGAACGAGCGCGCCTTGGAGTCCACAATGACGGTGGCGCCCGTCTCCCGGGCGGCGGCGATCACCGCGTCGGTCACAACGCCCTTGCCATAGTCCGAGAGCAGGATGACGCCCGCCCCCAGGGCCGCCTGGCGAAGGGCCCGGATCACCTGCTGCTCGACCTCGCCGGAGACCGGTCGCACGGTCTCGTGGTCCACCCGCAGGAGCTGCTGGCCGCCGGAGACGAAGCGGGTCTTCAGCGTGGTCGGGCGGCCGTGATCGGCCACCAGTTCGCCCTCCAGCTCGGCCTCCGCCACCAGCCTGCGCGCCTCGCCGCCTTCGGCGTCGTCGCCGACGAGCCCGACCAGGGCCACCGCGCCCCCGAGGGCGGCGACGTTGCGCGCCACGTTACCCGCAGCGCCGAGCATCTTCAGCTCGTGCGACCGCGCCAGCACGGGAATGGGCGCTTCGGGCGAGATCCGGTTCACGGCGCCGTAGACGAAACAATCCACCATCAGGTCGCCCACGCAGGCGACACGCGTCCCGGGAAGTGCTGCGAGCAGGCTCTGCAGGGCGGCCAGATCCATGGCGAGTCCTGTGAGACGCGTTGGCGGGCCGGTCAAGGCGAACGAGCCCCCCGCCGTGCCCCATTTGGGCGCCTCGGCGGGGCCCGGTCAGGCGGCCTGAAGGTCGCGGATCGCCTTGAGCTGCGCCAGCAGCGGCCGCGCCGCCTCCAGCGGCAGGGCGCTCGGGCCGTCGCAGAGGGCCTGGTCGGGCTCAGGGTGGAACTCCAGGAACACCGCGTCCGCGCCCGCCGCCACCGCGGCCTTGGCGATCACCGGCACGCCGCCGCGCCGCCCGCCGGTCGAGGCGCCACCGTTCGAGCCCTGCTGCGCGCCCGGAAGCTGGACCGCATGGGTCGCATCGATGCTCACGGGCGCCCCCAGCGCCTGCATCTGCGGGATGCCCAGCATGTCCACGACCAGGTTGTTGTAGCCGAACGACACCCCGCGCTCGCACAGCACCGTCATGTGACGGCCGGCGGCCTCGAACACCTTGTCCAGGATCGAGCGGCAGTCCTGCGGGGCCAGGAACTGCCCCTTCTTCACGTGCAGCAGCCCGCCCGCGTCCGCCGTCGCCCGCGCCGCCGCCGTCACCAGGTCGGTCTGGCGGCACAGGAAGGCGGGGATCTGCACCAGGTCGGCGACCGTCGCCACCGGACCCGCCTGGTCCACCTCGTGCAGGTCTGTGCAGATCGGGACGTCCAGCTCGGCCTTCACCGTGCGCAGGATCTCCAGCCCCTTTTCCAGGCCCGGCCCGCGGTAGCTCAGGATCGACGAGCGGTTCGCCTTGTCGAAGCTGGCCTTGAACACGTACGGCAGTCCCAGCTCGGTCGTCAGCGCCTTCAGGTCGCGCCCGACGCTCAGGGCGAGCTCAAGGTCCTCCAGCACGTTCAGCCCGGCGATCACCACCAGCGGCTGACCGTCGCCGATCGAGAGTTTCCAGCGGTCTAGCGAGAGAATGGTCATGCCGGCTCCAATGACCCGACGCGCGTGGAGCCTCAAGAGCCAACGGCGCCTCTGAGCGTTCGACTTGACCGTATCCCACGCTCAGTCGATTAGCGCGGGCGGGCGGCAGTGGTATCGTTCGGCCGGGGTACAGGGGGCAAGATGATCAAGGGTTCGCCGATGCCGGACCTCAGCGGCACGCCGCTCACATTTCGCACCGCGGCGCGCACGATGATCGAGAACTGGGCCATCGGGACCATGACCTTCGTGCTGCCCGACGGCCGCGAGGTCCGCCTGAAGGGCGCCGAGCCCGGTCCCGACGCCCGCCTCATCGTCCACGACTACGACTTCATCAAGCGCACGATCTCGAACGGCACCATCGGGTTTGGCGAAGGCTACATGGCCGGCGAATGGGATACGCCCGACCTGTCGGCCCTGCTGGAGGTGCTGGCCTCCAACTTCGCGCGCTTCGAGAAGGTCGCGTTCGGCAACCGCATCATGGCGGCGCTGAACTGGATGCAGCACACGTTGCGCGGCAATTCGCGCACGGGTTCGAAGAAGAACATCCACGCCCACTACGACCTGGGCAACGCCTTCTATTCCCAGTGGCTGGACCGGACGATGACCTACTCGGCCGCCCGCTTCGAAAAGCCCGGCGAGTCGCTGCCGGAGGCGCAGAAGCGCAAGTACCGCACCCTGTGCGAGAGCATGGCCCTCGCGCCCGATCACCATGTCCTCGAGATCGGCTGCGGCTGGGGCGGCTTCGCCGAGTTCGCGGCCAAGGAGGTCGGCGCGCGGGTCACGGGCATCACCATCTCCGAGGAGCAGTACCGCTTCGCCAAGGAGCGGATGTTCCGCGAAGGGCTCGCCGAGAAGGCGGACATCCGGCTGGTCGACTACCGGGACGTGGCCGGCCAGTTCGACCGCGTCGCCTCCATCGAGATGTTCGAGGCGGTCGGCGAGCGCTACTGGCCCACCTACTTCGAGAAGGTGCGCGAGAGCCTCAAGCCCGGCGGCCAGGCCGGCCTGCAGATCATCACGATCCGCGAGGAGCTCTTTGAGCACTACAAGCGCACGCCCGACTTCATCCAGAAGTACATCTTCCCCGGCGGGATGCTGCCGTCCGAGGAGCGGCTGAAGGCGGTGACCGACCGCACCGGTCTCGCCTGGGGACCCGTCAGCCGCTTTGGGGTCTGCTACGCCGACACCCTCGCCGAGTGGGCCCGCCGCTTCGAGGCCGCCTGGGACGAGATCCGCCGCCTGGGCTTCGACGAGCGCTTCCGCAAGCTGTGGCGCTTCTACCTCAGCTACTGCGAGGCTGGCTTCCGGACCGAGCGGACCAACGTCGTCCAACTGTCGCTCATCAAAGCGTAGGCGGCCTCTGTTCGCCGCCGCGCGAGCCCCTTAAGTAGGCCGCATGAAGGTCGCCAGCTCCGTCCTCGACGCCATCGGCAATACGCCGCTCATCCGGTTGCGCCGCGCCAGCGAACTGACCGGCTGCGAGATCCTCGCCAAGGCCGAGTTCATGAACCCCGGCCAGTCCGTGAAGGACCGCGCCGCGCTCTGGATCGTCCGGGACGCCGAGGCGCGCGGCGCCCTTCGTCCCGGCGGCCGGATCGTCGAAGGCACCGCGGGAAACACCGGCATCGGCCTGGCGATGGTGGGCAAGGCGCTGGGCTACAGGTGCACCATCGTGATCCCGCGCACCCAGAGCCAGGAGAAGAAGGACGCCATCCGGCTCTATGGCGCCGAGCTCGTCGAGGTGGACGCCGTCCCCTACGCCAACGAGATGAACTATGTGAAGTACTCCGGGCGTTTGGCGGCGGAACTTGACGCCAGCGAGCCCAACGGCGCGGTCTGGGCCAATCAGTTCGACAACGTGGCCAACCGCCAGGCGCACGTCGAGGGGACGGGTCCCGAGATCTGGGCCCAGACCGGCGGCAAGGTGGACGCCTTCATCAGCGCCATCGGGTCCGGCGGCACCCTGGCCGGCGTCTCCGAGGCTCTCCGCGGCCGCAATCCCGACGTGAAGATCGGCCTCGCCGAGCCCCACGGCTCGGCGCTGTTCTCCTACTATAGCGGCGGCGAGCTGAAGGCCGAGGGCACGTCGATCAGCGAGGGCATCGGCCAGGGCCGGATCACCGCCAACATCGCCGAGCTCGCGGTCGACCACCTCTACCGGATCGACGACGCCGAGATGCTCCTCACGATCCACGACCTGATGGAGTACGAGGGCCTGGTCATGGGCGGCTCCACCGGCGTCAACGTCGCCGGCGCCATCCGCATGGCCCGCGACCTCGGGCCGGGCCACACCATCGTGACCGTCCTCTGCGACCACGGCTCGCGCTACCAGTCCAAGATCTTCAATCCCGCCTTCCTGCGGGAGAAGGACCTGCCGGTCCCGCCATGGCTGGCCTAGACCCCCTCGTCACGACGGACTGGCTGGCCGCACGTCTGGACGACCCTGCGGTCCGCGTGGTGGACGGCACCCTGCCGCTGGTGGGCCAGCCGGGACAGGGGCGGGATTTCTACGAGGCGGGCCACATCCCGGGCGCGGTGTTCTTCGACATCAACGCCATCGCCGACCCCGACACCGACCTGCCGCACATGCTGCCCTCTCCCGTCGCCTTCGCCGAGGCGGCCGGCGCGCTGGGGCTCGCGCGGGAGCACACGATCGTCGCCTACGACGCCCACGGCCTCTACTCCGCCGCGCGGGTCTGGTGGACGCTGCGGGCCATGGGCTACGACAACGTCTTCGTGCTGGACGGCGGCCTCAGGAAATGGCGCGCCGAGGGCCGCCCCATCGGCACCGCCACGCCGTCGCCGGCGCCCGCCCGCGTGCTCCCGGCCTTCGAGCCCGCCCTGGTGGCCGACCTCGCCGACGTGACGGAGGTGCTGGCCGACCGGTCCGCCCAGGTGGTCGACGCCCGCTCGGCCGCCCGCTTCACCGGCGAGGCGCCCGAGCCGCGGGCCAGCCTGCGGTCCGGCCACATGCCGGGCGCGCTCAACCTGCCCTTCACCGACCTGGTCCGCCCCGACGGGACGCTTCTGGACGGCGCCGAGCTGCGCGCCGCCTTCGCCCACGTGGACCTCGGCCGCCCGATCATCACCACCTGCGGCTCCGGCGTGACGGCGGCCGTTCTCGCGCTGGCGCTCGCCCGGCTGGGCCGCTCCGACGTGCCGGTGTACGATGGCTCCTGGACCGAGTGGGGCGGCCGCGCCGACACCGCGGTCGTCACCGGAGCCTGACCCATCGAGATCCGCCTCGCCCTGGCGCACGAGCTGCCCGAACTCCCGAGGATCGAGCTCTCCGCCGCCCAGAAGTTCGTCGGCCAGGACATCCCGCCCGAGCTCCTCACCACCGTCGCGCCGGCCGACGCCTATCGGCCGCACCTGAACGCCGGCACGCTGTGGGTCGTGGACCGCGACGGCGCGCCGGTCGCCTTCCTCGCCGCCCGCGTCGAGGGCGCGCGCCTGCACGTGGACGAACTCGACGTGCGTCAGGACCAGCAGGGCCAGGGGCTCGGCCGCCGCCTCCTCGCCCACGCCGCCCAGTGGGCCCGGAGCCGAGGCCTCACGGCCATGAGCCTCACGACCTTCCGCAACATCCCCTGGAACGCGCCCTTCTACGCCTCGGCGGGCTTCCGCGAATGGCCCGAGGCCGAGGCGCCGGCGACCGTCCGCCAGGCGCTGGCCAACGAACGCGCCCGCGGCCTCAAGGACCGCTGCGCCATGGTGATGGACCTCTGAAGCGCGCAGATCACCCGGACGAGCCGGGTGGTGACGAGAGCGGTTCCGCCGTCACCGCATCGGCGGCGCGTACATCAGGCCCGGCTTCGGCGCCGTCCAAAGGGCGTTCAGCCCGCGGTCGAGCTGCAGCGGCGAATCCGCGCCCAGGTCGCGGCGGAACACCTCGTGGTAGGCGCCCACCTGCCGGATCACCTGGAAGGCCCAGTCCGGCTTCAACCCCAGCAGCGGCCCGAGTTCGCCCTCCAGGCCCAGCAGCCGGCGCGTCTCGGGATCCGTGGCCGTCTCGCGCGTCTGCTCGACCGTCTGCGAGGTGAGCCCCAGTTCCTCGGCCATGACCATGGCGTGGAAGGTCCAGCGCACGATCTCGCCCCACACCGGGTCGTCGCGGCGCACGACAGGACCCAGGGGCTCCTTCGAGATCACGTCCGGAAGGATCACGTGGGCGCCCGGGTTGTTCATCAGCGAGCGCGCGGCCGCGAGCGCCGAGACGTCCGCCGTGAAGACGTCGCAGGCCTCGCTCTGGTAGCGGGTCCGCGCCTCCTCCTCCGAGGCCACGATCACCGGCTTGTACGCCATCCCCCGGACGCGGAAGTAGTCCGCCATGTTGTCGGCGCTGGCCGAGCCGGCCTGCACGCAGATCCGCGCGCCGCCCAGCTCCTCGGCGCTGGTCAGCCCCAGCGTCCTGGGGGCCAGGAAGCCCTGCCCGTCGTAGTAGGTGGTCACCGGGAAGCTGAGGCCCAGGCCGGCCGCGCGGGCGAAGGTCTGCGACGTGTTCCGCGACAGGACGTCGATCTGTCCCCGCTGCAGCGCGCCGAAGCGGTCCGCGCCCGGGATGGCGGTGTAGCGGACCTTGGCCGCGTCCCCCAGCGTGGCCGCCGCCACCGCGCGGCACAGGTCCACGTCGAACCCGCGCCACAGGCCGCGGGCGTCCTTGAGAGCGAAGCCGGGCAGCCCCTCGTGGACGCCGCAGGCCACGTAGCCGCGGCGGCGCACGGCCTCCAGGGTCGGGCTTGCGGCGGCGGTATAGCCCGGCTGCACCGGCGCGGCCTTCACGGGCGCAGGCGGCGGGGCCGCCTTCTCCGCGGGCTTCGGCGGACTGCAGCCCGCCGCCAGCGCCGCGAGCAACGCAACCGCCGAGAGGCGCCGGATCATTCCTGCTCCTTGAAACGAGGATGAGCTTGGGGCTCTAACTGGTCGGCCACTTTCGCCAGCGCCGCTTGGACCCGCAACCCCGCATGTCGGACGAGACCCGCCTGATCCGCGCCGGCAAGCTCGACGGTCCCCTCGCCCGCACCGTTGGCCCGCCGATCCAGAAGGGCTCAACGGTGCTGCTGCCCAACGCGGCGGCCCTGTACGACGACGCCCGCAACGTCACCTACGGCCGCGCCGGCCTGTCCGCCCAGGCCGCCCTCTGCGCGGCGCTGGCCGAGATGGAGGGCGGCGAGGCGGTGGCGCTCTACCCGTCCGGCATGGCGGCGATCGCGGGGGCCCTGCTGGCGGTGCTCAAGGCCGGCGACGCCGTGCTCGTCACCGACAACTGCTACAAGCCCATCCGGCGCTTCTGCGACGCCATGCTGGGCCGCTACGGGGTCGACATCGCCTACTTCGACCCGACCACGCCGCCCGAGGCGCTGGTCGGCGGGGCGGCGCCCAACGTGCGGCTGATCCTTCTCGAGAGCCCGGGCTCGCTGTCGTTCGAGATGCAGGACGCGCCCCGCATCGCCGAACTCGCCCGCGCCCGCGGCATCCTCACCGCCATCGACAACACCTGGGGCGCCGGCCTGCTCTTCAAGCCGCTGGAGCATGGGGTCGACCTCTCGCTGCAGGCGCTGACCAAGTACGTGGGCGGCCACTCGGACGTGTTCATGGGCTCGGCCGCGGTGCGCGACGCGGGTCTCGCCCGCCGGCTGGCCGACGGCGTGACGCACCTGGGCTGGGCCGTTCCGGGCGAGGACGCCTACGCCATGCTGCGCGGCCTGCGCACCCTGCCCACCCGGATGGAGAAGCACGGCCGCAGCGGGCTCGCGGTGGCCGCCTGGCTGCGGGACCAGCCCGAGGTGGCGGCGATGTACCACCCGGCCCTGCCCGGCTGCGAGGGCCACGACCTGTGGGCCCGCGACTACGCCGGCGCCTGCGGCCTGTTCGGCTTCGCGCTGAAACCCGCACCGCGCGCGGCGGTCGACGCCTTCCTGGATGCTCTGAAGCTCTTCGGGCTCGGCTTCTCGTGGGGCGGCTTCGAGAGCCTCGCCATCGCCTGCGACCCCCAGCTGAAGGTGCGCACGCTGTCGCGCGACTACGGCGGCCCGCTCATGCGCCTCCACGTGGGGCTAGAGAATCCCGGCGACCTGATGGCCGACCTGCGCGCGGGACTCGACGCCTACGCCGCCGCAGCGGGCTGACCCGGGAACTTACCGCCCTCCCCGATGCTTGCCCCCGGCGAGCAGACGGAGAGCCCCATGACCAGCACCGACCACGGCTTCGAAGAGGCCGCCCGCGGCGTCGCCGAGCACGAGCGCGAGATCCAGCAACGCATCGACTCGGGCGAGGAGCGCTCGTTCCAGCCGTCCGGCGAAGACGACGACAAGCCGCCGCAGACGGGCGCGCGCGACTATCCGGTCCCGCCGCTGCCGAAGAAGCACCTCGAGAAGCCCGGCCTGGAAGCCGACCTCGAGCTGAAGCCGATGTACGACGCGCCCTTCTACAAGGGTTCCGGCAAGCTGGAGGGCAAGGTCGCCCTGATCACCGGCGCCGATTCGGGGATCGGCCGCGCGGTGGCGGTCCTCTTCGCGCGCGAGGGCGCCGACGTGGCCATCGCCTATCTCGAGGAGGAGGCGGACGCCGAGGAGACCAAGGCTGCGGTCGAGGCCGAGGGCCGCCGGGCCATCCTTCTGCCGGGCGACGTCGCCGATCCCGCCTATGCCGAGGACGCGGTCGCCAAGACCGTCGAGGCCCTGGGCGGGCTGGACATCCTCGTCAACAACGCCGCGTTCCAGGAGCACGCCGAGTCCATCGAGGACATCACCTTCGACCACTTCGACCGCACGCTGAAGACCAACCTCTACGGCTACTTCAACATGGCCAAGGCCGCCGCGCCCCACCTCAAGGAAGGCGCTTCGATCATCAACACCGGCTCGGTCACCGGCATCGAGGGCTCCAAGGGCCTGCTCGACTACTCCATGACCAAGGGCGGCATCCACGCCTTCACCCGCTCGCTGGCCGGCTCGCTCATCAAGCAGGGCGTGCGCGTGAACTGCGTCGCGCCGGGCCCGGTCTGGACCCCGCTGAACCCGGCCGACCGCCGGGGCGACGATCTGGCGAAGTTCGGGTCGCAGACGCCCATGAAACGCCCCGCCCAGCCCGAGGAGATCGCGCCCGCCTACGTCTTCCTGGCCTCCCCGCAGACGGCCAGCTACATCACGGGCGAGATTCTGCCGATCATCGGGGGATACTAGCCGAAAGAGCGGGGGCGCTTGGACGACTGGCTGGCTGAATTCATGGCGCAGGAGCGCCTGCCGGAGACCTTCCGCGACACCTTCGACGAGATCTGTTGGCCGCTCGCCGACCGCGCGCAGGACTGGCGCAACGACTTCGGCCGGACGGTCGTCGTGGGTCTCTGCGGGGCGCAGGGCTCGGGCAAGTCGACCATCGCCGCGATCACCGCCCGCCTGCTGGCCGAGCGGGGCCTGCACGCCGCCTGCCTGTCGATCGACGACTTCTACCTCGGCCGTGAGGCCCGCGGCTGGCTTGCGGGGCAGGTCCACCGCCTGCTCCAGGTGCGCGGTCCGCCCGGCACGCACGACGTGGCCCTGGCCTGCGCCGTCCTGGACCAGCTGCGCCAGCGCATCACCACGCGCCTGCCGGTGTTCGACAAGGCGACCGACGAGCGGCTGCCCACCACCCGGTGGCGCGAGTTCGAGGGCCCGGCCGACGTGGTGATCCTGGAAGGCTGGTGCGTGGGCGCGGTCCCCGAGCCGGCCGTCCGGCTGATGACGCCGGTAAACACGCTCGAACGCCGGGACGACCCCACCGGCGCATGGCGCGCCTGGATCAACCGCCAGCTCGCCGAGTCCTACGGGGCGCTCTTCGGCCGCCTGGACCGCCTGGTGCTCCTCCAGGCGCCCGGCTTCGAGGTCGTCCGCGGCTGGCGCACAGAGCAGGAGGCCAAGCTGCGCGCCCGGACCGGCGCGGGCATGAGCGACGCCCAGGTGGGCCAGTTCGTCCAACACTACGAGCGGCTGACGCGCTGGATCCTCGACGAGATGCCCACCCGCGCCGACTGGACGGTGCTGCTCAAGCCCGACCGGTCGCCGGTCCCGCTGACGCTGAAATGAGAGCCTCGCGCTCGGCGTCGGTGAGCCGCCGCCAGCGCCCCTCGGGCAGCTCGCCCAGCCGCAGGGGCCCGATGCGCACCCGCTGCAGGTCCATCACGCGCAGGCCCACCAGCTCGCACATGCGCCGGATCTGCCGGTTGCGACCCTCCTTCAGGACAAACCGCAGCGTCTGGCCCTGGACGACGCTAACCTTGGCGGGCTTCAGCCTGCGGCCGTCCAGCTCCAGCCCGTGGCGCAGCCGCGCCAGCTTCCGCTCGTCGATCGCCCCGGCCACGCGGACCACGTATTCCTTGTCCAGCTCCGACTGCGGCCCGATCACCGCCTTGGCCAGCACCCCGTCGTCCGACAGGATCAGCAGGCCCCGGCTGTCCAAGTCCAGCCGGCCCAGCGGCGGCAGGCTGGCGCGGGGATCGGGCGCCTCGCCCTCGCCCACCAGCGCCGCCTTCGTGAGCAGCCGCGCCGCGGGCGTGTAGCCGGGCTCGGGCTGGCCCGAGACGTAGCCCACGGGCTTGTTCAGCACCGCCGTGAACCCGGCCCGCGCCGCTCCGTCCCGGTCGGCCAGCGTCAGGGTCTGTCCCGGCAGGATCTTGCGGCCGGGATCGTCCACCCGCTCGCCGTCGATGGTCACCAGCCCGTCGGCGATCAGGCCCTCGGCCTCGCGCCGCGAGCAGACGCCGCTCTGCGCGAGCCACCTGTTCACCCGCTGCGGCTCGGCCTCGTCGTAGGTGCGGCTCCAGGGCATGGCGCTTGTTGAGGGTCCTCGCGCCCGGGGTCAATACGCGGCCCCGCGCCCCTGGCGCGCCCGGCAGGACTCGAACCTGCAACCGTCCGCTTAGAAGGCGGATGCTCTATCCGGTTGAGCTACGGGCGCGAACTTCGCCGGGACCAGCGGGCGTCAGTGGGTCCAGGGGATGCGTCTGTTGAAGGCGAAGTTGTCGGCGTAGGCCTTGATGATGCGCTTGGCCGGCGGCGGCTCGATGAGCTGGAAGGCGATCCCGTGGGCCTCGGCGTAGCGCACCGCCTCCTCCCGCGTGTCGAAGGTCAGCCGCACCTGGCTCGATTCCGTGTCGCTCGTGACGGTCCAGCCCATCAGCGGGTCCGGACGACGGGCGGCCTTCGGCTCGAACTCGAGAACCCAGTCGACGGCCTTGCCGCGGCCGGACTGCATGGCGTTCTTGGACGGACGGTAGATGCGCGCGAGCATGCTGGTCTTCTGAAGCCTTCAATGTCCCGCCGGCTGGTCGGGGCGGCGTGATTCGAACACGCGACCCTCTGCTCCCAAAGCAGATGCGCTACCAGGCTGCGCTACGCCCCGAGGGCGCCGGCGGGCTCGGGATATAGGCGTTTCCACCTTTCCGCAACGCGAGCGCGCCCCTACCCCCGCCGGTCCATCAGCTTGAAGATCCCCGAGGCGCGCAGGATGTCCACGCCGCGGGCGCGCAGCCAGCCCTCGGCGAAGGCCACGTCCTTGGTGGCGCGGGTCATCCGCGCCTCGCCGATCACCCAGTCGCCCTGCCGCGCCATGTGCAGGTAGTCGAGCGACAGGTGGATCGTGACCCCCACCTTCTGCGTGCCGTGCCCCACCGCCGACGCCAGCAGCCCGTCGGTGAAGGCCGAGAGCATCCCGCCGTGCACCAGGCCGATGCCGTTCGTGTGGCGGGGGAGCGCATAGAACGCGTGGCTCACCAGCCCGTCCTGCGGCGGCTTGTGGAAGTAGGGCCCGTTCAGCGTCGAGAACTGGCCGCGGCCCTGCGACGGGAGGAAGCCCGGCGGCGGATCGGGGATCAGCTCATCCACGGGGCAGCGCCCTGTGCAGCACGCGGTCGCCCGGCAGCAGCCCGATCTGCGCCGCCCGCCCGCCGGCCAGCTCCAGCACGTACTTGGCCGGCCCGGCCGAGGGCGCCCCGCTCTCGTCCAGCGGCTGGACGTTGCGGCTGATCGACACCACGCGGCCGTTCGCGCCGATATAGACGATGTCCAGCGGGATGAGCGTGTTGCGCATCCAGAACACCCGCGGCGCGGGCGCCGGGAACACGAACAGCATGCCGCGATCCGACGCCAGCTTGCGCCGGCACATCAGTCCGAACTGATGCTCGCGGGGCGTGTCGGCCACTTCCACCTGGAAGGTGGCGACGCCACGGTCCGTGCGGACCGACAGCGGTTCGAACGGCTTGATCTCCGGCTGTCCGCGGCAGGACTTGGGGTCCATCCGCGGGATGTCCTGCGCCGCGGCCGGGGCCAGCGCGGCGGCCTGGGCCGCGAGCGCCAGGGCCAGCGCGCCGAGGCTGCGCCGGGCGAACGATACTGGGGACAAGGACGCGAACTCCGAAGCGGTCTTCAATCCAGGTTAGACGCCTCGATCTCGGCGACGACAAGGCCCTTCGGCCCCTCGGCGAACCGCACCATGACGCTCTCGCCGGGCTGCAGGTCCTCCATGCCGGCGCGGCGCAGGGTCTCGATGTGCACGAAGATGTCCCCGGGCTGGCTGTCGCGCACCACGAAGCCGTAGCCCTTGGCGCGGTTGAACCACTTCACCTTGGCCTCTTCGAGCGGCCCGGTGGCGGCCAGCGGGCGGCGCGGCGGCCGCGCCGAAAGGCCCTCGGGACGGCCGCGGCCGAAGTCCGGCCGGCGCTCCATGGGCGTGGCCGAACTCTCGTCCACCAGCACAACCTCGGCCACCTGCCAGCCCTTGGCCCGGCGCACGACGTCGCAGGTGATGAGACTCCCCTCCAGGCAGCTCTCGCGGCCGGAGCTGCGCAGGCTGGTGACGTGCAGCAGCACGTCCTTCAGATCGGTCTGGCTGGGATCGTCGGGCACGATGAAGCCGTACCCCTTCCCCGCATCGAACCACTTCACTCGCCCGGAGATGCGCACCGGCGGCGGCGCATCCACCTGCTCAAATTCGAAACCCGCCATTCGCCCCTCGGCCCGCTACTCCCCCGATATTTTCAGGGCCATACTATAACACTGTTCTCGCTGGAGGTCGGAGCGTCAATGGTCTTTCGCGGCCCTGTGGGGGCCGCAGGAAGCGAGAATCCTGAAAACGGGGAAATTCGCGTGGCAGTCCCTAGGGGAGTCGAACCCCTCTTTTCAGGTTGAAAACCTGACGTCCTAACCGATAGACGAAGGGACCGCGTGCGCGAGGCGGGCTCTATAGCGGCCTTCGATTTGGGGCGCAAGCGGCCGAATTCAAGCCGCAGGAATGCTCAGCAGGCGCGCGGATCGGCGACGTCCTCGATCTCCAGTTCGACCCCTTCGCGGCCGTTCCAGTCGTCGGGTTTCAGCCGCCCGGCCACGTGGATCGCGCCGCCCTCCTGCAGCAGCCGGCGGCCGGCCGGCGTGTCTTCCGACCGCCACGCCACGGCCTTCAGCCGCCCGCCGGAGCCGTCCGTCAGCGTCACGCGCACATGCCCGCCGCGCAGCGCCATGGGCCGCTCGATCCGCATGTCCGCGCCCGCGAAGGTCGGCTCGGGATTGCCCGGTCCGAACGGCGCCAGCCGCTGGAAATCCGACCACAGGCCGCGGTCGGCGCCGCGCGCGGTCACCAGCGCGTCGATCTCCAGCGCGTCCTCGGCCGCCGCGACCTGCGCCTCCTGCGCCAGCCGCTCGCAGAGGAAGTCCCGCAGCTCGGGCAGCATGGCGGGCCGCACCGCCAGGCCGGCCGCCATCGCGTGCCCGCCCCCCGACAGCAGCAGCCCGGCCTCGTACGCCGCCTGGACCGCCCGGCCCAAGTTCACACCCGGCTGCGAGCGGCCTGAACCCTTGCCCACGTCCGCGGCGCGGTCGATGCCGATGACCATCACCGGCTTGCGGTAGCGTTCGCGCAGGCGGCCGGCGACGATGCCGATCACGCCGGGGTGCCAGCCGTCCTGCGCCACCAAGAGGCACGGCGCGTCGGCCTGGTTCGACTCGCGCTCGATCTGGCGCACGGCGGCCTCCTGGACCTCCGCCTCCACCTGCTTGCGCGAGGCGTTCAGCGCGTCCAGTTCCTCGGCCAGAGCCGCCGCCTCCTCGGCGTCGTCGGTGGCCAGCAGCCGCGCGCCCAGGTCCGACCGCCCGATCCGGCCGCCGGCGTTGATCCGGGGGCCCAGCAGGAAGCCCGCGTGGAACACCGAAGCCGGCCCCTGCGCCTTCGCTACGGCCATCAGCGCCTTCAGGCCGGGATTCGCCCAGCCGGACATCACCTTCAACCCCTGCGCCGCCAGCGCCCGGTTGAAGCCGGTGAGCTGCGTCACGTCGCAGACCGCCCCCATGGCCGCCAGGTCCAGCCACGGCCGGATGTCGGGCTCGGGGCCCAGGCCGCGCTTCCGCGCCTCGCGGTTCAGCGCCGCCAGCAGCACGAAGGCCACCCCCGCCGCCGCCAGGTGCCCCTGGCCCGAGGCGCAGTCCGGCCGGTTCGGGTTCACCAGCGCGGCCACCGGGGGGATCTCGCCCGGGCGCATCAGGTGGTGGTCGATCACCACCACGGGCAAACCGATCTCGGCGGCGCAGGCCAGGGCGTCGTGCGCTGCGGCCCCGCAGTCCACGGTGATCACCAGGTCGGCCCCGCCGTCCTTCAGGCTCCGGAACGCGGCCGGCGACGGCCCGTAGCCCTCGGTGATCCGGTCGGGGACGTAGATCGACAGCTCCAGCCCCATGGCGCGGAACCAGCGCACGATCAGCGCCGACGACGAGGCGCCGTCCACGTCGTAGTCGGCGAACACCACGATGCGTCGCCGCGCCTCCAGCGCGTCCACCAGGATCTCGGCGGCCCGGTCCATGTCGGCGAAGCTTGAGGGATCGGGGAACAGCGCCTTGAGCGTCGGCGCGAGGTAGTCGGCGCAGGCGGCCTCGTCCACGCCGCGCGCGGCGATCGCGCGGGCCAGTGGCTCCGAAAGGCCGTGGTTGAGCTGGTGGCTGCGGGTGAGCTGCGGGCACGCCGCGCGCTGCCGCCACAGCCGCCCCGAAAGCGAGCGGGTGACGCCAAGATAGCCCAGGTTCGCGCTTCCGTCCGCCATGCCGCTCCCGTCTCCGTCGGCGGCACTATCCGCCCTGCCCCGACGAGTCGCCAGCGCGAAGCCTCGCCCCGACCTACGCCAATTCCGGACGTAGCCGCCTGAAGCTGACCACGGGACCGGATAAGCCTTGGACTGTCAGCGCTGCTTCTTTGCTCTTCCCCGTCATCCCCCGGCCCGTCCGGGGGATCCACTGGGCTCTGCCTCGCCGGATCGAGCGCACATGAAAAGCCCCGGCGCACAGCCCAGTGGGTGGCCCGGACAAGCCGGGCCATGACGCGGCGATTTGCGGGCCGCCCTACGCCGACCGCTTCATGCGCACTTCGCGCACCGTGTGGCTCGCGGAGTTCATCACCAGGGTGTGGGTGTGGACGAAGCCGCCCGACATCCGCACGCCATCCAGCAGCGCGCCCTTGGTCACGCCGGTGGCGGCGAAGATCGCGTCGGCGCGGACCATCTCGTGCAGGTCGTACTTCTTGTCGAGGTCGGTGATCCCCACCCGCGCGGCGCGGGCGCCTTCGCCGCGGACGGGAGCCGGTCACGCCGAGCTGCGCCAATCGAGCTCTTCGGGCTCGATCTCGAGGGCCGCCTGCGGCGGGTCCGGCAGGGTGCGCCAGCGCGCGAGCGCGTCGGGCGCGAAGCGGAGGCCGAGGGCGAGGCGCGCCACATGGTCGTCCACCGGTTCGTCGCCGAAATCGGGCTTGAGGCAGTCCTGGGCGACGGCCTGCTCGATGTCGCGCCGATGCCAGGCAAACGTCTGGACGGCAAGGTCCCCGTCCTCGGTTTCGTCAGCCTCGATGTCGAGCCGCTCGGCCTCATCCCAGGCCAGGCGCAGGAGCGCCGTGCGCAGCTCTCCGATGCGCCGCGCGACGGCCGCGCCGCCGGGCTTGGGCCGGGGCGTGTCCGACTGAACCTTGGCGGCGGCCGCCAGGTCGCGCTTCAGCCGCGCCTTCAGAGCCAGGGTCTGGCGGTAGGACCGGGCGGCGCGCTGGTAGCTGCGCGCCAGCCGGTTGGCCTCGTCCGGGTCCTCGGCGGCCTGCGCCCGGCGCGCGAAGTCCCGCGCCAGCGCCAGGTCATGCCGCGCCAGCTCGGCGAGGCCCTGCGCCTCCTCCTCGGTGATGTCGAGCGCGTCCAGCATATCGACGGGGAGCATGGCGGCGCGGCCCGACAGATTCGGACGTAGGTCGGCGGACGGGTCTATCGCATACGCATCTTGGGCAAATCCCGGGGGTGTCCGGTTCGCGGCCCTCGGCCAACGACTGGGTGCGACCCGTAAGGGACCTTGCCTCCCCCGTCGCGGCAGCGACGGCGGGAGGGGGACCGCTCGCCGAGGCGCAGCCGAAGAGCGAGGGGTGGAGGGGGCGAGCCGCTGGCATTGCGGAACGATCGGCTTTGTTGAGCTCGGCGGATGAGGCCCGCCCCCTCCACCACCCGCTCTCCAGCCGGCTCGCGCCGGCTTCGGCGGGCGGTCCCCCTCCCGCCGCTTCGCGGGGGAGGTAAGGTATCCACCCTTAGCGGCCCGCTGGAGGGTCCTACGCCGGCCGCTTCATGCGCACTTCGCGCACCGTGTGGCTCGCGGAGTTCATCACCAGGGTGTGGGTGTGGACGAAGCCGCCCGACATCCGCACGCCATCCAGCAGCGCGCCCTTGGTCACGCCGGTGGCGGCGAAGATCGCGTCGGCGCGGACCATCTCGTGCAGGTCGTACTTCTTGTCGAGGTCGGTGATCCCCACCCGCGCGGCGCGGGCGCGCTCGTCGGCGTTGCGGAACACGAGCCGGCCCTGGAACTGGCCGCCCACGCACTTCAGGGCCGCGCAGGCCAGTACGCCCTCGGGCGCGCCGCCCGAACCCACGTAGAGGTCGACGCCCGTCTCCGGATCGGCGGTGTTGATCACGCCCGCGACGTCGCCGTCGGTGATCAGGTGCACCCGCGCGCCCACCGAGCGCACCGAGGCGATGATGTCGGCGTGCCGCGGCCGGTCGAGGATGCAGACGGTGATCTCGCTGGGCTCCACGCCCTTGGCCTTGGCGAGCGCCTGCACGTTCTCGGCCGGGCTCCTGTCCAGGTCGATCACGCCGGCCGGATAGCCGGGCCCGCAGGCGATCTTGTCCATGTAGGTGTCGGGGGCGTTCAGCAGGGTGCCCTTCGGCGCCCAGGCCATCACCGCCAGCGCGTTGGCCATCGCCTTGGCGGTGAGCGTCGTGCCCTCCAGCGGGTCCAGGGCGATGTCGATCTTCGCGCCCTTCCCCTTGCCCACCTTCTCGCCGATGTAGAGCATCGGCGCCTCGTCGCGCTCGCCCTCGCCGATCACGATCTCGCCGTCGATGTCGAGGTCGTTCAGCGCGGTGCGCATGGCGTCCACCGCGGCCTGGTCGGCGGCCTTCTCGTCGCCGCGGCCCGCCATCTTCCACGCCGCGATGGCGGCGGCTTCGCACACACGGACGGCGTCCATGATCAGGTTGCGGTCCAGCACGTTCGAACTCATGTCGTTTCCAGCCCCTGCGGCAAACTCTGTGGGCGAGTCTTGGACGCGCCTTTGACCCTAGATGCGAGCGATCCGCAACAATCTTGGGCGGTCCAGCACCGCCGGCAGCTCCGCGATCCGTTCCACTGCCGCCGTCAGCACCGACTCGGCCACCGCATGCGTGGTCAGGACGATCGGCACGCCCTCGGCGCCCTCGGCCGGCTTCTGCAGGAAGCTCTCGATCGAGACGCCCGCCTCGGCGAGGGTTTCCGACACCGCCGCGATCACGCCGGGCTCGTCCTTCACCAGGAAGCGCAGGTAGGCGCGGCCCATCATCTTCGAGGGGTCGACGGGGTCGAACGGCGCCAGGGTCTCGGCGGGCCCGGCGAACACCGGGCGGCGCGCGCCGGCCAGGACGTCGGCGATGTCGGCGGCGACCGCCGCGGCCGTCGGCCCGGCGCCCGCGCCGGGGCCCTGCAGGAAGATGCGCCCGGTCCGCTCGCCCTCGATGAACAGCGCGTTGAGCGCCCCGCCGGCCCGCGCCAGGGGATGGTCCAGCGGCGCCAGCGTCGGGTGCACCCGCACCAGCGCGCCGTGGATCGAGCGCTCGGCCGAGGCCACCAGCTTGATCCGGTAGCCCAGGTCCCTGGCCATGCGGATGTCCAGCAGGGCCACCTGCTCGATGCCCTCGATCTCGGCCGCCGCGAAGTTGGGCGCGCAGCCGAACGCCAGCGCGGCCAGGATGGTGATCTTGTGGGCGGCGTCGAACCCGCCCACGTCCATGGTGGGATCCGCCTCGGCGTAGCCCAGCCGCTGGGCCTCGGCGAGCACGTCCTCGAACGAGCGGCCCGTGGCCTCCATCTCGGTCAGGATGTAGTTGCACGTGCCGTTGAGGATGCCCGAGATCGAGTGGATCTCGTCGCCCACCAGCGCCTCGCGCACCACCTTCACGGCCGGGACCCCGCCCATCACCGCCGCCTCGAACAGCAGCGGAACGCCCCTGGCCTCGGCCAGCGCCGCCAGTTCGGCCCCGTGCTCGGCGATCAGCGCCTTGTTGGCCGTCACCACGGGCTTGCCCGCGTTGAGCGCCGCTTCCACCGCCGCCTTCGCCGGCCCGTCCGAGCCGCCGATCAGCTCGACGAAGATGTCCGTTTCGTCGGACTGGGCCAGGGCCACCGGGTCGTCGAACCAGGGGACGGCCGAGATGTCGACAGGCCGCGGCCGCGAGCGCGAGCGCGCCGAGACGCCGCTGACGTAGAACAGCCCGCCGGCCGGCGCATACGCCGGGTTCTCGCGCAGGAGCTCCAGCAGGCCCGCGCCCACGGTGCCCAGGCCCGCCAGGCCGATCCCCCAGGGGTGCCTTTCCATCTCGCCTATCCTCTTGCGCCTGCGCCGGCCCGGGGGGTCACTGGGCCGCGAGCGCGTTGTGCGCGCGGCCCAGGATATCGTCGGCGTTGGCGATGAACTTCTTCACGTTGCGCGCCGCCTGCCGGATGCGGTGCTCGTTCTCCACCAGGCCGATGCGCACATAGCCCTCGCCGTACTCGCCGAAGGCGATGCCCGGCGCCACGGCCACGCCCGCCTCCTCGATCAGCAGCTTGGAGAACAGCATCGAGCCGGCCTCCTCGTACTGCGGCGGCAGCTTGGCCCAGGCGAACATCGAGGCCGGCGGCGCGGGAATGTCCCAGCCCGCGCGGCGCATCGACTCCACCAGGGTGTCGCGGCGGCTCTTGTAGATGGCGCGGATCTCGTCGATGCAGTCGGTCGGCCCGTTCAGCGCCGCCGCGGCCGCCACCTGGATCGGCGTATAGGCGCCGTAGTCGAGGTAGCTCTTCACCCGCGCCAGCGCCGCGCACATGCGCTCGTTGCCCACCACCATGCCGACGCGCCAGCCGGCCATGGCGAACGTCTTGGAGAGCGAGTTCACCTCGACGGCGATGTCCTTGGCGCCCTCCACCTGCAGCAGGGACGGCGGCGGGTTGTCGTCGAAGTAGATCTCGGAATAGGCGATGTCGCTCAGCACGAGCAGGTCGTGCTTGCGGGCCAGCGCCACCACCTCCTTGTAGAAGTCGAGGTCCACCCACTGGGCCGTGGGGTTCGACGGATAGCTCACGATCAGGACGCTGGGCGGCGGGGCCGAGTGCTTCACCGCCCGGCTGATGCCCGAGAGGTACTCCTCGGGACTGCCCGCGGGCACGTGCCGGATCACCCCGCCCGCCATGATGAAGCCGTAGGCGTGGATCGGATAGGCCGGGTTCGGGCAGATGATCACGTCGCCGGGCGCGGTCAGCGCCTGGGCCAGGTTCGCGAAGCCCTCCTTGGAGCCCAGCGTCGAGATCACCTCCCGCTCGGGATCCAGCTTCACCCCGAAGCGGCGGGCGTAGTAGCCGGCCATGGCCTTGCGCAGGCCGGCGATGCCCTTCGAGGCCGAATAGCGCCCGGCCTTGGGGTCGCGCGCGGTCTCGACCAGCTTGTCGACGATGTGCTTCGGCGTCGGCATGTCGGGGTTGCCCATGCCGAAGTCGATGATGTCCACGCCCTGGCCGCGCAGGCGGGCCTTGATGCGGTTGACCTCCTCGAAGACGTAGGGCGGGAGGCGGCGGATACGGTGAAATTCGGGTGTCATGTTCCAGGCTCTTGCGCCGCCACACGCCCGGGCGGCCGATTGCGAGCGGAAAGTCGGGGCTTCGATAGACTCCGGGCGGGAGTCCGCCAAGCCGGTTCGGGCTTTTTTTGCCTCCGTCGCCGGCCGCCCGCTCCGATCGGTGGTCCCGGTCGGACGAAGCGGCCTAACGCGGCGGAGGCGGGGTAGCTCGCTCGCGCAGCTCCCGGGCGAAGGCCTCGGCGTCCTCGGGCCGGGGGGGATCGATCTGCGGTCCGGCGTCGCTGCGGGCCCGCTCGGCGAAGGCGTCGGTGCCCTGGAGGGTCCAGGTCGACGGCTCGGTCGCCGCCACCAGCTGCTCTCCGGCTGCCAGCACGCCCTGGGCGTTGCGGCCGTACTGCGCCGCGGGGCGCAGGTCCGTGGGCGGCTTGGGGATCCCCGCGAAGGTCGGGAACCGGGCGTCCTGCCGCGTCATCCGCGCCACGTCGGCGGCGATCGGCGAGCTCGGATCGATCTTGGCGTCGACGAACGGATTGCCGATGCAGCCGCTCAGCAGCACGCTCGCGCCGGCGGCCAGGACCCCGACGGACATCCTGCGGGTTGTCGAAAAAGGCAGGCGCGGCGCACTCATTTGCGGCAAGGTCATAAGCGATCATTGTTGCAGGCGAAAGAGCGCGCCTCGAGACGCGCGCGCCAATCGGAAGGGACGACGCGATGAGCGAGCAGACCTCGGCTCCGCCCAAGGCGAAGAAGGCCGGCTCGAAGAAGGCGGCGAAGGCCGGCAAGGGCAAGGGCGCCGCGCAGGCCGCGGCCGAGGCCAAGACCTTCACCCAGGCCGCCGAGATCGCGGCCGAGACGGCTGCGGCCGACGCCCGGGCGTCCGCCAAGCCCGCGCCGGCCGCCGAATCGCCGGCGGCGGCGGCCTTCGATCCCGCCGCCTTCACCGCGGACCAGCGCGCGCAGATCGAGCAGCTCTCGATGAACCTGGCCCGGGCCGCCCTCGCCGCCCAGGGCGCGATCGCCGAGATGGCCCTGCGCCAGGCCGACCGTCCCGCGGCGCTGTCGCCCGACCCGTTCCACGTGGCGCCGGCGCTCACCCAGGTGATGACCCGCCTCGCCGCCCAGCCCGACCGCATGATGCGGGCGCAGGCCGACCTCTTCTCGCGCTACCTCGACCTCTGGCAGTCCAGCGCCCGGCGCGCCTCCGGCGACACGCCCGAGCCCGTCGTCACCCCCGCCAAGGGGGACAAGCGCTTCGCCGACCCCGACTGGAGCGAGAACCCCGTCTTCGACGCCATCAAGCAGTCCTACCTGCTCACCGCCAACTGGCTGAACGGCCTCGTCGCCGAGGTGGACGGCGTCGATCCGCTCGAGAAGCGCCGCGTCGAGTTCTTCATGAAGATGCTCACCGACGCCTTCTCGCCGTCGAACTTCCTGGCGTCCAATCCCACGGCGCTGAAGGAGGTGATGGCCACCAAGGGCGAGAGCCTGGTGCGCGGGATGCAGAACTTCCAGGCCGACCTGCAGCGCGGCGGCGGCCAGCTCGCCATCGCCCAGACCGACTACGACATGTTCAAGATCGGCGAGAACGTGGCCACCGCGCCCGGCAAGGCGATCTTCCGCAACGAAATCATCGAGCTGCTGCAGTTTTCTCCGTCCACCGAGCAGGTGCACGAGATCCCGCTGCTGATCTTCCCGCCGTGGATCAACAAGTTCTACATCATGGACCTGCGGCCCGAGAACTCGCTGATCCGCTGGCTGGTGAGCCAGGGGATCACCGTCTTCGTGGCCTCGTGGGTGAACCCCGACAGCCGGCTCGCCACCAAGACCTTCGAAGACTACATGCGCGAGGGCATCTACGAGGGCGTCGCCGCCACCCTGAAGCAGGCCGGCGTCGACCACGTGAACACCGTCGGCTACTGCATTGGCGGCACTCTGCTTTCCGCCACGCTGGCGCACATGGCGGCCAAGGGCGACAAGTCCATCGGCTCGGCCACCTTCTTCGCCGCCCAGCAGGACTTCTCCGAGGCGGGCGACCTGCTGCTCTTCACCAACGAGGACTGGCTCAAGGACCTCGAGGCGAAGATGGACGAGGGTGGCGGCGTCCTCTCGGGCCAGACCATGGCCGACACCTTCAACGCGCTGCGCGGCAACGACCTGATCTGGTCGTTCTTCGTGAACAACTACCTGCTCGGGAAGGAGCCCAAGCCGTTCGACCTGCTGTTCTGGAACTCCGACCAGACGCGGATGCCGAAGACCCTGCACACCTTCTACCTGCGCAAGTTCTACGGCGAGAACGCCATGGCCAAGGGCGAGCTCGTCCTGGACGGCGTGAAGATCGACCTCGGCCAGGTCAAGGTGCCGGTCTACGTGCAGTCCTCGAAGGAGGATCACATCGCCCCGGCCCGCTCGGTCTACAAGGGTGCGAAGCTGTTCGGCGGCCCCACCACCTTCACCATGGCCGGCTCGGGCCACATCGCGGGCGTGATCAACGCCCCGGTCGCCAGGAAGTACCAGCACTGGACCAACGCGGAGCTCCCCGCCTCGCTCGAGGCGTGGCAGGCCGGCGCCGTCGAGCATCCCGGCTCCTGGTGGCCGCACTGGGCCGAGTGGCTGAAGGCCCGCTCGGGCGGCCTGGTCCCCGCCCGCGACCCGGCCAAGGGGCCCCTGCCCCCGATCTGCGACGCACCCGGCGAGTACGTGAAGGTCAAGAGCTGAGGCATGCGGCGGCTCGTCCTTGCCGCCCTCGCGGCCGCGTGCCTCGCCGCGCCGGCCGGGGCCCAGGAGCGCCGCCCTGAGCTCGACGGACTCAGCCAGGGCGCGATGAACGCCCAGGCCCAGGCCCGCTACCGCATCGCCGACCGCGAGCTGAACGCCGTCTACCGCAAGCTCCTCGCCGCCGCCTCGTCCAATGGGCAGGCCCGCCTGCGCGCGGCCCAGCGCGCCTGGATCCGCTTCCGCGACCTCGACTGCGAGGCCCGCGCCGGCGCCCGCGGAGGCTCGTTCCACCCCGCCGCGCGCCTGCTCTGCCTGGAAGGCGCCACCGACCAGCGCACGGCCACGCTCAAGGCCGAGCTCGATTGCGAGGAAGGCGACATGGCCTGCGGCGGCGTCCGCAGCGACGAGTAGCGGATCCTATCCGCCGGGGTGCAGGCCCGGCGCTTCCTGGCCCGTGCGGGCGACGTACTCCGTGTAGCCGCCCCCGTACTGGTGGACGCCCTGCGGCGTCAGCTCCAGCACGCGGTTCGACAGCGCCCCCAGGAAGTGGCGGTCGTGCGAGACGAACAGCATGGTGCCCTCGAACGACTCCAGGGCCTGGACCAGCATCTCCTTGGTGGCCATGTCGAGGTGGTTGGTCGGCTCGTCCAGGACCAGCAGGTTGGGCGGGTCGAACAGCATCTTGGCCATGATCAGCCGCGCCTTCTCGCCGCCCGACAGCACGCGGCACGGCTTCTCGACATCGTCGCCCGAGAAGCCGAAGCACCCGGCCAGGGTGCGCAGAACGCCCTGTCCGGCGTGCGGGAACGCGCTGTCCAGCGACTCGAAGATCGTCTCCTCGCCGTCCAGCAGGTCCATGGCGTGCTGGGCGAAGTAGCCCATCTTCACGCTGGCCCCGATGTTGACCGTCCCCTGGTCGGGCGCGGCGGCGCCCGCCACCAGCTTCAGCAGCGTCGACTTGCCGGCCCCGTTCGCGCCCAGCACGCACCAGCGCTCGCGGCGGCGCACGAGGAAGTCCAGCCCCTCGTAGATCCGCTGTTCGCCATAGCCCTTGTGCACGCCCCGCAGGCTGATCACGTCCTCGCCCGAGCGGGGCGGGCTGCGGAACTCGAACTGGACCGACTGGCGGCGGCGCGGCGCCTCCACGCGCTCGATCTTGTCCAGCTTCTTGACCCGGCTCTGCACCTGGGCGGCGTGGCTGGCGCGCGCCTTGAACCGCTCGATGAACTTGATCTCCTTGGCCAGCATGGCCTGCTGGCGCTCGTATTGCGCCTGGCGCTGCTGTTCGCTGAGCGCGCGCTGCTGGTCGTAGAAGTCGAGGTCGCCCGAGTAGGTGATGAGATCGCCGCCGTCGATCTCCACGACCTTGCCGATGATCCGATTCATGAAGGCGCGGTCGTGCGACGTCATCAGCAGCGCGCCGTCGTAGCTCTTGAGGAAGGCCTCCAGCCAGATCAGGCTTTCCAGGTCCAGGTGGTTGCTGGGTTCGTCCAGTAGCATCGCGTCGGGCCGCATCAGCAGGATGCGGGCCAGCGCCACGCGCATTTTCCATCCGCCCGACAGCAGGCCGACGTCGCCGTCCATGCGCGTCTGGCTGAAGCTGAGGCCCGCCAGCACCTCGCGGGCGCGCGCCTCCAGCGCATAGCCGTCCAGCTCCTGGAAGCGCTCCTGCACCTCGCCGTACCGCGCGATGGTCTCGTCCAGCCGGTCGGCCTGGTCCGGATCGACCATGGCCGCCTCCAGGGCGGACATCTCGGCGGCCAGGGCGCTGATCGGGCCCACGCCGTCCATGACCGCCTCGACCGCGGTCTGGCCCGACATCTCGCCGACGTCCTGGCTGAAGTAGCCGATGGTCATCCCCGGATCGATCACCACCAGGCCGTCGTCGGGCTGCTCCTGGCCGGTGATCATGCGGAACAGCGTCGTCTTGCCGGCGCCGTTCGGGCCGACGAGCCCGACCTTCTCGCCCTTCTGGACGCCCATCGAGGCTTCGATGAACAGGATCTGGTGGCCGTTCTGCTTGGAGATGTTGTCGAGGCGGATCATGGGCGCCTGCTAGCGCGGCGGCGGGCACAAAGCCACCCTCGCCCCCGGGGCCGATCGCCGCTCCGGCCACGAGTTCCACCTTACTAAGGTTTAATGCAAGCTACCTTGCACCACTCACTACCTTGCCGTACCTCATGGCTCAGCAAGGAGGCGCGGACGTGCCGGACGCCATCGAAATCCAGCTGAAGAAGGGCGCGCTCGAACTCTGCGTTCTGGCCCTTCTGCATCAGCACGACAGCTACGCCTACGAGATCGCCAGCCGCCTCGCCGACGCCATCGGCATGGGGGAAGGCACCATCTATCCCCTGATGCGCCGCCTGCAGTCGGACGGGCTCGTCGAGACCTACCTCGTCGAGAGCTCCGCCGGGCCGCCGCGCAAGTACTACCGGCTCAGCGAGGCCGGGAAGACCAGCTTCAACAGCCAGAAGGACGCCTGGACCTCGTTCTCCGGCGCCGTGGACCAGATCGTCTTTGGAGGGGCGAAGGCATGACACGCCAGGCTTTCCTGGCCCGGCTGCGCGAAGGCCTGCGAGGCCTGCCGCCGCAAACCGTGGCCGATATCGTGGCCGACTACGAGGCCCACTTCGCCGACGGCGAGGCCGCCGGACGCACCGAGGCTGAGGTGGCCGCGGCCCTGGGCGACCCCGACCGGCTGGCCCGCGAGATCCGCGCCGAGAGCACGCTGAACCGCTGGCGCGACGAGCGCAGCCCGTCGTCGGCGGCCGCGGCGGTGTTCGCCGTGCTGGGCTTGGGCGCGATCGACATCCTGATCCTGCTGCCCATCCTGATGGGCGTGGCCGGCGCCATCATCGGCATCTTCATCGCCGTGATCGTCTGCTTCTTCGCCGGCGCGTTCGTCTTCGCCGCAGGGCCCTTCCTGGATCCGCCCGGCGGACCGGCGACGGCGATCCTGGCCGGCCTCGGCGTCATGGCGGGCTCGGCCTCGGGCGGCGCCCTGATGACCATCATCTCGATCGGCCTGATGAACGCCCTCGTCTGGTACGGGCGGCTCCACTACCGGCTCCTGAAGCCGGCTCTCGAACCGCAAGCCTGAGGAGCCTCCGATGATCCGTGTACTCGCCATGATCACCGTCGCCGGCTTCGTGCTCTCGGTGGCCAGCTTCGCCGGCGCCCTCGCCATCGGCGGCCCCGAGGCCGTCTCCCGCGGCGGCTGGCAGGTCCTGTCCGGCGACTGGGATTGGGACTGGGACAACGACCGCCACCACGGCCGCCACGACGGCGACTGGGACCGAGGCTGGGACGCGGGCGGCCCGCAGGCCACCCGGACCCTGGCCTGGAGCGGCGCCGACCGGCTCGACATCGACCTGCCCGCCGACGTCCGCTACGTCCAGGCGCCCGGCGCCGGCAGCGTGGTGGTCACCGGACCGCAGCAGGCCGTCGACCGCGTGGTGGTGAGCGGCGACTCGATCCGCTACGAGCACCGCCGCCACGGACGCCACCCGCGTCTCACCATCGTCGTCACGGCGCCGGCCGTCACCAGCTTCGACGTGTCCGGCTCCAACCACCTCGCCATCGAGAACTACCGGCAGCCCCGGCTGGACCTCGACGTCTCGGGCGCCGCCGACGTAACGGCGAGCGGCGAGGTCGACGAGCTCAAGGTCGATCTGTCGGGCTCGGGCGACCTCGACCTGGGCGCGCTGCGCACCCGGCGGGCCGACGTGGAGGTCTCCGGCGCCGCCGACGCGACCATCGCGCCGACCGACCAGGCGCGCATCGAGATTTCCGGGATGGGCGACGTGCGCCTGCTGACCAATCCCCGGAGCCTGGAGACCGAGATCTCGGGCGCGGGGAAGATCCGCCAGCAGGCGGCCTCGTCGCCGTCCCCAAGCCCTTCCCCGTCGCCCTCCCCCAAGCCCTGAGCGCCGACGGTTTCCTCCTGGCCCGGGTGCGCAACGTCGCCCCCGGGCCTCTTTTTTGTCAGCCTTCCCCGGGAGCCATGGCGGCGGCGCTACGCCGGCACGAACCTCAGCGCCACGCCGTTGTTGCAGTAGCGCAGGCCCGTCGGCCGCGGTCCGTCCTCGAACACGTGGCCCTGGTGGCCCAGGCACTGGGCGCAGTGGTACTCGGTCCGCGCCACGCCGATCTTGTAGTCCGTCTTGGTGCCCAGCGCGCCCGGCAGCGCCCGGTAGAAGCTGGGCCAGCCGGTCCCGCTCTCGTACTTGGTGACGCTCGAGAACAGCGGCAGGTCGCAGCCCAGGCAGACATACGTCCCCTTGCGCTTCTCCTTGAGCAGCGGGCTCGTGCCCGGCCGCTCGGTGTCCTCGTGACGCAGCACCAGATAGCTCGCGGGCGGCAGGCGCTTGCGCCATTCGGCGTCGCTGATCCGGCGGAAGGCGGAGTTGGCGTAGGCGTCCTTGGCGGCGGCCTCGGCGGCGAGCGGCGCGGCCAGGGCGACGGCGGAGGCGGCGGCCAGGAAATGTCTGCGGTCGGTGTGCATGACCCGAATACGTGCGCCTCACGGCCCCAGTTTCAAGTCCGCTGAGCGCATGAACCCGATAACCACGCGTTCCCCCATCTCCTTGTCATCCCGGTTTCCTGGCCGCCGCAGGCGTCCATTGAACCGCGGAGGACGCAGAGAAGAACGCAGAGCGCGCAGAGGCCTCCGCGCCCTCCGCGCATCCTCCGCGACCTCTGCGGTTAGAGGGGCGGCTCCACCGGCCTCACGCCCCACACCCTTGCGCGCGTCACGCCTCCCGGACGTAGCGCACGTCCGGCGTCTTCTCCTCGTTCCCCGCCCCGTCCGTGAATTCCGCCGCCCGGAAGCCCCGCGCCTCGTAGAACGCGCGCGCCCGGGCGTTCTGCTGGAAGGTCCAGAGCTGACGCGGCCGGCCGTCGGCCAGGACGGCCGCCAGCAGGGCGGCGCCGATCCCGCGCCCGTGCTGCTCGGGATGCACGTACAGCTGGTCGATCCAGCCTTCGGAGCAGGCGACGTAGCCCACGGCCTCGCCGTCCAGCTCGGCCACGGTCACCGCGTGCGCCGGCAGGACCGTCTGCGCCATCCAGCCCTGCGCCTCCTCGACGGTGTGCAGCTGCGGCAGGAAGGTCAGCGTCCGCATCGCCAGGATGTGGATCCTGCCCAGGGCCGGCGCGTCGGCGGGCGTCGCCGGCCGCAGGATCACAGCCCGGCGTCCTCCGGCAGGCCCAGCATCAGGTTCAGGTTCTGCACCGCCGCGCCCGACGCCCCCTTGCCCAGGTTGTCGAGGATCGCCACCAGCCGCGCCTGCGCCCCGTCGGCGCTGCCGAAGACGAACAGCTTCATGCGGTTGGTGCCGTTCAGCGCCTGGGGATCCAGCGCCGCCACGTAGCCCGCCGCCCCTGCCCGCGTCTTCGCCAGCTCGGCGCACTCGGCTTCGCTCGCCACCTCGACGAAGGTCTCGCCGGCGTAGGCCGCCGCCAGCGCGCGGCGCAGGTCGGCCGGCGCCGGCTTGCCCGGCAGCGCCCAGAGCTGCAGCGGGACCTCCACCAGCATGCCCTGCGCATAGCGCCCCACCGAAGGCGCGAAGACCGGCGCGTGCGCCAGGCCCGTGTGCGTCCGCATCTCCGGCAGGTGCTTGTGCGCCAGCGAATAGCCGTACGCCCGGAAGGCGTCGTTCGTGCCCGCCGGCGCGGGCCGGTCCTCGAACTCGCCGATCAGCCCCTTGCCGCCGCCCGAGTACCCGGAGACGGCGTTCACGGTCAGCGGGAAGTCCGCCGGCACGAGGCCCGCCGCCACCAGCGGCTTCACCAGCCCGATGAAGCCGGTCGGATAGCAGCCCGGGTTCGACACCCGCGTCGAGCGCCGGATCGCGTCCCGCTGCCCCCGGTCCATCTCGGCGAAGCCGTACGCCCAGTCCGGCGCCACCCTGTACGCGGTCGAGGCGTCCACCACCTTGACCGTGTTGGAGCGGACCATGCCCACGGCCTCGCGCGCCGCGTCGTCCGGCAGGCACAGCACCACCGCGTCGACGCCGTTCAGCAGCTCGGCGCGCGCGTCGGCGTCCTTGCGCCGGGCGGGATCGATCGAGACCACCTCGACGCCGTCATGCCGCGCCAGGCGCTCGCGGATCTGCAGCCCCGTCGTGCCGGCTTCGCCATCGATGAAGACTGTGTGGGCCATGGCGGCCTCCGAGCGATGAAAGGACAAAGAGAAAGGGCGCTCCGGTTGCCCGAAGCGCCCTCCAAACGCGAGTTATCGCGCGCTGGCTTAGCGCTTCGAGAACTGGAAGCTGCGTCGGGCCTTGGCCTTGCCGTACTTCTTCCGCTCGACGACGCGCGGGTCGCGGGTCAGGAAGCCGTGCGGCTTCAGCACCGAGCGCAGGCCGGGCTCATAGTAGGTCAGCGCCTTGGCGATGCCGTGGCGGATCGCGCCGGCCTGGCCCGAGAGGCCCGAGCCTTCCACGGTCACGTCGACGTCGAACTGACCCATGCGGTCGGCGATCTCGAGCGGCTGGGCGATCATCATGCGCAGCACCGGGCGGGCCAGGTAGACCTCCTGATCGCGGCCGTTGATCGTGATCTTGCCCTTGCCGGGCTTGATCCAGACGCGGGCGACGGCGTTCTTGCGCTTGCCGGTGGCGTAGCTGCGGCCCTGCGCGTCGCGCTTGGGCTCACGGACCACGGCCTCTTCGGCTTGCGTCCCGAGGCCCTTCAGGGCGTCGAAGCCGGTGGCTTGGGTGTTGGCTTCGCTCATCACGCGCTCCGCACGTTCTTGGCGTTCAGGTCGGCGAACGCGATGGTCTCGGGGTTCTGCGCCGCGTGCGGGTGCTCCGGCGAGTTGTAGATGCGCAGGTGCGTCATCTGCTTGCGGGCCAGCGGGCTCTCCTTCGGCAGCATGCGCTCGACGGCCTTCTGCAGGACGCGCTCGGGATACTTGCCGCCCAGGATCTGGGCCGGGGTCCGCTGCTTCACGCCGCCCGGGTGGCCGGTGTGCCAGTAGTAGACCTCGTCGGTGGCCTTCTTGCCGGTGAACTTCACCTTGTCGGCGTTCACGACGACGACGTAGTCGCCGCAGTCGACGTGCGGGGTGTAGTCAGGCCG
This sequence comes from Phenylobacterium sp. T106, assembly GCF_057219735.1. Taxonomy (NCBI): domain Bacteria; kingdom Pseudomonadati; phylum Pseudomonadota; class Alphaproteobacteria; order Caulobacterales; family Caulobacteraceae; genus Phenylobacterium; species Phenylobacterium sp. T106. The sequence continues at coordinate 15,146 of NZ_JBXVWA010000001.1, read as the reverse complement.
GTGCTTGCCGCGAAGGCGCATCGCGATGAACGAAGCGAGGCGGCCGACCACGGCGTTCTCGGCGTCCACCACGATCCACTTCTTCTCGACCTCGGCGGGCTTCAGCGAAGCCGTGGTGCTCTTCAGCATGAGGGACGATCCAATGAACCTTGCGCGGGACCGCTGGACTGCGCCCCCGACAGTGAGGCGCGGCTTATGCCGAATGCCCCGCCCCATGTCAACCGAGAGCGGTAGGCCAGAGTTCTTCTAACCTACTGTTCTTTCTATAGATTTTGCATCCGGTAATATAATACCACATCTTTTCCGCTGTCATCCCGGCCGAAGGGAAGCGGAGAGCCGGGACCCATAGACTCCGCGGCTCAGGACCAACCCCGCCGCCAACGCCGCGCACCACCCTCGACCACAGGCGCGTATGGATCCCGGTCTTCCGCTCCGCGGAAACCGGGATGACAACCCAGGACCAACCCCGCCGCCAACCCTCGACCGCAGGCGTCTTCCGCTCCGCGCAAACCGGGATGACAACCCACGTACTAGACCCGCCGCACCCGCCAGGCGAACGCCACGGCGAGGCCCAGCAGGGCCGCCGCGGTCAGCTGGTGCACGATGGAAAGCCCCAGCGGCGCGCCCGCCATCAGGGTCGCGACCCCCAGGACCGCCTGCACGACCACCAGGCCCGCGACGCCGGCCGCCAGCAGCTTCGAGGTGCGCGCGAGGTAGGGCGTGCGCCAGGCGCTGACCGCCATCGCGACCGCGACCAGCGTCAGGACATAGGCCACGAGCCGGTGGTGCAGCTGCGTCGCGCCCTGGCTGTGCGCCAGCGTCGCCCAGATCCCGCCGGCCCAGTAGTCGTCCGGCAGCAGCGCGCCGTTCATCAGGGGCCAGTCGTTGTAGACCCGGCCCGCGTCGTTGCCGGCCACCAGGGCGCCCAGCAGTATCTGCAGGTAGATCAGGCCCAGCAGCCCCGCGGCCAGCCGGCCCCAGGGACTGGGCAGGGTCTGGCGCGCCGCCCCGGCCCAGCAGTCGAACGCGGTCCAAAGCAGCGCGCCCAGCAGGGCGAACGCGAGCCCCAGGTGGACCATCAGCCGCTCGGGCGCCACCGAGACGCGCTCCGACAGCCCGCTCGCCACCATCCACCACCCGATCGCCCCCTGGGCGGCGCCCAGCAGGAAGATCACCCCCAGGCGCACCAGCAGCCGCCGCGGCAGCTGCCGCCGGAACGCGAACACCGCGAACGGGACGGCGAAGGCCAGGCCCACCAGCCGGCCCAGGAACCGGTGCGACCACTCCCACCAGTAGATGAACTTGAACTCGGCGAGGTTCATCCCGGCGTTCAGCTGCGCGTACTGCGGGATCTGCTTGTAGCGCTCGAACTCGGCGTTCCAGTCGTCGGCGCCCAGCGGCGGGATCGCGCCCGTCACCGGCTTCCACTCGGTGATCGAGAGGCCGGAATCCGTTAGCCGGGTCGCCCCGCCCACGACGATCATCCCCAGCACCAGGGCCGCCACGACGAACAGCCAGATGGCCACCGGCTTGGAGCGGTCGGAACTCAGGAAGGAGATCATGGCCTCGGGGGGAAGCGGACGTTTCTCGGATGCGGCGTCCCTTTAGCGGGCTTACGCCGCCGCGGCGAGCGCTCTATGTGGAGGCCATGTCCCCTCGCCTGCGCAAGTTCGTCGGAATGCTCGCGATCCTGGCGTTCCTGTTCGTCTACATCATCGTGGCGGTCACCGTCGGCGAGCGCCTGCCCTCGCACTGGGCCGCCCAGCTCGTCTTCTACGCCCTCGCCGGGATCCTCTGGTGGGTCCCGCTCGCCCCGCTGATCCGCTGGATGGAACGCCGGGGCTGACCTAAGCTCGGCCGTTCGTCCCGGAGGCCACATGCGGTTCCTGCTCGCCCTCATCCTCCTTGTCTCGGCGCCCCTGCCCGCGCTGGCGGCCCAGGCGGCCCGGCTCAAGGTCACGGTGCTCTCGACCATGATGGCCGACCAGGGGGTGGGCGAATGGGGCTACGCCGCCCTGGTCGAGGTGGACGGCCGGAAGATCCTCTACGACACCGGCGCGCGTCCCGAGACCGTCCTCGCCAACGCCCGCGAGCTGAAGATCGACCTGTCCGACGTGGAGGACGTCGTCCTCAGCCACCATCACGGCGACCACACCGGCGGCTTCCTGGTGCTGCGCAAGGCGCTGGCGGCGCGGAACCCCAAGGCGTTGACCCGCGTGCATGTGGCCGAGGGCTTCTTCCTGGCGGGCGGACAGGGCTACCGGCCGGCGATCCCCAGGTTCCACGCGGACCTGGAGGCCGCCGGCGCCGCCTTCATCGTGCACAAGGGCCCCGTGGAGATCGCGCCGGGCGTCTGGCTGACGGGACCGGTCCCGCGTGAGACCGGCGAGAAGAACTATCCGCTGGGCTGGAGGCTGGCCGGCGGCGGCGAGGACGACGTGCCCGAGGACATGGCCATGGTGTTCGACACCGCCGAGGGCGTCGTGGCCCTCTCCGGATGCGGCCACGCCGGGGTGGTCAACATCGTCCGCCGGGCCCGGTCCATCGCCGGCGGCAAGCCGTTGCTGGCGCTGATCGGCGGCCTGCACACCTTCGCCCTGAACGACGAGCGGCTGGATTGGACGGGGGCCGAGCTGAAGGCCGCGGGCGTCCGCTACATGCTGCTGGGCCACTGCACCGGCATCGAGGCCACCCTGCGCCTGCGCCAGGCCACCGGCCTCACCCGCCGCACCGCCGCCTACGGGGCCACGGGAGCGACCTACGAACTGGGCAAGGGCATCGACGCACGGCCGATCGCGGGGTGAACGGGCGGGACGGCCCGAACCTCAGCGAGTCCGCCCGTCGAAGATGACGCGGAACCTCCACCGGCGGTCCGGGGGCGGCGCCGCGCCTGGGATTTCGGGTCCCGCGGTCATCCAGCCCTTCTCGGCCATCCTTACGGCCGCAAACTCGAATCCGTAGCCAGGTGTGGAGACATCGAGGACGGTGCAGTCCTTCAGCCGTCCACGCTCGTCGACCCGGCAGTCCATGTTGACGACGCCCGTAGCGCCCACGCGCGCGGCTCGTTCAGGGTAGTACGGCCCGGCCGCGCCGAGCCGGGCGAAGGCCTTGTCGCGCCTGTAGATTGCCTCACGGAACGGGGGTTCGGCGTGTGGCAGCACGAAGCGCATGGTCAACCGGGCGCCATCGGGCTGAAGGCTCGACGCCCCCTGGCACGGGCGTGTCCCCTGAAGGCTGCCGACCAGCGACAGCGCGGCCGCCCCGAACCCATGCCCGGCCGGCGTCTCGCCGACGACCGAGCAGTCGACCATCCGGCCGTCCTCTTCGGAGCGACACGCGAGCGTCGCGCGGCCTTCGACGCCAGTCTGGCGGGCCGTCTTGGGATAGGCCTCGGCCAGCTCCGAAGCCGTTGGCGTTCGAACCCATCCCGGCGGTTCGCAGTCGGCGGCTGCGGCCTCGCCGGCGACGCAGGCCACGCCCGCCGCCAAGGCCGCCAACTTTCCCGTTGCCCTCATCCGCGCTTCCGCTAGAAGACGCGCCTCGCCGCCTGGCCAGCGGAGCGTGGCGCAGCTTGGTAGCGCACTTGACTGGGGGTCAAGGGGTCGCAGGTTCAAATCCTGTCGCTCCGACCAGCGGCCGGCGGCGAGATACCCTTAGGAAACAGGTGATTGTGGCGTCGCGCCCTCTCCGGGCGACCTGTGCGTAAGCGGCGATCCTTACGCTTCAGGTAACGGCGGATGTGAGAATCCAAACGTGCACTTTCGCATTTGACAGTGCGCCATGAGCGGAAGTTGGCTTCGCCCCGAAAAGCGGACGTTTCCCCTGGCCCACCGGTCCGCGCAATGCGCAGGCGGTGTCGCTGAGTTAGGCAGCGGGAAAGCGATGGCGCTCGAAGGACAGCGGCTTGTGCAAAGGCGCCCCCAGCGGCGGCCCCTTCCTGCCCAAACTGGAGACATTTTGCCGCTAGACTGCCAGCACCCTCTCAGCTGCTTATCAGGCTAGGGGAGCCTCGAGCACGGCGGCGGAGGCGGTAGTAAAGCAGCCCAGCCGCCAGCCAGCCGGCCAGCAGCACATAGGGCCGCCAGTCGGAGGTGATCCCGACCGACGCGATGACCGCCGCGGCGATCATGCCCAGGACCGACAGCGTCCGCACGGTCGTCCGCCCGAACCGCAGCCGCGCCTGCGCGTGGATCTCGGGATGACGCCGGGCCACGTTGTAGGCCGCGAGGCACGAGCCGAGGTACTTCATCATCGTCGGGATGTTTACCGCCAGCAGCAGGAACAGCAGGCTGGACGGGAGGAATAGGCCCAGGCAGCAGGCCGCGAAGGCCACGATCGTCGCCACGTGCGGCGTTCCGAACCGCGGATGGATCCGGCCGAGCGGCGCAGGCAGCACGCCGGCGCGGCCCATGGCGTAGAGGAACCGCGCGAACACCAGGAACACCGCGTTCATCGACTTGGCGAGCGCCAGTACGGCGGCCGTCACGATCACCGGCGCCGCCCAGCCGCCGAGCGCCGCCTCGGCCGCCGTCAGCAGCGGGGCGTCGCTGGCCGCGAGCCCCTCGGCGCCCACCAGCGACAGCGCCGTGAACGCGATGGCGAGGTAGACGGCCACCGTCAGCAGCAGCGCGAGCCCCAGGGCCAGCGGCACGACCCGCTTCGGATCGGCCACCTCCTCGCCCACCTCGGTGGTGGTTTCGATACCCAGGAACAGCTGGATCATCAGGGGCAGCGCCGCGACGATGGGAACCCAGCCCACGCCGACCGAGTCCGCGACGAGCTGCGGCTTCAGGTGGGGCGCGCCCGCGGCCACGAACACGGCGAACACCCCAAGCAGCAGCAGCATCATCACCGTCTGCGCCCGGGCCGCTATGGCCACGCCCAGGTAGTTCAGCGCGAACACCGCCAGGAACAGGACGAACATCACGGGCTTGCCCGGAACGGGCGCCACCTTGCCGAGGTAGTTCACCAGCACCGTGCCCAGCACGATCATCACCACGGCGTTCGACAGGATCCGCAGCCAGACGATCCCGAAGGCGATCAGCGGGTGGGTGAACTGCCGTTGCCACTCGAAGGAGGCGGCGGTGCGCGGCACGGCCGAGGCCATGTAGGCGTAGACCAGCCCGAACAGCACCATCGGCAGCGCCGCCAGCAGGCACGCCGCCAGGATGCCCTCGCGGCCCACCTGCGCCGCCGGTCCCAGCACCGAGAAGATCGAGGCGCCGATGGCCGTCCCTGCCCCCAGCATGACGAGGTCGATCAGGCGGACGCCGTGGCGGAGCTGGTCGGTCATGGGTCCCCTAGAAGCGGCAGGCGTTGTCGGGCGTGTTCGGATCGCGCGACCAGCGATAGCCCTCCGCCGGCGCGCCGCGCGGCAGGTAGCTCACGGTCGTCGTGGCGTCGCCGCGCCGCAGGGTGAGGATCAGCGGCCGCGTCTCGTCCTTGCGCACCTCGCTGATGTCGCTCGCCTCGACGATGACGTCGCCGTTGCGCACGCCCGCCTGGTCGGCCGCCGAGCCGGGCTCCAGGTCGCGCACCACGCGGTCGTCGTTCAGGGAAGCCCGCGCGAAGCCCAGCTGGAACGGCCGCACCGCCTGCGGCTGCACGACGAGGCACGGCGCATACAGCCCGGACGGCGGGATCAGCAGGTCGCCGCGCACCATCCGTTCGTATCCGGCCGTGGCCGCCACCGGCCCGATCTCGGCCCCCACGAGCTCCAGCCACTGCGCGACGCCATAGGGCCCGCCGGCGTCCTGGCGCCGGCGCATCGCCTTGGCGAGGTCGTCCAGGCTGCGCCGGCCGCCCGAGGCCTCCCGCACCGCCGCGTCCACCTGCTGCAGGTAGAGCCAGCCCCGGCCGTACGGCACGGTCTGCGCCACGGGATCCGTCCAGAACCTCTTCGCCGCTTCGGGGCTCGAGGCGCGCACGTAGGGGTTCGAATAGTAGGCCGTCGCGCGCTCGTTGAAGGTCTCCAGCAGCCGTCCCGTGCTGATCGCCCCCGCGCGCCACGACAGCACGGTCGAATAGTACTCGGCCATGCCTTCCGAGTACCAGGCGGTCTCCCCGTGATCGCCCTGCATCCCCGGCCAGGTGTGGGCCATCTCGTGAGCCAGGAGCCCCTGCAGGCTGTCGACCGTGGGCTTCGCCGGCAGGTGGTAGCCGAACATGAACGACCGTGCGAGGCCGGTGCCGCCCGTGCCCTTGTAGGGATTCTGCCGCGCGAAGACCCGGTAGCTCCCGCCCCTGTCGCCGAAGAAGGCCGCCATGCCGCCGTAGAGGGCCTTCAGCTTGGCGCCCAGCTCGTTGGGGTCGAATGGCGGCTCGGACAGCCAGTAGACGTCGAAGCCCGAGCCGGGGTCCGGCGGATAGGATTTCAGCGGCCCCACGTAGTAGTAGCTGAACTGCAGCACGTCGGAGGGGATCACCGTCTCGACGGTCCCCTCGCCCAGCGACCACACGCCGCGCGACCCCTTGGGGGCCGCCGACAGGTCCCAGCTCAGCCGGACCCGCCAGGGTCCAGGCGCGGCCGGGGCGGCGAAGAAGCCGTTGCCCGAGCCGGCGAAGCCGCCGTTCTCCTCGCGCAGGTCGAACAGCGGGCCGTTGTTGGTGGCCGCCGTCACCCGTCGGGGCGGCGCGCGGTAGCTCACCACCACGTCCCCGGCGCTCGCCCGGCCCACGATCCAGCGGCGGTAGACCCCCTGCGGCGTCGGGGGCTCTTCGGCCTGCGACAGCGGGATCGGTCCCCGGTCGTCGCGCGCCTGGACGGCGTCCGCCGGCCACGGCGGCGTCGGGATGCCCACCAGCCGGATCGGCAGCCGCACCAGCGGATCGCCGGCCTTCAGCCCCGGCGCCTCCAGGGTCATCCGGACGCCGAGATGGCTGCCCTCGCCGCCGGTGGCGTGCGGCGTCAGCACCACGTCCAGCCGCTTCGGGGGCTCGGCCGCCGCGGCCCCCGTCCCGAGCACGACGGCCACCAGCCCCGACAGGATCGCCCCGGCGAGCCTCACGGCGCGGCCTTCGTCACCGGCGGCGGCGACGCGAACGGCCGGATCGCCAGGTGCTCGTAGATCTCCGCCGGGTAGTAGGCCACCCCGCCGACCATCGTCATGCGGGTCTTCCTCAGCGCCGAGATGTTCGCCACCGGGTCGCCGTCCACCAGGATCACGTCGGCCAGCTTGCCGCGTTCGATGCTGCCCGCCTCGTGGTCGCGCCGGAAATAGCGTTCGGCGCCCAGGGTGCCCAAATAGAGCGCCCGGCCGGCGGGGATGCCCGCCGCGACATAGACCTCCATCTCCCGCAGGCTGGAGAACCCCGTGCCGTCGTCGGTGCCCGGCAGCAGCTGGATGCCCGCGTCGTCCAGCATCTTCAGCACCTCGAGCACCTTGCGGTAGCCGGCCTGGTAGTCGGCGTCGTCCTGCGGCGTGCGGATCGTGACGAAGCTGCGCCTGCGGTAGCGCTGGTAGCCGATCGGCACATGGTCCAGGTACGGCTGGTCGCCCGCCTGCACCTGGCCCGCGCGCGAGAGCATCAGGCGCTCCAGGATCATCGCCGTGGTGTCCAGCGCGGTCCCGCGGGTCTTCATCAGCCGCACGGTCGACTGGACGCGCTCGGACCTCAGGTCCAGGTCCTTGCCGCGCGCCATGCCGGTCAGCCGCAGGGGCGTGCGGGTGTCCTCCTTGGGGTCCAGGATCCAGCCCAGCATCAGCTGGTTGATGTGGGCGATGTCGTCGTAGCCGTCCCGGATCACCCGGTCGGGCGACGAGAAGGCCGGCACGTGGCCCGTTACCCCCATCCCGAGCCGCTTGGCCTCGGCCGCCACGGGGGCCACCCAGTCGGGGTTGAAGCTGTTGTAGATCTTGACCTGCCAGTAGCCGTGGTCGGCGTACCAGCGGACCCGAGCGAGCGCGTCCTCCAGCGTGTCCGACACGAACCCCAGCCGCGCCGAATAGGGGCTGCGGCCCTCCAGGAACCCGTTGCGCACGATCCGCGGGCCCGCCAGCCGGCCGGCGGCCAGCCCGTCCAGCATGGACAGCAGCTCTTCGTTGTCGTTGCCCTGGTCGCGGGTCGCGGTCACCCCGGCCGCGAGGTTGAACAGGTTGGACGACAGGCTGGTGTGCGAGTGCATGTCGTGCAGGCCGGGCATCAGCGTCCCGCCCTGCCCGTCGATCACCGCCTCGCCCTTCGGCGGCGGGCCTGGCGTGTCGTTGGCGAGCACGCCGGTGATGCGGTCCTTGAACACCACCACGGTCTTCAGGTCGGCGCTCAACGTCATCGACACCGGATCGAAGACGCGCACGTTGCGGATCCGCACCGGCCCGCCGAAGCGATGCGCCAGCTTCGCCTGCGCCTCTTGCGCCCGCGCCAGGCTGATCTCGCGCTTCAGGGCGTCCAGCTTGGGGACCTCGGCCTCGTACCCCTCGCGGATCAGGCCGCCCACCGCGAACAGCTCGCCCTTTCCGTCCACCAGGATGTAGTCCGGGGCCAGGTCGATGCCGGCCAGTTCGTAGACGGTGACCGGGACCGCCAGCTTGCCCGCGCCCACGGTGGTCCGGCGCACCTCGCTCAGCCGCAGCTGTCCCGACGGCAGCACAGGCAGCGTGCGGCCGGGAGCCTTCAGCAGCGCCTTCACATAGACGCCCAGCATCCAGGGGCTGACGTCGTTGCCGATGTAGAGCAGCGGCCGGGGCGCGGAGACCCGGCCCTTGTCCGCCTGGCTGGTCCATTCGGCCTCGCCGGCGCGCCACGCGTAGCGCTCGGCCACGGGGCTGCCGAACAGGCTCTCGCCCTCGATGGTCCAGGCTACGGGCAGGCCCCCGGCGTCCGCCTCGATCGTCTCGCGGGCCTTGGGGCCGCGGCCGTTGTTCGAGACCGCGTAGTCGACCCGCGTCGTGCGCCCCTGCACGTCGGCGGTCAGATGGCCCACCTTCTCGCCGTTGGCGATGACGACGTACCTGTGGGTCGCCGCGAGCGCCGGCGCCGAGAGCGCGACGGCCAGGGCCAGGCCGGCTGCGACGGCGGTTCTAAGCGGCATGGATACGACCCCTCACGACCGCATCATCGTACCTTCGGGGTCGGGATTTTCTATTCGAACTGCTGGCGAGCGCCGTCGCGGGCGACAAGATCAATGCGGGACCCGAAGCGCCGTCGGCATAGCCTATGCCGCGGGAATTGGGCCGCGCCGCCAGAAGGAAAAGATTATCCGGCGGCCCCGGGCTAGCCTTCCCCCGGCGACGGAAACCAGGGGGCGGATATGGCCGGGATCACCAAGCGCGAGCTGCTGGGCGCCGGCGGCCTCGCCGTGGCGGCCGCGGGCGCGGCGAACGCCGCCGAGACCCTCCCGGGCGCCGGCGGCCCGTTCGTGAGCACGCATTCGGGCGTCTTCAACGGACGGAAGGTCGACTTCACCGCCACGGTCGGAGAGACGGTCGTCGCGGCCGCAGACGGCCGGCCCGGCGTGCGCTTCGTCTGCACGTCCTATGTGAAGGCCGGCGCCGACCCCGCCACCCGTCCGGTGCTGTTCGCCTTCAACGGCGGCCCGTCCAGCTCGTCCGCCACCCTGCACATGATGGCTCTGGGCCCCCGACGGCTCGTGGTCTCCCAGGATCCCAAGGTCCCCTCCGCCGGCGGCCTCGTCGACAACACGGAGACGGTGCTCGACGTGGCCGACCTGGTGTTCGTCGACCCGGCCGAGACCGGCTTCTCGCGCCTGCTGCCCGGCGGCGACCGGTCGCGCGTGTACTCGGTCGAGGGCGACGCCCAGTCGGTCTCCGACTTCGTGGCGGACTGGATCCGGGCGAACGGCCGCGAGGCTTCGCCGAAGTTCGTGCTGGGCGAGAGCTATGGCACCCTTCGCGCGGCCCTCATGGCCGGCCAGCTGGCCAAGGTGATGCCGCTCTCCGGCGTCTTCCTCTTCGGCCAGGCCGTCAACATGATCGAGACCAGCCAGCGCGCGAAGAACGCCCTGGCCTACGCCACCAATCTCACGGCGCTGGCCGCCGTCGCCGCCTACCACGGCCGGGCCCCGGCCTGGAAAGGCCGGTCCATGGGCGCCGTGGTGGACGCCGCCTACGCCTGGGGCATGAGCGAATACCTGCAGGCCCTCCTGCAGGGCCACGACCTGCCCGCCGCCAGGCGCCGCGAGGTCGCCGCGAAGCTTCAGGCGATGACCGGCGTCAGCGCCGACTACTACCTGCGGAACGATCTCCAGATCACCAAGATCGCCTTCCTGCGCGAGCTTCTCCCCGGCCAGGTGCTGGGCATGTACGACGCCCGCTACGTGGGTCCCGCGCCGGCCGGGCAGCGCGCGGCCGACCCCTTCGGCCCGGTGACCGCCGCGGTCGAGCCGGCCATGCTGGCGCACTACCGGGACCTCGGCGTCGCCCGGCCGGCTTCGGACTACCGGGCCCAGGCGCCGGAGACGAGCGGCTGGGCCTGGAACGGCACGCTGGGGCCGGGCGGCCCCTTCCTGGACTACGACTACCAGGCGCGCATCGGCCCCGCCTTCGCGGCCGATCCGAAGTTCCGGCTCATGATCGGCACCGGCATCTACGACCTGACGACCACGGTCGGCCCGGCCCGCTACCTCGTGACCAAGAGCGACTGGCCGCGCGAACGCGTGATCCAGCGCCAGTACGTGGGCGGCCACATGGCCTACACGCACGAGCCGTCGTTGAAGGCGTTCACCGGCGACATCCGCAGCTGGATCACCGGCGGGCGGTTCGCGCCCCAGGCGCTCTGAGGTGAGGGCCCTGCTCGCCGCCGCGGTCCTGGCGACCGCCGCCGCGACCGCCGTCGCCCAGCCAGCGGCCGAGGCCCCTGTGGTCACGCGCCACGCCATCACCATCGCCGGGCGGCCGCTGGCCTACACGGCCGAGACCGGCCGCATCGCCATCCGCGACCCGGGGACGGGCGAGACCAGGGGCTGGATGTTCTACATCGCCTACCGGGTCCCCTCGTCGAAGCCCCGCCCCCTCGCCTTCGTCTGGAACGGCGGCCCCGGCGCCAACTCGGCCACGCTGCACTTCGAGGTCGCCGGCCCGAAGCGGGGCGAAGTCGGCCGCCTCGTCGACAACGCCGACACCTGGCTGACCCACGCCGATCTGGTCTTCGTCGATCCCATCGGCACGGGCTTCAGCCGCGCGGCCCGCCCCGAGTACGCCCAGGGGTTCTACGGCACCTTGGGCGACGTGGCGTCGGTGACCGAGTTCGTCCGCGCCTGGCGCGCGCAGCACGCCGCCGAGGCCAACCCGCTCTACCTGATCGGCGAGAGCTGGGGCGCAGGCCGCGCCGCCAACGTCGGCCAGGCCCTGCTGGCGCGGGGTGTCCGGGTCGACGGCCTGGGGCTGATCTCCGGCGGAACCGGGCTCGCCCGCGGCGCCGCCGACCCGCCGATCGACCACCTGAGGGTCGTGGGATACGCGGTGACCGCCTTCCATCACGGCCGGCTTGCCCCGGACGTCGGACGCACGCCCGACGCCGTCCGCCGCGCCGCCGCGCGGTGGGCCCGCGACACCTACGGGCCGGCGCTGGCCCGGCGCGAGCAGCTGGACCCCGACGAGCGCGAGCACATCGCGGCGGGGTTGGCGCGCCTCACCGGCGTGCCGGCGGACCAGGTCGATCGCCGCACCCTCATGCTGACGCCGCGGCAGTTCCGCACCGCGCTCGGCGGCGACAGGCCGCTGAACGTCTTCGACATGCGCCGCGTCGACGAGCCGTCCGACCGCGCCGCGGACGCCATCCTGCGCTACCTGCGCGGCGACCTCGGGAATCGCACCGACCTGCCGTACGTGGGCCTCGAGGCCGAGCCGCCTGGCCCGGACGGCAAGCCCCCGCCCGGCGTCGGCGCGCGCTGGGACTACGCCACCGGCCCGGTCACCTCCGAGGCGCGCGAGAAGGCCTTCGCAGAGGCCGTCCGCACGGGGGCCGGCCCGCCGAAGCTCGGCCCGCCCCTGCCCGGCACGGCCGAGGCCGTGGCGCTGAATCCGAGGCTCAGGGTGCTCGTGGCCTCGGGCCTGTACGACAGCCTCGCGAACTGCGCCGGCGACGCCGAGATCGCGCGTCACCTCCCCGCGCCCCTGAAGGCCGCCATGACGTTCCGCTGCTATCCCGGCGGTCACATGATGTACCGCGACGCCGAAACCCGCGCGCGCTTCAGCCGCGACATCCGCGCCCTGGTGAGCGGGACCCTGCGCTGATCCATCGGCGCCACTAGCGCCGTCTCAGGTCGCGCATCTGGCGTCGGGCACGCCCGGGACCCGCGTCCATTGCCAGGCGTCCACGGTCTCGCCGCGCGGCAGGTAGGTCACCGGGAATGTCCGGCCCGCGCGGGTCACGCGCAGCGTCAGCATCCGCGCCTGGTCGCCCTGCACGCTGTCCATGGCGACCGAGTAGGTGACGACGTCGCCGTCCTGAAGTCCGGCCCTGGCGGCTTCCGAGCCCGGGACCAGGCCCCGGATGGTCTTCACGTCCCCCACCAGCGAGCGGGGGTGGAAGCCCAGGTCGAAGCGCCGGAACCTGCCCGTCGTGCGGCTGAAGCAGGGACCGAAGTCGCCGCTCTCGGGCAGCATAAGCCGGCCCGCCAGCATGTCCGCGTGCACGCGGCGTCCCTCCTCGCCCAGCTCCCGCGCCAGCAGCTCGACCCAGCCGCTCTCGGGCACGGTCTCGCCCGCGCGGCGTCGCCGGACCATCTCGCGGATCAGGTCGTCCAGCGATCGCCGGCCCTGGCTGGCCCGCCGGATCTTCCCGTCCAGCACGGCGAAGTACATCGCGCCCCGGTCGTACGGCAGCGTACGGATCCGGGTGTCCTCCCAGAACCGCGCGGCGATCTCGGCGTCCGGCGTGTCGTTCAGCGCATTGGTATAGTAGCGCCGGGCCGTGTCGTTGATGTCGTCCAGGTACTGCGCGGGCGTCAGCATGCCGGCGCGCATCGGCAACAGCGCCTGGTAGTGCACCGCGATCCCCTCGCCGTACCACTGGCCGCCAAGGCCCGAGGCGGTCCAGGTGTGGATCATCTCGTGCGCCAGGGTCCCCTTCAGCGCCTCGGGGTCCTTGGCCGTCTCGCCCCAGGTCAGCAGGAACGAGTTGGTCAGCGCCGCGCCGCCGCCGGCGTTTATGGGGTTGTAGCGCAGGACGACCCGGTAGGGCGGGGTCTCCGGGTCCTGGAAGAAGCCGCTCATCCAGCCGTGCAGGCGCGACGCCCATTCCATCAGCGGCCGCGGGTCGAACGGCGGGTCGCCCAGCCAGGCGGCGGAGAAGCCGGTCGCCGTCACCTTCGCCGGCGCGCGCCGCATGGGTCCGGCCATGAACAGGGTGCGGTGGAGCCGCTCCGCCGGCCCGGCGGGCAGCGTGACGTCGCCGTCGCCCAGGCTCGACATCGCGGTCGAGCCGGCCGGCATCCGGCTCAGGTCCCAGGACAGCGCCACCCGATAGGCCGTTCCGCCCTCGGGCAGCAGAATGAAGGTGTTGCCCACGCCCGAGACGCCGCCGCCTTCGGTCCGCAGGCCGTACGGCGGTCCCGAGCCCTTCCGGGGCGGCGTGTTGTCCACCGGCGCCCGGTAGGTCACGGTCACGTCCCCCTTCACCGCCCGCCCGGCCACCCAGCGGCGCGAGTAGGCGATCGCGACGGGGTCGTCCTTCACGCTCAGCGGGACCTCGCTCGCGGCGTCCGTGACCTTCAGCTCCGTCAGGGTCGCCGCCACGGTGTCGGTGTTCGCGATCACCAGGGGCAGCGTCAGCAGCGGCGCGCCCGCCGGAACGTCGACGTCGGGAATGGTCAGGCTCACCTCGACGAACGCCCGGCCGGCCGCCGCGTCGATCCCCCCGGGCTTCAGCACGACCCGAAGCTCCGGCTCCGCGGCTGCGGCCGCAGGCGCAGGGCCGAGCGCCACGGCCAGCGCCATCGACAACACGAGGCAGAACCCGCGCATCAGCCCGCCTCGTAGAGCGCCTTGGCGGCCGCGAGGTCCTGCACCACGTGACCCAGCGACTTGTAGACCGTGATCTGGTCGGCGGACTGGCGTCCCGGCAGGTCGCCCGCCAGCACCTGGCCGATCTCGCCTACCACGTGATCGTCGCCCACCAGGCCCGCGGCCTTGGCGTAGAGGAACTCGGCCCCCTGGGCGAGAACGCCCTCGCGGCTGTCGGCAATGAAGCGCGAACGGACCACCAGGTCGTGGTCGACCTCCGTCGGCCCGGGACCGCTGGAGCCCACCAGGTTCACGTGCGCGCCCGGCGCCACCCAGGCGCCGCGCAGGATCGGTTCGCGCGCATTGGTCACCGCCGTGATGATGTCGGCGTCCGCCACGGCGGCTTCGACGCTGTCGGCCGCGGCGACCGGAAGGCCCAGTTCCGCCCCCATCCTGGCCGCGAAGGCCGTCGCCCGCCCGGCGTCGCGGCCCCACACGGCGATCTTCGACAGCCGGCGCACCTTCGCGATCGCGCGCGCGTGCGTCGTCGCCTGCTCGCCGTAGCCCAGGATCGCCATCGCGGCCGCCTCGGGCCGGGCCAGCGCGTCCGTCGCCACGGCGCTCGCCGCCGCCGTCCGGATCGCCGTGATCTCGCCGGCGTGCGCCACGCAGACCGGCGCGCCGCTCTCGCCGTCGAACAGCACCACCACGCCCTGGTGCGACTGGACGCCCTTGGCGAAGTTGCCCGGGTAGACGCTGATCAGCTTGGCGCCGAACATCGCGCCCTCGCCCAGCGCGCCCGGCATGATCCCGAACACCCCCTTCGGCCCCAGCGGCAGGATCGAGCGGAGGTGCTGGCGCGTGACGCCCTTCGAGAAGGCGATCATCGCCTCCCGGACGAGCGGGATGCAGAGCTCGTAGGTGAGCTTCCGGGCCACCTCGTCCCGATCGATGATGCGCAAGCGCTCCTCCGTGCCTGGACCTCGGCGCGGGGACCCGCGCCGCGCGCAGCGTCGGGCCGGCGCGGCCGACCGGCAAGAGCCGGATGTGGGGGCCGCGGCGGCCCTCTGGCGGCCGCCGCGGCGGAGGCGCGGTCCGATATCCTGGACCGCGACGTTCTAGGGTGAAAACTCGATCAGCTTGTTGATGGTGTTTGCCAAATCGTGATTCAAGCTCTGCGGAGGTGGATCATGAGCAACGAATTCTGGTTCAGCGACGAGCAGTGGGCGAAGATCGAGCCGC